>NZ_JAEQAZ010000008.1 GCF_016654115.1 Streptomyces sp. MBT53
GACGCCGCCGAACAAATATTGATAAGGGTTGGACCCTGAACTTCGGTTCGGGGTCCAACCCTTTTTTGTTGGGCGTCACTTGAAGTTCACATTGCACAATCACCATCCGAGCATGGGTACTGCTGCAATGCTCAGGGCCGCAGGCGTCGGACTCGGTGACGAGGTCGTCGTGCCGGCGTTCGGGAACGTGGAAGTCGCTGAGGCCGTCACTCTCGCGGGTGGGCTGCCGGTGTTCGCCGACATAGATCCGGTGACCTACTGCCTCGACGCGTCCGCTGTCGAAGCGGCCGTAACTCCGCGTACCGCGGCGATAGTTGTCGTACATCGATTCGGTCGGTCCGCTGATGTCGCGCGGTTGCTCGGGGTCGGGCAGCGGCATGGGCTGCTGGTGTTGCAGCAGGGGGAGTCCGAGGCGCCGTACGACGAGGTGGCTCAGCGGCGGGAGCGGGCTTCCTATCTTGATGCGAAGCTGCGTGGGGTGCGGACGCCCGATGGTGGGGACGGGCACACCTACCAGCAGTACGTCGTGCGGGTGCCGGGGAACGGGCGGCCGGATCGTGACGCCTTCGCTCGGGCCGTGCGGGGCAGGGGAGTTGAGTGCCGGGTGCCGGTGAAGACGCCTGTGCATCGGCTGCCGGAATTCCGTCGGTGCGTGGCGCTGCCCGAGACCGAGCGGGCCGCGGACGAGACGCTCGCGCTACCGGTCGACGCCTCGTTGACCAAGCGGGAGATGCAGCGGATCGTGTCCGCGTGCAACGCGCTCGGGGGACTGTTGCAGCCCGCATTCTGACCGAGTCGGGGTCGGGCTGCGGTGGTTGGGCACACGGGCCTGTTCGGGGTATGATTCTTTTCGTCGCCGCGAGGGAAACCTCGGGAAAGCGACAGGCCCTCTTAGCTCAGTCGGTAGAGCGTCTCCATGGTAAGGAGAAGGTCAACGGTTCGATTCCGTTAGAGGGCTCCAGTAACTGAAAGGCCCCGCCCAATTGGGCGGGGCCTTTTGCGTGTTGGGGTGTCAGTCCTTCTGGAGGCCCGGGACCCGCATGGCGAGGATGGCCATGTCGTCGGACGGGGCGTCCGACGCGAAGCGTTCGACCGCGCGCATGATGCGGGCCGCGACCGCGCCGGCCGTCAGGCCCGTGCAGGTGGTGAGGACGTCGGTGAGGCCGTCGTCGCCCAGCATGCGGGTGCCTTCGCGGCGTTCCGTGACGCCGTCCGTGACGCAGAGGAGGACGTCGCCGGGGTCGAGGGTGACCGTCTGCTCGTAGAGCTCCAGGTCGTCCATGACGCCGAGGAGGGGCTGCGGTTCGGCGGCCGGTTCGACCGTGCCGTCCTGGCGCAGGCGGAGCGGGAGGGGGTGGCCGGCGCAGACCACCTTCAGCTTGGCGCTGCCGTCCTCCTGGGGCCACAACTCGCCGTAGAGGAGGGTCAGGAAGCGGCTGCGGGCGCCCTCGTCGAGGATCGCGGAGTTGAGGCGCTCCAGGACCGCGGGGCCGCCGAAACCCTCTCTGGCGAGCAGGCGGAGGGCGTGGCGGGCCAGGCCGGTGACCGCGGCTGCCTCGGGTCCTGTGCCGCAGACGTCGCCGATGGCGAAGCCGTAGACGCCGTCGCGGATGGGGAACAAGTCGTAGAAGTCGCCGCCCACTTCGTTGCCTTCGCCGGCCGCGCGGTAGATGACTTCGACCTCCACGCCCTCGATGTGCGGGAGGTCGGGGGGCAGGAGGCTGCGCTGGAGGGACTGGCTGATGGCCGTGCGCTCCGAGTACAGGCGGGCGTTGTCGAGGGCGAGGGCGGCTCGGCGGCTCAAGTCCTCGGCCAGTTCCAGGATTTCCTGGCGGAAGTGTTCGTCGGTGGGCTTGCCGAGGGTCAGCATGCCGATGACGCGGTTGCGGGCGACCAAGGGGAGGACGACTGTTTCGCCGCCAACTGCGGACGCCGTAGCGAGGGTTGGGCCGATGCCCGAGCTGACGCGGCGGGTCGGTTCGCCGAGGCCGAGGCTGCGCATGGAGGTGCGCAGAGCCGCCTGGTGGGCGGCTTCGGCGGGGGCGGCCCAGACGCGGGCGCCGGGGGTGGGTACCGGGTCCGGAGGGGCGATCTTCGAGAGCAACGACTTGATGCCGTCGATGAGTTCCTCGTCCTCGTGCAAGACGTACGAGAGGTACGGGTCGGAGGCCTGGTCGGCGATCGTGTAGACCGCGCACCAGGTGGCGAGGGTCGGGACCGTCATCTGGGCCATCAGGGCCAGGGTCTGGTCGCGGTCCAGGGTGCCGGCGAGGAGGTCGGAGGCCTCCACCAGGAAGCTGAGCGAGCCGCGGCGCAGGCGCTCGAGTTCGCCCAGGCGGGCCGACTCGACCGCCAACGCGATGCGGTCGGCGGCGAATTGGAGGCGGAGGGCTTCTTCGTTCGAGTACTTGTTGGGGCCTTCGGCCGCGACTCCCAGGGAGCCGGTGAGGCGGCCCTCCACCTTCAGGGGGACCGTGACGACCGAGCGCATTCCGGTGCCGCTGAGGAGCGGTACGGCGCCCGGGACGGCCTGGAGGTCCTCGTGGACGGCCGGCATGCGGGCGGAGCCGTAGCGACCGGGGCCCGCTTCGACGGGCACGCGCGCGAAGCGTTGGCGTGCGGAGGGCAGACCGGTGGAGGCGCGGACCTCCAACTCCGTTTCGTCGTCGGTCGCGAGGAGGAGGAAGGCGGAGTCTCCGTCGAGCATGTCGCGGGCGCGCTCGACCGTGCGCTGGAGGAGACCGTCGAGGTCGTCCGGCGCGGGGGAGCCGATGAACACCTCGAAGGGATCGGTGTTCTGGCCGTCCGGGGTGGACGCGGCGTCGGGGGCGGGGCCGCGCAACGGGGTCTGCAGAACCGCGCGTTCGTGGTCCCTTACCAGGAGGCACACGGTTGACGGCTCGCCGCCGGTGTCGCGCACACGGAGGTGGGAGGCGTACACCGGGATCACGCGGCCGTCGGCGCCGCGGATGCCGTAACTGCCCTCCCAGCGGGAGAGGCGCAGTGCTTCGGCGATGCCGGTGCTGGTGCCCGGGGTGTGCGGCCAGGCCGCGAGGTCGGTCAGGGGCTTGCCGGTGACCTGTTCGGGGGCGTAGCCGAAGAGTTCCTCGGCGTCCTCGTTCCAGGACGCGATGGAGCCCGTACGGTCGATCTGGACGACCGCGACACGGACCCTGCCGTCGGCGAGCGGGAGGAGGGCGGCCGGGAGGGACGGGCCGGCCGCGCGGGTGCCCACCGGGCGGGCGGGGAGGTCGAGTTGGAACCAGACCAGCTTCTGCGTGGGGGTGTAGTCGACGCCCCAGCGGCTGGCCAGGGCCGCGCACAGCTGGAGGCCCCGTCCGCCCTCGCGGTCCGGGCTGCTCATGGTGATCGCGGCCCCCTGGAGGGGGATCTCGCGCTCCGGATAGTGGTCGGCGACCTCGATCCGCACGCCGTCGTCACTCCGTAGGCACAGAACATCCGCGGCTGTGCCCGCGTGGACCACGGCGTTGGTCACCAGCTCGCTGGTGAGGACCACGGCGTCGTCGACGATGTCGGCGAAGCCCCAGCCCTGCAGGGTGTCGCGGACGAACGACCGCGCGGTGGCGACCGATCGTCCGGCGGGCTCGAAGCTGGCTGCCGCGCGCGCGGTGATCACAGAACTCCTCGGCCTGTTGTCGGCGGGCAGGGGCCCATGGCCGATCGGCGCCTGCCGGGGCAACGGCTGGTTCCCGGTCGGCGGGGGATCCTGGGGCGTTCCTCCAGGATGCAGTCCGGTGGTCATGGTGCGGTGCCCCTCCGATGCCTGCCCGCTCGTGCTCGTGCCACCGCCCAGGCCGGACGGAACCGGCGCGGCTGGACAGCCGCATGCAAGGTTACTTACCTTCACCGTCCATGCGGATGCCGGTCCGCAGTGTTTCCGTCCTCAGGGTGTGCGGACCGTGTGCGAAGCTGCCGAACTGTTATGGCCTGGTTCAGGCAGGGTGAAACACTGGGCAGGATTCTGGTGAAGGTCCGGGCAGGCCGGGTGTCTTCTGTGTACTGCGGGCAGCAGGCTTTGTTGAAGGCCGGTGAACCGGGCAGAGATACGCGGCAGTGACCGAAACGCCGAGCAGCAGCACCCAGTACAGCAGTAGCAGCAACGGTCGACCCCTGCGGGAGGGACACAGTGGAGTCTGGCGCAGCGACGCGGGCCACCAAGACGCGCGCGAAAGGCGGACAGTCCCTGAAGAACCAGCGCAAACCGCGCAATGGGACCACGGAAGTGGACGCGGCCTCCTTGGACCGGCTGCTGACCGCTCTGGTCGCCATGCGGGACGGCAACTTCCGCAAGCGGCTCACGGTGTCCGGCGACGGCGAGATGTCGGAGATCGCCGCCGTGTTCAACGAGGTGGCCGACCGTAATCTGCACCTCACGGGTGAGCTGTCGCGGGTACGGCGGATGGTCGGGCGTGAGGGAAAGCTCACCGAGCGGCTGGAGACGGGCGCCTGCGAGGGTTCCTGGGCCTCGGCCATCGATGCCTCCAACGCCCTCGTGGACGACCTCGTACGGCCCGTCTCAGAGGTCGGACGGGTGCTCTCCGCGGTGGCCGAGGGTGATCTGTCGCCGCGCATGGAGTTGCGGACGCAGGCGCAGGACGACGGGAACGGGCATCCGCTGCGCGGGGAGTTCCTGAAGGTCGGGCGGACGGTCAACAATCTGGTTGATCAACTGTCCACGTTCACCGACGAGGTCACCCGCGTGGCCAGCGAGGTGGGCACCGAGGGCAAGCTCGGCGGGCAGGCACGCGTGCGTGGCATGTCGGGCTCCTGGAAGGACCTCACGGAGTCCGTCAACACGATGGCGTACCGGCTGACGGCCCAGGTGCGGGACATCGCGCTGGTGACCACGGCGGTCGCCAAGGGTGACCTGTCACGCAAGGTCACCGTCCATGTCGCCGGCGAGATGCTGGAGCTCAAGAACACCGTCAACACGATGGTGGACCAGCTGTCCTCGTTCTCCTCCGAGGTGACGCGAGTCGCCCGCGAGGTGGGCACCGAGGGTGAGTTGGGCGGCCAGGCGCAGGTGCCGGGTGTGGCCGGGGTGTGGAAGGACCTCACCGACTCGGTCAACATCATGGCCGGCAACCTGACGGCCCAGGTGCGCGGGATCGCCCAGGTGACGACGGCCGTCGCCAACGGTGACCTGTCGCAGAAGGTGACCGTGTCGGCGCGGGGCGAGGTCGCCCAGCTCGCCGAGACGATCAACCAGATGACCGAGACGCTGCGCACCTTCGCCGACGAGGTCACGCGGGTGGCCAACGAGGTCGGTGCCGAGGGGCAGCTCGGCGGGCAGGCGAACGTGCCGGGTGCGGCGGGGACGTGGAAGGACCTCACCGACTCGGTGAACACGGTCTTCCGGAACCTGACGATCCAGGTGCGGGACATCGCCGCCGTGACGACCGCGGTGGCGAGCGGTGACCTGTCCCAGAAGGTCACGGTGAACGTGGCCGGCGAGATGCTGGAGCTGAAGAACACCGTCAACGGGATGGTTGATCAACTGTCCTCGTTCGGTGCCGAGGTCACGCGCGTGGCGCGCGAGATCGGTGTCGAGGGCGAGTTGGGCGGCCAGGCGCAGGTGCCGGGCGCGGCCGGTACATGGAAGGACTTGACCGACTCGGTCAACACTGCATTCCGCAACCTCACCGGCCAGGTGCGCAACATCGCCCAGGTGACGACGGCCGTGGCCAACGGCGATCTGTCGCAGAAGGTCACCGTCGATGTCTCCGGCGAGATGCTTCAGTTGAAGAACACCGTCAACACGATGGTCGACCAACTGTCGTCGTTCGCCGACCAGGTGACCCGCATGGCCCGGGACGTGGGCACCGAGGGCCGGCTCGGTGGGCAGGCGCGCGTGGACGGCGTCTCGGGTACCTGGAAGGAACTCACCGACTCCGTCAACTCGATGGCCGGGAACCTGACCTCCCAGGTGCGCAACATCGCCCAGGTGACGACGGCGGTGGCCCAGGGCGACCTGTCCCAGAAGATCGACGTGGACGCACGCGGCGAGATCCTGGAGCTGAAGAACACCATCAACACGATGGTTGATCAACTGTCCGCGTTCGCCGATCAGGTGACCCGGGTGGCCCGCGATGTGGGCACGGAGGGCCGGCTCGGCGGGCAGGCGCAGGTGCCCGGTGTCGCCGGTGTGTGGCGCGATCTGACGGACTCGGTGAACGGCATGGCTGGGAACCTCACCGCCCAGGTCCGCAACATCGCGCAGGTCGCTACCGCGGTCGCCCGGGGTGACCTGTCCCAGAAGATCACCGTGGACGCGCGCGGGGAGATCCTGGAGCTGAAGAACACCCTGAACACGATGGTCGACCAGCTTTCCTCGTTCGCCGAGGAGGTCACGCGTGTGGCCCGCGAGGTGGGCACCGAGGGGCAGTTGGGCGGTCAGGCCGAGGTGCAGGGTGTCTCCGGCACCTGGAAGGATCTCACGCAGTCGGTGAACTTCATGGCCAACAACCTGACCATCCAGGTGCGCCAGATCGCCGAGGTCACGACAGCCGTCGCCAAGGGCGACCTGTCCAAGAAGATCACTGTTGACGCGAAGGGCGAGATCCTTGAGCTCGTCACGACGGTCAACACCATGGTTGATCAACTGTCGTCGTTCGCCGAGCAGGTGACCCGGGTGGCCCGTGAGGTGGGCACCGAGGGCATCCTGGGCGGCCAGGCGCATGTGCCGGGCATCACGGGCATCTGGAAGGACCTCAGCGGCAACGTCAACCTGATGGCCAACAACCTGACCATGCAGGTGCGGAACATCTCCCAGGTCGCGGCGGCCGTCGCCAACGGCGACCTGACCCGGACGGTGACGATCGAGGCGCGCGGCGAGGTCCAGCAGCTCGCCGACACCTTCAACACCATGGTGAAGACGCTGAGTTCGTTCGCCGACCAGGTCACCAAGGTGGCCCGTGAGGTGGGCACGGACGGCATCCTGGGCGGCCAGGCGCACGTACCGGGGGTCGCGGGCACCTGGAAGGACCTCACCGACTCGGTGAACGGCATGGCGTCCAACCTGACCGGTCAGGTGCGCAACATCGCGATGGTCACCACGGCCATCGCCAAGGGCGACTTGACCAAGAAGATCGACATTGACGCCCGCGGCGAGATCCTGGAACTCAAGACGACGATCAACACCATGGTTGATCAGCTGTCCAGTTTCGCCGAGGAGGTCACCCGGGTGGCCCGCGAGGTGGGCACGGAAGGCCAGTTGGGCGGCCAGGCACGCGTGCGTGACGTCGACGGCACCTGGCGCGACCTCACCGAGTCGGTGAACGAGATGGCCGGGAACCTGACCCGCCAGGTGCGTGCCATCGCGCGCGTGGCGACCGCGGTGACCCGGGGCGACCTGAACCTGAAGATCGACGTGGACGCGTCCGGCGAGATCCAGGAACTCCAGGACTACATCAACAAGATGATCGCCAACCTGCGCGACACCACGATCGCCAACAAGGAGCAGGACTGGCTCAAGGGCAACCTCGCCCGCATCTCGGCGCTGATGCAGGGCCGCCGCGACCTGGACGACGTCGCCTCGCTGATCATGAGCGAGCTGACACCGGTGGTCTCCGCGCAGCACGGCGCGTTCTTCCTCGCGCTGCCCCTGGCGGACGCGGAGGGCGAAGAGGCGTACGAACTGCGCATGCTGGGGTCCTACGGCTACTCCATGGGCTCCATGCCGACGTCGTTCAGGCCCGGTGAGGCGCTGATCGGGACGGCCGCCCAGGAGCGGCGCACGATCCTCGTGGAGAACGCGCCCAGCGGCTATCTGAAGATCTCCTCGGGGCTCGGGGAGGCACCGCCCGCGCAGGTGATCGTGCTTCCGGTGCTGTTCGAGGGGAAGGTGCTCGGCGTCATCGAGCTGGCCTCCTTCACGCCCTTCACGCAGATCCAGAAGGACTTCCTCAACCAGATCGCCGAGATGATCGCGACCAGCGTCAACACCATCTCCGTCAACACCAAGACGGAGCTGCTGCTGAAGCAGTCCCAGGAGCTGACCGAGCAACTCCAGGAGCGGTCGGACGAGTTGGAGAACCGGCAGAAGGCGCTCCAGTCGTCCAACGCCGAACTGGAGGAGAAGGCCGAGCTGCTGGCCCAGCAGAACCGGGACATCGAGGTCAAGAACACCGAGATCGAGGAGGCCCGGCAGGTCCTGGAGGAGCGCGCCGAGCAGCTCGCCGTATCGATGCGCTACAAGAGCGAGTTCCTCGCCAACATGTCGCACGAGCTGCGCACACCGCTCAACTCGCTGCTGATCCTGGCCAAGTTGCTCGCCGACAACGCGGAGGGGAACCTCTCCCCGAAGCAGGTCGAGTTCGCCGAGACGATCCACGGCGCGGGGTCCGACCTGCTCCAGCTGATCAACGACATCCTGGACCTGTCGAAGGTCGAGGCGGGCAAGATGGACGTCTCCCCGACGCGCATCGCGCTCGTCCAACTCGTCGACTACGTAGAGGCCACTTTCCGTCCGCTGACCGCGGAGAAGGGCCTCGACCTGTCCGTACGGGTGTCGCCCGAACTGCCCGCCACGCTCCACACCGACGAGCAGCGACTGCTCCAGGTGCTGCGCAACCTGCTGTCCAACGCGGTGAAGTTCACCGACTCCGGGGCGGTCGAACTGGTCATCCGGCCGGCCGGCGCGGATGTGCCGGTGGCGATCCGGGAGCAGCTCCTGGAGGCCGGTTCGCTGCGGGACGCGGACGCCGACCTGATCGCGTTCTCGGTGACCGACACCGGGATCGGGATCGCGGGCAGCAAGATGCGGGTCATCTTCGAGGCGTTCAAGCAGGCGGACGGTACGACCAGCCGCAAGTACGGCGGCACGGGCCTGGGGCTGTCGATCTCCCGGGAGATCGCGCAGCTGCTCGGCGGTGAGATCTTCGCGCAGAGCGAACCGGGACGCGGTTCGACGTTCACGCTGTATTTGCCGCTGCACCCGAGCGAACTGCCCCCGCAGGGCTACCAGCAGCTGCCCGCGCTGGAGGCGGGCGACCTCGTGGCGTCGTCCGCCGCGGAGCTCGCCGAGCTGTCGGAGCGGAGCGAGGTGGGCATCGAGACGCCGGCCGAGGTGAAGTCGTACCACGAGACGCAGAACGGTGCCGCCGCGCTCTTCAGGAGGCGTCGTAGGGCCGTGGAGCAGTCCGCCCTGCTGGGGCAGACCGTGCGGGACCAGTGGGCGTCCGAGGAGACCGCGCCCCCGTCGCGCCGGGGCATCCGGTTCAACGGGGAGAAGGTGCTGATCGTCGACGACGACATCCGCAACGTCTTCGCGCTGACGAGTGTCCTGGAGCAGCACGGGCTGTCCGTGCTGTACGCGGAGAACGGCCGTGAGGGCATCGAAGTCCTGGAGCAGCACGACGATGTGACGGTCGTTCTGATGGACATCATGATGCCCGAGATGGACGGATACGCGACGACGACGGCGATCCGCAGGATGCCGCAGTTCGCCGGGCTGCCGATCATCGCGCTGACCGCGAAGGCGATGAAGGGCGACCGGGAGAAGGCGATCGAGTCCGGCGCCTCGGACTACGTCACCAAGCCGGTCGATCCCGATCACCTGTTGTCGGTGATGGAGCAGTGGATGCGTCCGGAGTGACGGAAACGATCGGACCTGACGGGAAAGCAGTGGGAACGGCGCGGGGAACGTTCGGTGTGCACGCGGAGTTGCTGACTCAGTGTGTCCGAAGCCGTGTAGAGGCACGGGATTCGGGGAACCTTCTGGTCTCCCGCTACGTTTCTGCTTCGTGCACAGTGACATCGCGGTGACAGGGTGTGGCGACAGGCGGGGTGCGGCTACCATGACCGGCACAAGGACGGGCGGCGCAAGAGAGCCGTCCTCTGGGGCGGCGCCCGGTGCACATCCGGGGCGAGGAGGGCGGGCCATGGTGCAGAAGGCCAAGATCCTTCTGGTCGATGACCGGCCGGAGAATCTGCTGGCGCTGGAGGCCATCCTCTCTGCGCTCGATCAGACACTGGTTCGGGCATCGTCCGGAGAGGAAGCGCTCAAAGCACTGCTCACGGACGACTTCGCGGTTATTCTGCTGGACGTCCAGATGCCGGGCATGGACGGTTTCGAAACCGCCGCGCACATCAAGCGACGGGAGCGGACCCGGGACATCCCGATCATCTTCCTCACCGCGATCAACCACGGCCCGCACCACACCTTCCGGGGGTACGCGGCGGGCGCGGTCGACTACATCTCCAAGCCGTTCGACCCGTGGGTGCTGCGCGCGAAGGTCTCGGTCTTCGTCGAGCTGTACATGAAGAACTGCCAACTCCGGGAGCAGGCGGCGCTGTTGCGGCTCCAGCTGGAGGGCGGCGGCAAGCCCGCGGTCGGTGCGGCCAAGGAACCGGCCGGACTGCTCGCCGAGCTGTCCGCGCGGCTCGCGGCCGTCGAGGAGCAGGCGGAGGCCCTGTCCAAGCAACTCGACGACGAGTCGGCGGACGCGGCTGCCGTGGCCACCGCGGCCCATCTCGAACGCAAACTCACCGGGCTGCGCCGGGCACTCGACGCCCTGGAGCCGGGCACCGGCACCGGAGCACCTTCGCTCCCGTCACAGAACTGACGTCCGCCGCGGGCGCAGTTGTGCGTGAGCGCGCGTCAGTTGCCTGTCCCGTACGGGCGACACGAACGGGTGAAGCAGTGGGCACACGTGTCCCCTGCGCTCTCCACAGGTAACCTCACACCTATGGCCTCACGTCCCTCCGCAGCCAAGAAGCAGCCCGCCAAGAGGGCTGCTCCGGCGAAGGCTCCGGCGAAGAAGGCCGCCGCGAAAAGGGCGCCCGCGAAGAAGGCGGTCGCCAAGAAGACCGCCCGCCCGGCGCCCAAGCCCGCGCCCAGCCCCACCGGTGGCATCGTCAAGCTCGTGCGCGCCATCTGGCTCGGCACCGCGCACGCCGTCGGCGCCGTGTTCCGCGGCATAGGGCAGGGCGCGAAGAACCTCGACCCGGCGCATCGCAAGGACGGCGTGGCACTGCTTCTGTTCGGCCTCGCCCTGATCGTCGCCGCCGGCACCTGGGCCGATCTGCGCGGTCCGGTCGGCGACCTCGTCGAGATCCTGGTGACGGGCGCCTTCGGCCGCCTCGACCTGCTCGTGCCGATACTGCTCGCGGTGATCGCCGTGCGCTTCATCCGCCACCCGGAGAAGCCCGAGGCCAACGGCCGCATCGTGATCGGCCTGTCCGCGCTCGTCATCGGCGTCCTCGGCCAGGTCCACATCGCCTGCGGCGCGCCCGCCCGCAGCGACGGCATGCAGGCGATAAGGGACGCCGGCGGCCTCATCGGCTGGGGGGTGGCGACCCCGCTGACGTACACCATGGGCGAGGTGCTCGCCGTACCCCTGCTCGTGCTGCTCACGATCTTCGGGCTGCTGGTCGTCACGGCCACGCCCGTCAACGCCATCCCGCAGCGCCTGCGGCTGCTCGGGGTGAAGCTGGGCATCGTCCACGACCCCGAGGAAGAGGACGAGTTCGGCGAGGACGACGAGCGCTACGACGAGCAGTGGCGCGAGGCGCTGCCCGCGCGCACCCGCAAGCGCGGGAGCGACCCCGAGGCGTACGACCCCGACAGCGCGGAGCAGGAGGCCCTCACCAGGCGCCGGAGCCGCCCCAGGCGCTCCGCGGTGCCCCAGCCCGACATGCACCGCCCCATGGACGCCGTGGACGTCGCAGCGGCCGCCGCAGCCGCGCTCGACGGGGCCGTCCTGCACGGCATGCCGCCCTCGCCGATCGTCGCCGACCTCACCCAGGGCGTACGGGTCGGGGGCGACCGCGAGGACACCACCCCGACGCCCGTCCCGGCCCCCGCCGCGCGGCCCAAGCAGGAGAAGCTCAAGGCCGAGGTCATGGACCTCACGAAGGCGCCCCCGGAGGAGGTCCGGGACCTCCCGCCGCGCGCCGAGCAGCTCCAGCTCTCCGGCGACATCACGTACTCGCTGCCCTCGCTCGACCTCCTCACGCGCGGGGGCCCGGGCAAGGCGCGCAGCGCCGCGAACGACGCCGTGGTCGCCTCCCTGACGAACGTCTTCTCCGAGTTCAAGGTCGACGCCGCCGTCACCGGCTTCACGCGCGGGCCCACGGTCACGCGCTACGAGGTGGAGCTCGGCCCGGCCGTCAAGGTGGAGCGGATCACCGCTCTCACGAAGAACATCGCCTACGCCGTCGCCAGCCCCGATGTGCGGATCATCAGCCCGATCCCCGGCAAGTCCGCGGTCGGCATCGAGATCCCGAACACGGACCGGGAGATGGTCAACGTAGGAGACGTCCTGCGCCTCGCGGACGCGGCCGAGGACGACCACCCGATGCTCGTGGCGCTCGGCAAGGACGTCGAGGGCGGCTACGTCATGGCCAACATGGCGAAGATGCCGCACATCCTGGTGGCCGGTGCCACCGGCTCCGGCAAGTCGTCCTGCATCAACTGCCTGATCACGTCGATCATGTGCCGCGCGACCCCCGAGGACGTCCGCATGGTCCTCGTCGACCCCAAGCGCGTCGAACTGACCGCCTACGAAGGCATCCCGCACCTGATCACGCCCATCATCACCAACCCGAAGCGGGCCGCCGAGGCGCTCCAGTGGGTCGTACGCGAGATGGACCTCAGGTATGACGACCTCGCCGCCTTCGGGTACCGGCACATCGACGACTTCAACCAGGCGATCCGCGACGGCAAGCTGAAGACGCCGGACGGCAGCGAGCGCGAGCTCAAGACCTATCCGTACCTCCTGGTGATCGTCGACGAGCTCGCCGACCTGATGATGGTCGCCCCGAGGGACGTCGAGGACTCGATCGTGCGCATCACGCAGCTCGCGCGCGCGGCCGGCATCCACCTGGTGCTCGCGACACAGCGCCCCTCCGTGGACGTCGTCACCGGTCTGATCAAGGCGAACGTGCCCTCCAGGCTCGCGTTCGCCACCTCCTCGCTCGCCGACTCCCGGGTCATCCTCGACCAGCCCGGCGCGGAGAAACTGATCGGCAAGGGCGACGGGCTGTACCTGCCGATGGGTCAGAACAAGCCCACCCGTATGCAGGGCGCCTTCGTCACCGAGGACGAGATCCACGCCGTCGTACAGCACTGCAAGGACCAGATGACCCCGGTCTTCCGGGAGGACGTCACCGTAGGCACCAAGCAGAAGAAGGAGATCGACGAGGACATCGGCGACGACCTCGATCTGCTGTGCCAGGCGGCCGAACTGGTCGTGTCCACGCAGTTCGGGTCCACCTCGATGCTCCAGCGCAAGCTGCGCGTCGGCTTCGCCAAGGCCGGGCGGCTCATGGACCTCATGGAGTCCCGGGGCATCGTCGGACCCAGCGAGGGGTCCAAGGCTCGTGACGTCCTTGTGAAGGGCGACGAGCTGGACGGCGTGCTCGCGGTGATCCGCGGGGAGTCCGAGGGCTAGGAACGGGTAGGCGCTTCCCGAAGGGGGTGCGACCGGCCGTGACTCACCCGTTAGAGATCGTCGGGCAACCGTTTCCCTTTGCCGTACGTCAAGTTGAGCGAGAGGACAGATGGGGCTCCCACCACGGGGTCCGTGTCTGGCCCGCCATCGGCCTGTCCGGCCATACCGATGGCGTACAAAGTCCCACCGCCCGGTTGCCCCACCCTTTCATACCCCCCCTAGACTGAACCTCCAGCACAGGCGGCTACACGCTCGAAAGGCGCCCCCGTGTCCATCGGCAACTCCCCTCAAGACGAGCGTCCGTTCGAAGACGGACACTCCGAAGACGGTCATGAGGAAGCAGCCCGCCCTTCCGTCGGCCGAGCCCTGCAGCAGGCACGTATCGCCGCCGGGCTGACCGTCGACGACGTCAGCAGTGTCACCCGGGTCCGCATCGCCATCGTGCACGCCATCGAAGCCGACGACTTCACGCCCTGCGGCGGTGACGTCTACGCGCGCGGGCACATCCGGACCCTCGCCAGGGCCGTCCACATCGATCCCGCTCCGCTCCTCGCGCGCTACGACGACGATCACGGCGGCCGCCCGGCTCCGACGCCGGCGGCACCCCTGTTCGAGGCGGAACGTATCCGTCCGGAACGGCGTGGGCCCAACTGGACCGCCGCCATGGTCGCCGCGATCGTCGCGGTGGTCGGCTTCGTCGGGTTCACCGCCTTCAAGGGCGGCGACACCGACAGCGACGCCAAGTCGCAGGTCGCCCAGGGAGCCTCGCCCAGCGCCAGCAAACCCGCCAAGCCGACACCCTCGAACACCGACTCCGCCACCCCCAAGTCCGACCCCTCCGACAGCGCCATCGCCGCCGCGCCGCAGGACAAGGTGACGGTCCAGGTGATCGCGGTCGACGGCCGCAGCTGGATCTCCGCCAAGGACCACAACGGCCGGATGCTCTTCGACGGACTCCTCAAGAAGGGCGAGTCCAAGACCTTCCAGGACAGCTCGAAGGTCAACCTGATCCTCGGCGACGCCGGCGCGATCCAGCTCTACGTCAACGGCAAGAAGATCGAGGACGACTTCCAGCCCGGAGCCGTGGAGCGCCTCACGTACACGAAGGGCGACCCCGAGGTCGGATAACCCGTCCGGCGGGTGGTTGCTCAAGGGGTTGGCCAAGATCGGCCAACCCCTTCGACGTGGGGTGTCAGTGGGACGAAGTAGTCTTGAGCCCATGCCTGAACGCCGTACCGTCGCACTCGTCACTCTTGGCTGCGCCCGTAACGAGGTGGACTCGGAGGAGCTCGCAGGCCGCTTGGAGGCGGACGGCTGGCAACTCGTGGAGGACGCCGAGGACGCCGACGTGGCCGTCGTCAACACCTGTGGCTTCGTCGAAGCCGCCAAGAAGGACTCCGTAGACGCCCTCCTGGAAGCCAACGACCTCAAGGGCCACGGCAGAACACAGGCCGTCGTGGCGGTGGGCTGCATGGCCGAGCGGTACGGCAAGGAACTCGCCGAGGCGCTCCCCGAGGCCGACGGAGTGCTCGGCTTCGACGACTACGCCGACATCTCCGACCGCCTGCAGACCATCCTGAACGGCGGCATCCACGCCTCGCACACCCCACGTGACCGCCGCAAGCTGCTGCCGATCAGCCCCGCCGAGCGGCAGGAGTCCGCCGCCGACGTCGCGCTGCCCGGCCACGGCCCGGTCGACCTCCCGGACGGCCTCGCGCCCGCCTCGGGCCCCCGCGCACCCCTGCGCCGCCGCCTGGACGGCTCCCCGGTCGCCTCGGTGAAGCTCGCCTCCGGCTGCGACCGGCGCTGCTCCTTCTGCGCCATCCCGTCCTTCCGCGGCTCCTTCATCTCCCGCCGCCCCAGCGACGTCCTCAACGAGACGCGCTGGCTGGCCGAGCAGGGCGTCAAGGAGGTCATGCTGGTCTCCGAGAACAACACGTCCTACGGCAAGGACCTGGGCGACATCCGCCTCCTGGAGTCGCTGCTGCCCGAACTGGCCGACATCGACGGCCTGGAGCGCGTACGCGTCAGCTACCTCCAGCCCGCCGAGATGCGCCCCGGGCTCATCGACGTGCTCACCTCCACACCGAAGATCGCCCCCTACTTCGACCTGTCCTTCCAGCACTCCGCGCCCGACGTGCTGCGCTCCATGCGCCGCTTCGGCGACACCGACCGCTTCCTCGAACTGCTCGACACCATCCGCTCCAAGGCCCCGCAGGCCGGCGTGCGCTCGAACTTCATCGTCGGCTTCCCCGGCGAGACCGAGTCCGACCTCGCCGAACTGGAGCGCTTCCTGAACGGCGCCCGTCTGGACGCCATCGGTGTCTTCGGCTACTCCGACGAGGAGGGCACGGAGGCGGCGACGTACGACAAGAAGCTCGACCAGGACGTCGTCGACGAGCGGCTCGCGCACATCTCGCGGCTCGCCGAGGAACTCGTCTCGCAGCGCGCCGAGGAGCGTGTCGGCGAGACCGTGCACGTGCTGGTCGAGTCGGTGGACTCCGAGGACGGCGCCTACGGCCGCGGCGAGCACCAGGCGCCGGAGACGGACGGCCAGGTGCTCCTCACGAGCGGCGAAGGCCTGAGCGTCGGCCGTATGGTCGAGGCGAAGGTGGTCGGTACGGAAGGTGTCGACCTGGTGGCCGAGCCGCTCCTGGGCTCGCTCGCGTGTAGTGAGGAGGCGGGCAGATGACCGGAGTCCCGGCATCGGCGGCGGGCGGCACCTCCAGCGCGAACGACGCGCCCGCGAGCGCGGGTTCCGGTGCGGCCTCCGGTGGCGCCCCTTCCGGCGCGATGTCGGGCAGTGTCTCCGGCGGGGTCCCCTCCGGGGGAGTCTCGGCCGGCAGTGCCTCCAGTGATGCCCCCGGTGTTGTCGAGTCCGGCCTGCCCGGTGGACCGAGGCCGGCGCGCGGTGCGAAGGTCGTCGCCGCCGCCGTCAACCAGGCGAGCGTCTGGAACATCGCCAACTTCCTGACCATGCTCCGGCTGCTGCTCGTCCCCGGCTTCGTCGCCCTGATGCTGGCCGACGGCGGGTACGACCCGGCGATGCGCTCCTTCGCCTGGGCGGCGTTCGCCATCGCCATGATCACCGACCTGTTCGACGGCCATCTGGCCCGCACCTACGACCTCGTCACCGACTTCGGGAAGATCGCCGACCCCATCGCCGACAAGGCGATCATGGGCGCGGCGCTGATCTGTCTGTCCTCGCTCGGCGATCTCCCGTGGTGGGTGACCGTCGTCATCCTCGGCCGGGAACTCGGGATCACGCTGCTGCGTTTTCTCGTCATCCGGTACGGCGTCATTCCCGCGTCGCGCGGCGGCAAGCTGAAGACGCTCACGCAGGGCATCGCCGTAGGGATGTATGTGCTGGCGCTCACGGGATGGCTGGCCACCCTGAGGTTCTGGGTGATGGCTGCGGCGGTCGTGCTGACCGTGCTGACCGGGCTCGACTATGTGAGACAGGCCATTGTGCTGCGCAGGCAGGGAATCGCCGAGCGCGCGGCGGCGTCGGAGGAGACGGAAGCGTGAGTTCCACGGCCACTGAAGTGGTGCGACTACTGACCGTGAGCGGTGCGACGCTCGCTGTCGCCGAGTCGCTCACCGGTGGTCTGGTTGCGGTGGAGATCACATCGGTGCCCGGAGCCTCCAAGGCCTTCCGCGGTTCGGTCACCGCCTACGCCACCGAGCTGAAGCACCAGCTGCTCGGTGTCGATGCCGCTCTGCTGGCCGAGCGGGGTGCCGTAGATGCGCAGGTCGCGGCCCAGATGGCGGCCGGTGTGCGGAAGGCGCTGGGTGCCGACTGGGGCATCGCGACGACCGGCGTTGCGGGTCCGGAGCCGCAGGACGGGCAGCCCGTGGGCACCGTTTTCGTCGCCGTGGACGGTCCCTTTGGACCGGATTCGGATGCCGCCGGTGGCGGGAAAGTGGCCGCGCTGCGGTTGAACGGCGGCCGGGCGGAAATTCGTATGGAGAGTGTACGGAGCGTACTCGCGCTGCTTTTGGAGCGGCTCGTGAGCGAACAGACCGGGAATGAGCGGGCACAGGATACGGAACAGAACGGGGGGTTTTGATGTTTGCAGCCCTGAGTGAACACGACATCGCTCCCCGCACGGCCGCGGCGCAAGGCGGTACGGTGGGGCGAGAAGGATGCGGCTACGCGGTCCGAGGAGGGAGCCACCGATGATTCTGCTCCGTCGCCTGCTGGGTGACGTGCTGCGTCGGCAGCGCCAGCGCCAGGGCCGTACTCTGCGCGAAGTCTCCTCGTCCGCCCGAGTCTCACTCGGCTATCTCTCCGAGGTGGAGCGGGGGCAGAAGGAGGCTTCCTCTGAACTGCTCTCCGCCATCTGCGACGCGTTGGACGTACGGATGTCCGAGCTCATGCGGGAAGTGAGCGACGAGCTCGCTCTCGCCGAGCTGGCCCAGTCTGCTGCGGCCACCGGTTCTGTGCCCACGTCGGTACGTCCGATGCTGGGTTCCGTGTCGGTGACCGGTGTGCCACCGGAACGGGTGACCATCAAGGCCCCCGCCGAAGCGGTGGACGTGGTCGCCGCGTGACGCTGACGCCGGTGTGAGCCGATGCGGCGCCGACCGGCACTGAGGATGTGTTGAGGGCCCCGGCCGGGGCTTCTCCGGTGAGAGCTGGAGAGGTGCGGTCGGGGTCTTTCGCGTTCCGGGCGCCGTGTATGGCCGGGGGCTTTGCCGGTCCGTAGCGGTCCGTTTGCCGGTGTGGCTCGGTGCGGTCATGGTTGAGGCGGGTGGTGCGTCCGTGTGCCGTCGATGCGCCCTCCTCGCGGATGACCGCGGTGGCTTAGCGTCCGGCTGGAGGTGGTGGCGGCCATGGCGGGGCGGATAGCGCGCTGGGGGGCTGCGCTGGCACTCGGAGCGCTGTGGTGGTGGGCCGTACTGCGGCTCGCCCTGACGCCGCACGCGGGTGCGCTGGAGGGGGCGGTCGCGGCCGGAGGGTGGGGGCTGAGCCTGCTTCCGGTGCACTGCATGCCCAAGGCGCGGGCGGCCGGCGCCGTGGCCGCCGGGCGGTGGAGGCGGGCATGGCGATTGCCTGCGATGCCGGTGGCTGAAGTGGCCACTGCTACCAGGGCATCGCCACGCCCCCGTTCGGACGGAGGATCTGACCCGTCGTGAACGACGACGCGTCGGACGCCAGATACAGCACGGCGTGCGCGATGTCCTCCGGCTCACCTACCCGGCCCAGCGGCGAAAGCCGGGCCATCATCGCCTCGGTACGGGCCTGCGCCTCGCCCTCGTGGTGATCGGTCATGGGCGTACGTATCCAGCCCGGCGCGACGGCGTTGACGCGGATGCCGTGCCGGCCGACCTCCGTCGCCAGCGTCTTCGTCAACTGGACGACGGCCGCCTTCGCGGCGCTGTAGCACAGCAGTCCTGACCCTCCGGTGTCGATGGCGCCCGAGGCCATGGTGACGATGCTGCCCCTGGTACCGCGGTCGAGCATCAGCCGGGCCGCCTCCTGGCAGGCGTACAGCACCCCCTTGAAGTTGACGTTCAGCACCCGGTCGAGATCCTCGTCCCGGGTCTCCAGCACCGTGCTGCTGTGCATGATCCCGGCGACCGCGGCCATCACATGCAGCTCCTCGCAGGACTCGACGGCCTGCCGGACCTGCGCGCGATCGATGACGTCGAGGTGGTGGGTGCGGGCGGTGCCGCCCTTGTCCTTGATCAGGGTCGCCGTGTCGTGCAGACCCTGCGGGTCACGGTCGGCGCAGTGCACGGTGGCACCCGCCTCGGCGAGCAGCACGGCCGACGCGCGGCCGATACCGCTGGCGGCGCCGGTGACGAAAGCGGTGCGTCCGGTGAGGTCGTACGCCTTGACGGGCATGCAGCGACGGTACGAGGGTTTCTGACGGGTCGTCAATTAGTCGTACGGTGCTGAGTTCCGCGCGGTGGAGAGGTGCCCGGCGCCGGTCCCACCTGGCAGGTCGGGCACCAGTAGGTGGGGCGCTCGCGGGAGCCGTCGCCCTGGTCGGCCGTGCGGATCGGGGTGCCGCAGCGCAGACAGGGGCGGGGTGCGCGGCCGTAGACGAACAGGTCGGGGGTGTGGGGGCCGCCCGCGGTGCGGTGCGCGGAACCGTTGATGATGTGGCTTGTGGTGTTGCGGACCGGGCGGTCGCGGTTGGCTTCCAGGAGTCGTTTGGCGATGGCGGGGAGCTTCGCGGCGCGGTCGGCGGGGAGGGCACCGACGGGGAGCCAGGGGGTGGCGCCGAGGAGGAAACAGAGTTCGCTCTTGTAGATGTTGCCGATACCGGCCAGGTTGCGCTGGTCGAGCAGGGCCTCGCCGAGGGGGCGGGAAGGTTCGGCGAGGAGGTTGGCCAACGCCTGCTCCGGGTTCCAGTCGGGGCCCAGGAGGTCGGGGCCGAGGTGGCCCACGGCGCGGTGTTCGTCGGCGGTGCGCAGGAGTTCCAGGACGGGGAGGCGATAGCCGACGGCCGTGCGGTCGGCGGTGGCGAGGATCGCGCGGATCTGGTGGGCCGGGCCGCCACCGCTCCAGCGCCGACCGTTGGCGTACACCCGCCAGGTGCCGTCCATGCGCAGGTGGGAGTGGAGGGTGAGGCCGCCCTCCACACGGGTCAGCAGGTGCTTGCCCCGGGGTGTCACGTCCAGGACGGTGCGGCCGGTGAGGTCCGCGGTGGCGTACTTGGGCACCCTGAGGTCGCTGCGGGTCAGCACCTTGCCCGCGAGGGCCGTGTGGAGGCGCTGCGCGGTCTGCCAGACGGTGTCGCCTTCAGGCATGGGTCAAGGGTGGCATGCGGTGGTGGGGGTCGGTTCGGTTCATGCGCGTAGGCGCAGGCCGCGCGGTGTCGCGATGAAGCCCGCTCCTTCCAGAAGGGTGCCGATGGGGGAGGTCAGGGCCGAGGCGCCGTTGACCCGCTCCACCGTCACCGTGCCGAGCGAACCGGCTCGGGCCGCTGCCGCGAGCGCTTCGGCGGCCCCCTGGAGGCGCGGGTCTTCGGTGGCCGTGGTGTCCGGCGCGGACGGCCAGGCGAGCAGGGTCTTGCCGCCGCGCTCCATGTACAGCGTCAGCTCACCGTCGACGAGTACGACGAGCGAGCCGGCCTTCCGCCCCGGCTTGTGCCCGGCGCCGGTCGGCGGCTCGGGCCAGGGGAGGGCGGCGCCGTACGCGTTCGCCGGGTCGGCGGCGGCCAGGACCACGGCTCGGCCGGCGAGGGACGGGCGGCGGTAGGAAGGCGTGCTGTTGGTCCGGGGTGCCGGGGCGGGGAAGTCGCGGGGCGAGATGTAGTCGCCCGGGGACGGAGGGTGGGAGGAGGGGGAGCCCTGGAGCCGTGAGCTGGGCCCGGCCGGTGTGCCCGTGTCGTCGAGGTCGTCGAAGTCGGTGAACGGACCGAAGGCGTCGGCGAAGTCGTGCACTCCGGGGGAGTCGGGTGTGTTGTGCGGGCCGTGGGTGGCGGGGGAGTCGTAGGTCGTCGGGGTCGAGAGGCGGTCGACGGAACCGGAGGGCGGTGCGCTGGTCCCACCGAGGGCCCCGAAACCGTACGGGTCGTTGTCCGTGCTGTCAGGCGCGGGCAGGTCGTCGCCCCGGTCGCGGGCGTTGGCGACCGCGCGGAGGCGGTCCACCGCGCCGTCCATCGCGAACTGGGCGGCGCCGAGCCCCTCCACGACATAGCCGCGCCGCGCCTGACCGCTGTCCTCGAAGACGGACAGGATGCGGTACGTCGCCGAGAAGCCGCCCTCGACGCCCTCTGCGGCGACCGCTCCCCGGGTCACCACTCCGTGCCGGTCGAGCAGGGTGCGGGCCAGGGCGTGGGCGCGCACGGTGGGGTCCGGTTCATGGGCGGGGAGCAGGGACCAGCGGCCCGCGACGGTCGGCGGACCGGTCCGTGAGGCGGGGCGCGCGGCGGCGGTGAGGGAGCCGTAACGCCCGCGCGGGACAGTGCGTTTCGCGCGGTGGGCCGTGGAGCCTGCTGTACGGCCGGAGCCCAGCAGGGAGCGCATGGGGGTGAGTGTGTCGTTCGTGAGCCGGCCGGACCAGGCCAGGTCCCAGACGGCGTCGGCCAGTTGGGGATCGGTGGCGTCGGGGTGGGTGGTCGCGCGGATCTGGTCGGCGATCTGGCGGAAGAAGAGGCCGTAGCCGCCGGAGAGGGTGTCCAGGACGGACTGGTGCAGTGCCGTGAGTTCGAGCGGGTGCGGGGGCGGGAGGAGCAGGGGGGCCGCGTCCGCCAGGTAGAGAGAGATCCAGCCGTCCTTGCCGGGGAGGGAGCCCGCGCCGGCCCACACCAGCTCGCCGGCGGAGGTGAGTTCGTCGAGCATGGCGGGCGCGTAGTTCGCCACGCGGGACGGCAGGACGAGCTTCTCGAGGGCGGACGCGGGTACGGAGGCGCCCTGCAACTGCTCGACGGCGCGCACCAGTCCGTCGATGCCGCGCAGTCCGTGGCCCTTGCCGATGTGCTGCCACTGGGGCAGGAACTGCGCGAGCGCAGCCGGCGGCACCGGCTCCAACTCGTGCCGCAGCGCGGCCAGTGAACGGCGGCGCAGGCGCCGCAGCACCGTCGCGTCACACCACTCCTGACCGATCCCGGCCGGGTGGAACTCCCCTTGTACGACACGGCCGTTCGCCGCGAGCCGCTGCAACGCGCCGTCGGTGACGGCAACGCCCAGACCGAAGCGGGCTGCTGCCGTGGCCGACGTGAACGGGCCGTGGGTGCGCGCGTGACGTGCGAGGAGGTCGCCGAGCGGATCCTTGACCGGTTCGGTGAACGCCTCGGGGACACCGACGGGAAGAGCCGTGCCGAGCGCGTCGCGCAGTCGGCCCGCGTCCTCGATCGCCGCCCAGTGGTCGGCGCCGCCGATACGGACCCGGATCGCGCGCCGCGCGGAAGCGAGGTCGTGGGCCCACTGCGGTGCGGCGCCCCGCTCGGCCAACTCGGCGTCGGTGAGCGGGCCGAGCATCCGCAGCAGGTCGGCGACGCCTTCGACGTCCTTGATGCGGCGGTCCTCGGTGAGCCACTGGAGTTCCCGCTCCAGCTCGGTGAGTACGTCGGCGTCGAGGAGTTCGCGCAGCTCCGCCTGGCCGAGCAGCTCGGCCAGCAGCCGGGAGTCCAGGGACAGGGCGGCGGCGCGGCGCTCGGCGAGCGGTGAGTCTCCCTCGTAGAGGAACTGGGCGACGTACCCGAAGAGGAGGGAGCGGGCGAAGGGGGAGGGCTCGGGGGTGGTGACCTCGACGAGGCGGACCTTGCGGGACTCCAGGTCGCCCATCAGCTCGGTGAGGCCAGGGACGTCGAAGACGTCCTGGAGGCATTCGCGGACCGCCTCCAGGACGATCGGGAACGAGCCGAACTCGCTTGCCACCTGGAGCAGTTGGGCCGCCCGCTGGCGCTGCTGCCACAGCGGGGTGCGCTTGCCGGGGTTGCGGCGCGGCAGCAGCAGCGCGCGGGCGGCGCACTCGCGGAAGCGGGCCGCGAACAGGGCCGAGCCGCCGACCTGGTCGGTGACGATCTGATCGACCTCGCCCTTGTCGAAGGCGACGTCCGCCGCGCCCACGGGGGCCTGGTCGGCGTCGTACTCCGTGCCGGCCTTCATCGGTTCCTGGTCGAGCAGGTCCAGGCCCATCAGGTCGGCGTCGGGCAGCCTCAGGACGATGCCGTCGTCGGCGTGCATCACCTGGGCGTCCATGCCGTAGCGCTCGGAGAGACGGGCACCGAGGGCGAGGGCCCAGGGGGCGTGGACCTGGGCGCCGAAGGGGGAGTGGATGACCACGCGCCAGTCGCCGAGTTCGTCGCGGAAGCGCTCCACGACGATCGTGCGGTCGTCCGGGATGTGACCGCAGGCCTCGCGCTGTTCGGCCAGGTACGACAGCACGTTCTCCGCGGCCCAGGTGTCGAGGCCCGCGGCGAGGAGGCGCAGGCGGGCGTCCTCCTTGGGCTGGGAGCCGACCTCGCGGAGGAACGCGCCCACCGCGCGGCCCAGTTCGAGCGGGCGGCCCAACTGGTCGCCCTTCCAGAAGGGGAGCCGGCCCGGGACGCCCGGCGCGGGGGAGACCAGGACGCGGTCGCGGGTGATGTCCTCGATCCGCCAGGAGCTGGTGCCGAGGGTGAAGACATCGCCCACCCGGGACTCGTAGACCATCTCCTCGTCCAGCTCGCCGACCCGGCCGCCGCCCTTCTTGGGGTCGGCACCCGCGAGGAAGACCCCGAAGAGACCGCGGTCGGGGATGGTGCCCCCGGAGGTGACGGCGAGGCGCTGCGCGCCGGGGCGGCCGGTGATCGTGCCGGCGATGCGGTCCCACACCACGCGCGGGCGCAACTCGGCGAACGCGTCGGACGGATAGCGGCCCGCGAGCATGTCCAGCACGGCCGTGAACGCCGACTCCGGGAGTGAGGCGAAGGGCGCGGCGCGGCGGACCGTGGCGAGCAGGTCGTCGACCTGCCAGGTGTCCAGCGCCGTCATCGCGACGAGCTGCTGGGCGAGGACGTCCAGCGGGTTGGCGGGGACCCTCAGGGACTCGATGGAACCCGTGCGCATCCGCTCGGTGACCACCGCGGCCTGGACCAGGTCACCCCGGTACTTCGGGAAGACCACGCCCGTGGAGACCGCGCCGACCTGGTGTCCCGCGCGGCCCACGCGCTGGAGGCCGGAGGCCACCGAGGGCGGGGACTCCACCTGGATGACGAGATCGACGGCTCCCATGTCGATGCCCAGCTCCAGGCTGGACGTGGCCACCACGGCGGGCAGTCGACCCGCCTTGAGGTCCTCCTCGACCTGGGCCCGCTGCTCCTTGGAGACCGAGCCGTGGTGGGCGCGGGCGATGACCGGGGGCGCGCCCTGGGCCGCGCCGGAGCCGCCCATCAGCTCGGCCGGTGCGTGGTGCTCGTCCAGGGGCTCGCCGGTCGCGCGCTCGTAGGCGATCTCGTTGAGCCGGTTGCACAGACGCTCCGCCAGGCGGCGGGAGTTGGCGAACACGATCGTTGAACGATGGGCCTGGACGAGATCGGTGATGCGCTCCTCGACATGCGGCCAGATCGACGGCTTCTCCGCGCCCTCACTGCCGTCGGCCACCGGGGAGCCGCCCAACTCGCCCAGATCCTCGACCGGGACGACCACGGAGAGGTCGAACTCCTTGCCCGACTTCGGCTGGACGATCTCCACCTTGCGGCGCGGCGAGAGATAGCGGGCGACCTCGTCGACCGGACGCACCGTCGCCGACAGGCCGATACGGCGGGCCGGCCTCGGCAGCAGCTCGTCCAGCCGCTCCAGGGACAGAGCGAGATGCGCGCCCCGCTTGGTGCCCGCGACCGCGTGCACCTCGTCCAGGATCACCGTCTCGATGCCGGTCAGCGCGTCACGCGTGGCCGACGTCAGCATCAGGAACAGGGACTCCGGGGTGGTGATCAGGATGTCCGGCGGGCGGGTGGCCAGGGCGCGGCGCTCGGCGGGCGGGGTGTCGCCGGAGCGGATACCGACCTTGACCTCGGGCTCCGGCAGGCCCAGGCGCACGGATTCCTGGCGGATGCCGGTGAGCGGGCTGCGGAGGTTGCGCTCGACATCGACCGCGAGGGCCTTGAGCGGGGACACGTACAGGACGCGGCAGCGCTTCTTCGGATCGGCGGGCGGAGGTGTCGCGGCGAGCTGGTCCAACGCGGCGAGGAAGGCGGCCAGGGTCTTGCCGGAGCCGGTCGGGGCGACCACCAGCACGTCCGAACCCTCGCCGATGGCCCGCCACGCGCCCGACTGGGCCGCGGTGGGCGCGGAGAAGGCCCCCGTGAACCAGCCGCGGGTCGCGGGGGAGAAGCCGTCGAGGGCTCGATGTGCGGAGCTGACCATGCGTCCATCCTGCACCCGACCACTGACAATGCGTCTGACCTGCGGGAATTCTCCGGCGACGGTGTGCAGTACGGTTTCTGTGGCTGCTGCCCGCATGGCGGAGAATGGCCGTATGGCAGGCACGGGCGAGCGGGCGAGGCACTGGCGGTACACGGAGCTGCCCGGCGTCGACCTGCTGCGGGCCCGGTACATCCGCAAGACGTTCGTACGGCACACACACGAGAATTTCGTGATCGCCGCCATCACGGACGGCGTCGAGGTGTTCCACCACGGTGGGGGTGACGTGTCCGCCGGGCCGGGGGCTCTGGCGCTGGTCAATCCGGACACTCCGCACACCGGCCGGGCGGGCGTGCCCGAGGGCTGGCGGTACGGAGCTGTCTACCCGTCGCCCGAGGTGGTCGCAGCGATAGCCGCCGAGACCACCTCGATCCGCGGCACGCCCGGTTTCATCAGCCCCGTGCTCGACGACCCCTACGCCGCCGGACTTGTCCATCAGATCCTGCGCGCGGCCGAGGAGGGCAACGCACTCGCCGCCGACACCCTGCTGCGGGTCGCCGTCACCAGGCTGCTCCGGCTGAACGGCGGCCCGCTGCCGCAGCGCGCCGTGCCCACGGCGGGCGGCCGGGTCGCCGCACGCGCGCGTGCCGTGCTGGAGGAGCAGATGCTGGAACCGCCCACCCTGGAGCAGCTCGCCGGGGATCTGGAAACCAGTCCGTTCGCGCTGCTGCGCGCGTTCCGGGGCGCCTACGGGATGCCGCCCCACACCTGGCTGACCGACGCCCGGGTGCGCCGGGCACGGCAACTCCTGGACGCGGGTACGGCGCCCGCGGAGGCCGCCGTCGCCGTCGGGTTCACGGACCAGCCGCACCTCAACCGGCACTTCGCCCGGATCGTGGGCGTACCCCCGGGCGCGTACCAGCGGGAGCGCAAGAACGTACAAGACGCGGGGCGGCGGCTGCTCCTACCGTCCGACACGTGGCAGAACAGATCGCTTCAGACGACATACGCACCCGAGAGGGAGGAGAAGAGGCTGGGAGCAAGCCGGACTCCGCCGTCGTACGGGACGCCCTCGGAGTCGGGATCGCCGTAGGGCTGTCGGGGTTCGCCTTCGGGGTGACCTCGGCCGGTGGCGGGCTCACCCTGCTCCAGACCTGCGCTCTCAGCCTCCTGGTGTTCACCGGCGCCTCCCAGTTCGCGCTCGTGGGAGCGCTCGCGGCCGGCGGCAATCCGCTGACCGCTGCGGCGGGAGCCTTCTTCCTCGGCGTGCGCAACACCTTCTACGGACTGCGCCTCTCGCAGTTGCTGGCCCTCCCGCGCGCGGTGCGGCCGTTCGCCGCCCAGTGGGTCATCGACGAGACGACGGCCGTCACCCTCGCGCAGCCCACGCGGCGCGCCGCGCGGATCGGGTTCACCGTCACCGGGCTCACCCTGTACGTGCTGTGGAACGTCACCACGCTGCTCGGCGCGCTCGGCGCCAAGGCCATCGGGGACACGGAGGCCTGGGGTCTCGACGCGGCCGGACCCGCCGTCTTCCTGGCGCTGCTCGCGCCCATGCTCAGGACCACCATCGAGCGGGCCGTCGCCGCACTCGCGGTCCTGCTGGGACTGGGCCTGCTGCCCGTGCTGCCGGCCGGCGTACCGGTCCTTGCGGCCGCTCTCGCGGCGCCGATCGCCCTCTACGTAGCGGGCCGTCGGCAGAACGGCACACGTAACGACGCACAGGAGGAAGACCGTTGACCGTCTGGATCGCGATCGCGGCCACCGCCCTCGGCTGCTACCTCGTCAAGCTCGCCGGACTCCTGGTACCCGCCGGCGCTCTGGAGCGTCCGCTCGTGAAGCGGCTGGCCGCCCTGCTGCCCGTCGCCCTCCTCGCCGCGCTCACGGCCCAGCAGACCTTCGCCGACGGGCACGCGCTCGTGCTCGACGCGCGGGCCGCGGGGCTGGCGGCGGCCGCCGTGGCGCTGGTGCTGCGGGCACCCTTCCTGCTCGTCGTCGCGGCGGCCGTGCTGGTGACGGCGGGTGTGCGGGCCATGGGCGGCTGAGGTCCCGGAGTCAGCCGACGGAGCGGCCGTACGCCTTCAGGGTGCGCAGTGCCTGGATCGTCACCATGGGGCGTGCCTCCAGGGCGATGCCCGGCGCCCATTGACGCCAGCGGATGGGCCAGCCGCCGTCCTCCTGCTGGCCGGCCGACAGATGGTCCAGGGAGCGGGTCATCTCGTCGTCCGTGAACCACGCGCGCGCGAGGGAACTCGGCGTCTTCGCGTAGTCGTACGGGAAGTGGTGCTCGCCCGGCGCGTATCCGGGGGCGACCGGGTAGGCCTCCAGGTGGTCCGGGTCAAGGGCGGCGAGGCGGTGCTCGCGCACCAGGCGGCCGAGCCGGTCGGCGGTGGCCTCCGCGCGCGGGCGGTCGGGCGCCGAGTCCAGAAAGGCGACGGCGGCCTCGATCTCGTAGGGGTGCGACTTCTCCAGGGAGTCGACGGCCTGCCAGCAGAAGTCGGTGGCCCGGAACAGCCAGGCGTGCCACACCTCGTTGCGGTGCAGGAGGCCCACCACCGGCCCGGTGGCGAGGAGTTCACTGGGCGGATCGTCCACGATCGGCACGAACGGCGCCGTCGGATAGCCGCGCTGGCCGGGAAGGATCGCCGGCAGGGCGCCGTCGGCGGTGGACACCGAGGTCAGATAGCGGCACACGCGTTCCACCCGCTGCCCGCCGCAGCGCCCGATGGAGTCCAGGACGCGAAGAGCGTGACCGGTGTGCAGCGGCTGGCTCACCGGGCCGCGCAGATCGGGTTCCAGCGCGTGCCCGTACCCGCCGTCCTCGTTGCGGTACGCGTCCAGCGCCGTCTCCACCGGATCGGGTTCGCCGTTGAGGAAGTGGTACGCGAAGAGGCGCTGCTCCAGCACGCGCGCGGTGAGCCAGACGAAGTGCTCGGCGCGGAAGAGCGGGGAGTGCGCCGGGGGCGTCGGGGGGAGTGGGGATGCTCCTGTTTCGGCCATGCGTCAGACCGTAGGACGGAAAGCGGTCTCGGCAGGCGGTCCCGGCCCGGGCCCCACTCTCAGGGGCGGGATACTGATGTCATGCGGTTGACGGTCTTCTGGCAGCGGATGACGGAGCACTTCGGCGCGGGATACGCCGAGAGCTTCGCGCGCGATCACGTGATGACGGAGCTCGGCGGGCGGACGGTGCACGAGGCGCTGGACGCGGGCTGGGAGGCCAAGGACGTGTGGCGCGTGGTCTGCGCGGTCATGAACGTTCCGCAGGAAAGTCGCTGATCGGTCACGAAGATCGACGGCGGTGACCGGTTGTCAGTGGCGTAGGCGAGACTTGGCCCGTGGCATCCACTGACGAGAGCGGGCACGACACCCCGCAGGCATCCCCGTCCGGTACGACGCCGCCGAGCCGGCCCCCGGCCGACGGCGCCGCGCCGGGCACCGGCATGCCGCGCTGGCTGCCGCGCGCCATGGTGCTGGCGCTCGCCCTCGTCGCCGTGTTCCAGCTGGGCAGTTGGGCCTTCCACCAGCTCATCGGGCTGCTGATCAACATCCTCATCGCGTTCTTCCTGGCCCTCGCCATCGAGCCCGCGGTGAGCCGGATGTCCGCGTACGGCATGCGCCGGGGACTGGCCACCTTCCTGGTCTTCCTCGGCCTGCTGATCGTGAGCGCCGGGTTCGTCACCTTGCTCGGCTCGATGCTCGCCGGCCAGATCATCAAGATGATCGAGGACTTCCCGGACTACCTCGACTCCGTCATCAACTGGGTCAACGGCCACTTCCACACCGACCTGAGACGGGTCGACATCCAGGAGGGGCTGCTCCACTCCGACTGGCTGCGCAAGTACGTGCAGAACAGCGCCACCGGCGTGCTGGACGTGTCCACCCAGGTCCTCGGCGGACTCTTCCAGCTGCTGACGATCGGTCTGTTCTCGTTCTACTTCGCCGCCGACGGGCCGCGACTGCGGCGCGCCCTGTGCTCCGTGCTGCCGCCCGCCCGGCAGGCCGAGGTGCTGCGCGCATGGGAGATCGCCGTCGACAAGACCGGCGGCTACATATACTCCCGCGGTCTGATGGCGCTGGTCTCCGGAGTGGCGCACTACATCCTGCTGCAGGCGCTGGGCATCCCGTACGCGCCCGTGCTCGCCGTCTGGGTGGGACTGGTCTCCCAGTTCATCCCGACCATCGGCACGTATCTCGCGGGCGCCCTGCCCATGCTGATCGCCTTCACCGTGAACCCCTGGTACGCCCTGTGGGTACTGATCTTCGTCGTGGTCTACCAGCAGTTCGAGAACTACATGCTGCAGCCCAAGCTGACCGCGAAGACCGTCGACATCCACCCCGCGGTCGCCTTCGGCTCGGTCATCGCGGGCACCGCGCTCCTGGGTGCCGTGGGCGCGCTGATCTCCATTCCGGCCGTAGCCACGCTTCAGGCGTTCCTCGGGGCGTACGTGAAGCGGTACGCCGTCACGGACGATCCCCGGGTGCAGGGGCACCGGCCCACCCGAGGGTCCGGTGGGCCCGGTCTGCTGACTCGCGCGCGGGGGGTGTGGGAGCGGAGGCCGGGGGCTACGGAGGCGACGGGGCACCTGCCGGCCGACTCCGACGGGACAGCCGGTTCCGGGGCGACTGACCCCGGCCCCGACCCCGAGAACTCCGGGCCGACCGACCCCGACCCGAGGGACTCCGGAGAAGGCGCCTCCTGAGGTCTGAGGGATGACCGCGCGAGCACCGGGGCACCAGGGCGTCGAGGTCAGTACGTGAGCGCGGCCCACGCTCCGGCTCCGGCCACCGCGAGGGCGTAGCAGCCGACCGCCACCGCCATGGTCCGCAGCCGTACCGTCTCGCTCCAGGACGTGCGGGACAGCAGCCAGGCCAGGGCCGGCAGCACCAGGACGGCGTGCAGGCTGACCCCGTGCAACGGCTTGAGCGGGGCCGTTGAGTGGTAGGCAGCCTCCTGGTGACCGGTCCGGGCGAGAACGACCCCCCCGCGCGATCATCGCGGCGCCCGAGGCCAGTGCGACGAGCAGGATCGCGAACCCGGAACGCACCGCGAGCGCCATCCCCGCGGGACCCGTCGGCCTGTGCCGGAAGGACGCCACCGCGAACACGGTGAGCAGCACCACGAGGACAGCGCCGCCCACCGCGAGCGTCATGGACACCGCCGTGTCGAAGGGCGTCTCCATGTCGAGGTGCGAAGGCACCCGGCGCCACGCCTGAAGGGTGATGCCGCCGACCTCCACCACGCAGTCGGCGGCGAACACGACGAGCAGGACGGTACGCAACCGGGCCCCGACACGCAGATACGACGTCACCCAGGTGACCGCGATCAGCGTCGCCCCGAAGGAGAGCCCGAACGTGACGGGCTTGCGCCAGGAGACGGGCCCGTACCAGGGGCCGCCGTCGACCGCGAACACCACCAGGTGCACCAACCCGGAGAGGATCAGCAGGGCACCGGTCGCATGGCAGAGACGCTCGGCGGGACGTGCATGGCTCTTCAGGGCCCGAATCATGGCCCGAGCCTCGCGGGAACTCGCCGCGCAGTCGTCGTACACCCGAAGACACCGGCCGTACGCCGACGGAAGTAGAGCTCTCCGGGGCGCTGCTGGTGGTTCGGCTCGGGGCAGGGTGGCGAGCCTGCAGGACTGGCTTCACGACTCGTGAACAAAGCCACGCTGCAGCCACTCGGTGTACCAGGTGCGAAAACCGGGGTTCACCGGGACGAAGCCGCCCCAGTCAGGGTCGATCTGCCAGACCTCGCCCTTTCGCGGGCCGTTCAGGATCAGCCGGACGTAGATGCCGCAGCCCTCTTCGGCCAGCATGAGCGTGCCCCGGGTCAGTTCACAGGCCGATGGACCGATGCGGCCGGGCAGGGGTTCGGTGAGGGTGAACGGCTCGGCAAGTCGGCCGGGCAGCCGGTCTTCTTCCCACTCGTCGTCCACGGCCCACCCCTCGCCGGTCTTCGAGCGGGGGACCGTCAACGGCATCAACCCGTGGCCGGGACCGGCGGGCCCGTTGCCCACCTCCGCGACGAAGGACCGGTACTGCGCCGGCAGATCGATGCCATGGGCTTCCTCAAAGGCTCTGATCTCCGACTCCGGCAGCGTCGGCGCCAGCTCGTACTGGTGTGTATCCGCCCCGAAGCGCGACCGCTCCTGGTCCCGTGCGGTCATCTCCCGTATCCGGGCACGTACGTCGCCCCCGCCCCAGCTCTCCATCCGGCGACCGTAGCAATGACGTCGGCGACACGAACGCGCCTTCATCGAGCTTCGACGGCACAGGACACAGATGACGTGAGTGTCGCGTGGTGCGCTTGACACGAAAATCGAACATCCATTCTTATGGGAGCTCCGGCGAGGCCATGACGGGCATTTCGGCAGGCTTTTGATGGCGAAGTGCCCGAGTTATCCACAGGCCGGACGGGCGTCGGGGCGCATTGTCAGTGGCAGGCGTTAGCGTCTTTGACGTGAAGCGATCGACTCAAGCAAACCGGGTGGAACCCATGGCAGGAACCGACCGCGAGAAGGCGTTGGACGCCGCACTCGCACAGATTGAACGGCAATTCGGCAAGGGCGCGGTGATGCGCCTGGGCGAGCGGCCGAACGAGCCCATCGAGGTCATCCCCACCGGGTCGACCGCACTTGACGTCGCCCTCGGTGTCGGCGGCCTGCCGCGCGGCCGAGTGGTGGAGGTCTACGGCCCGGAGTCCTCCGGCAAGACGACCCTGACCCTGCACGCGGTGGCGAACGCCCAGCGGGCCGGCGGCCAGGTCGCGTTCGTGGACGCGGAGCACGCCCTCGACCCCGAGTACGCGAAGAAGCTCGGCGTCGACATCGACAACCTGATCCTGTCCCAGCCGGACAACGGCGAGCAGGCCCTGGAGATCGTGGACATGCTGGTCCGCTCCGGTGCCCTCGACCTCATCGTCATCGACTCCGTCGCGGCACTCGTCCCGCGCGCGGAGATCGAGGGCGAGATGGGTGACAGCCACGTCGGTCTGCAGGCCCGTCTGATGAGCCAGGCACTGCGGAAGATCACAAGCGCGCTCAACCAGTCCAAGACCACCGCCATCTTCATCAACCAGCTCCGCGAGAAGATCGGCGTGATGTTCGGCTCCCCGGAGACCACGACCGGTGGCCGCGCGCTGAAGTTCTACGCCTCGGTGCGACTCGACATCCGCCGTATCGAGACCCTGAAGGACGGCACGGACGCGGTCGGCAACCGCACCCGCGTCAAGGTCGTCAAGAACAAGGTCGCCCCGCCCTTCAAGCAGGCCGAGTTCGACATCCTCTACGGCCACGGCATCAGCCGCGAGGGCGGCCTGATCGACATGGGCGTGGAGAACGGCTTCGTCCGCAAGGCCGGCGCCTGGTACACGTACGAGGGCGACCAGCTCGGCCAGGGCAAGGAGAACGCGCGCAACTTCCTGAAGGACAACCCCGACCTGGCCAACGAGATCGAGAAGAAGATCCTGGAGAAGCTGGGCGTGGGCGTCCGTCCGGAGAAGGACAAGCCCGCCGCTGAGCCGGTCGCGGACGCGGCGGTTCCCACCGCCACGGACGACCCCGCCAAGGCGGTGCCCGCTCCGGCGACTGCGGCCAAGACCACCAAGGCCAAGGCCACGGCAGCCAAGAGCTGACCCGTGACACGACGAACGGACTGGGTCGACTACGCGTATCCCGGCGCCCCGCAGGGGCGGGGGGGAGGCGGTGACGGCCCGGCCTACGGTGCGGACGGCGTACCCGAGGAGCCGTACGGCATGGACGGGCCGTACGGCGACGAGCCGGGCGGCGGCTGGTCGGCCGGCGCCTTCGACGGTGAGACCGGTCCGCCTTTCGGCGGCTCGGTACCCGGCGGCGGTTCGGCGGGCACCGGTCGGCCTTTCAGAAGCTCGGCGCCCGGCGGCACTTCGCCCGGCGGCGAGTCCGCTGACGACGACGCACCCGGCCGCGGTTCGCGCCGCAGCCGCGGAGCGCGCGGCGGAGGCGACGGGGATGGTTCATGGGAAGGCGGCTCACGGGAGGGTGGCTCACGCGGGGGTACGGCGCGTGGTGACGGCACGCGCGGTAGGCGTGGGCGCCGTGGCCGAGGCTTCGGCGAGTCGTCCGGAGAGAGCGGGGGTGACTTCTCCTCGTCGAGGGCCGAGAAGGAGGAGCCGCCGGCGGACCCGGCTGAGCGGGCGCGGGGCATCTGTCTGCGCCTGCTCACCGGGAACCCGCGCACCCGCAAGCAACTCGCGGACGCCCTGCGCAAGCGGGAGATCCCGGACGAGGTCGCGGACGAGGTGCTGTCGCGGTTCGAGGAGGTCGGACTGATCAACGACGGTGCGTTCGCGGACGCCTGGGTGGAGTCCCGGCACCACGGCCGGGGACTGGCGCGACGCGCGCTCGCCCAGGAGCTGCGCACCAAGGGCGTCGACTCCACGCTGATCGACGAGGCGGTCTCCCAGCTCGACCCCGAGCAGGAAGAGACGACGGCACGCGAACTGGTCGACCGCAAACTGCGGTCCACCCAGGGCCTCGACCGCGACAAGAGGCTACGGCGCCTCGCGGGCATGCTGGCCCGCAAGGGCTACTCCCAGGGCATGGCCCTCAGGGTGGTCCGCCAGGCGCTGGAAGAAGAGGGCGAGGACACGGAGTTCCTCGGGGACGAGGGGTACTGATCCGAGTTCCGGTCCGGGTTCTCATCCGGGTTTTTCTCTGGATTCCTGCCCGGTTCCGGCTTCTCGGTGGTGCACACGGCCTGAACACGGTGGACGCGCGGGGGCGCCGACCGCGTTCAGGCGAGCACCGGCCGATGCTTCAGGTAGGGCTAACCCCCCGTTGAAGACGCCGGATTGCCGCAGTGCACAGACACCTGTGCACAAACGACTGTGTACGCATGGCACCGGAACCCCGCACACCTCGCGCGGAGACACCCGCCGAGCAGACCTCGCCGACACCCGCGCCGGTCGAACTCTCCGACCTCGCCACGCTCAAGGCGCTCGCGCAACCCCGCCGACAGCGCATGCTCCAGCACCTCACCCTGCACGGCCCCGCGACCTCGGCCACACTCGCCCGCGCACTGGGCCTCAACACCGGCTCCACCAGCTACCACCTGCGTGAACTCGCCCGCTACGGCTTCGTCGAGGAGACGGAGGCGGAGACGGAGCCGGGGCGCCCACCTGACCACGGTCACGGTCGCGAGCGCTGGTGGCGGGCCGTTCCCGGTGACCGTCGTTTTCCGCCGCGCAGTCGCCAGAGCAGCGAGATGCGGCACGTCATGGACGAGCTCAACCACCATGCGTACGCCGCCGATCTGGAACTCTTCGAGCAGTTCCAGCGGGACGCCGCCGAGACCGGGCCGTGGGCGGACGCCTTCCCCTACTCGCGCGGCACCATCCGGCTGACGCTGCCCGAACTCGGGGCGTTCTTCGAGGAGTACATCGCCCTCCTCAACCGCTACAAGCGCCCCGAAGCCGAGACACCGGCCGGCGCCCGCACCGTACTCACCCGATTCCTAGCCTTCCCGGCACCCCTCGCCGAGCCCGAGTCCGAGCCCGAAGCCGACCTGGCGTGCAACGGAAAAGAGACCGAGCCCTCATGATGCTGCGCTACGCCCTCCGGTCCGTCCGCGCCCGCAAGGCCGGTTTCCTCGGCGCCTTTCTCTCCCTGATGTGCGCGGCTGCCCTCATCACAGCCTGCGGCACTCTTCTCGACACCGGCCTGCGCGGCACCATCCGCACCGAGCGCTACGCGGCGAGCCCCGTCGTGGTCTCCGCCGATCAGAACGTCCACCGGACGACCGTCAAACACAAGAAGGGCAAGACCAAGGTCAAGCACAAGGCGAAACCGATCGCCGAGCGCGCCTGGCTCCCCGAGAACCTGGAGACCACGCTCGCACGCACCCCGGGTGTCGCCCGTGTCATCCCCGAACTGACCTTCCTGGCCCAGCCGTTGACACCCGCCGGCACCGGCGGCCGGACCGCCTACGGGCACGCCTGGGACTCCGCCGCGTTGACGCCGTACCGCCTCGTCACCGGCAGCGCCCCGCGTGCCGCCACCGATCTCGTCATCGACCGCGACTTCGCCGTGCGGGCCCGACTCCGGCCCGGCGACCAACTCACCGTCCAGTCCACTCAGGCCCCGCGCGTCTACCGGATCACCGGAATCGCCGCTCCCGCCACGCCCGTACGTCATCAGACGTCGCTCTTCTTCTCCGCGGGCGAGGCCCGCCGTCTGGCCGCGCACCCCGGGCAGGTCACCGCGTTCGGAGTGCTCCCGGCCAAGGGCACCAGCGCGGAACGGCTGCGGCAGGCCATCACCACAGCCCTTCACCAGCCCACCACCCCACTCGGGTCCACCGCTCAAGTCACCACCGGCGACGCCCGTGGCCCCGTCGAGTTCCTGGACGCCGCCACGGCCAGGACCAGGCTGGTCAGCATCGGTGGTGCGATGGGCGGTACCTCGTTGCTCGTGGCGGTTCTCGTCGTCGTCGGCACCTTCGTGCTCTCCGTCCAGCAGCGGTACCGCGAACTCGCCCTGCTCCGCGCCGTGGCCGCCACCTCCGGCCAGATCCGCCGGCTCCTCGGCCGCGAGGCCCTGATCGTCGGCACGGTCGCCGGTGTCGCGGGCGCTCTGCTCGGGCTTCCGCTGGGCACTTGGCTCTACGACAGGTTCGTCGCCCTGGGTGCCGTCCCGGCCACCCTCCAGCACACCACCGGCATCGTCCCGCCGCTGGCCGCCCTCGTCGCGACAGCTCTCGGCGCCTGGACCGCCGCCCGGGTCGCCTCCCGCCGTATCTCCCGGATCCGCCCGGCCCAGGCACTCGCCGAGGCCGAACCAGGAGCAGGAGCAGGAGCAGGAGCAGGAGCAGGAGCAGAACCGGAAACCGAAGCCGGGGCCAAGTCCGCGCGCACCCGCCGCACGACGCGCACTCGCCGCACGACACGCACCCGTCTCACGACACGCGCCGGACTCACCCGCGGTCGTCTCCTCGCCGGGCTCGTCCTCCTCGCGGGCGGGGTCGTGCTGGTCGTCGTGCTCAGCAAGCTGCGTACCGAGCCCGCCTCAACACCCGTGACCTTCCTGGCCGTTGTGGTTCTGTCCACCTCCGTCGCCCTCCTCGGGCCGCTCCTCGTCAAGGCAGCCGTCCTCGTCCTGCGCGGTCCGCTCCGGCGCAGCGGCCCGACCGGTCGGCTGGCCACCGCCAACCTGCGTGGCAACGCCGTTCGCATGGCCTCCGTCGTCACCCCCCTCACCCTGCTGATCGGCATGACCTGCACCGTCCTGTTCGTCCAACCCACTCTCGGTGACGCCGCCCGTGCCCAGGTCCGTGAAGGTGTCCGTGCCGACTGGGTCGTCGCCTCCCAGGGACCCGGTGTTCCCGCCGAGGCCGCACGCCAACTCCGCGCGCGGCACGACATCGTCACCGAGGTCGTCCGTACGACCGTCCGTGTGGGCCTCGACAAATACGTGGCCCAAGGCGTCACACCCGCCGGACTCACCCGCACCTGGGACCCGGACGTCACCGCCGGATCGCTCGCCGGACTCACCGAGCACACCGTGGCCGTAAGCGAACTGGCCGCGGACCAGCTCCACTTGAAGCCCGGTGGCACCCTGAAGCTCACGCTCGGCGACGGCACGCCCGCCACGCTCACCGTCGTCGCCGTCTACGCCAGGGGTCTCGGCTTCGGCGATCTCACCCTCGCGCACGATCTCGTCGCCCGGCATGTCGACAACCCGCTCGCCTCCTCCGTCCTCGTCAGCACGCCCCGTACACAGACACAACTCGTGACTAACCTCCGTGAGTTCCCGGGCATCCGTGTTCTCGCGCCGGTCGCCGCCGACTCGCTCCAGGCGCAGCGGCAGCAGGCGAACGCCGAGGTCAACTACCTGGCCATGGGCCTTGTCCTGGCCTTCACGGCCATCGCCGTGGTCAACACGCTCGCCATGTCGGTCGCCGAGCGGGTCCGCGAGTTCGCGCTGCTGCGTCTCGCGGGGGCGACCCGTCGTCAGGTGCTGCGGATGCTGCGGATCGAGGCGCTGTCGGTGGTGCTGCTCGCCACGGCGCTCGGCAGCGGTGTCGCCCTCGCCGTCCTGACCGCGTTCAGCATCGGGATGACCGGCCGGGCCGCACCGTCGGTCACCCTTCTCGTCTACGTCACTGTGGTGACGGTCGGCGCGGCGCTCGCGCTCGTCGCCACGGCCCTGCCGGGGCGGGCGGCGCTCCGGGTGCGGGCGGTGACGGTGGCGACGGCGAGGGAGTAGCCGACAGGGGGGCGAAGTGCCGTTTCCCGGTTCACCGAGGGTGCGTTTTCCGCACGCTTAGTGTGCGGTCCGTGGAGGGTTCGCATGTTTGGTGCGGGAGTAGCTTCTGCTGCCGTCACTCCCCGGCCCTCCCGCCTGCTGAGCCGCAGTCAGGCCCGCCTGAGGAGCTTCAGGCCGTTCCATCGGCCGATCCTTCGCATGTCATGAAAGGCGGCCCCGTTGTTCTCGCCCGCGCATCACCGAAGATCGCTGGTGGTCTCCTTGGCCGCTGTCGGCCTCTTACTGATGAGTGCCTGCGGTCTCGAATCGAGTGCCGCGCCCGCCGACGACGGGCCGATCACACTCGGGTTCGTCAACGGCGGCAGTACCGAGTTCCACACGTGTCTGCAGGAGTCGATCGCGAACACGGCCAAGAGCAACTTCGCGAGGCTCGTCACGGCCGACTCGCATCAGGACGCCGCGCAGGAACTCTCCAACATCCAGACCATGATCACGCGCCGTGTCGACGCGATCATCGTGCAGACCGTCAACACCGACGCGCTCAAGAGCGACATCGCCAAGGCCAGGAAGGCGCACATTCCGATCTTCCTGACCTCGGTCAGCGCCGATCCGTCCGACATCCTCGGAGCCGTCGTCGTCGACCTGAAGGCGGTGGGCAGGCTCGACGCCGACTGGATCGAGGACGACGCCGCCGGTCGCCAGGTGCAGGTGGCCGTCATCGCGGGTGCGCCGGGCGCCGCCTCCGACCTGCTCGTCGGCGGATTCACCGAGGGACTGCCGGCGAACGCGAAGGTGGTCGCGAACCAGCCCGCCATGTTCGTCGCCGCGAAGGCGAAGATCGTCGCCGAGGGCATGATCAAGGCGCATCCCGGTCTGGACTACGCCTTCGTCGCCAACGAGGAGATGGCGTTCGCCGCCCGCAAGGCGTTCGACGCGGCCGGCGCCAAGGACGTCAAGATCGTGACGGTCAACGGCACCGACGAGGCCCTCGCCGCCCTCAAGGACGGCCGCTTCGCCGCCACCGTCTCCAACTCGGCCAAGGACACCGGCGAACTGGCCGTCACCAACGTCATCAGCCTTCTCCGTAAGGAGAAGGTGGAGAAGATCGCCACGACCCCGGCCCGCCTGGTCACGAAGGCCAACGCGGACACCGCCCCGCTCTACTGTCCCTCCGACGGACAGTGAGCCGAGGCGGTAGCCGGACTGTCACGTCGTAGACACTGTGTCTACGACGTGACAGGGAGTCCCGCCGCCTTCCAGGCCTGGAAACCGCCGACCAGGTCCGTCGCGCGGTGCAGGCCCAGTCGGTGCAGGGACTCGGCGGCCAGGCTGGAGGCGTAGCCCTCGTTGCAGATCACCACGACGCGCAGGTCGTGGCCGGTGGCCTCGGGGGCGCGGTGGCTGCCTTGGGGGTCGAGGCGCCACTCCAGTTCGTTGCGTTCGACGACCAGGGCGCCGGGGATGAGACCGTCCCGCTCGCGCAGGGCCGCGTAGCGGATGTCGACCAGGAGAGCCGTACCGTCGCGGGCGGCGTCGTGCGCCTCCTGGGCGTCGATCCGCCGGTAGTCCGCGCGGACCCGCTCCAGCAACTCGTCTATGCCGGGCGGTTGTTCGCGTACGGCACTCACTGCCAGTCCTCCGGGCGCTCGACCTGCTCCAGGCGCAGCACGGGGCCGGTGCGGCTGTAGCGGCGGATCTGCGGCAGCGGCGGGTAGTAGGCGTGGACGGAGATCGCGTGCTCTTCGGTGGACTCGTTGAGCACCTCGTGGACGTGGTGGTGGCCGAAGGCGCGGCCCTTGCCGGTCGGCAGCCGCCGCTCGCGGTCCACGCCCTCCTCCAGTTCGAGGGTCTTCCAGCCGTGGCTCGGGAGCCGCGCGGCGAGCGAGTTCTCCTTGAGCTCGCCGGCGGCGGTGAGGAAGGCGCCCACCGAGTCGGCGTGGTCGTGCCAGCCCGTTCCGCTGCCGGGCGGCCAGCCGATCAGCCAGGCCTCGCTGCCGCCGGGCCCTTCGAGCCGCACCCAGGTGCGGCCCTCGGGGTCGAGGGGGAGCGAGGCGACGAGTTCGGCGTCGGCTGCCGTACGCCGTACGAAGTCGAGCAGGTCCGCGTGCGTCGGAGCCGGGGCGGGCGCGGCGGGGGACGCCGAGGCAGAGGGGGAGACAGACACGTGCACCGTCCTGATGAGTGTTCGCGAGGGCACGCGCGGACCCACAGAAAGGGCGCGCGCGAGTGAGAGAGATGCGAATTCAGCAGGAGACGTGACAGACACAGCCCACGTAGCGGACGAGGTCCAGATGGACCTTCCGCCAGAGGTGGACAGAGGTGTCGGTCATGATCCGGAGTACAGCACGACGGTGCGTGCGGGTCAACTCAGCGTCACTATGTGGACAGTTGCTGTACGGAGGCCTCAGCGTGAGCCGGCCGTGGCCTCCGTCTTCGCCGGGCCGCCCAGGGTCGCTTCGGCCGCCGCGTACAGGTCGGCCGGCCGCACCCCGCTCAGAGCGGTGACCAGGTGTCCGTCGGGCCGTACGAGCAGGACCGTGTGGGCGGCGGCGCCCGGGTAGCTCTCGGCGACCAGCAGTTCGGCCGGGTGCGGCAGCGCCGTCACCGCGGCCGCCAGGCGTGGCATGACGCCGGCGGTCACCCAGTGCTTTCGCTCCCACACGCCGGTGCCCGGTGCGACCAGGACGACCAGCAGGGCACCGCGCCCGAGGCGGTCCCGCAGCCGTACGAAGGAGCCGTCCTCCGCGGTGACCCGGACATCGGTGACCGGCGCACCGGGCGGGGTGCCGACGGGGACCTCGCCCTCGATGTGCCGGGGCGCGAGCGGCGAGTCGGCGTACGCCCCCGGCGCACCGAGCGCGCCGCGCCCCAAGTGACCGTCCGTGAGCAGCGAGTCGTGGCCGCGGGCCGAGCCGGGCACGACCGCGCGCAGCCCGGCACCGCCGCGCACCAACGGCAGCGCCTGGTCGGCGGCGCGCAGCCGGGCCGCGACGACCGCCCGCCGTTCCGCCTGATAGCTGTCGAGCAGCGCCTCGTGCGGCCCGTGGTGCCAGGCCAGTGCCAGTTTCCAGGCGAGGTTGTCGGCGTCCCGCAGCCCCTCGTCCAGCCCCTGCGTACCGAGCGCGCCCAGCAGATGCGCCGCGTCCCCGGCGAGAAACACCCGCCCCACCCGCCACCGGCGCGCAAGCCGGTGGTGCACGGTGTGCACACCGGTGTCGAGCAGTTCGTACGGCGGTGTCGGCCCCTCGGTCCAGCCCGCGAGGGTCTCCCGGATACGGGTGAGCAGCAGCTCGGGCGTGACCAGGTCCTTGCCCGGCGGCAGCAGCCAGTCCAGGCGCCACACACCGTCCGGGAGAGGGCGCCCGGTGACCTCCCCGGCCGAGGGTCCGGACGTCCGCCACGGCGGCACCCGGTGCAACAACGCCTGGTCGGGCCACGGAAGTTCCGTGCGCAGCGCGGCCACGGCGTGTCGCTCCACCGCCGTACGGCCGGGGAAGCGGATGTCCAGGAGCTTGCGCACGGTGGAGCGCGGGCCGTCGCAGCCGACCAGGTAACTGCCGCGCCACCAGGTGCCCTTGGGGCCACGGGTGTGGGCGGTGACGCCCGAGGATTCCTGTTCGACCGCGTCGAGGCGGTTGTCCACGGCGAGTTTCACCAGCCGCTCGCCCGCGAGGGCCTGGCGCAGGGCGCCGGTCAGCACGTGCTGGGCGATGTGCAGAGGGCCGGTGATCTCTTCCTTGCCCTCGGGGCCCGCCGTGCCGAGGGCGCCCTCCGCGTCGTCACCCTGCGCGTCGAACCTGACCTCGCGCATCACCTGCTTGCGCCGCATCGACCGCCATCCGGCCCAACGGAAACCGGCTTCGGAGAGCGGGAATCCCGTCAGGCGCTCGATGAGCGCGGCGGTGTCCTCGCGCAGTACCACCGTCCGCGCGAGCCGTTGTTCGTCCTTGCCCGGCCCCTCGTCGAGGATCACCGAGGGGACCTCCTGGCGGGCCAGCGCAAGGGCGAGCGTGAGTCCCACGGGACCTGATCCGACGATGATCACCGGGTCCATGGCGCGCTGCCCCCTGCCCGCAGTGGTGTCCTGAGGGACGTATGGAAACGGGCAGTTGGAGCGGGGTGCACGATCACAGAACGTATGCAACCCATTGCCGGTGCTTGCGTCAAGTGACGGAGGCGATGGCGGTCACCCCGCCCTGTTTCGCGGTCGATCCGGGTCGTGGGCCTACGCCGCGCAGGCCGTCATACCGCGTGCGAGCCAAGCGACGTGAGCGGCGTGAACACGATTGGCGACGTTGAGTTTGGAGCGGATGGACCGGACGTGGTCTTTCACGGTTTCGGGGCTGATGGAGAGGCTGGTTGCGATCTCCCGGTTCGACATTCCGTGACCGAGGAGCTGCAGCACCTCCTGTTCTCTGCCGCTCAGGCGGTTGACGTTTTCCCGGGCGGATTTCTCCTGCGGTGTCATGGACGCGGAGTCGAGGTACTCGCCGATCATCGATTCGGAGATTTCCGGTGACAACGCGCGGCAGCCGCTCAGGATTGCCGGAATGGCCCATGAGATATGATGCGCGGCGGTCTCCTGGAAGAGGACTCCGGCCGCACCCATCATCAGTACATGTCGAATATCTCCCGCCTGGAGCTGCTCGACCACGATCAGCACCGGTATTTCCGGAAAGGTTTTTTCGGCGAGTTTCAGGAATTCGGTGGAGTCGTGCCCCTGGATGTGGCCGGTGATGATGATGTCCGGCCTTCGTCCGCTCTCGATCTCGACGTCCAGTGATGATTGAGTCTCCAACGCGGCGAGAAGGCTCGCCCGGAAGGAACTCCTGTCATCGACTATCTCAATTCGCATTTCGCTCCCCCGGTCGGCCTTCTGTGATTTGCGTAATGCTGGGGTCTGGCCGCGTGGTCAAGGCGGCCAAGTTTGCTTCATTTTTTCCCGGGGCCGGTCGGGCGTCAAGCTTTCCATGTCTTCATGTCGGACGATCTGAGGTTTTCTTGAGGTGTGCCAATGACCGTCGTGGGTCGAGTGTCACGAATGTCCGATTCCGTACCCCCTGGGAAGGGGATATCGGAGGACAGGTCGCCCGGGGTGTAATGAGCCATCACTGCGCCGGTGCGGCGAAGTGAATCCACTCGAAATGGAAAACCGTCCCCCTGGAAGGGTGAAGAGGGATGCAGTTGTCAGTCCCGCGGCGTCGGCCGTTCAACTCCTTGGCCAAGCGCGGTTCGGTCGTGCTCGCCGGCGCCGTGCTGGCTTCTTCGGCCGCCATGCTCACCGCGACCCCGGCGGCCGCGGCCGGTTGCGGAGCACCGCAACTCCGTGTCTGGTACGACTCGGACCAGTTCGGAACGTACCTGAAGGCCTGGTTCAGGACTCGCCCCGGCTGCACCGCAAAAGTGTATTCCCTGCGGGGATACATCTACTGCACCAACCCGACCAAGAAGGTCTACGAAAAAGTGACCTCGGGAACGGCGCCCGTGGAGACGGAGACGAAAACACTGCCCGCCAAGAACAAATGCAAGTCGTTCTCGGCGACCGCCAAGATAATTTACTACCCCGACACGGACTTCAGTGACTCGTGGACCTGGAAGTGGGGTGACTATCCGGCGTGACCCGGCGATGGGTGGTCGCCGCACCGGTGACGCATCTTCAATGACGATCGAGGAGTAATCGATGTCCTTCACATATCGCGGGGCATGCATGAGGATGACGGTCCTTGGTGCGGCTCTGGCAGTCATGACGGGGGCCCTCGCTGCGGCGCCCGCTTCGGCCGACGACGCCGATGCCGTCTACCTCGGAACACGCTCGGGTGATATCGACGTTCTCGGCGGCGGGTACAAGTGGCACTACTCGGACAAGCAGTACCGCAGCCTGATGTTGAGCAACACCCGGAACCACTACATTCACGTGACCTACAAAGGGTGCAAGAAATGGCGGGTGCGTGTTTCCGCCCCGCACCCCGAAGGCGGCTACACGGACGACTCCACGACCGTGGAGGGATGCAACAAGACGGCCGTGGTGAGCATCATCGGCAAACTGCACGCCAATGCCACTCTCGCCATCTATCTCCCGGTGTCCGGTGACACCAGGAGCGTCGCGGTCACGCCCATCAACTGATCGACCAGGAATGCTTCGGTGAACGGACGAGGGGTGGTGCGACATACACGCACCACCCCTCGCGGGAAACCCGGTAATTCCCTGGACCTGCGCCTAGTCCTTGCCGCCCGGCTCGACCGGCGGAGCGTGGCCCACGGTCTCGAGATCCTCCAGCATTTCCACACCGACCACGGCGCCCGTGCTCTTCTTGCTGCGCCGGAGCCTGCCCTCCAGCCAGCTCGCGAAGGTCGTGAGGGAGAAGTTGATCAGGATGAAGATCACGGCCACCACCGTGAAGCTGGCGATGGTGTTGCCGTAGTAGCCGATCATCGTGTTGGCCGATGCGAGCAGTTCGGAGAACGTGAGCACCGCGCCGCCGAGGGCGGTGTCCTTCACGATCACGACGAGCTGGCTGACGAGGGCCGGGAGCATCACGGTGACCGACTGCGGCAGCAGGATCAGCCGCATCACCTGGCCCTTGCGCAGACCGACCGCCATCGCCGCCTCGGTCTGGCCCTTCGGCAGGGCCAGAATGCCGGCCCGGACGATCTCCGCGAGGACCGAGGCGTTGTACAGCACGAGTCCCGTGACGACCGCGTACAGCGGACGGTCGTCCGAGCTGACGTTCGTGTACTTGGCGAACAGGGCGAGCCCGAAGATCATCAGGACCAGCACCGGGATGGCGCGGAAGAACTCCACGACGATCGAGGCCGGTACGCGGACCCAGACGTGGTCCGAGAGCCGGGCGATACCGAGGACGGCACCGAGCGGCAGCGCGATGATCATGCTGAGCGCCGCGGCCTTCAGGGTGTTCTGCAGCCCGGGCCAGATGTACGTGGACCAGGCCTCGGTGCTGGAGAAGAACGGCTTCCACAGCACCCAGTCGAGTTGGCCCTTGTCGTCGAGCTTGCTGTACACCCACCACAGCACCGCTGCCAGGGCGGCGAGGAAGACCGCTGTGTAGAGGACGTTCCGCCGCTTGGCGCTCGGCCCCTGGGCGTCGTAGAGAACGGAAGTCATCGCTTCACCGCCACCTTCTTGCCCACCCAGCCGAGGATCAGGCCGGTCGGCAGCGTGAGGATCACGAAGCCCAGCGCGAAGATCGAGGCGATCGGGATGAGCTGGGCCTCCTTCTCGACCATCGTCTTCATCAGGGCCGCCGCCTCGGCGACGCCGATCGCGGCGGCCACCGTGGTGTTCTTGGTGAGCGCGATCAGAACGTTCGTCAGCGGGCCGACCGCCGAGCGGAACGCCTGCGGCAGCACGACGAGCCGGAGCACCTGGGTGAAGCTGAGGCCGATCGCACGGGCCGCCTCCGCCTGTCCGACCGGCACCGTGTTGATGCCGGCCCGCAGCGCCTCGCACACGAAGGCCGAGGTGTAGGCGGTCAGACCGAGCACGGCGAGCCGGAAGTTGATCGACTCGAACCTCTCCGCACCGAGGTTGATCCCCAGGGTCTGACTCAGTCCCAGTGAGGTGAACAGGATGATCACGGTCAAAGGGATGTTCCGCACGATGTTCACGTAGGCGGTGGCGAAACCGCGCATCAGAGGTACCGGGCCGACGCGCATCGCCGTCAGCAGGGTTCCCCACACCAGGGAGCCGACGCCGGCGAGCAGGGTGAGCTGCACCGTCGTCCAGAAGGCCCCGAGTAGGTCGTAACCATCAAGAAAGTCGAACACGATTTCCCGCGCTTCCGCGTGTAGGGATGCCTCGGCGCGCCGTCCCCCGTGGGCGGCGCACCCGTCAGGCGTTGCTTCAGCTCTTGATGTCGCCGATCTTCGGCGCGGCCTCGTTCTTGTAGCCCGCCGGGCCGAAGTTCTTGTCGACGGCCTTCTGCCAGGAACCGTCGGACACCATCGACTCCAGGGCCGTGTTGATCTTGGCCTTGAGGGCGCTGCCCTTCTTGACGCCGATGCCGTAGTTCTCGTTGGTCATCTTGAAGCCGCCGAGCTTGAACTTGCCCTTGAACTGGGTCTGCGAGGCGTAACCGGCCAGGATGGAGTCGTCCGTGGTCAGCGCGTCGATGGCGCCGTTCTGCAGACCGGTGAGGCACGCCGAGTACGTCGGGTACACCTGCAGGTTGGCCTTGGGGGCCAGCTTGTCCTTGACGTTCTGCGCCGACGTCGAGCCGGTCACCGAACACAGCTTCTTGCTGTTGAGGTCCGACGGCGACTTGATCGAGTTGTCGTCGGCGCGGACCAGGACGTCCTGGTGGGCCAGCAGGTACGGGCCGGCGAAGTCGACCGACTTCTGGCGCTCAGGGGTGATCGAGTACGAAGCGGCGATGAACTCGACGTCCCCGCGCTGCAGCATGGTCTCGCGGTCGGCGCTCTTCGACTCCTTCCACTCGATCTGGTTCGCGCTGTAGCCGAGCTTCTTGGCGATGTACGTCGCGACGTCGACGTCGAAACCGGCGTAACCCTGCGGCGTCTTCTGGCCGATGCCCGGCTGATCGAACTTGATGCCGACGGTGATCTTCTTGCTGCCGCCCGAGGAACTGCCGCCGCTGTCCTTGTCGTTGTCGTTGCTGGAGCCGCAAGCCGTGGCGGCGAGCGCGAGGGCGAGTACGGCGGCCGAGGCGGCGGTGACCTTGCGGAGCTTCATGGGGAACATCCTTTGAGTGGTGAAGAGATGCAGGTCTTCAGTGATGAACGTCGGTGACGAAGAAGTTCAGGACGTCAGTGGTGGAGGATCTTCGACAGGAAGTCCTTGGCCCGGTCGCTGCGCGGGTTGCTGAAGAACTGGTCCGGCACGGCCTCTTCGACGATGCGGCCGTCGGCCATGAACACCACGCGGTTGGCCGCCGAACGCGCGAAGCCCATCTCGTGGGTGACGACGATCATCGTCATCCCGTCCCGGGCCAGCTGCTGCATGACCTCAAGGACCTCGTTGATCATCTCCGGGTCGAGCGCCGACGTCGGTTCGTCGAAGAGCATGACCTTGGGGTCCATGGCCAGCGCCCGCGCGATGGCGACACGCTGCTGCTGGCCGCCGGAGAGCTGGGCGGGGTACTTGTCCGCCTGGGTGGTCACGCCGACCCGGTCGAGCAGCGCACGCGCCTTCTCCTCGGCCTGCGCCTTGTCGGCCTTGCGGACCTTGATCTGACCCAGCATCACGTTCTCGAGCACCGTCTTGTGCGCGAAGAGGTTGAAGGACTGGAAGACCATGCCCACGTCGGCCCGCAGCCGGGCGAGTGCCTTGCCCTCCGCGGGCAACGGCTTGCCGTCGATCGTGATGTCGCCCGAATCGATCGTCTCCAGGCGGTTGATGGTGCGACACAGAGTGGACTTCCCGGACCCGGAAGGTCCGATCACCACGACGACCTCGCCGCGGGCGATCGTCAGATCGATGTCCTGGAGTACGTGCAACGCGCCGAAGTGCTTGTTGACGCTCTTCAGGACGACGAGTTCGCCGGTCGCGGCCACATCTTCCTTGGCCACCGATACTTCGGTCATCGCTTGCTGGCTCCGTCCTCGTCGGTTGCGGAGGACAGTAGTGAGGCCTTGCGACCAGCGTCATCACATCTGAGCGAGATCTGAGCATCACGATCGGATAGCAAACGGACACGTGTTGTAGCACTTGTCGTAAGGACGCGTACCGGCTGCGTAACGGAAACCGCCCGCAACCGGAACCCCCTTGACGGCGTCTTCGTCCATCAGCGTGACTGCCTGGGTGCACGCGCGCGTGAGACGTGCTTTCGTACAGGCCGAGACCATACGAACGATGAACCGGAGGGGGCCGGGATGAGACTGCTCCTCGTCGAGGACGACAACCATGTCGCCGCCGCTCTGTCCGCGGTCCTGGCGCGGCACGGCTTCGACGTCACCCATGCCCGCAGCGGCGAGGAGGCCCTCCAGGCACTCGTCCCCGAGGGCGACGTCTTCGGAGTCGTCCTCCTCGACCTCGGCCTGCCCGACCAGGACGGCTACGAGGTCTGCGGCAAGATCCGCAAGCGCACCAGCACCCCGGTGATCATGGTGACCGCGCGGTCCGACGTACGCTCCCGCATCCACGGCCTCAACCTCGGAGCCGACGACTACGTGGTGAAGCCGTACGACACCGGGGAGCTGCTGGCCCGTATCCACGCCGTCAGCCGGCGCAGCGTCCACGAGGACGCGGCCGGGGGCGGCGACACCGCGCTGCGGCTCGGTCCGGTGCGCATCGAACTGCCCACCCGCCAGGTCAGCGTGGACGGTTCGGTCGTCCAGCTGACCCGCAAGGAGTTCGACCTGCTGGCCCTGCTGGCACAGCGCCCCGGGGTGGTGTTCCGGCGGGAGCAGATCATCAGCGAGGTGTGGCGCACCAGTTGGGAGGGCACGGGACGCACCCTGGAGGTGCACGTCGCGTCCCTGCGCGCCAAACTGCGGATGCCCGCGCTGATCGAGACCGTACGAGGCGTCGGCTACCGGCTCGTCGCCCCGGCCACGTAGCGGGCCCGGGTGCGCACACGTCTCCTCCCGCTGCTCATCGTCCTGATGGCGGCCGTTCTGCTCGCCCTGGGCGTCCCGCTCGCCATCAGCGTCGCCGCGGCCCAGCAGCAGAAGGTGATCGTCGACCGTATCGACGACACCGCGCGGTTCGCGGCGCTCGCCCAGTTCGTCACCGACGCGCCCACGGGCAGCCGCCCCGCCGACATGGTCCCGGACGAACGCCAGCAGACCCTGGAACGCGAACTCGCCAGCTACTACGAGGTCTACGGCATCCGCGCGGGCGTCTTCTACCGCACCGACACCTCCATGGCGAACGCGCCGGACGACTTCCTGCTCCCCAAGGCCGGCGAGGTGCGCGAGGCCTTCGACGAGGCCCTGCTCAGCCGCCGCAGCCACGACCCGGAACAGGTCTGGCCCTGGCAGCGGCACCGCCTGGTCGTCGCCTCGCCGGTCATCCGGGACGGCGACGTCATCGCGGTCGTGGTCACCGACTCGCCCACCGGGCCGATGCGTTCACGGACCCTGCGCGGCTGGCTGACGATCGGCGCGGGCGAGATCGGCGCCATGCTGCTGGCCGTCGGCGCCGCCCTACGGCTGACCGGCTGGGTACTGCGGCCCGTACGCGTGCTCGACGCCACCACCCACGACATCGCCACCGGGCGCCTGAAGTCCCGGGTCGCCGCGGCCGGCGGGCCGCCGGAACTCCAGCGCCTGGCCCGTTCGTTCAACGAGATGGCGGACAACGTCGAGGACGTGCTGGAGCAGCAGCGCGCCTTCGTCGCCGACGCCTCGCACCAGTTGCGCAACCCGCTCTCGGCGCTGCTGCTGCGCATCGAACTGCTCGCGCTCGAACTGCCGGAGGACAACGACGAGATCGCCTCGGTCCGCACCGAGGGCAAACGCCTGACCCAGGTTCTGGACGACCTGCTCGACCTGGCGCTGGCCGAGCACGCAGATGCGGACCTCAGGGTCACCGACATCGGCGCGCTGACCGCCGAGCGCGTCGCGGCCTGGGCACCGACCGCCGAGGCCAAGGGCGTGCGCCTGGTGGGCAGTTGCCCGCCCACCACGGCGTGGGCCGACCCGATCACGCTGTCCAGCGCCCTGGACGCGGTGATCGACAACGCCGTGAAGTTCACGCCCGAGGACGAGTGCGTCGAGGTGACGGTCGCGTCGAACGGCGAGACCTCCACGGTCGTCGTCACGGACCGCGGCCCGGGCCTCACCGAGGAGGAACTCGCCCGCGTCGGCGACCGCTTCTGGCGCAGCGGCAGGCACCAGAACATCAAGGGCTCCGGCCTCGGCCTGTCCATCTCCCAGGTTCTGCTGGCCGCGGGCGGCGGCTCCCTGACCTACGGCCACCACGAGCCGCACGGGCTCAAGGTGACCGTGTCGGTCCCCAGGAGCGGGCCTACGGCCTGAACGGGCGCCGACGGGCCGTCCGGTGCGCATACGGCCTGAGAGGGCGTCAACGGCCCCTGTACGCCTACGGCTTGACGGAGCGGTAGTAGCGCCGGGCGCCCTCGTGCAGGACCAGGGGGTCGGTGTAGATCGCCGTACGCAGGTCCACGAGCTGCGCGGAGTGCACATGCGCGCCGATGCCGTCCCGGCTCTTGATCACGGTCCTGGTGATCCACTCGGTGAGCCGGGGGTTCAGGTCCTTGCGGGTCATCAGCACGTTGGAGACGGCGATGGTGGGCACCGTGGACCCCCGCTGGATGTCCGGGTAGGCCGACTCCGGCATGTTGGTCGCGCGGTAGTAGCGGGTGGCGTCGCCCTGCTCGTGCATCTTCGCCACGAGGCCGGCCTCTATCGGTACGAACCGGAACGCGTAGTGGGCGGCCAGATCCTTCAGGCCGTCCGTCGGCAGCCCGCCGGACCAGAAGAAGGCGTCGAGCTTGCCCTTCTTGAGCAGGGCGGGTCCGGTGTCGATGCCGGCCGCCACCGGCTTGACGCCCTTCTTCGGGTCGATGCCGGCCGCCGTGAGCACCCGGTTCGCGATCAGTCGCACACCCGAGCGGTCCGGCCCTATGGCCACCCGCTTGTTCCGCAGATCGGCCACCGAGTTGATGTCCGAGTCGCGCGGGACGATGAGCTGGACGTAGTCGTCGTACAGCCGCGCGATCCCGCGCAGCCCGGCGGCACCGGGCTTGCCGTCCGCCTCGTACGTCTCCACCGCGTCGGCCGCGGCGATGGTGAAGTCGGCGTGGCCGGTCGCCACGCGCGCGACGTTCTCCTGCGACCCGGCGCTGTTCACCAGCTTCACCTTGAGGCCCGGCATGTCCTTGTCGAGCTCGGCCTGCAGCAGCTTGCCGTACTCCTGGTAGACCCCGAGCGGCGTCCCGGTGCTGAAGGTGATCGTCCCGGTCGGCGGCTCGTCGCCCAGGGGCAGCAGCCACCACAGCAGCAGCCCGAACACGACGAAGCCGGCCACCGCGCCCGTCAGGGCCCGGCGCCTGCTGATGCGGGAGAACACCTTGAGCATGCGCGCGATCCTGCCAGCCCTGGCGCGGTACTGACCAGGGCCTGGCTCGCGGGCCGGAGCTGTCAGTGGCGGCCGCTAGGGTCGTGGCATGAGTTCTTCGCCCGCCGACCTGGTCCGCGAATTCCACCTGGCCTTCGGGCTCGACGCCCGCAGCACACCCACCGAGGTGGCCCCAGACCTCGCCGCCCACCGCGGCGAACTGCTCGCCGAGGAGGCCGCGGAGGTCGCCGAGGTCTCGGTGAGCGGCCCCCTCGACCGACTCGCGCACGAACTGGCCGACGTCGTCTACGTGGCCTACGGCACGGCCCTCGTCCACGGCATGGACCTTGACGCGGTGATCGCCGAGGTCCACCGCTCCAACATGACCAAGATCGGCCCGGACGGCGAGATCGCCCGCAGGGCCGACGGCAAGGTCCTCAAGGGCGAGCACTACGAGGTGCCGGATGTGCACGGGGTGCTGCGCAAGCAGGGGTGGGACGGCGGAACTCCGGATTCCGGCCGTGGCTCCGAGTGATGTGAGCCACGGCGGTTCTCAGCCGCAGAAGGAGTCACTCCCGGCACCGCCTACCCTTGTCGCATGAGCAGCGGTGACCGGAGCGAGGCAGTGGACGTCAAAACGTACGAAGTGCGCACCTACGGGTGCCAGATGAACGTCCACGATTCCGAACGGCTCTCCGGTCTCCTGGAGGGTGCCGGTTACGTGCGCGCCCCCGAGGGCTCGGACGGCGACGCCGACGTCGTCGTCTTCAACACCTGCGCCGTGCGCGAGAACGCCGACAACCGGCTCTACGGCAACCTCGGCCGCCTCGCCCCCATGAAGACCAAGCGCCCCGGGATGCAGATCGCGGTCGGCGGCTGCCTCGCGCAGAAGGACCGCGACACCATCGTGAAGAAGGCGCCCTGGGTGGACGTCGTCTTCGGCACGCACAACATCGGCAAACTGCCCGTCCTGCTGGAACGGGCGCGCGTCCAGGAAGAGGCGCAGGTCGAGATCGCGGAGTCCCTGGAGGCCTTCCCCTCGACGCTGCCGACCCGCCGCGAGAGCGCCTACGCGGCCTGGGTGTCGATCTCCGTGGGCTGCAACAACACGTGCACCTTCTGCATCGTCCCGGCGCTGCGCGGCAAGGAGAAGGACCGCCGCACCGGCGACATCCTCGCCGAGATCGAGGCCCTGGTCGGCGAGGGCGTCTCCGAGATCACCCTGCTCGGCCAGAACGTCAACGCGTACGGCTCCGACATCGGCGACCGCGAGGCCTTCAGCAAGCTGCTGCGGGCCTGCGGGACCATCGACGGCCTGGAGCGCGTCCGCTTCACGTCTCCGCACCCGCGTGACTTCACCGACGACGTCATCGCCGCGATGGCCGAGACGCCGAACGTGATGCCGCAGCTGCACATGCCCATGCAGTCCGGCTCCGACCCGATCCTGAAGGCCATGCGCCGGTCCTACCGCCAGGAGCGGTACCTGGGGATCATCGAGAAGGTCCGCGCGGCCATCCCGCACGCCGCCATCACCACCGACATCATCGTGGGCTTCCCCGGGGAGACCGAGGAGGACTTCGAGCAGACGATGCACGCGGTCCGCGAGGCCCGCTTCGCGCAAGCGTTTACGTTCCAGTACTCCAAGCGGCCCGGCACCCCGGCCGCGACCATGGAGAACCAGATCCCCAAGGAGGTCGTCCAGGAGCGCTACATGCGTCTGGTCGCCCTCCAGGAGGAGATCTCCTGGGACGAGAACAAGAAGCAGGTCGGCCGCACCCTGGAGCTGATGGTCGCCGAGGGCGAGGGCCGCAAGGACGGCGCCACCCACCGCCTCTCAGGACGCGCCCCCGACAACCGCCTGGTCCACTTCACCAAGCCGGACCAGGAGGTCCGCCCCGGCGACGTGGTGACGGTCGAGATCACCTACGCCGCCCCGCATCACCTCCTCGCCGAGGGCCCCACCCTGAACGTGCGTCCCACGCGCGCGGGCGACGCCTGGGAGAAGCGGAACGCGGCCGAGGCCGCCAAGCCGGCCGGCGTGATGCTGGGCCTGCCGAAGATCGGCGCCCCGGCGCCGCTGCCGGTCGCCACGGGGAGCGGTTGCGGCTGCGACTGAGCCGAGCGTGCGGGGGCGGGGCTCCCCGCACCCGCACGGTTCTCCTCACGCTTGACGTCTGTCCTCACTTCTGACGGGTGCACGCGCCCGACGGCGTGGCCAGGTGGACTGTCGGTGCTCCTTGTTAGGGTTCCGGCCATGCTCGTAGCCGCCGCGGTCTGCCCCTGCCCCCCGATTCTCGTCCCCGACGTCGCCGCCGGAGCCGCGTCCGAGCTGGACGCCGCGCGTGCCGCGTGCACTGACGCGCTCGGGGTGCTCGCCGCCGCCCGGCCCGACCGTCTGGTGGTCGTCGGGCCCGCCGAGCAGAGCGGGCGCGGGCCGCATCCCGAGGGCACCCGGGGTTCGTTCCGCGGCTTCGGAGTGGACCTCGACGTACGGCTCGGGAAGGACAGGGCCGCCGTCTCGGAGCGGGTCCTTCCCCCCTCGCTCGCAGTGGCCGCGTGGCTGCTGGAGCGGACCGGCTGGTCCGACGCCCCGATCGAGGGACTCGGTGTGGGGGAACCTCTCGCTGCCGAGCGGTGTATCGAAGTCGGGAGGGACATCGTCGCGCAGGCCGAGCGGGTCGCGCTGCTGGTGATGGGCGACGCCAGCGCGTGCCGGACGCTGAAGGCGCCGGGCTATCTCGACGAGCGCGCGGCACCCTTCGACGCCGAGGTCGCGCGGGCGCTGGGAGCGGCGGACGTGCCGGCTCTCAAGGCGCTGGACGCCGAGCTGGCGTACGAGCTGAAGGCCTCCGGCCGCGCCCCCTGGCAGGTTCTCGCGGGCGCGGCCGAGGGCGCGGACCTCGGCGGCGCGCTGCTGTACGAGGACGCGCCGTACGGCGTCGGATACCTGGTCGCGACCTGGTCGTAGACGCGGTGCGGCTGTGAATGTGATGCGGTCGCGAAACGGCGGACGGCCGGGAGCCAAGTGCTCCGCGGCCGTCCGCCGATCGATGTGCGGGTGCTGTTCAGGTGGTCGGCGGGGGCGAGTCCGGCGGTGCGGTCGTGCCGCCGCGCTCCGTCCCCGTGCTTCCCGCGCTCCCCGCGTCGTCCTTGTGCGCGAGTCGGTCCATGGCGTCCTTGGCCTTGCCCGTGCCCGTCTGGATCTTGTCGCTGTACTTGCCCTTGGTCTTCTCGTCGACCATCTTCGCGGCCTTGTCGAGGCCGTTCTCGATCTTGCCTCCGTGCTGCTGCGCGAGGCCCGAGACCTTGTCCTTCGCCGGGGCGAGTTTGGCCTTCAAACTGTCCATCAGACCCATGGTTCACCTTCCACGCGGGGCGGTTATGTGCGGGCGCCTTCACCGGCCTCGTTGTCGGCGGCCTCTTCGGCGGACTGCTGCTTGGGGATCTCGACGCCGTCCGCGGCCCCGACGGCCTCCGTCGCCGTCGTCTCGGCCGCTTCCTGAACGCCTGCCCCCGCCTCGGTCTCCGACACCTCGTCCGCCGCTTCGGCCGTGCGGTCCTCGGCCGTCTCCGTGCCGGCGGTCGACGCCTCCTCCGTAGCCTTCGACTTCCGAAGAAGCCGGTCAAAAACGCCCATATCCACTCCATACGTTACTCGTGCGGGCGAAATCCCGCGTCGCCCGGTGCGTCCGTCTGCGTCGCCCGGGGCGCCGCCTCCGGAAACCGGCGGCGGGACATCTCGCAACGGGCAACGACCCCGCGCGGGTGCCGACACGTAACTCGTTCGAGGCGAGGTCCGACGTTTGCGAGACTGGGAACGTGAGCAGCGCACCCCCCGCCCCCCGAGTCATCGCCGTCGTCGGACCGACCGCGGCCGGAAAGTCCGATCTGGGCGTCTTCCTGGCCCAGCGTCTAGGTGGCGAGGTCGTCAACGCCGACTCCATGCAGCTCTACCGAGGGATGGACATCGGCACCGCCAAGCTGACGCCCGAGGAGCGCGGCGGCGTCCCGCACCACCTCCTGGACATCTGGGACGTGACCGTCACGGCGTCCGTCGCCGAGTACCAGCGCCTCGCCCGCGAGCACATCGACGCCCTGCTCGCCGAGGGCCGCTGGCCGATCCTGGTCGGCGGCTCCGGGCTGTACGTGCGCGCGGCCGTCGACAACCTGGAGTTCCCCGGCACCGACCCCGAGGTCCGGGCCCGCCTGGAGGAGGAGCTCGCACTGCGCGGCTCCGGGGCCCTGCACGCCCGCCTGGCCGCCGCCGACCCCGAGGCCGCGCACGCGATCCTGCCCAGCAACGGCCGTCGTATCGTCCGCGCCCTGGAGGTCATCGAGATCACCGGCAAGCCCTTCACCGCCAACCTCCCGGGCCACGACTCGGTCTACGACACCGTCCAGATCGGCGTCGACGTGGCCCGCCCCGAGCTCGACGAGCGCATCGCGCGCCGGGTCGACCGGATGTGGAGCGCGGGACTCGTCGACGAGGTGCGCGAGCTGGAGGCCGGGGGGCTGCGCGAGGGGGTCACCGCGTCCCGTGCGCTCGGCTATCAGCAGGTGCTCGCGGCGCTCGCGGGGGAGTGCACGGAAGAGGAGGCGCGCGCGGAGACCGTGCGGGCCACCAAGCGCTTCGCGCGCCGCCAGGATTCGTGGTTCAGACGCGATCCCCGGGTGCACTGGTTGAGTGGGGCTGCGGCCGATCTCACAGAACTTCCGCACCTGGCACTGGCGTTGCTCGAACGACCGGTCACAGCCTGATCACGTGATGGCATCGGGACGCTCCAGCCGCGGTTGCGGCCTCCGGGGGCGTGCCATCATCGAGCTTCGATCGACCAAGTGGAGTCCGAGTTGGGAGGGCGCGTGGCGATGGAGGCCGGCCCTCGCGACACCGCAGAAGGCCCTGAGCAGGTCACCGCGGACCGTGGTGAATCGGAAGAGGTCGACGGCCGACTGAGCCCGGACGGCCCGGACGAGATCCAGGGCGGCGTGACCGCCGACGGTCCCGGGCCCGACGAGATGTACGCGGGACCCGAGGTCGAGGTCGAGCTGCGCCCGCAGCGTCGCCTGCGCATCTGGCAGCTCGCCCCCATCGTCGCCCTGGCCGCCGTCGGCTCCCTGATGTTCGCCTTCCCGCTCGCCTTCGACTTCGGCGACAGCGGGGCCGTGGTCGCCATGCTCGGTCTGCTGATCTGTTGCTGCGCGGCAGGCTGGGGCACGACGGCCGCCCGCCGCGTCGGCTACACCTGGCCGGGTTTCCCGCAGCGCGGCTCCGGTCGCCGCCCGGACTGGCGGGTCGTCATCGCATACTCCCTGATGGTGGGCGTGGTCGCTGTCCTCGCCGTGTACCGCGTGGCCAGGCTCCGCTAGCCGCCGAGGTCGCACACCGGAGTCATCGGGTGGTCGGGGCCACCCCGTACGATCGAGGAATGAGCACGCGGATCGCCTTCCTCAAGGGGCACGGCACCGAGAACGACTTCGTGATCGTCCCGGACCCCGAGAACGCCATCGATCTCTCCCCGGCCGCCGTCGCCGCCCTGTGCGACCGCCGCGCGGGCGTCGGCGGGGACGGACTGTTGCATGTCGTGCGGTCCGCCGCGCACCCCGAGGCGCGGGACATGGCGGCCGAGGCGGAGTGGTTCATGGACTACCGCAACGGCGACGGTTCGGTCTCCGAGATGTGCGGCAACGGAGTGCGTGTGTTCGCGCGCTATCTCCAGCGTGCCGGACATGTGGCCGCAGGGGACATCGCGGTCGCCACGCGCGGGGGAGTCAAGACCGTCCACCTCGCCAAGGACGGCGATGTCACGGTCGGCATGGGCAAGGCGCTTCTCCCCGAAGGGGACGTCACCGTGAGCGTCGGTGAGCGCAGCTGGCCCGCGCGGAACGTGAACATGGGCAACCCGCACGCGGTCGCCTTCGTCGACGACCTCGCGCACGCCGGAGACCTGTACTCCCCGCCGCCCTTCAGCCCGGCCGCCGCCTACCCGCAGGGTGTGAACGTCGAGTTCGTGGTCGACCGGGGCCCCGGCCACGTGGCCATGCGCGTGCACGAGCGCGGTGCCGGCGAGACCCGCTCGTGCGGCACGGGCGCGTGCGCGGTCGCCGTGGCCACCGCCCGACGCGACGGCGCCGACCCGGCCGTCACCGGAACACGGGCGACCTACACCGTCGACGTACCCGGTGGAACACTCGTGATCACCGAGTGGCCCGACGGCCGGATCGAGATGACAGGTCCCGCGGTGATCGTCGCCGAGGGCGAGATCGATGCCGAGTGGCTGGAAAACGCCATCCGCTGAACGGGTGATTCGCAGTCCTGGCCGCCCTGGACACCCCGATCCGAAGTCTCCGGCGGCCGGCCCGGCTTGAAAGCATGGTCGACCCGTCAGGGTGTGGCGCAAAACCGTAAACCTTCTGACCTTCGCTCGAATGGGTGATCCGTTTCACGCTCGGCGAGAGGCGGTCAGTCGCACGTGGTGGGCTCGGTAGCATCAAGCACCGGCCCGGACGGGGGATCGTCACCATCCCCTGAGCCGAGTCCGCCATGGGGCACCCGTCCGCCGGTCAAGCAGCCGGAGGTGCCCATGAGTGCGGAGGCCACGAACCCTGCGAGCCCAGGCCCTGTGACCAACACAGCGCCCCGCAGGAAGGCCCGCCCCCGGATCGACCTGCGCCGGCTCGGCCGGGCCGCCCTGCTCGGCCCCACGGCCCGTGACCGGCTGCCGGACGCCATCGGGCATGTCGCCGAGGCGCATCGCGCCCACCACCCCGACGCCGACCTCGAACCGCTGCGCCGCGCCTGGGTCCTGGCCGAGTCCTCGCACCGCGGCCAGATGCGCAAGAGCGGCGAGCCGTACATCACACACCCCCTCGCCGTGACCCTGATCCTCGCCGAACTCGGCGCCGAGACCACGACGTTGACGGCCTCTCTGCTCCACGACACCGTCGAGGACACGGAGGTGACACTCGATCAGGTCGGCGAGGAGTTCGGCGCCGAGGTGCGCTATCTCGTCGACGGCGTGACGAAGTTGGAGAAGGTCGACTACGGCGCCGCGGCCGAGCCCGAGACCTTCCGCAAGATGCTCGTCGCCACCGGCAGCGACGTCCGCGTGATGTCGATCAAACTCGCCGACCGGCTGCACAACATGCGCACCCTGGGCGTGATGCGCCCCGAGAAGCAGGCCCGTATCGCCAAGGTCACCCGGGACGTCCTCATCCCGCTCGCCGAACGGCTCGGCGTCCAGGCGCTCAAGACCGAACTGGAAGACCTGGTCTTCGCGATCCTCCACCCCGAGGAGTACGACCACACACGCGAGTTGATCGTCGACAACGCCTCCCGCGCGGACGACCCGCTCGCCGAGGTCACCGACGAGGTGCGCACCGTCCTGCGGGACGCCGACATCCAGGCCGAAGTCCTCATCCGGCCACGGCACTTCGTCTCCGTGCACCGCGTCGCCCGCAAGCGCGGCAGGCTGCGCGGCGCCGACTTCGGCCGCCTCCTGGTGCTCGTCAACGAGGACGCGGACTGTTACGGCGTCCTCGGCGAACTGCACACCTGCCTGAAGCCCGTGGTCTCTGAGTTCAAGGACTTCATCGCCGTACCGAAGTTCAACCTCTACCAGTCGCTGCACACCGCCGTCGCCCACACGGACGGCCAGGTCGTCGAAGTCCTCATCCGCACCCACCAGATGCACAAGGTCGCCGAGGCCGGCGTCATCGCGCTCGGCAATCCCTACGCTCCTCCTTCGGAGGAGCAACAGGCCACCAGCGACGGGGAGCGCGCCGACCCCACCCGGCCCGGCTGGCTCTCCCGACTCCTCGACTGGCAGGAGGGCGCGCCCGACCCCGACACCTTCTGGTCGACCCTCCGCGAGGACCTCGCCCAGGACCGCGAGATCACCGTGTTCCGGCCCGACGGCGGCACGCTGGGCCTGCCCGACGGCGCGACCTGTGTGGACGCCGCGTACGCGCAGTACGGCGAGGACGCCCACGCCTGCATCGGCGCCCGCGTCAACGGCCGCCTGGCGACCCTCAGCACGGTTCTGCGGGACGGCGACACCGTCCAGCCCCTCATGGGTCAGGACCCCGCCTCCGAGCCCTCCAGGGAGTGGCTGGAGCACGCGCACACCCCCGCCGCCCGGATCGCCATCCAACGCTGGCTCGCGGCGCACCCGGGCAGCGGCGACGCGGAGGGAACCGAGCCGGACAGGGCGGCCCAGGACGCGCAGACCGTGCGATCCGCGCCCCCAGCGGCCGAGGACGCCCCCACCAGCAGCCCCGCCACCCCTGTCGTAGACCAGCCCGGCGCGACCGTACGGCTCGCCGGCTGCTGCACACCCGTACCGCCCGACGAGGTCACCGGATTCTCGGTGCGCGGCGGGGTCGTGACCGTCCACCGCGTGGAGTGCAGCGCGGTGGCGCACATGAAGAGCGTGGGGCGCGCGGAGGTCGGTGTGCGCTGGGGCGACACCACCGAATGCCGGGTCACGCTGGTAGCCGAATCGTTCGGCCGCCCCCATCTGCTGGCCGACCTCACCGAGGCCATGGCCCTGGAGGGCGCCGAGATCGTCTCGGCGACTGTCGAACCCCCGAGCCAGCAGCGCGTCCGCCACACCTACACCCTCCAACTCCCGGACGCCGCGCACCTCCCGGCCCTCATGCGGGCGATGCGCAATGTGCCGGGCGTCTACGACGTCAGCCGCGCACAGCACCACACAACGGCCTCCTGACACCGGCTCAGGACCACGCCCCGCGTCTCCTCGGGGCGCGCGCCTCCGGCGTGCCCGGCGCCCCGTAGGCCCCCGGAAGACCTCGTTCGAGTGGGCCGGGCGCGAGTCGTCGACGTGCGGTACGCGCGCGCTGGTAGCGGTGGTCCATGCTGCTCACCCCCCGCACCGCCACCCCTGGGGCCGGTACCAGGGCTCCCCGACGGCTGAAGGCGGCCCTGCTCGCCTCCGCCGTGTCCGTCTGCCTCGTCGCCGCGAGCGCTCCGCCCACGCCCCTGGGCGTCGGGGACCGCCTCTTCCCCGACCTCGGCAACCCGGGCTACGACGTGGCGTCGTACGACCTCTCCTTCACCTATCCCGGCACCAACACCCAGCCCCTCCGGGCCGTCACCACCATCGACGCGTGGACCACGGAGTCCCTGGACCGGATCAACCTCGACTTCGCGCACGGCACCGTGGACTCGGTCGAGGTCGACGGGCGGCCGGCCACCTTCGAGAGCGTCGGCGAGGATCTGGTCGTGACCCCGAAGGAGCCGCTCTCCGAAGGCAGTTGGACGCGGATCACCGTGCGGCACACCAGCGACCCCGTCTCCGCCAAGGGCCAGGACGGCGGCTGGGTGGGCACCAAGGACGGGCTCGCGATGGCCAACCAGGCCGATGCCGCGCACCTGGTGTTCCCGTGCAACGACCATCCCTCCGACAAGGCGATGTTCACCATCCGGGTCACCGCGCCCAACGCCTACACCGCCGTCGCCAACGGACTGCCGGCCGGCGTCGACAAGGACGGCGCGAACACCACCTGGACGTACCGCACCCAGCACCCCATGGCCACCGAACTCGCCCAGGTGTCCATCGGCCGCTCCGCCGTACTGCACCGCACCGGACCGCACGACCTCCCGATGCGCGACGTCGTACCCGCGGCGGACGCCAAGCAGCTCGAACCGTGGCTCAAGAAGACCCCCGACCAGATCGCCTGGATGGAGAGCAAGGTCGGCCGGTACCCCTTCGAGACGTACGGCCTCCTCATGGCGCAGGCGTCCACCGGCTTCGAGCTGGAGACCCAGACGATCTCTCTCTTCGAGAGAGATCTCTTCACCGAGCCCGCCTACCCCAAGTGGTACGTCGAGTCGATCATGGTGCACGAGCTGTCCCACCAGTGGTTCGGCGACAGCGTCAGCCCCCGCACCTGGTCCGACCTGTGGCTCAACGAGGGACACGCCACCTGGTACGAGGAGCTGTACGCGGAGGAGAAGGCGAACAGGCCCATGGAGACGCGGATGAAGGCCGCCTACGGCGCCTCGGACGGCTGGCGCGCCGCCGGCGGACCGCCCGCGCTCCCCAAGGCGCCCGCGCCCGGCCAGAAGATCAGCATCTTCCGCCCCAACGTCTACGACGGCGCCGCCCTCGTCCTCTACGCGCTGCGCCAGGAGATCGGCCGCCCCGCCTTCGAGCGCCTGGAGCGCACCTGGGTGAGCGTCCACCGGGACGCCACGGCCACCACCGCCGACTTCGAGGACCTCGCCTCCGCGATCTCCGGCCGCGACCTGAGCGACTTCTTCAAGGCCTGGCTCTACGGCGAGAAGACCCCGCCGATGCCGGGTCACCCGGACTGGGTGTCGCAGGCACCCGTGAAATAAGGCCGTGACGGGGCGATCCGTGCCGTGCGACCATCGTCGGGTCGGCGGCGCGGATCGCCCGGAATCTCCGGTCACCGGGAATCTCCGGGGACGCTCGCACGTTATGAACTTCGCAGGACTCCCATCGACGTAAGGACCCAATGACCTCCTCTTCTTCCCCTTCCCAGGACACTGAGCGCTCCGCGCACACCTACCCCGAAGGTCTTCGGGCCGATGCCCTGATGGAAGAGGACGTCGCCTGGAGCCACGAGATCGACGGAGACCGGGACGGCGACCAGTTCGACCGCTCCGAGCGCGCGGCCCTGCGCCGTGTCGCGGGCCTCTCCACCGAGCTCGAGGACGTCACCGAGGTCGAGTACCGACAGCTCCGCCTGGAGCGCGTCGTACTCGTCGGCGTCTGGACCACGGGAACGGCTCAGGACGCGGAGAACTCGCTCGCCGAGCTGGCCGCCCTCGCGGAGACCGCGGGCGCGCTCGTGCTCGACGGTGTCGTCCAGCGCCGCGACAAGCCCGACGCGGCCACGTACATCGGTTCCGGCAAGGCCAACGAACTGCGGGACATCGTCCTGGAGACCGGCGCCGACACCGTCATCTGCGACGGTGAGCTGAGCCCGGGCCAGCTGATCCACCTCGAAGACGTCGTCAAGGTCAAGGTCATCGACCGTACGGCCCTGATCCTCGACATCTTCGCCCAGCACGCCAAGTCCCGAGAGGGCAAGGCGCAGGTCGCGCTCGCGCAGATGCAGTACATGCTGCCGAGGCTCCGCGGCTGGGGTCAGTCGCTGTCCCGTCAGATGGGCGGCGGCTCGGGCGGCGGCCTCGCCACCCGTGGTCCCGGTGAGACCAAGATCGAGACGGACCGGCGTCGTATCCGCGAGAAGATGGCGAAGATGCGCCGGGAGATCGCGGACATGAAGACCGGCCGTGACATCAAGCGCCAGGAGCGCCGTCGCCACAAGGTGCCGTCGGTCGCGATCGCCGGCTACACCAACGCCGGCAAGTCGTCCCTGCTCAACCGCCTCACGGGCGCGGGCGTCCTGGTCGAGAACGCGCTGTTCGCGACCCTCGACCCGACCGTGCGCCGGGCCGAGACCCCGGGCGGACGGCTTTACACCCTGGTCGACACCGTCGGTTTCGTCCGGCACCTGCCGCACCACCTGGTCGAGGCCTTCCGCTCCACGATGGAGGAGGTCGGCGACGCCGATCTGATCCTGCACGTGGTCGACGGTTCGCACCCGGTCCCGGAGGAGCAGCTGGCCGCCGTACGCGAGGTGATCCGGGATGTCGGCGCCACCAAGGTGCCCGAGATCGTGATCATCAACAAGGCGGACGCGGCGGACCCGTTGACGCTCCAGCGGCTGATGCGGAACGAGAAGCGGTCCATCGCCGTCTCGGCCCGCACCGGCCAGGGCATCGACGAGCTGCTCGCGCTCATCGACGCCGAACTGCCGCGCCCCTCGGTCGAGATCGAGGCGCTCGTGCCGTACACCCACGGCAAGCTGGTCGCCCGTGCCCACTCCGAGGGCGAGGTGATCTCCGAGGAGCACACCCCGGAGGGCACCCTGCTCAAGGTGCGGGTGCACGAGGAACTCGCGGCGGAGTTCGCGCCGTACGTCCCGGCACCGCTGGCCTGACGGTCGTAGCGCAGCACGTCCTGAGGCTCGCCCCGGATCACCCGGGGCGAGCCTCGGTCGTGTCTACTGCCCTGCGAACTTCTTGCTGACCGAGTCGTACACGCCCTTGGCCACATCGCCCAGCCGAGGGCCCGCCAGCCAGCCCGAAGTCACCGGGCCGATCGAGGTGTTGGACACCAGCGCGGGCTTGCCGTCCGTGCCCGTCTCCACCCAGCCGCCGCCGGACGAACCGCCGGTCATGCTGCAGCCGATGCGGTACATCGTCGGGTCCGAGGCGCTGATCGACAGCCTCCCCGGCTTGTCCGCGCACTGGTACAGCGTCGAACCGTCATACGGCTTCGCCGCGGGGTAGCCGGTCGCCGTGATGCTCGACACCTTCGGCACGGCCGGCGCGTCGAAGTTCACCGGCAGCGCCGAACCGACCGTCTCCTCAAGGGACTTGCCCCCACTGCCCTTCTCGGGCGTCACATGGATCACGGCGTAGTCGTACGACGAACCCTGCCCGCCCGTCTCGCCGCCCTGGTCGATCCACTGCTGCGAGGTCTGCGCCCAGTCGGCCCACCAGACCCCGTACGGAGCGACCTGGGCCCGGGACGCCGTCTCCAACTGGGCTGTCGTCATACCGGAGTTGTTGTACGACGGCACGAACGCGAGGTTGCGGTACCAGCCGCCGTTCTTGCCCGCGTGCACACAGTGGCCCGCCGTCCACACCAGGTTGGACTTGCCCGGGTGCGCCGGGTCCTCCACGACCGTCGCCGAGCAGACCATCGTGCCCTCGGGGGCATCGAAGAACACCTTGCCCGCCGTCGCCGCGTTGGCGTGGTACGTAGGCGACACGGCCTTCGCGTCCACCACCGCGGGCGTCGGGTCGGTCACACCCTGGTCACCGGAGATGTCGTTGGTGTCGACACCCTTGTCCGGGTCGTTGGCGTCCCGCATCCGGCCGGAACTCCACAGCCCGTCGATGATCGGGTTGATGTAGTCGTTGGCCTCGCGCAGCCAGTCGTCCTTGTCCCAGTTCTTCCAGGCGCCGTGCTTCCACTTGTCGATGTCGATCCCGTGCTCTTTGAGCTTGTTCTTGATGTCGTCCGGGATCTTGATCTTGCCGTCGCCGGTGTCGCCGCTGGTCGCCGACGCCGTGGACTGGCCGTCCGCCTTGGTGTCACCGGAACCGCAGGCCGTCGCGGTGAGCGCGAGCGCCGAGGCGAGAGCGACGGCGGCCAGCACGGGGGTGGTTCCGCGACGCGCACCCCTGCCACGCCGGGCGGTGAAGGACGGCCGTATCGATCGCATGGTCTTGACTCCCCCTGGAGTGAACGGTTGGTGCGCCACGGCTGTGATCTCAGCCGGAACTCATGGTGAGTTCACGCTGAACTCACGACCTACGGGAACGGCATCACACACTATGCGCTCGCTGTGGGGGACTTCCGACGGAACGGCAACGGTTTCGCTACGGCAAGGATCTTGAAGCAACCCGTAACCCGTTGGTCGGTACGGGAGTTGGCTTCGGCAGGGGCGGAGGGGGCTGCTGTTCGGCGCGTGGTCCGCTGTGCCCGGGGCGACGCGAGATCTCACATCCCGAGGAACAGTCTTGAACCCCACATCCACCTCTGACAGCCACTCCCACCCGCTCACCCTGGCGGTGGCGTCGGCCGAGTCGGTTCCCCAACAGCAGCCGCGCAGCCCGGAGGCGAGCCGTCCCCGGGGCGCGGGCGGCGACCTCCTGGAGCATCCGGACCCCCGAACCGCCGCCCAGGCCGCGGCTGTCGAGAACCTGCTTCGCTGCTGGGCGCGCGAGACGAACCTCCCCGCCCCCGACGGCGACACCCTTCGCATCCCCCTCCCCGCCAGCGGCACGGCCCTGCACGCCCAGGTCCGCTACTGGTCCCCGACCGGCTGGCACCGCTTCGGCCTTCCCTACCTGTCCGACGCTCCCCATGGCGCACCACCGGCCGACGCGGTGACAGTCGCGGCGCTGTTCGCCAGGGAAACGGCCGCGCGCGACACCGATTCCGCACAGGAAGCGGCGGTGGCAGCCGAGGCGACGTCCGACACCGGTACCGATCTGGTGGCCCGCGTCGCCGACTCCCTCCGACGTACCGTCACCTTCATCACCGACCGCCGCGCACACCCGGCCGACGGCCCCGATCTCTTCCTCTCCGCCGAACAGGCGCTCCTCCTCGGACACCCGCTCCACCCGACCCCCAAGAGTCGCGAGGGTCTCTCCGAGGCCGAAGTCCGCCTGTACTCACCGGAGTTGCACGGCTCCTTCCCGTTGCACTGGCTGGCCGTCGCCCCCTCCGTACTCGCCACCGACTCGGCCTGGACGGAACGCGGCCGACCTGTCTCCGCCGCCCACCTCACGGCCCGACTCGCCGGAACCGGGCTGCCGTTGCCCGACGGACACGCGGCACTGCCCGTGCATCCCTGGCAGTGGCGCGAGATCCGACACCGTGCCGACGTCGCAGCCCTGATCGACGCCGGATTGATCCAGGATCTCGGCCCCCACGGCACCCCGTGGCACCCCACGTCCTCCGTACGAACCGTCCACCGGTCCGGCGCCCCCGCCATGCTCAAGCTGTCCCTGGGCCTCCGCATCACCAACTCCCGACGTGAGAACCTCCGCAAAGAACTCCATCGCGGCGTAGAAGTGCACCGCCTGTTGCGCAGCGGTCTGTCCCAGCAGTGGCAGGCCGTCCACCCGGGCTTCGACATCGTCCGCGACCCGGCCTGGCTGGCCGTCGACGCGCCGGCGGACGGACGCGGTGCCGACTGTGGCCAAGAGGGCACAGGGAGCGCAGGGGGTGCAGTCGGTACCCGTGCGCCCCTCGCCGGAATCGACGTGGTCATCCGGCACAACCCGTTCAGCCCGTCCGACGACGTCTCCTGCGTCGCCGGGCTCGTCTCACCTCGCCCGAACACCGCGCGAAGGGCCAACGTCGGCGGACCGCAGGCGACTTCACGAACCGGCTTCTCCGGTCACTCCGGCCGCGCAGCGTCCAGTGCGCCTCCGCTGCGGTCCCGGCTGGCCGAGGTCGTCACCGGCCTTGCCGAGCGGACCGGCCGGTCCCGTGAAGCAGTCACCGCGGAGTGGTTCCTGCGGTACCTGGAGCAGGTCGTCCGTCCCGTGCTGTGGCTGGACGGCGAGGCAGGCATCGCCCTGGAGGCACACCAGCAGAACACGCTGCTCCTGCTGGACAGTGCGGGCTGGCCTGCGGGCGGCCGCTACCGAGACAACCAGGGCTACTACTTCCGCGCGTCCCGGCGCGCGGAACTCGATGCCCGTCTGCCCGGCATCGGCGAACACAGCGACACCTTCGTCTCCGACGAGGTCACCGACGAACGCTTCGCGTACTACCTCGCGATCAACAACGTGCTCGGTCTCATCGGAGCGTTCGGCTCCCAAGGCCTCGCCGACGAACGGCTGTTGCTGTCCGCCTTCCGCCGCTTCCTCCGCGACGTCGCCTCCGGTCCCGCCCGGCTGCGCACCTCCCTGCCGGCCCGCCTGCTCGACTCACCCGTCCTGCGCTGCAAGGCCAACCTCCTCACCCGACTGCACGGCCTCGACGAACTCATCGGCCCGGTCGACACCCAGTCCGTCTACGTCACCATCGCCAACCCCCTTCACTGCTGATCGCCAGTACTTCCGCTTCATTTCTGACCGCCGCCAACTCCCTTCACCCCTGAGGAACATGACCCACCCCGTCTTCTGAGAGGAGCGTCCGCGTGCGTCCCACCGATGCGAACGTCGGCACCGCGACAGTCCCCGGTTCCACCCCAGGCACCGGTACCGGCCAGGGTTCCGGCACGGACGCCGAGGACACCCTCGACCTCCGCCTCCCCGCGGAGTTCCTCGCGCTCTGCACCGAGGCGGACGCGGCCGACCGCGACGAACTCCTCGACCGTGTCGGCGACTGGGGGCGGATCCGTACCCCCGTGGGTGTCTTCCACCTCGCCCCTGTCCTTTGCGAGCGAGACCTCCCCCTCATCAGCGGCTGGATGAACGACCCCGCGATCGCGGAATTCTGGGAACTGGCCGGCCCCCGGACGGTCACCGAGAACCACCTGCGCGCCCAACTCTCCGGCGACGGACGCAGCGTCCCTTGTCTCGGCGTGCTGGACGGCACCCCGATGAGCTACTGGGAGATCTACCGGGCGGACCTCGACCTTCTGGCCCGCCACTACCCCGCCCGACCGCACGACACCGGGATCCACCTGCTCATCGGTGACCTCGTCGACCGAGGACGAGGGGTGGGGAGCACCCTCATCCGGGCCGTCGCCGACCTCGTACTCGACAAGCGCCCCGCCTGCGCCCGCGTCGTCGCCGAACCGGACGTTCGCAACACCCCCTCCGTATCTGCTTTCCTGAGCGCCGGCTTCCGGTACTCCGCCGAGGTCGACCTGCCCGCCAAGCGGGCCGCCCTCATGCTCCGAGACCGTTCTGTGCGCGATCTGTTGTAGCGCCACGTGGCAGCGCCATCACTTTTGGTACACCGCTCGGCCCGATCCGGTTCCACCTCGGCCGAACCAATCCCCGTCGGATCCGAACCAATCCCCGTCCGATCCGGACCGGTCTCCGTCCGATCCGACCAGGTCTCCATCCGATCGCCACCCGGACGAAATCCGCCCCCGTCCGAAAGCCCCGGCGTCTTGATCCACTCCCTCCCGCAACCGTGATCGCCCGGTTGTCAGTCCAGCCCCGTAGGGTTGGTCGCGCTATGACGAAGCCCTCACTCCCCGAACTCCTGCATGCTGCCGTCACTGCCGTCGGCGGTTCGGAGCGCCCCGGCCAGGTGACCATGGCCGAAGCCGTCGCGGAGGCGATCGACGACGGCTCCCATCTGCTGGTCCAGGCCGGCACCGGTACCGGAAAGTCGCTCGGCTACCTGGTGCCCGCGCTCGCGCACGGGGAGCGTGTGGTCGTCGCGACCGCCACCCTCGCGCTCCAGCGCCAGCTGGCGGAGCGCGACCTGCCGCGCACGGTAGACGCACTGCATCCCCTGCTGCGCCGCCGTCCCCAGTTCGCGATGCTCAAGGGCAGGTCGAACTACCTGTGTCTGCACCGACTCCACGAGGGCGTGCCGCAGGACGAGGAGGAGGGCCTGTTCGACCAGTTCGAGGCGGCTGCGCCCACCAGCAAGCTGGGCCAGGATCTGCTGCGGCTGCGCGACTGGAGGGACGAGACCGAGAACGGCGACCGCGACGACCTCACGCCCGGAGTCTCCGACCGCGCCTGGGCGCAGGTCTCGGTGTCCTCGCGCGAGTGCCTGGGCGCCCAGAAGTGCGCCTACGGAGCGGAGTGTTTCGCCGAGGCGGCCCGTGAGCGCGCCAAGCTCGCCGACGTCGTCGTCACCAACCACGCGCTGCTCGCCATCGACGCGATCGAAGGCGCCCCCGTCCTCCCGCAGCACGAGGTGCTGATCGTCGACGAGGCCCATGAACTGGTCTCGCGGGTCACCGGAGTTGCCAGCGGCGAGCTCACCCCGGGCCAGGTCAACCGCGCGGTGCGCCGCGCCGCGAAGCTGGTCAACGAGAAGGCCGCCGACCAGCTCCAGACCGCCGCCGAGGGCTTCGAGCGGCTCATGGAGCTCGCCCCGCCGGGCCGCCTGGAGGAGATCCCGGAGGATCTCGGTTACGCGCTCATGGCGCTGCGGGACGCCTGCCGTACGGTGATCTCCGGAATCGGCGCCACCCGCGACAAGTCCGTGCAGGACGAGGACGCGGTCCGCAAGCAGGCCTTGGCTTCCGTGGAGTCCGTGCACGACGTGGCGGAGCGGATCAGCAACGGCTCCGAGTGGGACGTCGTCTGGTACGAACGCCACGACCGCTTCGGTGCCTCCCTGCGCGTCGCCCCCATGTCCGTGTCGGGCCTGCTGCGGGAGAAGCTCTTCGCGGACCGCTCGGTCACCCTGACGTCCGCGACACTGAAGCTCGGCGGCGACTTCAACGGCGTTGGGGCCTCCCTGGGCCTCGCTCCCGAAGGCACGGCGGGCGACGACCTCCCGCAGTGGAAGGGCGTGGACGTCGGCTCACCCTTCGACTACCCGAAGCAGGGCATCCTGTACGTCGCCAAGCACCTCTCGCGCCCCGCGCGGGACGGCGATCGCGCCGACATGCTGGACGAGTTGACCGAGTTGATCCAGGCGGCGGGCGGTCGCACCCTGGGCCTCTTCTCCTCGATGCGGGGTGCCCAACTCGCCGCGGAGGAACTGCGTTCGCGCATCCCCGAGTACCCGATCCTGCTCCAGGGCGAGGAGACGCTCGGTGAGCTGATCAAGAACTTCGCGGCCGACCCGAAGACCTGTCTCTTCGGCACGCTGTCGCTCTGGCAGGGCGTCGATGTCCCCGGCCCCAGCTGCCAGTTGGTCGTCATGGACAAGATTCCGTTCCCGCGTCCGGACGACCCGTTGATGAGCGCCCGTCAGAAGGCGGTCGAGGACGCGGGGGGCAACGGCTTCATGGCGGTGGCCGCGACACACGCGGCGCTGCTCATGGCCCAGGGCGCCGGCCGTCTCGTCCGGGCGTCGGGCGACCGTGGCGTGGTCGCCGTACTGGATCAGCGGCTGGCCACCGCCCGCTACGGCAGCTATCTCAAGGCGTCACTGCCCGACTTCTGGTACACCACGGACCGTAATCAGGCCCGGAGGTCGCTGGCGGCGATCGACGCGAAGGCGAAGCAGGCGGAGGCGGAAGCGGAGACGGAGTGACCGGCGGTTGCCCTGGTGTCTCAGGGCAACCGCCGATCGACAGCGGCTCCCGTGATCGACAGCGGCCCCCGCCGGACCCGGGACAGCACAGGACCCCGGAACCGGCGCAGGGGTCCCGGGGTCCGGTCAGGGGGTCGGGCCGATGTGGCCCGCCCGCCGCGGCCGTCACACGCGCCGCAGCACCGCCACCACCTTGCCGAGGATCGTCGCGTCGTCGCCGGGGATCGGCTCGTACGCGGAGTTGTGCGGGAGGAGCCAGACATGGCCGTCCTCGCGCTTGAAGCGCTTGACGGTGGCCTCGCCCTCAAGCATGGCGGCCACGATGTCGCCGTTCTCCGCGACCGGCTGGCGGCGCACGGTGACCCAGTCGCCGTCACAGATCGCGGCCTCGATCATCGAGTCACCGACGACCTTGAGGACGAACAGCTCACCGTCACCGACCAGTTGGCGGGGGAGGGGGAACACGTCCTCGACCGACTCCTCGGCGAGGATCGGGCCACCGGCGGCGATCCGGCCCACCAGGGGGACGTACGACGCGGCGGGCTTGCCCGCGGTGTCCGTGGGCTGCACCGACGAGGACTGGTCGGAGCCGCGGACCTCGTACGCGCGCGGGCGGTGCGGGTCGCGGCGCAGGAAGCCCTTGCGCTCCAGTGCCATCAGCTGGTGTGCGACCGAGGACGTGCTGGACAGGCCCACGGCCTGGCCGATCTCGCGCATCGACGGCGGGTAGCCCCGCCGCTGCACGGAGTCCCTGATGACCTCGATCACCCGGCGCTGCCGGTCCGTGAGCCCCGAGCTGTCCGCCCGGATGCCGGGAGGTCGGCCCGGCAGGGAGCGCTTGTGTCCCTCGGGATTCGCGGCTTCGTTCATTGCATGCACCGGCTCGAGTCGGCCCTGGGAGCGATCCTGGGCAGTGATGGTGGCACTGTCTGCGGTGGTGGTCACGTCGGCCCCTCTCGATGTTCTCCCTGCTGGACAACGGTAGTTGCTTTCGAAAGGTTGCGCCAAACACACGTTCGAGTGAAAAAACGCGGATAGCCTGCCGTGATCATGTGTCTGGGTGTATGGCCGACGTGGCACCTGGCGGACAAAGGGGCCCATTGTCGGGCTCTTCGCCGCCGGGTGGTGACCTTGCGGGTTGTCGCCCCAGTCTGCCACCCGGTGTCCCGGCAACCGGGGGCCGGTCCCGTTCTGTGCGGGAGCCCCACGTCTTCTCCGTGCCGCGCTCACGGTATCCCCGTAAGTGCCCTGGCGGTACGGGTGTGGGCCCGCGTGTTCCGGGCGACGGTATGGCCGTATGGCACATGCCAATACGGGTGCGACACGCGCGTACGGCGTGTTTGTGTGGGCCAATCACCACATCTAGTGGTTGGATTGCGGCAGCAGCCCAGAAGTTGTGGTCCCCCGGGTCTTCATCGTCTCGGCCATCGCCTATGCTTGGGGCTGCTTCGAGAGGCCCAAGGGGTCTTACGAGGCTATTGAGTCTGCTGTGAGGGAGGGTTGGAGATCATGCACTGCCCCTTCTGCAGGCACCCCGACAGCCGTGTCGTCGACAGCCGTACGACGGACGACGGCACGTCGATCCGCCGACGCCGCCAGTGCCCTGACTGCTCCCGTCGTTTCACGACCGTGGAGACGTGCTCGCTCATGGTGGTCAAGCGGTCCGGAGTCACCGAGCCTTTCAGTCGTACCAAGGTCATCAACGGTGTGCGCAAGGCATGCCAGGGACGGCCTGTCACCGAGGACGCACTCGCCCAGCTCGGCCAGCGGGTCGAAGAGGCGGTGCGGGCCACCGGAAGCGCCGAACTGACCACCCATGACGTCGGGCTGGCCATACTCGGCCCTTTGCAGGAACTCGACCTCGTCGCCTATCTGCGATTCGCCTCCGTCTACCGGGCTTTCGACTCGTTGGACGATTTCGAGGCCGCGATCGTGGAACTCAGGGAAGCGACGCCAGGCCCCGCCGCGGACGACGAAGACGCGGGATCGGGGAGCCAGGAAGACGACGGCGGGCCCGGAGGGACTGTTCAGGTCCCGGTGCCCGCCCACTCCGCCGACTGACCGACGGACCGGAACCGGGCGGAGACCCCGGATCCGGTCGGACGGCGGCGGACCAGGACTTGTCGCGGAGCCATGAGCGTGTGGGCTGCCGTGACACCAGACAAACACTCTGCCACGGGAACATCGTGGCATTTCAGGGCGTTTTTGCCTGTACAGGGAGGCGGCATGACAGAGACGGCGAGCGGTCCGGCACGAGGTTCCCGCGCGAAGGGCACCAAGGTCACCAAGGGACTGCGCATCGAGCGTATTCACACCACCCCCGGCGTGCATCCGTACGACGAGGTGGAGTGGGAGCGTCGTGACGTCGTCATGACCAACTGGCGCGACGGCTCGGTCAATTTCGAGCAGCGTGGCGTCGAGTTCCCCGCCGAATGGGCGGTGAACGCGGTCAACATCGTCACCAGCAAGTACTTCCGCGGCGCTGTGGGCACCCCGCAGCGCGAGGTGAGCCTCAAGCAGCTCATCGACCGCATCGTGAAGACGTATCGGAAGGCAGGCGAGGACCACAAGTACTTCGCCTCGCCCGCCGACGCCGAGATCTTCGAGCACGAGCTGGCGTACGCCCTCCTGCACCAGGTCTTCAGCTTCAACAGCCCCGTGTGGTTCAACGTCGGGACCCCGCAGCCCCAGCAGGTCTCGGCCTGCTTCATCCTGGCCGTCGACGACTCCATGGAGTCGATCCTCGACTGGTACAAGGAAGAGGGCATGATCTTCAAGGGCGGTTCCGGCGCCGGCCTGAACCTGTCCCGCATCCGCTCCTCCAAGGAACTGCTCTCCTCCGGCGGCAACGCCTCGGGACCGGTCTCCTTCATGCGCGGTGCCGACGCCTCCGCGGGCACCATCAAGTCCGGCGGCGCCACCCGCCGCGCGGCCAAGATGGTCATCCTGGACGTCGACCACCCCGACATCGAGGACTTCATCCAGACCAAGGTCAAGGAAGAAGAGAAGATCCGCGCCCTGCGCGACGCGGGCTTCGACATGGACCTGGGCGGCGACGACATCACGTCGGTGCAGTACCAGAACGCCAACAACTCGGTCCGCGTGAACGACACGTTCATGAAGGCCGTGGAGAACGGCGACAAGTTCGGCCTGACGTCCCGTATGACCGGCGAGGTCATCGAGGAGGTCGACGCCAAGCAGCTGTTCCGCAAGATGGCCGAGGCCGCCTGGGCCTGCGCCGACCCGGGCATCCAGTACGACGACACCATCAACCAGTGGCACACGTGCCCGGAGTCCGGCCGTATCAACGGCTCGAACCCGTGCAGCGAGTACATGCACCTGGACAACACGTCCTGCAACCTCGCCTCGCTGAACCTGATGAAGTTCCTCAAGGACGACGGCAAGGGCAACCAGTCCTTCGAGGTCGAGCGCTTCGCCAAGGTCGTCGAGCTCGTCATCACCGCGATGGACATCTCCATCTGCTTCGCGGACTTCCCGACCCAGAAGATCGGCGAGAACACGCGCGCGTTCCGCCAGCTCGGCATCGGCTACGCCAACCTCGGCGCCCTGCTGATGGCGACCGGCCACGCGTACGACTCCGACGGCGGCCGTGCCCTCGCCGGTGCCATCACCTCGCTGATGACCGGCACGTCGTACAAGCGTTCCGCCGAACTCGCCGCGGTCGTCGGCCCGTACGACGGCTACGCACGCAACGAGCAGCCGCACCTGCGCGTCATGAAGCAGCACGCCGATGCCAACGCCGTGGCCCCGTGCGCGGACGACCTGGACACGCCCATCTGGGCCGCTGCCACGGAGTCCTGGCAGGACACCCTGCGCCTCGGCGAGAAGAACGGCTTCCGTAACTCGCAGGCGTCCGTCATCGCCCCGACCGGCACCATCGGTCTCGCGATGTCCTGCGACACCACCGGACTCGAGCCCGACCTCGCCCTGGTCAAGTTCAAGAAGCTGGTCGGCGGCGGCTCGATGCAGATCGTCAACGGCACCGTCCCGCAGGCCCTGCGCCGCCTGGGCTACCAGGAGGAGCAGATCGAGGCGGTCGTCGCCCACATCGCCGAGAACGGCAACGTGATCGACGCCCCGGGCCTCAAGCCCGAGCACTACGAGGTCTTCGACTGCGCCATGGGCGAGCGTTCCATCTCCGCGATGGGCCACGTCCGCATGATGGCCGCCATCCAGCCCTGGATCTCCGGCGCGCTCTCCAAGACGGTCAACCTGCCGGAGACGGCGACCGTCGAGGACGTCGAAGAGGTCTACTTCGAGGCCTGGAAGATGGGCGTCAAGGCGCTCGCGATCTACCGCGACAACTGCAAGGTCGGCCAGCCCCTGTCCGCCAAGACCAAGGACAAGGCCGAGGTCACCGCCAAGGCCGAGGAGACCATCCGGACCGCGGTCGAGAAGGTCGTCGAGTACCGCCCCGTCCGCAAGCGTCTCCCCAAGGGCCGCCCGGGCATCACGACCTCCTTCACGGTCGGCGGCGCCGAGGGCTACATGACCGCCAACTCCTACCCGGACGACGGTCTCGGCGAGGTCTTCCTGAAGATGTCCAAGCAGGGCTCCACCCTCGCGGGCATGATGGACGCCTTCTCGATCGCCGTCTCCGTAGGCCTGCAGTACGGCGTCCCCCTGGAGACGTACGTCTCGAAGTTCACCAACATGCGCTTCGAGCCGGCCGGCATGACGGACGACCCGGACGTGCGGATGGCGCAGTCGATCGTCGACTACATCTTCCGCCGCCTGGCGCTCGACTTCCTCCCCTTCGAGACGCGTTCCGCACTCGGCATCCACTCCGCCGAGGAGCGCCAGCGTCACCTGGAGACCGGTTCGTACGAGCCGACGGAGGACGAGGTCGACGTAGAGGGCCTGGCCCAGTCGGCGCCGCGCGCCCAGGAGTTGAAGGCGGTGGCCACGCCCAAGGCGGTCGTCGAGGCAGCCAAGCCCGCCCCGCAGCAGGCCCACACCAGCGCCGAACTGGTGGAGATGCAGCTGGGCATCCAGGCGGACGCCCCACTGTGCTTCTCCTGCGGTACGAAGATGCAGCGGGCCGGTTCCTGCTACATCTGCGAGGGGTGCGGTTCGACCAGCGGTTGCAGCTGACCAAGGCAACTGCCTGAAGTGAGTCAACCGTTCAGGGCGGTGGAGCCGGATTCTCGGCTCCACCGCCTTCGGCATGGGTGACGCCTTACGCCTGACGCATCGACTTGGCGCGTTGACGGCTTGTTGGGGCCTCGGCTGCCGTGGCATGCTCCCGGCCATGATCAAGAGAATCGAGTTCGCCGTCTCCCGGTGAGCGAGACGACCGGGACAACACTGCCCGGATCACCGACGACCCTCTACGAGCACGCGCTCCGGCTTCATCGACTGGCCCCGGACAAGCCGCTTCCACGCGACGGGGAGCCCTATCCGGACGACGGGACGCACCGTGGGCGACAAGGCCCCGAGTGGCCTGAAGACCAGTACGCGGTCGGCAAGGACGCGGCGCTCGTCCTGGACGCGCATTTCGCCCGCTCCTCCGCCCGGCCCGCCGAATTGGCCGATGCCTTCCACCACGTCCACATCCCGATTCACCAGAACGAGCACATCGCCGCCGCGGCCGAACGGGTGGACAGGAAACGCGTTCGGCGAACGGGCCGTTGGCTGGTCCGCCATGGGACCGACCGATGCTCGGTCACCGTCGGGCTCGCCCTGCTCGCCGCCGTGGGAACAGCCGACGACTTCCCGCTGATTCAGACGATCGGGCTGCTCTCCAACCACTTCGGACCGCTGGCGGCACACGCCTTCGAGACTCGGCCAGGAGGCGTCGAGGCCCTTCTCTGGCTCGCCGAGCGAGTTACCGGCTGGGGGCGCGTCTACGTGGTCGAGGCGCTCTGCCGACTCGACGACCCAACTGCCCGCCCCTGGCTGCTCCGCCGGGCCTGCGACGGCGACTTCCTCAACGGATACTTCGCCTGCCGGGTCGCCACAGTCACGAGACTCCATGAAGCGCTGGCCGACCTCGGCACCGATACCGAGATGGTCGATCACATCGGTCGGCTGCTCCATCAAATGAGCTGCTGCGACGGGATGGGACTCACCCTCGCTCACTACCCTCACTCCGCAGCGGTTCTGGGAGCTCATGCCCGCCATGCCGGTTCGCCTGCCCCAACCGCTGGGCGCTACTTCACCATCGCGTTGCTCGCCCAGCACCTGACGACGGAGCCTCCCGAGGCCTCGGGGTGCACCGCTGCGCAGCGGGAGGCACTTCGGGCGGCCTACCTGGAGGTGCTCGACCGCGAAGACTGGACCCGGATCGCACGCGCAGGATTCGCCGCGGACGACCGCCGGATGCGATGGCTCGCCGACCACAGGGCGCCCGAGTTGAGGCTGCGCGCGTTCCCGGATCGAGGGCCTGGCGCCGAGGGATGAGAGGCGTCAGGAATCCGGTTTCCCAGCGGAACGATCAGCAGTTAATCTCCCTCAGCGCGCATAGCGTGCGCACAGGGGAGGGTGGGGGACATGGCCGACGATTTCGTCGAGCCCGAAAAGGGTATGCGGGCGGGGGCCCAGGCAGTCGCGGCGGTAGTGGTGGTCGGCGGCGTCGTGGGTGGTATGTGGGGACTTGGGGGAGTCCTGCCGAAGACGACACAGGACACCAAGCCGGCGATCTGCTCGGCGAGTACGGACAACAGCCTGCCGGCGAAGTACGTCTCGCCGACGGCGCTCTGCACCGCGTTGAACCGCGCGGACCTGCCGGTGCTGCTGGGGACTCCGGACGAACACGCGGAGTCCGCCTCGGGCAGCGCGGGCTGGATGACGCTGGCCGGCGGCACCAAGATCGCCAGCCCTGAGGCGGACGTCGACCTGAGGACCTATTCCGTACGGCTGTCGGCGTCCTACGACGACATTCCGGTCGCCCAGGCGGCCCGCTACGTGGACTCGACCTCGCAGGTGAAGAAGGTCCTGGGGCATCCGGCCGTCCTCTACTCGGACCGGACGGTCTCCATCAGCTTCAACCTCGGCGGCGGCGACGCCAGTACGGGCCCCGGAGGCATCGCCCGCAGCCTGCTGGTCTCCACGAGCGCCAAGGACGGCGGCGACTCCTTCGAGATATCCATCTGGCGCCAGGACGACGTGCCGCCCGACGACGAGGCGCTGTTCCGCATCGCCGAGGAGGTGCTGCCGACGGTCCCGGGCTGGACCGCCGGCTGACGAGCTGCCGAAGGGCAGGGCTCAGGACTGCTGTGCTCTGCCCATCGTCCTGGTGAAGGTCGCCGGGTCGTCGTCGAAGCCCTGGATGCCGGGATGGAAGTCCCAGCTTCCGGACTCGTCCCGGGTGAACTCCCCGACCGTCGCCGCCGTGGCACCGAGGACGTCACCGAAGTCCTCCTCGGTGAGGACGGTGTACCCCTCGCGGATCCGCAACTTCGGGTTGAGGACGTTGACGAACGTACGGTGGGCGACCCGCTGTTGGATGACGACACCGACCACCACGCGCGCGTACCGGTCGGCGAGCCGGTCGAGCTCCAGCGTCATGACCTCGTCCCAGCCGAAGCCCTTGCCGTCCTTGCTGTCCCGGTTGAGATAGATGGTGCCGTCGGGGGACCGGCTGTCGAAGTACACCGCGTACGCGGGAGTGCCGTAGAGATCACTCGCCACATACGTGGTGGCAACGATGTCCAGATCGACAGGCGGTTGCCCGGTGGGACTCGGATCCCACTGGAGCCCGACTTCCGCCTTGCGGATCCCCTTGTTGAGGCCGTTGACCACAGTTCCCCTTCCCCGTGCGCCTCGATCGCGCGCCCCAACTGCCGGGCGATCAGCGTTCGTTGTCCATCGTGCCACGCGCGCGGGGGCGTATGCGCGGACGATCTCCGCCGGAGCGTGACCGGCGCCACGCTCCAGGGCCTTACGATGGCGCGGTGCTGGTCAAGTGGATTCGCTGCACCGTGATGGACCGCCGCGGCTTCGAGCGCGGGCAGCGAAAGTGGGCGGGGCTTCTGGGGGAGCCGGGATTTCGGGGACAGGGGGGAGGCTGGAGCAGAGCGCGGCCAGGAGTGGCACACATTTTCGCGTTCTGGGAAAGCCGTGCCTTCTACGACTCCTTCATGGCCCGATCCCACGACCGGCTGGCGTCGGCCCAGGTGGGCACCTTCAAGGACGCGCAGGTCAAGCTGTTCGATCATCGCTTCGATGTGAAGACCGGCTTCGAGCCGCGCTTCACCGACGCCGACCTGGTGCGGGTGGCCCTGTGCCGGGTCCACGAGGAGCGCGCCGAGCACTTCACGCTGATGCAGGAGAAGGTGTGGAACCCGGCGATGGCCGGTTCGCCAGGCATGCTCCGCGGGATGTTCGGCGAGGCCCCGGGACACGAGTTCATGGTGCTCTCGATGTGGCACTCGCCCGCCGAACACGGCAAATACCGCACCGAGCGAGTGGAACGGCTCGCACTGAGGGCCCAGATCGAGGCGGACGTCGCGTCCCTCACGGGGGACATCGTGCAACTGGAACCGAGCTGGACAGTTTGAATTCCGGACTGACGGGACCGCCGTCACCGACGTCCCGGTGTGTGAATCGTGCGCCCCTATGTGGCCGATCGGGCAGAATTCGTGTGACCTACGCCGTATGGAGCCCGTACGAGTGCTCGATATGCCACCACTGGATCTAGGGTTTTGGCATGGCACGACCACGGCGCATCGTCCTTGTCCGGCACGGCGAGTCAACGGGCAATGTTGATGACACCGTGTACGAGCGTGAACCCGACCATGCCCTGGCGCTGACCGACCAGGGATGGCGTCAGGCCGAGGAGACCGGCAAGCGGCTGCGGGAGGTGTTCGGCCGCGAGCGCATCAGCGTGTACGTCTCCCCGTACCGCCGCACCCACGAGACCTTCCGGGCCTTCCACCTCGACCCCGACCTCGTACGCGTACGTGAGGAGCCGCGGCTCCGCGAACAGGACTGGGGGAACTGGCAGGACCGGGACGACGTACGCCTCCAGAAGGCGTACCGGGACGCCTACGGGCACTTCTTCTACCGCTTCGCCCAGGGCGAGTCCGGCGCCGACGTCTACGACCGGGTCGGCGGCTTCCTGGAGAGCCTGTACCGCAGCTTCGAGGCCCCGGACCACCCGCCCAACGTGCTGCTCGTGACGCACGGCCTGGCGATGCGACTCTTCTGCATGCGCTGGTTCCACTGGACGGTCGCCGAGTTCGAGTCGCTGTCCAATCCGGGGAACGCCGAGATGCGGATGCTCGTTCTGGGGGACGACGGCCGGTATGCGTTGGACCGGCCGTTCGACAGCTGGCGAGATCCGGAGCCGTACGGGATCAGTGGGTAGGGTGACGGACCGATGACTGCCGACTCCTCTACCCGATCTTCCGACCCTTCTAACTCTCCTGACGGACGCTTCGGCCGAGCCCTGGCCAGCCTGCGCGGACTCGCCGTGGGGGACGCACTGGGCTCCCAGTTCTTCGTGCCCGTGAACTACCCGCTCCTCAAGCGCCGCGAGCTGCCCCCGGCGCCCTGGCAGTGGACGGACGACACGGAGATGGCCTGCTCCGTGGTCGCGGTTCTCGCCGCCCACCACCGCGTCGACCAGGACGCCCTGGCCCACTCCTTCGCCGAGCACCACGACTTCGACCGCGGCTACGGCCCCGCCGTCAACCGATTGCTGCGCCTGGTCCGCGAAGGCGGCGACTGGCGTGAACTGTCCGCCGCGCTCTTCGACGGACAGGGCTCATGGGGCAACGGCGCGGCGATGCGGATCGCACCCCTGGGCGCCTGGTACGCGGACGATCCCGAGCAGGCGACCCACCAGGCCGAGATCTCGGCCTACCCGACGCACCAGCACCGTGAGGGCGTCGTCGGCGCCATGGCCGTCGCCGCGGCAGCCGCACTGGCCGCCGCCCCGGGCGGCCCGCCCAGCGCCGAGGCGCTCCTCGACGGCGTCATCGCCCTCGTCCCCAAGAGCGCGGTCGGTACGGGGCTGAGGCGCGCCCGCGACATGCTCGACTACGCCGATGCCGGCACCGTCGCCGCGGTACTGGGCTGCGGACGTCGTACGACAGCGCACGACACGGTCCCCTTCGCGCTCTGGTCGGCCGCTCGCGGCCTCGGCGACTACGCGCAGGCGTTCTGGACCACCGCGCAGGTCGGCGGGGACGTGGACACCACCTGCGCCATCGTGGGCGGCGTGATCGCCGGCGGGAAGGCCGGGACGCCACCCGCCGAGTGGGTGGAGCGGACGGAGGCGCTGCCGGGCTGGGTGCCGACGGCCGTCTGACGCCTCCGACCTCCTGCCGGGCAGCGCTACCCGCACGCGACGGAAACTCTCTGTGCCCGGCGGGAACTCTGCGTGACCGCCCGGCCGTTGTCCTGGCAGCTGCTGTGTGACACATGGGTCCACACAGGACGGACAGGACACGGGAGTTGTGGGGGTGGTCATGAGGTTTTCGCCGATGTCGATGTCGAAGATGGTGCTGTTTTCGGTGCTGTTGCCGGTCGGTCGGGCCCTGGCCGGGCCCGACCGGTCAGCCGATTCCCGGACCCGCCGTGCCCGCGAGGGCGTCGAGGTCGCTCTTGCGGACCCTGATGACCAACCAGGCGGTGATCAGGGCGAGTACGGCCATCGCGGCGGCCGGAATGAAGGCCGTCGAGATACCGTGCGCGAGCACCTCGTGCCCCCAAGGCGCGGGCAGCTGGTGCGACTTGGCGAACTCCTGCTTCTGCTCCGCCGATCCGTTGGCCAGGAACTTCGGCAGCTGCTTCTTCGCCTCGTCCCTGCTGGCCGAGCCGAACACCGTGGTCAGGATGGACAGACCGAGCGAACCGCCCACCTGCTGCATGGCGTTGAGCAACGCGGACGCGGCGCCCGCCTCGTGCGGGGCGACGCCGGACACGGCGGTGATCGTCAGCGTCACGAAGTTCAGGCCCATGCCGAAGCCGAACACCAGCATGGGGCCGAGCACTCCGTCGACGTACGAGCTGTCCGAGCTGATGAGGGTCTGCCAGGCCAGCCCGATCACCGCGAGGGCCGAGCCGACGAGCATGAACGGCCGTGGTCCGAACCGCGGCAGGAACTGCTGGGACAGCCCCGCTCCGGCCGCGATCACGACCGTCACCGGCAGGAAGGCGAGCCCGGCCTGGATCGGGCTGTACCCCAGCACGTTCTGCACGAAGAGCACGATGTAGAAGAACATTCCGAACATCGCGGCGGCCAGGCTCAGCATGATCACGTAGGTGCCCGAGCGGTTGCGGTCGGCGAACATCCTGAGCGGGGTGATCGGTTCCTTGGCCCTGGATTCGATGACCACGAAGGCCAGCAGCAGCACGGCCGCCGCGCCGAAGGACCCGATGGTCAGGCTGTCGCGCCACCCCTTGTCCGCCGCGCGGATGAAGCCGTAGACGAGGGACGCCATGCCCGCCGTCGAGGTCAGCGCGCCCGCGATGTCGAACCGGCCGGTGTGCCGTTCGGACTCGCTGATGTACAGCGGTGTGAGTACGGCGATCAGCAGGCCGATCGGCACGTTGACGAAGAGCACCCAGCGCCAGTCGAGCCACTCGGTGAGCATGCCGCCCGCGAGCAGGCCGATCGCGCCGCCGCCCGCCGAGACCGCGGCGAAGACTCCGAACGCCCTGTTGCGTTCCGGGCCCTCGGGGAACGTGGTGGTGATGAGTGCCAGCGAAGTGGGCGACGCGATCGCGCCACCCACGCCCTGGAGGACGCGTGCGGCCAGCAACTGCCAGGGTTCCTGGGCGAGTCCGCCGAGCAGCGAGGCGAAGGTGAAGAGCAGGATGCCGGTGATGAACACCCGGCGCCTGCCGAGGATGTCGCCGGCCCGGCCGCCGAGAAGCAGCAGGCCGCCGAAGGTGAGCGTGTAGGCGCTGACGACCCATGTGAGGTCGGTGGTGCTGAAGCTGAGTGCGGCTTGAATGTGCGGGAGAGCGATGTTCACAATCGTCGCGTCGAGTACCACCATGAGTTGGCAGGCCGCGATGACCGCGAGCGCGATACCGGGATGCCCCTCCCGGCGGGCCGCTCCTGGTTTTGGCTTCTGGGTCAACTGAGAGGTTGTCACTATGGGTCCCCCACAAGTGTGTTAGTGAACGCCCGCGTTCACTGCCGCGTCAACGGTAGTGAGTCCCCGACAGTGAACGCAAGCGTTCACTTAACTCGCCCCGATATGACGCGTCCCCCGTCGCTGCCGCGCGACGTGTCCCCGATCCCCGGAATTCCCCATTCCACTGCTCGCTGGAGAGACTCAGATGGTTACTTCGGGCTGGACGGCCGCCCCCGCTCAGGCGGCCTCCCTCCGCCGTCGCGGCGCCGTGCTCGAACGCGCGATCCTGGAGGCCGCACTGGAACAACTCAGTACGGTCGGATGGAACGCCCTCACGATGGAAGGCGTCGCCGCCGGCGCCCAGACGGGCAAGGCCGCGGTCTACCGCCGCTGGTCCTCGAAGGAAGACCTCGTCGCGGACGCGTTGCAGGCCGGACTGCCGCGTCTGGAAGAGCTGCCCGACCTCGGCGATGTGCGTGCGGATCTGCTGGCGCTGTGCACACGGGCGCGCGACGCGATGTTCTCGCGCCCCGGATCCGCCCTGCGCGCGGTGATTCACGAATGCGACATGGCGCAGGCGGAGCGCTTCCACGGCGTGATCGTCGAAGGCGTCGTGGAACCTACGCTCCGACTGATCCGCGACGCTGTCGACCGGGGAATCGAGCGAGGCCAGGTTCGCTCCGACGCGTCCAACAGCTATGTCTTCGACGCGATCCCGGCGATGATGATGTACAGATCGAAGGTGTGCGGCAGTGAATGGAGCGACCAGGAGATCGAGGAAATGCTCGACCAGTTGGTGCTTCCGCTGCTCCGGCCGAGCGGTGCGTGAAGCCGGACCGGGACGAGCTTGAGCGGGCGAGGGGAAGCCTGGGTGTCGCAGGGGGTCCCGGGCGGCGTACCCTGAGGTCGCCATGCCGTACGAAGCACCCACTCACACCGTCGAGCGCTCACTCCGCGCCACGACCGGAGCCAAGGTCATTGCAGGCGTCGACGAGGTGGGGCGCGGCGCGTGGGCCGGCCCCGTCACCGTCTGCGCGGCGGTCACCGGACTGCGCCGACCCCCCGAAGGCCTCACCGACTCCAAGCTCATCGCGGTCAAGCGGCGTACCCAACTCGCCGAAGAACTCCGCAAGTGGGTCACGGCGTACGCCCTGGGGCACGCCTCCCCGGAGGAGATCGACGACCTAGGCATGACGGCCGCGCTGCGGCTCGCCGCGGTGCGTGCCCTTGAGGCCTTGCCGGTTCGCCCGGACGCGGTCATTCTCGACGGGAAGCACGATTACCTCGGGGCCCCTTGGCGGGTTCGTACGGTGATCAAGGGCGACCAGTCGTGCGTGGCGGTGGCCGCCGCTTCGGTGATCGCCAAGGTTCAGCGCGACAAAATGATGGCCGAACTGGGCATCGACCATGCAGACTTCGCTTTTGCGGCCAACGCCGGGTATCCGTCACCCGTGCACAAAGCCGCACTGGAGGAGCGGGGCCCCACCCCGTACCACCGGTTGTCGTGGGCGTATCTTGATGCGCTGCCCCAGTGGCGGCACCTCAAGAAGGCCCGCAGTTGGGCGGAGGGAAACGTTCCGGAGATCGAGGGGCAGCTCGGCTTCGACTTCTGACCGTTCCGCTCGCACTGATGTGCCACCCGCCGACGCGAGCCGCGCCAACGTTTGATAAAAATCAGCTCATGCCTCTCATTCCCGAGGAGCCTCAGATTCACGAGAGTGCCCAGGGTCCCCGCGCCACTCCGGCCAGTGGCCGCGTCGCGCCGACCCCCCGTCCCGTACCAGGTCCCCGCCCCGCGGCGCCGTCGCGTCCCGGTCGCCCCGGCCCCTTGCGGCCCACGGCGCCGGTGCAACGCACGCCGCGTGACGTGGCCGCTGTGAAGCCCGGACCCTCGGGTCCGGCTGCCCCCGCCGCCTCCGACACCGCTGTGGCGACCCCGCAGATCCAGCTCGTCCCGGCCTCGGCCGAGGGTGCGCTGGACGCCGCCGAGGAAGCCGTCGACCTGCTTCTGGAGTCGGGCCGTACCCCGGGTGACGTGCTGGTGATCACCACCGGCGAACCGCACCCGTGGGCCGCCCATGAACTGTCCTTCGGTGAAGCGTCCTACTGGGCGCAGCACGACGCGCGCGACGACGTCTTCTACGCGGACGCCGCCGTCGCGGGCCGGGCGACGTCCCGACCCGTCGTCGTGGTCGCCGTCAACGGAGGCGCCGACGCCGTCGCCGCCACCGCGCTGCCCATGGCCCTCAGCCGGGCCGGCGCCCTGCTGATCGTCTGCGGCGACCCGCAGCAGATCAACTCGGTGCTGGGCGCGGGCGTCTGAGAGCCGTCTCCGGAACGTTCGGAGGGCTCTCAGAGGCCGACGGCGGCCCACTCGGACGCCGTTGCATAGGTCTGTGCACGGTGAGCGCTCTGCCGTGCCCGGAAGCCCGGGCGCGGTCGATGAAGGGTGCCTTCCGCAGGGTTCCGTCCCGTGCGTGATGAACCGGCCGGGAGTCCCTGTCCGGGGGCGGCCCGGCACCGTACGGACCCCTCAAGTCCGGGGGCGGCCCGGCGGGGTCGTACGGACTCTCCAGCGCGGGTTCCGTGCCGCCGTACGGACCCTCCAGTGCCGGCTTTGTGTCGCCGTACGGACCCTCCCTTGGCGGTCTCGTACCGCCGTACGGTCCGGGCGCGGAGGCCCGGACCGGTGTTTCAGCGGGCCGCGGCGCGGCGCAGTACCTCCGAGGCGGCGCCGCCGGTGCGAGGCAGCAGGGGCGGTACCTCGGACATGGCGAAAGGTTCCGGCGCCGAGTCCGCGCTCGGGCGTCGGCCGCCACGCCCCTCACCGAGCACCTGCCAGCCGTCACGCGTCAGCGTGATGTACGCCCCGCAGCGCAGCCCGTGCAGCGTGCAGGCGTCACGCAGCCCCCACATCCACGCCCCGTCCTCTTCCGTCCAACGCGCGTCGCCCTCACGGCAGTAGAGCAGCACGGCGGTGCGCACCGGGGTGCGGCGGCGCAGGTCGTGCGGGATGACCCGACGCAGTTGCGCGAGCAGCGCGTTGCGGAACATCCAGCCGTCGGCCGGGGCCGACCGGCGGACGAACGAGGCGCTCGCGAGCAGCCGTTCGTCCGGGTCGAGGACGGCCACGATCGCGGTCGCCGGTCTCGGGCGGTGCCGGGAGTGCAGCCCGCTGACGACCTCGCGGGGATTGCGCAGCAGGGGGATTCCGGCGGCGGCCCACTCGGAGGGTTCGAGCATACGGGCCAGAGGGTTGGCGGAAGCGGCGGACAGGTCGGCTGACGTCGACGTGGATGCCGCGGAGGACGGAGCGAATCCGAAGGTCACGGTTCTCCCTTCGGCTACGCGCCCACACTGCGGGCGAGGTCGGATTCGGGGGAGCGCACACCGCAGCAGGGCCCTACCGGATCACGGACGAACCGTGCGGGGAGCGGACTCCAATTCTTGCTGTCGAACTGGGATGCGGCAACGAGCAAATGGGGCCACAGCCCCTTATCTGATGGTCTGTGGCTTATATCCCTACCCAATGCGTCGTTCGACGACGCCTGGGACGATCGAGTACGACACTTTCGTACGCCACTGAGGTGCGGAAGGTCTAGAGGGAGCAGGTCGGCCCCGGTGCGCGGGGCGTCCGGGACAGGCGGTCAGGACGGCCGGAAGCGCCCCTTCACCGCGGCGGGGGATTGGGCCGTTGTCAGTGGCGTGAGGTTGCATGGGGGCATGAGCAACCAGGAGCTGCGTGCCGAAGCCGACGCCATCCTCGCCGAGCTGGTCGGTGATCCGAGCGGCACCGCGCGGCTGCGCGAGGACCAGTGGCAGGCGGTGGCCGCCCTCGTGGAGGAGCGCCGGCGCGCGCTGGTCGTGCAGCGCACCGGCTGGGGCAAGTCGGCGGTGTACTTCGTCGCCACCGCCCTGCTGCGCCGGCGCGGCTCCGGGCCCACAGTGATCATCTCGCCGCTGCTGGCCCTGATGCGCAACCAGGTCGAGTCGGCGGCACGGGCCGGCATCCGGGCGCACACCATCAACTCGGCCAACCCGGAGGAGTGGGACAGCATCTACGGGGAGGTCGAAAAGGGCGAGACCGACGTCCTCCTCGTGAGCCCGGAGCGACTCAACTCCGTGGATTTCCGCGACCAGGTGTTGCCCAGACTCGCGGCCACGACCGGCCTGTTGGTGGTCGACGAGGCGCACTGCATCTCCGACTGGGGACACGACTTCCGCCCGGACTACCGCCGGTTGCGGGCGATGCTGGGCGAACTGCCCACCGGCGTACCGGTGCTGGCCACCACGGCGACCGCCAACGCGCGCGTGACCGCCGATGTGGCCGAGCAGTTGGGCACCGGCGCCGGTGAGGCCCTGGTGCTGCGCGGCCCGCTGGAGCGGGAGAGCCTGCGCCTCGGGGTGGTCCAACTCCCGGACGCGGCACACCGCCTGGCCTGGCTCGCCGAGCACCTGGACGAGCTTCCGGGGTCGGGAATCATCTACACGCTCACCGTGGCCGCCGCCGAGGAGGCCACCGCCTTCCTGCGTCAACGCGGCTTCAAGGTGGCCTCGTACACCGGGAAGACGGAGAACGCCGACCGGTTGCAGGCCGAGATCGACCTCCAGGAGAACCGGGTCAAGGCACTGGTCGCCACATCGGCCCTGGGCATGGGCTACGACAAGCCGGACCTGGGCTTCGTGGTCCACCTAGGCTCGCCCTCCTCGCCGATCGCCTACTACCAGCAGGTGGGCCGTGCGGGGCGCGGTGTGGCGCACGCCGATGTGCTCCTCCTGCCGGGCAGGGAGGACGAGGCCATCTGGCGCTACTTCGCCGATACGGCCTTCCCGCCCGAGACACAGGTCCGCCAGACCCTCTCGGCCCTCGCCGACGCGGGGCGGCCGCTGTCCGTACCGGCCCTGGAGACGGCGGTGGATCTCCGGCGCAGCCGCCTGGAGACGATGCTGAAGGTTCTGGACGTCGACGGAGCGGTCAAGCGCGTGAAGGGCGGCTGGACGGCCACGGGGACCGAGTGGGTCTACGACGCCGAGCGGTACGCCTGGGTGGCCAAGCAGCGAGCGGCCGAACAGCAGGCCATGCGCGACTACGTGAGCACGTCCCAGTGCCGGATGGAGTTCCTGCGCCAACAGCTGGACGACGAAGGGGCGGTGCCCTGCGGCCGGTGCGACAACTGCGCGGGCGCCTGGATCGCCTCCTCCGTCTCGGCGGAGACGCTGACAGGGGCGACGAAGGAACTGGACCGCCCGGGCACGGAGATCGAGCCGCGCCGGATGTGGCCGACCGGGATGGCCGCGCTGGGCGTCGACCTCAAGGGACGTATCCCGGCCAAGGACCAGTGCTCCACGGGGCGTGCTCTGGGACGCCTCTCGGACATCGGCTGGGGCAACCGACTGCGCCCACTGCTGGCCGAGAACGCACCGGACGGCCCGGTCCCCGACGACGTCCTGAAGGCCGCGGTGGCGGTCCTCGCCGACTGGGCGCGTTCTCCCGGGGGTTGGGCGCCGAACGTCACCGACGCCTCCGCCCGTCCCGTGGGAGTCGTGGCCGTACCGTCCCTGGCTCGTCCGCAACTCGTGGGGTCCCTCGCCCAGGGCATCGCGACCATCGGCCGCCTCCCTCTCCTGGGCACCCTGACGCACACCGGCCCGGACGGCGCCCACGCGGCCCGCCGCAGCAACTCCGCCCAACGCCTCAGGGCCCTGTCCGACGCCTTCGGCGTCTCCGAGGAACTGGCCGGCGCCCTGGCCGCCCATCCCGGCCCCGTCCTGCTCGTGGACGACTACACCGACTCGGGCTGGACCCTGGCGGTCGCCGCCCGCCTGCTCCGCCGCGCAGGGAGCGACCAGGTCCTTCCGCTGGTCCTCGCTGCGGCGGGCTGAGATTCCGTACCGGAAACCGTGCTACCGGGCGGCTGAGCGTGCGACGGCGGTTCGCATGTCCCGGCCGCCCGGGCCGAGTTGACCGCACTGAACCCCATGTGACGTGCCCCTGACCGGACTTATCCACAGGCTCAAGCGGAATGGCGAGATTCGCGAGATCGTCAACGCATGACGAATCACAGCGAAACGACCGGATCCGCCGAAAACGGCGACATCGAGCCCACCGCGTACGACCGCCACGGCGCCGACCACCAGGTCACCCTGCGCACCCCGGCCGAACTCGCCGACGCCCTGCCCTATCTCCTCGGGTACCGCCCCGAGGACAGCATCGTCCTCGTCGCCCTGCACGATCGCGGCGGCCGGGGCCGCTTCGGCGGCCGAGCCAGGCTCGGCATTCCCGCCGGCGCGGACGACTGGGCGTCTGTGGCACGGCAGTTGGCCCACGGCCTGGTGACCGGCAGCGAGCGCAGGGGCACCCGGCCCGAGCAGATGATCGCCTACGTCTGCCAGGAACCGGCGCCCGGCGAGACGGGGCGCCAGGTCATGGAGCGGCTACGTCCGCTGGTGCAGAACCTGCGCACCGAGTGCGGTCGGCTCGACGTGACGGTCATCGAGGCGCTCTGCATCTCGGACGGCCGCTTCTGGTCCTACTGCTGCCCGATCGAGGGGTGTTGCCCGGTCGACGGTTCCCCGATGGGTCTGCCCGGCACCTCCGTACTGGCCGCCGCGGCGACCTACGCGGGACTCCAAGTGCGCGGCACACTGCGCGAGTTGCGCAGCAGGCTGCTGCCGTGGGAGACGGCCGCCGCGCTGGAGCAGGAAGCCGCCCTGGACGCCGCCGGTTCGGCCCTGGTACCCCGCATCCTCGACGACGCCTACCGCGCGGACGTCGCGCACGAGACGCTGGACCTCGCCCGGTTGATCCTCGACCGGTTCGCCGCGGCACCGCCCGCGTCCGGCGCACTCCACTCGGACCTGCGTGACGACGAACTGCTCGCCCACGACGAAGCGGCCACACTGATCCTCGGCCTTCAGGACCGTGCGACCCGCGACCGCGCGGCCGAATGGATGGAAGGCGACGAGGCGGTTCCGGCCCTGCGCCTCTGGCGCGCACTGGCCCGCCGCTGCGTCGGACCCTACGGCGAACACGCCGCGGCTCCACTCACACTCGCGGGCTGGGTCGCCTGGTCGACCGGCGACGACCTGGAGGCCCGGGAGGCCCTGGCCATGGCCCTGGGCGCCGACTCCGACTACCTGTTCGCCCGGCTCCTGCACCAGGCCTGCAACGAGGGTCTGGACCCGGAGTCCATCCGCCGCTGCCTGCGCGCGGAACGGAAGGACCGTGCGGGGGTGGAGGCCGGTGGGTCCGGCGACGCGGAGGTCGCCGACGGTTCCGTACCGCAGGGTGTGAACGATTCCGACGATGCCCCGGCGCCGGTGGCAGCGCCCGCGGCTTCCCGTCGTCGGCGCCGTACGCGTACCGCCGACGGAGTCGAGGGCCGTGCGCGTTCCGCGGAACCGGACGGCTCCCGTCCTCGCACACCGGCGCAGGGCACCGCACGTCCTGGCGGCACACGTCCCCGCACCTCCGGGAGGAGCGGTTCGCGGCGCCATGACACCTGCTCGGAGCGACCCCTGCCGGGGAGCAGTGGCATTGAGGGGGACGGATGATCAAGGGCTGGGGGAGTGGCGGTCGGTCACGCCGGACAGGTGGTCGGTGCGGTGTCTTCGGTCTGTTCGGGGTCGTGGTCCGGCGGGTCGTCGAGTTCGGGGCGATGACCCCACACGCGGCGAGTGTCGGCGGCGGCCGAGGCCGTGAAATCGGCGCCGCGCGGCTGTCTCCTGCGCTCCGCCGCCATTCGGTCGGCTTCCCGGGCCGCGGGCGTGACCAGGAGGAGCCCGGCTCCGTTCACCTGAGTGGCGGAACGCCTGATCGGGTCGTGTCGCCGAACAGCCCTTGTCCTCTCGGGACTCTCCATCCGGCGCCGAACACGTCCGAGGCGCACAGAGCGCAGAAGAAGCCGCCCATGCATCAGCCGACGCCGCCCTCCGACGCCGACGACAGCCCTGACTCCGGTGCTCCCGGACCACTTGCGGACCAGGACCGGCGCCTCGCTTCCCGCACCGGCCAAGGCGGACGCTTGTCGCAGCCGTCGCAGCCGTCGCAGCCGTCGCAGCCGTCGCAGCCGTCGCAGCCGTCGCAGCCGTCGCAGCCGTCGCAGCGGCTGGTGGAGGGCTCGGAGGCCGGCCACATCCGACGTCCACCACCACCCCCCTCCCGGTCACCGTCCCCGCTCCGGTCTTCGTCCCTCTCCCCGCCGCAGAGCCCCGTGCCGCGCACGCCTTGCCCGACGCCCCGGCGTTCCGTCGAACTGCCGCCCACCCACGACACGCTGATCTGCGTCGCCCTCCCGGGGCTCGCCGTCTCCACCGAGCAGGGTCAGCTGAACGGCCGGGGACTGGAGGGGTTCTACCGCGCGGGCCGGCGGGTGCTCTCCCGCTGTCAGGTGCGGGTGGCCGGACGTGAACCGCTGGCGGTGCAGGCCAGGATGACGGCGGCCGACCGCGCGCGCTTCGTGGGGACCGTGCGGGTGGCCCCCGACTGCGGCCCGGACCCCGACCTCGTGGTCGAGCGGACTCGGCATGCCGACGGTACGGAGCGCATCACCCTGCGCAGCGTGTCCTGGCGCCCGCTGCGCCTGCCGGTCGAGGTGGCGCTCGGCACCGACCTGGCGGACCTGGGCGCGATCGCCGCGGGCAGCACGGGACCCGAACTGCCCGCCAGCGTGCACGACTCCGGGCTGCGCTGGTCCGGTGCGACCGGGAACTCGACGGTCACCGCCGACCCGCCACCCGCCGACGCGCTGGCCTCCGCGGGACTACTGCGCTGGGAGTTCGAACTGCCACCGGGCGGTACGGCGAGCGTGGAACTGCGAGTACGCCCGGACGGCGCGGGGCCGGTCCGGGCCGTGGGCCACGGGGCGACCAGCCCACTGGCCTTCGCACGGGCGGCCGGTGACGACCCCCGAGCCCAGGCCCTTCTGCGAACCAGCGTCGAGGATCTCCAGGCACTGCTGCTGCGCGACCCCGCACATCCCGCCGACACGCACCTCGCGGCCGGGGCGCCCTGGCGATGCGGTCTGGCCCCGGCGGAGTCGCTCACGGCGGCCCGTATGACGCTGCCCCTCGGTACACGGCTCGCCGCGGGCACGCTACGGACCCTGGCCCGGACCCAACTCCCGCGCCCCGGAGCACAGTTCGGAATGATCCCGGGACCGCGCCGCGATGCCGGCGCCCATCTGCCGCCGGGCTGCACGGGGACGGAGGCGACCCTTCTCTTCCCTGTGCTGCTCGCGGAGGCCCGCCGCTGGGGGCTCCCGGAGCAGGAGACACAGGAGCTACTGCCGGCCGCCGAGCGCTGTCTGACCTGGCTGCGGACCACCGTGGGCGACGGGACCTATCTGCGTGACCCGCACCCCGGCGGCCCCGTCCGCTGCGAGACACAGGCCCACGCCCACCGGGCAGCACTGCTCGGAGCCGATCTGCTGGACGCGTTCGGAAGACCCGGCGGCGCCGAACTCCGGCAATGGGCGCAGGAGTTGCGCACCGCCTTCCGCGCGGACTTCTGGATCGGGGACCTGGGCGGCGGGCGCCCGGCGGCGGCCCGGCTTCCGGACGGACGCCTCGTGCCGCACCTCGGCGCGACCGCGGCCCATCTCCTCGACACCGGACTGCTGGGCGGCGGCGAGTACGCACCCGGCCTGCTCGACAAGGCACGGGCCGAACAACTCGCCCGGCTGCTCGGAAGCCCGGTGATGGACTCGGGCTGGGGACTGCGCGGCCTGGGCGCGAAGGAACCGGGATTCAGCCCGTTCGGCCACCGGAGCGGCGCAGTGCGGGTGCAGGAGACGGCGATCGCCGTCGCGGGCCTGGCCGCCGGCGGCTACGAGAAGGAAGCCACCTCCCTGTTGCGGGGAGTGCTCGCGGCGGCCGAGGCGTTCGGACACCGGCTCCCCGAGATGTACGCGGGGGAGCAGCGGGCGGAGGGGAGCGCTCCCGTTCCTCACCCGGCGGCCTGCCGTCCGGCGGCCACGGCAGCCGCCGCCGGAGTACTGCTGCTGACCACCCTCGCCGGCATCCGCCCCGACGCCCCCGCCCGGACGGTCACCCTCCGCCCGGTCCGCAGCGCGCCCCTGGGCGAGCTCGGCCTCACGGGACTGCGGATCGCCGGCGCCCCCTTCTCCGTACGGGTCGGTCGACTCGGTGTCGCCATGGTCGAGGAGGCCGCCGAAGGACTGCAATTGGGAGCGTGACCTCGCACGAGTCCCTGTCGGCCGACGGCCGGAAACGGAGGATCGACCACGTATCGCACCGAAGTGGATCAGTCACGGCGGTACCGACGAAGGGAGTGTTTATCGTCAGGCAGACGACTATGATCGCCGCATGTCCTACGACCCGTCAGCGTATCCGCCCTTCGCCGTCACCGTGGACCTGGTCGTGCTGACCGTGCGCCGCCATGCTCTGTGCGGGCTGGCGGTACGCAGGGGCGAGCCGCCGTTTCAGGGGCGCTGGGCGCTACCCGGCGGTTTCGTGCGGGCCGACGAGGATCTGGCCCAGGCCGCCGCCCGGGAACTGGCCGAGGAGACGGGACTGCGCGCCCACGACCCGGCGGTCCCCGTCCAGGACAACGGAGCGCACCTGGAGCAGCTCGCGACCTACGGCGACCCCAAGCGCGACCCGCGGATGCGCGTCGTCAGCGTCGCCCACCTCGCACTCGCCCCCGACCTGCCGGCACCCCGCGCGGGCGGCGACGCCAGCAACGCGCGCTGGGCGCCCGTCGAGGAGTTGCTGCAACAGGGCGGCTTCGGGCGTGACGGCGACCCGGTGGCGCCGCTCGCCTTCGATCACGCGCAGATCCTTTCCGACGGGGTGGAGCGCGCCCGCTCGAAGATCGAGTACTCGTCCCTGGCCACGGCGTTCTGCCCCACCGAATTCACCGTCGGTGAACTGCGCCGCGTCTACGAGGCGGTGTGGGGGGTGGCGCTCGACCCGCGCAACTTCCACCGCAAGGTGACCGGCACGCCCGGCTTCCTCGTCCCGACCGGCGGTACGACGACCCGTCAGGGAGGGCGTCCGGCGCAGCTGTTCCGGGCCGGCGGGGCCACGCTGCTCAACCCGCCGATGCTGCGCCCCGAGGTGTGACGCCGTAGCACCTCGACCGGGGCGGTCAAGCGTTGCGGTGCGAGCCGTTCGCTGCCCGAAAAAACGGACATAGCGCGCTATCTTGCTGTGGGTGATCCAGGCCCTCGGACTGACCAGCAACGCCCGCAAGGAGCATCCCCCCGCCGTCGACGACGTCTCCTTCGAGGCCCGTGCGGGCAGTGTCACCGCACTCCTCGGAGCACCGGGCGCGGGGAAGACGACCGCGCTCAGGCTCATGCTAGAGCTGCAACAGGGGCGTGGAATCAGCTACTTCAGGGGCCGCCCCCTGCATCGCATCGCCCACCCGTCACGCGAGGTCGGCGTGCTCCTGGGCGACGTGCCGGGACATCCCGCCCGCTCGGTCCGCGGCCATCTGCGGATGCTGTGCGCCGCGGCGGGTGTTCCGGCCCGGCGGGCCGACGAGGTCCTCGAAGTGGTCGGCCTCGTCAGCCTGCGCGACGAACGCCTCGGCAGCCTCGCCCGCGGCATGGACCGCCGCCTGGGCCTCGCCTGCGCCCTGCTGTCCGACCCGCACACGCTGGTGCTGGACGAACCCGCGGACGCGCTCTCCGCCCGCGAGAGCCGCTGGCTGTACGGCATGCTGCGCGCGCACGCCGCCCAGGGCGGCACGGTCCTGTTCAGCACGGCCGAACCCAAGGAGGCCGCCCGCAGCGCCGACCGGGTCGTCACCCTCGAACAGGGCAGACTCGTCGCCGACCAGGAGGCGGGAGAGTTCGCCCGCACCCGGCTGCGCCCCCGCGTCGCAGTCCGCACCCCGCACGCCGCCCGCCTCGCCGCCCTCCTCGCCAAAGAGGCCCGCGCCGCACACCGCTCGGTCGAAGTCGTACGGGAGGACGGCAACCGCCTTGCCGTGTACGGCAGTACGTGCGCCGACATCGGTGAGACGGCGTTCCGGCACGACATCCTCGTACACCAACTCGCCGACGAGATCGGCGACATGGGGCCCGGAGCCGGAACGTCCCTCCAGGGCGAGCCGGAAACCGGCGGTGAGCCGCGCGTGCCGGCCCCCTCGGCGGAGCGCTCGGAGATCGTCGAAGAACCGGAACCCGCCGCACAAACCCACCCGCCGTACGAGGCTCAGGCAACTGCCGTCAGTCCCCTGCGGGACGCCGCCGTTGACCCTGAGGCGCAGCCGGCCACCACAAGCTCCCCTGCGACACGCAGCCCGCGCGCGCCGAGTCCCGCCCCCTCCCGACTGGTCCCTCTCATCGACCCCGAAGAGGCGGCCGGCACCCTTCCCCGCGCGCGTGCCCCGCGTCCTTCGCGAGCCGCCACCCTCGACACCCTGTCCCCGCTCCCGCCCCCCATCTCCGTCCGCTCCGCGCCCAGTCCGCTGCGTCCGCTCCGCTACGAGCTGCGCCGGGCCACCGGTATCGGCACCGGGTTCCTGACCGGGGCCGCCGTACTCGTCGTGTCCGCCCTCACCGCACTGCTGTTGGCCCGTATCGGGCACACCCCGCAGTCGCGCCTGCTGGCCGCCTGGCCGCGGGAACTGCCGTTGCCGCCCGCGGCGCTCGGCGCGGGACTGCTCGGGGCGTTCGCCTTCGGCGACGAGTTCCGGCACCCTGCCCTGGCGGCGGACCGCGGCACCGTGCCCCGGCGGATGGGGCTGCTCCTCGCGAAGCTCCTCGTCTCCGCGGCCACCGCGCTGCTGCTGGGCTTCCTCACGGTGGGCTGCGACGCCGAAGTGCTCTATCTCGTATACGGACGGGAGCTCGCACAGGTTCCCGCCGACTGGCTTTCGACGAGCGCGAGTTGGGTCGGCCTCGTCGTCGGGTGCGCCTGGGCCGGAGTGCTGGCCGCGGGCATCTTCCGGTCCACCACGGCCGGGCTCGCCGCGGTGGTCGCCGTACCGATTCTCGTCGTACCCCTTGTGCACAAGGGGTTGGAGGGGCCCGCCGTGCGGGCCGCGGCAGGCTTTCCCCTGCGGTTGCGGAAGGTGTTCCTGCTGCAGTGGCCCTTCGGAGGTGAGCGGTATCTGTCCGCGGCGGCGCGAGTGATCGTCCAACCCGTGGGCGGGGCACTGACGTTGTCGCTGACCGCGCTGCTCTGCGCGTATCTGCTCACGACCCTGCGTAGCAGGGTCCGATGACGACCGCGCGCACCCTTCGGGTCCCGCTCTGCGCACAACTCCCCGGAGAAAGCCCATTTCTTTCCGATAAGGCGTCAATTGCGACGGGGTGAGCGATCACCCTTTCGTGTGCTTTTCACCAAAGACCTCAAGGGAGTTGGAGCCAGCGCCGACAAAGGATCCGTGAGTACCCTTGCGCACACCATGATGACCGCCGCCCGCTCCGCAGACTCCGGTCTCGCCGGCCCGGGCGAACTCGACCGCTACCCCTACGCCGAGGCGCCCGTCACCGAGCGCCTCGGAGCCCCTTCCTGGGACGGTTCCGACCCCGAGCTGGGCCGCGTGGGCCGTCGTGCCGCGGGCAGCCGCGGACGCGGACTGCACGGCCAACTCGTCCAGCAGCTGGGCCAGATGATCGTTTCCGGCGACCTGGGCGCCGACCGCCCGCTGGTGCCCGAGGAGATCGGCCAGCGTTTCGAGGTCTCCCGCACCGTCGTCCGTGAGTCGCTGCGCGTCCTGGAGGCCAAGGGCCTGGTCAGCGCCCGCCCGAACGTCGGCACGCGCGTGCGTCCCGTCAGCGACTGGAACCTCCTCGACCCGGACATCATCGAGTGGCGCGCCTTCGGCCCGCAGCGCGACAACCAGCGCCGCGAGCTGAGCGAGCTGCGCTGGACGATCGAGCCGCTCGCCGCGCGCCTCGCCGCCGGGCACGGCCGCGAGGACGTCCAGCAGCGCCTCTCCGACATGGTCGAGATCATGGGTCACGCCATGGCGCAGGGCGACGCCCTGACCTTCTCCCGCGCGGACGCCGAGTTCCACTCGCTGCTCATCCAGGTCGCGGGCAACCGCATGCTGGAGCACCTTTCCGGGATCGTCTCCTCGGCCCTCCAGGTCTCCGGCGGACCGGTCACGGGCTGTGACCGCCCGACCGACGCGTCCCTGGCGCACCACGCCCGGATCGTCGACGCCCTCGCGGCCGGCGACGGTGCGGCGGCCGAGGCGGCAATGCGGCAGCTGCTCATCGTGCACCCCGAGGTGGAGCGCGTGGTGCCCGCCCCGCGCGAGCACTGACGCGCGCGTGCTGGTCGGCGCGGTCGAGGTGTACCGCGCTCCCGTGGCGCCGCCCGACCCGGTCGCCGTCTCCCGCCGGACCCCGCAGGATCCTCCAGGGAACCGGCGGGGTCCGGCGGTGCGACGGGGGCCGTATCCCCTTGAGAAGTGCCTCTCCCGGCCCTGGGTGACCTCCTCTGCCCGTGTCTGACCGTTTTTGAACGCTTACGGGGTGTGACTCGGGCCACGCAGATTGGGCGTAACGCTCGCGGGAACTGCGCGATGACCTAAGAGGTGACAGCCGCGGAAGGGAATACGGACGCCGTTCAAGGCGCTGTGATTCTTCCCGGCCCCAGCCCGCGCCGTCGGCCCATCCCCAAGTCGGCGGTCGTCGGCTCCTGTCCGTACCGGACGGGGCCGGAAGCCGTTTTCCATCGTTCCGAGAGGTTGTTCGTGTCGGCCAGCACATCCCGTACGCTCCCGCCGGAGATCGCCGAGTCCGTCTCTGTCATGGCGCTCATCGAGCGGGGAAAGGCTGAGGGGCAGATCGCCGGCGATGACGTGCGTCGGGCCTTCGAAGCTGACCAGATTCCGGCCACTCAGTGGAAGAACGTACTGCGCAGCCTCAACCAGATCCTCGAGGAAGAGGGTGTGACGCTGATGGTCAGTGCCGCGGAGCCCAAGCGCACCCGAAAGAGCGTCGCAGCGAAGAGTCCGGCCAAGCGCACCGCCACCAAGACGGTCGCCGCGAAGACGGTGACCGCCAAGAAGGCCACCGCCACCGCGACTCCGGCGGCGCCCCTCGCCGACGCTCCCGCCGAGGACGACGCCCAGAGGGCCGCTGCCAAGAAGGCGGCGCCAGCCAAGAAGGCGGTCGCCAAGAAGGTCGCCGCCAAGAAGACGACTGCCGCGGCGGCCAAGAAGACCAGCGCCAAGAAGGACGACGCCGAGCTCGTCGACGACGAGGCCGCCGAGGAGACCCCCGGCAAGACCGGGGACGAGCCCGAGGGCGCCGAGAGCGCCGGCTTCGTACTCTCCGACGAGGACGAGGACGACGCGCCCGCGCAGCAGGTCGCCGCTGCCGGTGCCACCGCCGACCCCGTCAAGGACTACCTCAAGCAGATCGGCAAGGTCCCCCTCCTCAACGCCGAGCAGGAGGTCGAGCTCGCCAAGCGCATCGAGGCCGGCCTGTTCGCCGAGGACAAGCTGGCCAACGCGGACAAGCTCGCCCCCAAGCTCAAGCGCGAGCTGGAGATCATCGCCGAGGACGGCCGCCGCGCCAAGAACCACCTCCTGGAGGCCAACCTCCGCCTGGTGGTCTCCCTGGCCAAGCGCTACACCGGCCGCGGCATGCTCTTCCTGGACCTCATCCAGGAGGGCAACCTCGGTCTCATCCGCGCGGTCGAGAAGTTCGACTACACCAAGGGCTACAAGTTCTCCACGTACGCCACCTGGTGGATCCGTCAGGCGATCACCCGCGCGATGGCCGACCAGGCCCGCACCATCCGTATCCCGGTGCACATGGTCGAGGTCATCAACAAGCTCGCGCGCGTGCAGCGTCAGATGCTCCAGGACCTGGGCCGCGAGCCCACCCCGGAGGAGCTGGCCAAGGAACTCGACATGACTCCGGAGAAGGTCATCGAGGTCCAGAAGTACGGCCGCGAGCCCATCTCCCTGCACACCCCCCTGGGCGAGGACGGCGACAGCGAGTTCGGTGACCTCATCGAGGACTCCGAGGCCGTCGTCCCGGCCGATGCGGTCAGCTTCACGCTCCTCCAGGAGCAGCTGCACTCCGTCCTGGACACCCTGTCCGAGCGCGAGGCCGGTGTGGTCTCGATGCGCTTCGGTCTCACCGACGGTCAGCCGAAGACCCTCGACGAGATCGGCAAGGTGTACGGGGTCACCCGTGAGCGCATCCGCCAGATCGAGTCCAAGACCATGTCGAAGCTGCGCCACCCGTCGCGTTCGCAGGTGCTGCGCGACTACCTCGACTAGGTCGTAGTCGTACGACACGGAAGGCCCGGTCTCCCCTCGGGGAGCCGGGCCTTCGTGCTGGGCCGCGGGTGCGCCGCGCGGCACGCTGGATCACTCTGGGTCTCCGATGACCATCCCAGAGTGAGGAACGTGCATGCGTCGTCCCTTTGCCCGGGCGCTGACCCGGCCGCTGGTCCTGGCGGCTGCCGCGTCCGCCATACCGCTGGTCTCCGCGGCCCCTGTGGCCGCCGACAGCATCGTCGTCGGCGGGTTCCCGGTCGATGTCTCCGAGAGCCCGTGGACGGTGGCGCTGTCCAGTCGTGACCGGTTCGGGGGTACCCGGGCGGGACAGTTCTGCGGAGGCGTCGCCGTGAGCCGGACCACCGTGCTGACCGCGGCCCACTGCATGGGCGACGACGTCCTCGGTACGCCACCGAACCGCGCGGGCGACCTCAAGGTCCTCGCGGGCCGCACGGACCTGCTCTCGGGCAGCGGCCAGGCGATCGCCGTACGAGATGTGTGGGTCAACCCGGCCTACGACACCGCAAGCAACGCGGGCGACTTCGCCGTGCTCACCCTCGTCGCACCGCTGCCCCAGGGCTCGGTCATCGGGATGGCGGCGGCGGGTGACAGCGCCTACCAGCCGGGCACGGCCGCCACGGTCTACGGCTGGGGCGATCTCAGCGGCAGTGGCGACTACGCGGGCAGCCTGCACGCCGCGCGTGTGCACGTGCTGCCCGACGCCCGCTGCCAGGAGGCCTACCCGGGCAGCGGGGACGGCACCTACCTCCCCGAGGCCATGCTGTGCGCCGGAGAGCCTCAGGGGGGCCGTGACGCCTGTCAGGGGGACAGTGGAGGGCCGCTGGTCGCGCAGGGCCGGCTGATCGGGCTGGTGTCGTGGGGCAGCGGGTGCGGGCGGGCCGGGAGCCCCGGCGTCTACACCCGGGTGTCCGACGTCCTGCGGACGCTGGGCCGCCACCGCGGCGCACCGGGGCCGCACAAGGGCGTCTGACGGCCGCTGAGGGCCATCCGCGGATACGAGGACGGGCGGCCCCGCTCCTGTGGTTCAGGAGCGGGGCCGCCCGTCGCCGGCCTGTGCCGGTGCTGGCTCGTCGTGGACGCGAAGTGTCAGCGCTCTTCTTCAGGAGTGCTTGCTGCGGGAGCGGCGGTCAGTCGCTCCGACTCGTCCTGTATCTCAGCGGCGATCTTCTTGAGTTCCGGCTCGAACTTGCGGCCGTGGTGGGCGCAGAAGAGCAGTTCTCCGCCGCTGAGCAGGACGACGCGCAGGTATGCCTGGGCGCCGCAGCGGTCGCAGCGATCGGCGGCCGTCAGCGGGCTCGCGGGGGTCAGAACAGTAGTCACGTCGCCTCTTCTCTAGCTCGACGAGCTGTCGTACCAGGGTCAACATCCAACCAGCCCGAAAACGTTCCCGCTCTGGGCTTTTCCTCGAAAAAATCTTCCGGGGCTGCTGTCTGCTGCCGGTTGGCGGCGAATGTGCCGTATTGCGTGTCTATGTGTCTGTACGGGTTCGCGCTGTGGGTCAGGGGTCGGTCCTCCCGGCTGGGTTGCCGGTTGTTCATGAGGACGTGCCCGGAGCCTAAATGGTTCATGCCCCGAAGGGAACGTGATATGTACTTCACTCCATCGAGGGATCGAACAGGTATACGACCCTGGACTAGTGTGAGGAGGAGACGAGGGTGGCGTTACAACGGCTCTACCAGGCCTCGGTACCCTCTGAGCGGCAACCGAAGCCGAGCCCTTACCCAAAAGGGCCTCATCTGAAATTCAGCGAGGAGCGAACCGCGTGACCGCCGAAACGTCCGTGCCGTCGACAGCGCTGCTGGCAGGAGCAGACCGGGACGGTTCCAACTACACCGCGCGGCACCTGCTCGTCCTTGAGGGGCTAGAGGCCGTACGCAAGCGCCCGGGCATGTACATCGGGTCGACCGACAGCCGTGGCCTGATGCACTGCCTGTGGGAGATCATCGACAACTCCGTGGACGAGGCCCTGGGGGGCTACTGCGACCACATCGAGGTGATCCTGCACGACGACGCCTCGGTGGAGGTCCGGGACAACGGCCGGGGCATCCCGGTCGACGTCGAGCCCAAGACCGGCCTCTCCGGTGTCGAGGTCGTCATGACCAAGCTGCACGCCGGCGGCAAGTTCGGCGGCGGCTCGTATGCCGCCTCCGGTGGTCTGCACGGCGTGGGCGCCTCCGTGGTGAACGCCCTGTCCGCGCGGCTCGACGTCGAGGTGGACCGCAATGGCAGCGTCCACGCCATCAGCTTCCGGCGCGGTGTGCCCGGCGCCTTCGCCACCGCCGGTCCCGACGCCGCGTTCGAGCCCGGTGGCATGCGCAAGACCAAGCGGATCCCCAAGACCCGCACCGGCACGCGCGTGCGCTACTGGGCCGACCGCCAGATCTTCCTCAAGGACGCCAAGCTCTCCCTGGAGCACCTGCACCAGCGGGCCCGCCAGACCGCGTTCCTGGTGCCAGGGCTGACCATCGTCGTCCGCGACGAGTACGGCCTCGGCGACGGGGGCAGCAAGGGCGAGGAGTCCTTCCGCTTCGACGGCGGCATCAGCGAGTTCTGCGAGTACCTGGCGAGCGACAAGCCGGTCTGCGACGTCCTGCGCCTGTCGGGCCAGGGCACCTTCAAGGAGACGGTGCCCGTCCTGGACGACCACGGCCAGATGACGCCCACCGAGGTCACCCGCGAACTCGGCGTCGACATCGCGCTGCGCTGGGGGACCGGCTACGACACGACCCTCAAGTCGTTCGTCAACATCATCGCGACCCCCAAGGGCGGCACCCACGTCGCCGGCTTCGAGCAGGCCATCGTGAAGACGATGAACGAGGTGGCGCGCGCCAAGAAGCTGCTGCGCGTCGCCGAGGACGACGTCGTCAAGGACGACGCCCTGGAGGGCCTCACCGCGGTCGTCACCGTCCGGCTCGCCGAACCCCAGTTCGAGGGGCAGACCAAGGAGGTGCTCGGTACGTCCGCGGCCCGCCGCATCGTCACCAACGTGGTCACCAAGGAGTTCAAGGACTTCCTGACCTCGACGAAGCGCGACGCGGCGGCCCAGGCCCGCGTGGTCATGGAGAAGGCCGTCGCTGCGGCCCGTACGCGTATCGCGGCCCGTCAGCACAAGGACGCGCAGCGCCGCAAGACGGCCCTGGAGACCTCCTCGCTGCCGGCCAAGCTCGCCGACTGCCGCAGCGACGACGTCGAGCGCAGCGAGCTGTTCATCGTCGAGGGAGACTCCGCGCTCGGTACCGCCAAGCTCGCCCGGAACTCCGAGTTCCAGGCGCTGCTGCCGATCCGCGGCAAGATCCTCAACGTCCAGAAGTCGTCGGTCACCGACATGCTGAAGAACGTCGAGTGCGGCGCCATCATCCAGGTCATAGGAGCGGGATCGGGCCGCACCTTCGACCTCGACGCGGCCCGCTACGGCAAGATCATCATGATGACCGACGCCGATGTGGACGGCTCCCACATCCGCTGTCTGCTCCTGACCCTGTTCCAGCGCTATATGCGTCCCATGGTCGAGGCCGGCCGGGTGTTCGCCGCGGTGCCGCCGTTGCACCGCGTCGAGCTCGTCCAGCCCAAGAAGGGCCAGGACAAGTACGTCTACACGTACTCGGACCGCGAGCTGCGCGAAAGGCTCCTGGAGTTCCAGAGCAAGGGCGTCCGGTACAAGGACTCCATCCAGCGCTACAAGGGTCTCGGCGAGATGGACGCCGACCAGCTGGCCGAGACGACGATGGACCCCCGCCACCGCACCCTGCGCCGGATCAACCTCTCCGACCTGGACGCGGCCGAGCAGGTCTTCGATCTGCTGATGGGCAACGACGTGGCACCGCGCAAGGAGTTCATCTCCAGCTCGGCCGCGACGCTGGACCGGTCGCGGATCGACGCGTGATCTTCGACGGGTGACCGTCGACGTGCGACCGACGGCGCCGGGCATCGGCTCCGGTCCCGCTCCGCGCCCGTCCCGGGCCCGGAACCGAGGCACCGGCCGATGCCCGGCGCCGTCGGTCCGCTCCACCCGTGGGTGGAGATATGCGCGGTCGGCGGATCCACCCACGATCCACCCTGGCGCCGATCTGCCGACCGGCGGATTTCCGTAGCTTCGAAGACGTCGGCAGCGCTCGCCGCCGACATCCCTTCCGCTCACGGAGGCTCCGATGTCCGGGCTCGTCAACGCGTTGGTGATCGTGGCCGTCGCCGCCCTGGTGATCGTGCGACAGTTCAGCGCTCGCCAGATCGGCACCGACCGGCGCTGGTGGCTCCTCCCCGCCATCCTCGCCGTCGTCGCCCTCCGCGAGCCCGACGTACTCGACGCACACCACCACACCGGGTCGGCCCTTCTGCTCGGCGTCGAACTGCTCGTCGCGCTGGCCACCGGAGCCGGCTGGGCCTGGACCACACGCCTGTGGATCGAGACGGACGGTTCCGTGTGGAGCAAGAGCACCAAGGCGAGCGGGGGCGTCTGGATCGTCGGCATAGCCCTGCGCGTCGGCCTCATCGCCCTGGGCGCGCTGATCGGCGTGCACCCGAACACCTCCGCCGCCCTGATGCTCGGTCTCGCGGCAACGCTGCTGGTCCGCGCCGGCGTCATGACCTGGCGGGCCCAGTCCTTCACCGGGACGGCCGGATCCGTCCCGGCGTACGGTTCGAGCATGGCGCAGCCCGCCCGGAAGGAGCGCGCGTGACGGAGAACGCGTGGACGCGCTGGCCCTCACGGGAGGCGCTGAGCCGAGCGGGGGTCTCACGCCCCCGGCGCCTGCTCGCCTGGGGCGTCCGGCTGCTGGTGATCGGCGTGCTCTTGTGGGGCGCCTACACCGGCCACCACCTCCACGGCTGGGCCCTCGCGGGCGGCATCGTCGGAATCCTCGTGACCGCGGCCCTCGCCTGGGGCTTCTGGCGTACCACCCTCGCCCACAGACTCTGGCCGTCGCTGGCACTCATCGCCGCGCTCCTCGGAATCGCCATAGCGGGACAGGCGGCCGACTTCACGGTCCCGGCCCTCGTCGTCTGGTGCGGCTGCGCGGTCAGCTCACTGGAGCGGCTGCCCATCGCGGTCGCCCTGCCCGTGACATCGGTCTCCCTCGCGACCTTCGCCGCGGTCAACAACGACGTATGGCTGACCACCGCGGTCACGACGGCCGGACTGGCCCTCGCCGGCTACACGCTCCGCCTCGACGCCGAGGCCCGGGGCAACGCCCAGCGGCTGCTCACCCAGGAACGCCTGGCCCGCGCGGCCGAGGCGGAGTCCGCCGCGCTGGCGGAGCGGGCCCGTATAGCCCGGGAGATCCACGACGTGCTGGCCCACAGCCTGTCCGCCCAGCTCGTGCACCTGGAGGCGGCCCGGCTGCTGATCGAGCGGGGCGCCGACCGGGAGACGATTCTCGAACGGGTCGTGGCGGCACGGGGAATGGCCCGCGACGGCCTCGCCGAGACCCGGCAGGCCCTGTCCGCGCTGCGCGGCGAGATGACCCCGCTGGAGGACTTCCTGACCGAGATCGTCGCTACGACCGCCGGTGCGGAGGTCACCGTTACGGGTGACCGGCGGCAGCTCTCGGCCGAGGCCTCGCAGGCCGTGCGCAGGGTCGCCCAGGAGGCCCTGACGAACGTCCGCAAGCATGCCCCGGGCGCCAAGGTGCGGCTTCGGCTGGAGTACGGCGAGCACGAAGTGCGGCTGGAGGTACGGGACTCGGGCGGTTCGCCCGGTGAACTGACCGGTGCGGGAGGTGGGTACGGTCTGCTGGGCATGCGGGAACGCGCCGAGTTGCTGGGCGGTTCACTGCGGGCCGAGCCGGAGGAGGAGGGATTCGTGGTGACGCTGAAGGTGCCCGCATGACGGAGGAGGCCGTGAAGAGGCCCGCGCGGGTCGTGGTCGCGGACGACCAGACCGTCGTACGGGAAGGCATCGTCATGCTGCTGGGACTGCTGCCCGGGATCGAGGTCGTCGGCGCCGCTGCCGACGGGGACGAGGCCGTGGAACTCGTTGCCGAACTCGCCCCGGACGTGGTCCTGATGGACCTGCGCATGCCCCGCTGCGACGGTGTCGAGGCGACCCGGCGGATCCGTGGGGAGCATCCCGGAACGCAGGTCGTGGTGCTCACGACCTTCGCGGACGACGCGTCACTTTTCCCGGCGCTGCGCGCGGGGGCACGCGGCTACCTCACCAAGGACGCGGGCGGCGACGAGATCGTACGGGCCGTGGAGAGCGTGCTCTCGGGGGACGCGGGCCTGTCGCCGAGCATCCAACGGCGGCTGCTGGAAAGGCTGTCTGACCCCGAGCCGCAGCCGTCACCGGGTCCCACCGAGCCGCCGGACGGGCTCACCGCGCGGGAGATCGAGGTGCTGGTGCTGATTGCCGAGGGCCTGAACAACCAGGAGATCGCCCGCAAGTTGCATGTCTCGACGGCGACCGTGAAGACCCACATCAACAACCTGTTCGCCAAGACGGGACTCAAGGACCGTGCACAGGCGGTGCGTTACGCCTACGGGAAGGGACTGGTGCGGCCACCAGCGGGTTGAGTCACCTGATGGGGTGAAGACCCCGGAGAAGAAGAGTCGGGGATCTTCCCGTTCTGTCCATCCTTGGGCATGCAGTCAAGCAACGGTCGTCCCCGCGGTGGCGCGAGTGGTCACGAGAGTCCGGCCGAGAACCACGAAGGTCATGACCTGACCCCCGCCGAGGCATCCGGAAAGGTGAGGTACCACGACCCGTGGTACGACGCACTCGCGTCCGGCTGGGGCGAGTTGGACGGTACGGGGGCGCCCGCCCCCGAGGTTCCGGCCGCACGCAGGGATGGCGAGGGACCGGTGCTGCGGGCCGGGGACGTGTACCTCGACGTGCAGCGCAGCGCGGCCTTCCAGGAGGTGCGCAGCCGGTATCTGAGGTTCGTGGTGCCGGGCATGATCGTCTTCCTCACCTGGTACGTGGCGTACGTGGTGGCCGCGACGACCGCGCCCGGACTGATGGCCCGGCCCGTGGCGGGCGCGGTGAACGTGGGGATGGTCGCGGGGCTCGGGCAGTTCGTCACCACGTTCCTGCTGACCTGGGCGTACGCCCGCCACGCGCGGCTGCGCAGGGACCGGGCCGCGCTCGAACTGCGGTGGGACACCCAGGAACTGACGCGTGGTGTACGAGGCGGTGTTTTGTGACCGGCAATCATCAGACGCTGGCGTTGCTGCTGTTCAGCGGGTTCGTCGCCGTCACCCTGGGGATCACGACCTGGGTGAGTCGCAACCGGCACGGTTCGGCTGAGGAGTTCTACGCGGGCGGGCGGCTCTTCTCCCCGATGGAGAATGGTTTTGCCATCGCGGGCGACTACATGTCGGCCGCCTCCTTCCTCGGCGTCACCGGGCTCATCGCGCTGTACGGCTACGACGGCATGCTCTACGTGGTGGGCTTCTTCGTCGCCTGGCTCGTGGTGCTGTTCCTGGTCGCCGAACTGGTGCGCAACTGCGGGCGGTTCACGCTCGCCGACGTGATCGCCGCGCGGATGAACGAGCGGCCGGTGCGGATCGCGACGGGAACTTCCTCGGTCACGGTGTCCGTTCTGTATCTGGTGGCACAGATGGTGGGCGCGGGCAGCCTGGTGTCGCTGCTGCTGGGCGGGACCAGTCCGGCCGCGCGGGCGTGGACCGTCATCGGCGTCGGTGCGCTCATGGTGATCTATGTGTCGTTGGGAGGGATGCGGGCCACCACCTGGATCCAGATCGTCAAGGCGGTCCTGCTGCTGTGCAGCACCGTCGCGCTGACGGTGCTGGTGCTGCTGCGCTTCCATGGAAACGTCGACCAGTTGCTGCTCAGCGCGGCCGACCGCAGCGGTCACGGCCTGGCGTTTCTGGCGCCGGGGCTCAAGTACGGCGGGGACTGGACCGCGCGGTTCGACTTCATCAGCCTGGGCCTGGCGCTCGTGCTGGGGACGGCCGGACTGCCGCACATCCTGTCCCGCTTCTACACCGTGCCGACCGCGCGGGCCGCGCGTCGTTCGGTGATCTGGTCGATCGGGCTCGTCGGCGGCTTCTACCTGATGATGATCGTGCTCGGCTTCGCCGCGGCCGCCGTCGTCGGACCGGAGGCCCTCAAGAAGTCGAACGCGGCGGGCAACACCGCCGTCCCGCTGCTGGCACTCGACCTGGGCGGCGGCGCCAACTCCACGGGCGGCACAGTCCTGTTCGCGATCGTCGCCGCCGTGGCCTTCGCCACGATCCTCGCGGTGGTCGCCGGCATCACGCTGGCCTCCTCCGCATCCGTGGCCCACGACCTCTACGCGTCGCTGCGACGCCGGCGTGCCAAGCCGTACAGCGAGGTGGCGGTGGCGCGCACGGCGGCCGTCGGCATCGGTGTGATCGCGATCGCGCTGGGCCTGCTCGCCAGGGATCTCAACGTCGCCTTCCTGGTGGGCCTCGCCTTCGCCGTCGCCGCCTCCGCGAACCTCCCGGTGCTGCTCTACTCCCTGTTCTGGCGCGGCTTCACCACACGGGGCGCCGTCTGGGCCGTATACGGGGGACTGATTCCCGCGCTGGCCCTCGTACTGCTCTCACCCGTCGTGTCGGGCAGCCCCGAATCGCTGTTCCCGGGCGTCGACTTCCAGTTCTTCCCGCTCCAGAACCCCGGCCTCGTCTCGATCCCGCTGGGCTTCCTGTCCGGCTGGCTCGGCACGGTCACCTCGGCGGAGGTCCCGGACGAGGCCAAGCACGCGGAGACCGAGGTACGGGCGCTGACGGGGGCGGGGGCGGTGTGACCGGGGCGCCCACCGCCGTCGTACGGACGCCGCTGCCGACCCCACGCGGTTACGGCGCCACCCAGGCGTAGCGGTGTTCCGGGCGGCCCGTGTCGCCGTACTTGAGGGAGAGGCGGAGGCGGCCGGCCTGTTCCAGGTGGCGGAGGTAGCGCTGCGCCGTGGAGCGGCTCAGGCCGGTCTCGGCGGCGACCTCGTGGGCCGAGAGCGGGTGGCCGGCGCGGTGCAGGACGCCGCAGATCAGGTCGGTGGTCGGTTCCGAGTGGCCGCTCGGCAGGCCGGGGGAGGCCGGTGCGGTGGTCGTCCGCAGGGCGCCGAAGATGCGGTCGACCTGCTCCTGGCCGGCGATGCCGCGCCCGCCGACGCGGTCGACGGTGCGGCACAGGGCGGCGTACGAGTCCAGGCGGGTGCGCAGCGCGGCGAAGGTGAACGGCTTGACCAGGTAGTGCAGGGCGCCCAGGCGCATCGCCCGCTGCACGGTCGTCACATCGCTGGCCGCCGTGATCATGATGACGTCGGTCGTGTGGCCCTGTTGCCGCATGCGGTGGACGAGTTCGAGACCCGTCTGGTCGGGCAGGTAATGGTCGAGAAGTACGAGGTCGATGGCTCCGCGTTCCACGGTGGCCAGCGCCTGCGCAGCGCTGTGTGCGCGGGCGGCGACCCGGAAACCGGGAACCTTTCCCACGTACCTCGCGTTTATCTCGGCGACACGGAAGTCGTCGTCCACGACCATGACGTCAATCATTGGGCCTCTTTCCTCAAGGCCAGGCGAGCGTTAAGCCCGTGTTTCGGCTCCGCAGTTGTAGCGCGAGCAAAACGAGCACAACAGGCTCTTGCGAGCAAAAGAACGGCTTGCGCCCAGAAGACTCCTGTTGTGGTCCGGGCCACATCTACGGTCCCGGCCATGAGCGCAGACACCAGCCCCGCCATCGAGCTGCGGGGCGCGAGCAAGACCTTCAGGACCCCGTCGGGGGGTCTGCACACGGCCGTACGGGGGCTTGATCTCACCGTAGGGCGTGGCGAGTTCGTGGCGGTCGTGGGCCCCACGGGCTGCGGCAAGTCGACCACGCTGACCCTCGTCAGCGGACTGGAAGAGCCCTCCGAGGGCGATGTGCGGGTGGCCGGGGAACCCGTCTCCGGCGTCGGCGACAAGGTCGGTTTCGTCTTCCAGCAGGACGCCACCTTCCCCTGGCGCACGGTCCTGTCCAACGTCATGGCGGGCCCGCGCTTCCGCGGCGTACCGAAGGCGGAGGCCAGGGCGAAGGCGCGCGAGTGGCTGGCCCGGGTCGGGCTCTCCGCCTTCGAGGACCGCTATCCGCACCAGCTCTCCGGCGGTATGCGCAAGCGGGTCGCGCTCGCCGCGACCTTCGTCAACGACCCCGAGATCCTTCTCATGGACGAGCCGTTCTCGGCGCTCGACGTGCAGACCAGGGCGCTGATGTCGGACGAGCTCCTGGAGCTGTGGGAGGGCACCGGAGCCTCGGTCGTCTTCGTCACCCACGACCTGGAGGAGTCCATCGCGCTGGCCGACAAGGTCGTCGTGATGACCGCCGGGCCGGCCACTGTGAAGCAGGTCTTCGACATCGACCTGCCGCGCCCCCGCAAGGTCGAATCCGTGCGCCTGGAGCCGCGGTTCATCGAGATCTACCGCGAGATCTGGGAGTCCCTGGGCGAAGAGGTCCGCATCACACGCGAGAGAGGTGCGGCCAATGTCGCCTGACGTCATGCCCGAGGACCGGATCGCAGCGACCGCGGCCGAGCCCGGCGGCAAGAGCGACCGCGCCCATTCACGCGCGCGTGCCGCCCGTAAACGCAAGCTCGGTGTCGGGGTGGCGAGAGTGCTGCTCCTGGTCGCCGTTCTCGGTCTGTGGGAGGCGCTCTCCCGGGCCAAGGTCATCGATCCGTTCAACTTCTCGATGCCGTCGAAGATCTGGGACCAGATATGGACCTGGGTGGCCCACGGGACCGCTCAGGGCTCCCTCGGCGAGCAGATCTGGTACACGCTCTACGAGGCGCTGCTCGGCTGGGTCATCGGGGTGATCGCCGGTGTTCTCCTCGGTATCGCGCTCGGGCGGATCACCTTGCTCGCCGAGGTTCTTGGTCCATACATCAAGGTGCTCAACTCGATCCCCAGGATCGTCCTGGCGCCCATCTTCCTGATCTGGTTCGGCCTCGGCCCCTCCTCCAAGGTCGCCTCCGCCGTCGTGCTCGTCTTCTTCCCGGTGTTCTTCAACGCCTTCCAGGGCGCACGCGAGGTGGATCGCAATCTGGTGGCAAACGCCCGGATCCTCGGTGCCAGCGACCGCAGGGTGACCCTTCAGGTCGTCATCCCCTCGGCCACGTCCTGGATCTTCACCAGCCTGCACGTCAGCTTCGGCTTCGCGCTGATCGGCGCCATCGTCGGCGAGTACATCGGCGCCATCAAAGGCATCGGCCTCCTCGTGCAGCAGTCGCAGAACACCTTCAACGCGGCCGGTGTGTACGCCGCGATGGTCATCCTCGCTGTCGTCGCCCTCGCCGCGGAGGGGCTGCTGACCTTCGCCGAGCGGCGCATCTTCCGCTGGAAGCCGACCGACTCCGACAGCTGAACCGGCCCGCCGGGCCCCGACGCACCGGCCCTGGGTCCCCACGCCTTCTTCCCCGCACCGCCTTTCCGCAAGGACGTGAACCGCATGCGCAACACCGCCAGATACACCTCGCTGGCCGCCGCCGGCCTGCTCGCCCTCACCTCGCTCACCGCCTGTGCCAACGACGCGGCCAGCAGCACCGCCGCCGGCAGCAAGGGCGACGGCAAGGGCGAACAGGTCAAGATCATGGTCGGTGGCCTGGACAAGGTCATCTACCTGCCCGCGATGCTCTCCCAGCGGCTCGGCTACTTCGACGCCGAGGGCCTCGATGTGGAGATGCTGAGCGAACCCGCGGGCGTCCAGGCCGAGACCGCGCTGGTCGCCGGGCAGGTCCAGGGGACCGTCGGCTTCTACGACCACACCCTGGACCTGCAGACGAAGGGCAAGTCCGTCGAGTCCGTCGTGCAGTTCTCGCACGCGCCGGGTGAGGTGGAGATCGTTTCCACCAAGGCGGCGGGCGACGTCACCTCACCGAAGGACTTCAAGGGGAAGAAGCTCGGTGTCACCAGCCTCGGCTCCTCGACCGACTTCCTCACCAAGTACCTCGCGGTCAAGAACGGGGTGAACGTCAGCGAGTTCACCCCGGTCGCGGTGGGAGCCGGACCGACGTTCATCGCGGCGCTCCAGAAGGGCGCGATCGACGGCGGCATGACCACCGACCCGACCGTCGCCACCGTCCTGAGCAAGAAGGCGGGCAAGATCCTCGTCGACATGCGCACCCCCGAGGGCTCGCAGAAGGCGCTCGGCGGGCCGTACCCGTCGTCAAGTCTGTACATGCAGACGGACTGGGTGAATGCACACAAGGCCACCGTCCAGAAGTTGGTCAATGCATTCGTCAAGACGCTCAAGTGGATGTCCACACACAGCGCCTCCGAGATCGCCGCCAAGATGCCCGCCGACTACTCGCAGGGCGACAAGGCCCTCTACACGGAGGCCATCAAGAGCACGTTGCCGATGTTCACCGACGACGGCGTAATGCCCGAGAACGGCCCCGAGACCGTCGAGAAGGTGCTCAAGGCGTTCAACCCGAACATCAAGAACGCCGACGTCGACCTCGGCAAGACCTACACGACGGAGTTCGTCGAGGCCGCCAAGTGACAGCACGGGACTGTCGTACGACCGCAGCATGAGCGCGTTCAGGCGCGGGTCGCCCACACATACCGGTGTTCGGGGCGACCCGCGTCGCCGTATTTGAGCGTCAGTCTGGCCCGTCCGGTGCGCTCCAGGAGCTTCAGATAGCGCTGGGCGGTCTGCCGGCTCACCCCGGTGCGGTCGGCGATCTCCTGGGCGGACAGGGGGCCTTCGGCGTTCATCAGGGACTGGCGCACGAGTTCCGCGGTGGTGGGGGAGTGTCCTTTGGGCAGTCCGGGCTCCGACGGCGTGGACAGGGCGCCGAAGATGCGGTCCACCTCGGCCTGTTCGGCCTCGCCGCCGCCGTCGAGGGTGCGGCGCAGTTCGGCGTACGCCTCCAGTTTGGCCCGCAGGCCCGCGAAGGCGAACGGCTTCACCAGGTACTGCAACGCCCCCTGCCGCATCGCGGCCTGCACGGTCGTCACGTCGCGGGCCGCCGTCACCATGATCACGTCTGTCTGGTGGCCGCGCCGGCGCATCTCCTGGACCACAGCGAGCCCCGTGTCGTCGGGCAGATAGTGGTCCATGAGGACCAGGTCGAGGCGGGGCAGCGTCTCCAACTGGCGGAGCGCGTCGGCCGCGTTGTGGGCCTCGCCGGCCACGTGGAAGCCCGGCACCTTCTCGACGTAGGCGGCGTTGACCCGGGCCACCCGGGTGTCGTCGTCGACGACCAGGACCTCGATCATCGTGACTCCTCGTCGGCCGGGGCGAGTACCAGTTCCGGCTCCTGCTCGGTCAGTGCCTCGGGGAGCACGACCGTGAACTGCGCGCCCCCGCCGTCCGCCTCGCCCACGGTGGCGCTGCCGCCCTGTCGTTCGGCGAATCGGCGCACCAGGGAGAGCCCCAGTCCCCGCTTGCCGTGCGCCGGTGGCTTCTTGGTGGACCACCCCTCGGTGAAGACCAACTCCCGCTGGTCCGCGGAGATCCCGGGGCCGGTGTCGCGCACCCTGAGCACGATCGCGCGGCCCTCGGCGCGCAACTCGACCTCCACGCGCGCGTGTGCGGTGCCGGCGACCGCGTCCAGCGCGTTGTCCACCAGGTTTCCCACGACCGTGACCAGACTCCTGGGATCGATCACCAGGTCCGGCAGCCGGGTGCGGTCCGCGACCCACAACGCGACCCCGCGTTCGGCCGCGACGGTCGCTTTGCCGACCAGCAGGGCGGCCAGCAGCGGGTCCTGGATCTTCTCCGTCACCTGCTCGGAGGTGACCCGATGATCGCCGACCACCTCGCCGACGAACTCCGCGGCGTCGTCGTACATCTCCAGTTCCAGCAGGCCGAGCAGGGTGTGCATCCGGTTGGCGTGCTCGTGGTCCTGGGCACGCAGGGCGTCGATGAGACCGTGCGTCGAGTCCAACTCCCGGCCGAGCTGCTCCAGTTCGGTGCGATCGCGCAGGGTGGCCACGGCACCGTCGTCGTCGGTGGGCATGCGGTTGACGATCAGGACCCGCTGGCCGCACACGGTGAGCAGGTCGGTGCCGGTCACCCGGCCGGCCAGTACGTCGGTCGTACGGCCCTCGCCGAGCGCCTCGTCGGGAGACCGGCCGACGGCCTCGTCGCCGATGCCCAGCAGTCTGCGAGCCTCGTCGTTCAGCAGGCGGATACGGCCGCCGCGGTCGAGCGCCACGACTCCCTCGCGAATACCGTGCAGCATCGCCTCGCGCTCCGAGAGAAGCGCCGAGATATCGGAGAAGGCCAGGTCACGGGTCTGCCGTTGAACCCTTCGGGAGATCAGCCAGGCGGCCAGCGCGCCGACCGCGAGGGCACCGCCGGCGTAGGCGAACAACCCGGGGATCGCACTGAGGAGCCGGGCGCGCACGCTGTCGTAGGCGATACCCACCGAGACGGCCCCGATGATCCGGTGGTCGGCGTCGTACAGGGGCACCTTGCCGCGCGCCGAGCGGCCCAGGGTGCCTTTGTCGATCTCCATGACCTCCTTGCCCGCCAGGGCGTCGCTCGGGTCGGTGGAGACACGGCGGCCGATCTCCCCGGGCGTGGGATGCGACCAGCGCACCCACTGCCGGTTCATCACCACGATGTACTCGGCCCCGGTGGCGTGCCGGATCCGTTCGGCCTCCTTCTGCACCGGGCCGTTCCTGGTCGGCGGGGTGTTCTGGACGCCTGCGGCGATCTGCGGGTCCTGCGCCGTGGTCTGGGCGATGGCCAGAGCGCGGCGCATCGCCTCGTGGTCCAGCTGTTTGCTCAGCGGTTCCAGGAAGAGTCCGGTCGCGAGCACCGCGACTCCCGCGGCGATCGCGACCTGCATCAGCAGAACCTGCGAGAACGCCCGCCGGGGCAGCCCGAGACGTCGGCGGCGCGCGGGAGGAGTGGAACTCATGCCCACGACGGTACGTGGGCGGACGGCGGTCGCCCCCAGGGGTGTGGCATGGATCTCGTGGCGAATCCGAGTGTGCGGCTGCATCAGACAGGTGGGATTGCCACGGGAAATGGGTGCGATTTCCTCAGTCATTTCGTTCTCCGGGGCGATGGGCCCGTACGGAGGGACGCCTCCGTACGGGCCCATCCGGGTGAGAACGACGAAATTCACTGCACGTCAGCCGCGAGGAATTTCTATCCCTTGGCGAGGATCTTGCCCTTGGGGTTCACCATGATGTAAGTGCCCTTGATCGTTTTGCCGCTGTTGTTCGCGACCCACATCTCGGTGTAGTAGACCGACTTGTAGGACTTGGCTGCCACCGCCGCCTCGAACGAGCCGTTGCTCTGCTTCTTTCCCCAGGTGTGGGAGTCGGCCCCGGCGTTGTTCTTGTACGTGATCTCCACATGGGGGTGGCAGCGCGGATCGCTGCCACCGCCGGCGCTGTAGTAGGCGATACCGGAAAGGAACACGTGCTTGCCGTGGTATCCAGTAAAGTTCGTCGTGTCGGCCTGGATCCAGTTGTAGGTGCATTGGTTGTGGCTACCGCCGGCCACCCGCCCGGAGGTCTGCGGGTAGTGCGGACCTTCCGCGAACGCCGCGGTGGCACCGCCGAGCACGACGGCCGCACCGAGGGCCGTGGCCGTGAATCCCCGCTTCTTCCAATTCATGTTCTTTTCCCCCTGGTCAGTTGTGAATGGTCGCGCACACTTTGGTGTTGTTCGGCCATCGTGTGTTCTGGGTGAGCTTCGGGTGGAAGGCGCGGGAGCCACAAGGGCTGAAGGTCGGCCGGCCGTTCAGACGGTCCCTGAGTGTGGGGGAGTCGGCAAAGGTGTCTGCATAGTTGACGTGCAACCCCTTCCCATGGACGTCGAGCGACACTTTGTCGTCCTTTTGTGCGCCTCCGCGCCGGCCTGCCCGGCAGATATCACGGCTGCGATTACGGCCGAGGCGGAGCGAAAGTGAAGTTCCCTTGTGCGAACGACGTTCAACCTAGCCATCGGTGATCGGGTGTTCAATCGACTTGAGCTAGATCTGAGCCCGATGGTCAATTGCCCAGGGAAGTGCCCGGGAGGGGACCGCGTCAGTTCGACAGCGCCGTCGCCAGCTCGCGCACCGCCACCACGTCCATCCGCGCCGGCGCACCGAGAACCGACGCCCCGCAGCTCTCCGGCCGGGGCGGCAGCGACGCGCCCTGGGCGACGATCACACGCCAGTGGCGTCCGTCGGTGTGCGCGACCGTCACCTCCCAGCGGGGTGCGCCACCGTCCGTCCGTACGACGCTCAGCGCGTCCGTCGCGTACTCGCGCGTCGCCGTCCGCACGGCCAGCTCCGCCGCCTGTCCGGGCCGCTCCCAGGCCGAACCGCCCCGGCAGCCCTCGACGACCACACGGCCCTCCTGGACGCCCTGGAGGATCTCCTTGACGGTGTGGGCCCCGACGCGCCCGTACGCGTAGCCGTACGGCAGGACGAGAACCGTGGGTGAGAAGCGATGGCCGCCCAGATGGGTGACCTCCCAGGCGCCGTCGACCCCGGAGGCGGCCAGTTCGGCGGCGAGCGGACGGCCCAGGAGCGCGCAGCAGCGGTCGCGCTTGCCGTTGGTGCAGACGAGCGCGAGCGGATCACCGGTGTGGGCCCGCCCGCCGAGCGCCGAGCCGAACGAGTGCGGGTCGCCCGCGCCGAGGGCCGCGAAGTCGAGGCCGAGCAGGTCCCGCGGGTCGGTGGTCGTGGCGCTGTGCAGCCACGCGTTTCCGGGAACGGTGTGGGCCGCGTACACCTGGCGTACCCGTGACGGCGCCGGGTCGGCGTGCCGCCCGGGGCGCCGGATGAGCGCGATCCGTACGCCCGTGTCCGTCGCCGCCGTTTCCAGGGCACGCCCCAGCGCGGGGTCCAGGTGGCTCGAAGTGAGCGCTTTGGCACCCCAAGGACCGGGCTGTTCCAGCAGCAGCCACGTCGTCGCCGTGGCCGCGGTTCCGGAAATGGGCTCGTCGAGGTCCCGAGAGACGGTCGCGCACGTACTCACAGAGGTGAGCCTAACCTGACTTGCCCCGGGGCGACTTCCGGTCGCACTCGTGTCCTACTCCGGTAGTGGTCGAGGCGGTTTCGGGCCGACGTAGTGACCGCTGGGGCGCATCCTCAGCGGGCGCTCGCCGTACTCCTCCAGGGCGTGCGCGATCCACCCCGCGGTCCGGGCGACCGCGAAGATCGTCTCGCCCGCCGTGGAGGGCATGCCCGAGGAGACGGTGAGAACGGCGAGCGCCAGGTCGACATTGGCGTGCAGCGGGGTGTGGCGGGCGGTGGTGGCGACGATGTCACGGGCCGCGGCGAGGGCGGGCCCCGCGCCGGGAACGTCCTTCAGGAGGGCGAACAGGGCACGCGCGCGTGGGTCTTCGCCCGGGTAGAGCCGGTGGCCGAGTCCGGGGATACGGCGGCCGGCCCGCAGTTCGTCGGCGACCACCGGGGCGGCGCTGCCCTGGTCGAGGACGTCGAGCAGCATCCGGTGCGCCAGACCGCTGGCCGCGCCGTGCAGGGGGCCTTCGAGGACGCCCAGGCCGGAGGAGACGGCCGCGTAGGCGTGCGCGCGGGCCGAGGCGGCGACCCGCACCGCGAGGGTGGACGCGGCCAGGTCGTGGTCGACGAGCAGGCCAAGTGCCGTGTCCAGAGCGCGCAGTGACGCCTCGTCGGCAGGCTGGCCGCTCAGCCGCGCCCACAGGCGGTGGGCGAGCGGACCCTCGTCGCGATGGGTGCGCCGCACAGGCGGCAGAGCGGCGACGAGGGTGGGGATGAGGGTGCGTGCCGTGCCGAGTACGGCGTCCTCGGACAGGTCGAAGCGCAGCGGGTCCGCGGTCGCCGCCGCGATGGCCGCGACCCGCAACCGGTCGGTGGGGCCCGCGTGTTCGGGCAGCGCGTCGACCGCGCGGCGGGCGACGGCGACCGCCGCCTTGGGCGCGGTGAACGTGATCCCGGGACGCAACTGCCCGGTCCACAGCCACTCGGCGATCTCTTCGTAGGAGTGGCGCGCGGTCAGCTCGGTCGCGTCGACGCCCCTGAAGAAGTACCGGTCCTTCTCGATGAGCGTGATCCGGGTGCGTACGGACAACTCGCCTCCGGAACCCGAACTCCCGTTGCTCTCGCGTCTGTTGCGCCGGGCGAGCGCCTCCACCTCCTTGGCGTCGAAGGTGCTGCCCCGGCCGCCGGGCTCGCGCCTGCTGCCCAGCTGTCCGCGACTCACGTACGCGTACACGGTCTCGGGCTTCACGCCGAGCAGCTCGGCGGTCTCCTTGGTGCTCAGCCGTCGCTCGGGGTGACCGGGAGCGGGTTCTTGATCGCGCATGGAGGTCACCGTATCCACTTCTCATTGCATTGATTCAATCAATATTGACAGAGATCGAGTCAACCATGGACATTGAAATCAAGTCCAGGGAGGAAACATGTCCATCAACAGGGCCGCTGCCACTCGTATCGAGGTTCCGCGGGGACTCGCGGGCGTCGTCGTCACCGACACCCGAATCGGTGACGTCCGGGGGACCGAGGGCTTCTACCACTACCGCCAGTACTCCGCCGTCGAGCTCGCGCAGACCCGCGGCTTCGAGGACGTCTGGCATCTCCTGGCCAACGGCGAACTGCCGGACGCCGAACAGAGCGCCGCCTTCGCAGCCGAGACCGCGGCGCTGCGCCGGCTGCCCGACGAGGTGCGGGCCGCGCTGCCCGCCGTCGCGGCGGCGAGCGGGACGTCCGGACCGCTGTCCGGCATGCGTACGGCACTGTCGCTGCTCGGCGCTGCGAAGGGTTTCCGGCCGGTGTACGACATCGGCGCGGATCCGCGCCGCAGGGACACCCTTGTGGCATCGGCCGCCGTACCGACGCTGCTGACCGCGCTGTACCGGCTGGGCCGGGGCCTTGACCCCGTGGAGCCGCGCGAGGACCTCTCCTACGCGGCCAACTACCTGTACATGTTGACGGGTTCGGAGCCGGACAAGCAGCAGGCCAGGGCGATCGAGCAATACTTGATCTCAACCATTGACCACGGATTCAATGCGTCAACCTTCACCGCGCGGGTCATCGCGTCGACCGGGGCCGATGTGGCGGCCTGCCTGGTCGGAGCCGTGGGGGCGCTTTCGGGCCCGCTGCACGGCGGTGCGCCCAGTCGGGCCCTGGACACCCTGGACGCGATCGGCACCCCGGACCGCATCGACCCCTGGATCCGCGAGAGCGTCCTCGCCGGCGACCGCATCATGGGCTTCGGCCACGCGATCTACCGCACGGAGGACCCGCGCTCCCGGATGCTGCGCGAGGTCGCCCAGCAGTTCGGCGGACCCCGGGTCGAGTTCGCGGTCGAGGTCGAACGCCAGGTGGAGGCGATCCTCGCCGAACTCAAGCCGGGCCGCGAACTCCACACGAACGTCGAGTTCTACGCCGGGCTGGTGATGGAACTCTGCGGTCTGCCACGGGAGATGTTCACGCCCACGTTCGCCGCTGCGCGGGTGGTGGGGTGGGGCGCGAATGTGGTGGAGCAGGCGGAGGACTCGAAGATCATCCGGCCTGTTGCGCGGTATGTGGGGGTGGGGGCGCCGGTGGCGGTGCCGCTGATGAGCTGACAGCGGCCCGAGGGACGCGTGCGGCCTGGTGCCGTTCTGGCGCCAGGCCTCATGGGTGGTGATCGAGCAGTGACGGGGTGATGGACTGCTCGTCGGGTAGGTACCCGAGTCGCTCGGTGGTGGTGCGCGGCTGGGCGAAGCGTGTACGGGACGAGTCCGGTGCGGACGCGTACTCGTGACTCAGGCGTCGGGGATGTCCGCCTTGGCGCGGATCAGGGTCTCTCTGCTCACGATGACAATGCGCTCGTAGTCGGCACGGGAGGCATCGGCGGGGAGCTCATGATCAAGAGCCTCGGTGGCCTCGGTGCCGATGACGGCGAAATTACCGTCGCTCAGTTCGAACACGTCCGGGCAACTGGTTCCCGTGGCACTGCCACGGACGCTCGGCGGCACACCGATGCGGCGCACGATCTTCAAAGATACCGGTCCTTAGTCAGGGAGATTGACACAGTGATCGGCAGCACGTTACTGGTGCGAGTGGTGCGCACGTGGCCAGATGAAAAAAGGCCAACTACTCGTGTCGCCCTGCTCGAACCATCGACAGAGTGTCCTGATCACGGCCCGGGAGGGTTGCCCACCACCCACCACTCGTCCGTGTCGGCCTCGTCTAGATCCTTGAGCAGGCCGTCGACCATGCGCCCGATCTTGGCCTCTTCCGACGCGCCCTTCAGTGAGGCGCGGGTGCCCTTCGAAGCCTCCCAGTACTCCCGCAGGACAGGGCTTTGGAACAGCTCGCGCAGATGCCCGTACAACTCCTCCTGGTCCAGGATCCCCGCGCGGTAGAGGTGGTACAGATTGGCGTACCAGGCGTTGGCGTAAAAGTACTGGCGCCTCTTGGCCGCCGGGATGTCTCTGTCGTAGGTGTCGATCACCTCGGCGAGAGCGGGATCGTCGATCGCCTTGGACAGCAACTCCCAGTGCATGCGCTGTTGGTGGGCCAGAGCCCGTCGCCGCGCGGACAGTTCCTCAAGCTCCAACCGTCGCACCTGTAGGCGTGCCTCTTCGAGTCGTCGCTGACGCGAGGCGAGGTTCAACGTAGCGGTGGCGAGCATCAAGCCCGCAGCCACAGTGCCCAGCCCTCGTGCACCCTTGTTCCGTGTGGCCATGTCAACAACCCCCGAATCAGGCGGCCGTCCGCCGGTTCGTCGGGTGCGGGTTGATGAAGACGGGGACCGGCGAGCGATGGGCGGCGCTTGCCGTCTCCCAGGGTGCCGAGCGGCTCTGATCGGCAGGGAGGCGGAGAGGAGGCGCACGGAGGGAAGCGAGGGTCGCACGAACCGGCGCCTTCCCCAACGTGTGCCCCGCGCGGAGCGCTAACAACCGTTCACTTCGCGGCGATTCCTCCGGCTCGTATCCTGGGGCGGCATTCAACCTCCGTACGTGCGCCCGACCGCGATCCGGTGCACGCGTCGGCGTGAAAGAGGTCGCACGTTGAGCCCGCAGAACCCGAGCGCACACCCGAGCCCGAGCGGAAGCGGGACACCCGTTTCAAGCCCCCCGCAGATCCCCGTCGTCGTACTCGCCGGATTCCTCGGCTCCGGCAAGACGACCCTGCTCAACCACCTCCTGCACCGCAGCGGAGGCAGCCGTATCGGCGCCGTCGTCAACGACTTCGGGGCGATCGAGATCGACGCGCTGGCCGTGGCCGGAGCCCTCGGCGACTCGACCGTCTCGCTCGGCAACGGGTGCCTGTGCTGCGCCGTCGACGCCAGTGAACTCGACGTCTACCTGGAGCGGCTGGCCCGCCCCGCCACCGGTATCGACGTCATCGTCATCGAGGCCAGCGGACTCGCCGAACCGGAGGAACTGGTGCGCATGCTGCTCGCCAGCGAGCATCCGGGGATCGTCTACGGCGGACTCGTCGAGGTCGTCGACGCCGCCGAGTTCGACGCCACGCGCGCGAAGCACCCCGAGATCGACCGGCATCTCTCCCTCGCCGACCTGGTCGTCGTCAACAAGCTCGACCGGGTGGTAGACGCCCCGCGCGTCCTCGGACTCGTCCGCTCCCTCACCGACCGGGCCGCCGTGGTGCCCGCCACCTACGGCCGTGTCGACCCGGAGTTCCTCTTCGACTGCAGGCCCAGCGAGGAGCGCGTCGGGCAGCTGACCTTCGACGACCTGCACGAGCACACCGGCGACGAGCACGAGCACGCAGACCATCTGCACGCCGCCTACGACAGCCTCTCCTTCGCGTCCGACGTGCCCATGGACCCGCGCGGGCTGATGGCGTTCCTGGACAGCAGGCCCGAGGGGCTCTACCGGATCAAGGGGTACGTCGATTTCGGCGCCCACGATCCCCGCAACCGGTACGCCGTGCACGCCGTAGGGCGCTTCCTGCGGTTCTATCCCGAACCCTGGGCGAGCGGGGACGCCCGGTTGACGCAGCTCGTGCTGATCGGCAGCGGGCTCGAACTGGCCACGCTCGGCAAGGAGTTGGAGGCGTGCCGGGACGGCGACGCCCCACACGCCGACGAGCACGGCATGTGGGGCGTCCTGCGCTACGTACAAGAACCGGACCAGGAACCGGAGTTCGAGCCGGAGCCGTAGGCCCCAGGGGGGCGGGCTACACCGGGCCCGCCACCACCGACACCGTCTTCGGCAGGGACACGCCCGAGCCGTCGCGGCGCGGGTCCATCTCCGGGAGTTCGGCCGGGGTGCCGTCCCGTTGCGCGGCCTTCGCCGGTACGGCGCCCGCCCAGGCCAGGGACAGGCAGTCCTCGCCCTTCAGGAAGCGCTGGCAGCGGACGCCGCCGGTGGCGCGGCCCTTGCGGGGGTACTGGTCGAACGGGGTCAGCTTGGCCGTCGTCTGGACGGAGTCGTCCAGCGTGCCGCGCGAGCCCGCGACCGTGAACACCACCGCGTCCACGGCCGGGTCGACGGCCGTGAAGGAGATGACCTTCGCGCCGTCGGTGAGCTTGATGCCCGCCATACCGCCGGCCGGGCGGCCCTGGGGACGCACCTGGGAGGCCTGGTAGCGCAGGAGTTGGGCGTCGTCCGTGATGAAGACGAGGTCTTCCTCACCGGTGCGCAGCTCGATCGCGCCGACGATCCGGTCGCCGTCCTTGAGCGTGATGACCTCCAACTCCTCCTTGTTCGTGGGGTAGTCGGGGACCACGCGCTTGACGACGCCCTGCTCCGTGCCGATGGCCAGACCCGGGGAGGACTCGTCGAGGGTCGTCAGGCAGATGACCGTCTCGCCCTCCTCCAGGGAGACGAACTCCGTGACCGCCGCGCCGCCGGAGAGGTTCGGCGCGGACGCCGTCTCCGGGAGCTGCGGGAGGTCGACGACGTTGATGCGCAGCAGCCGGCCGGCCGAGGTGACAGCGCCCAGCTCGCCGCGCGCGGTGGCCGGGACCGCCGAGACGATCACGTCGTGCTTGACGCGCCGGGCCTCGGTGTCCTCCGGGAAGGGCTCGCCGTTCGCCGTACGGGCCAGCAGGCCCGTCGAGGAGAGCAGCACCCGGCACGGGTCGTCGGCGACCTGGAGCGGCACGGTGGCGGCGGGAGCGCCCGCCGACTCGAGCAGGACCGTACGCCGGTCGGTGCCGAACTTCTTGGCCACCGCGGCCAGTTCGGTCGAGACCAGCTTCCGCAGTTCGGTGTCCGACTCCAGGATGCGGGTCAGCTCGGCGATCTCCGCGCTGAGGCGCTCCATCTCCGACTCCAGCTCGATCCGGTCGAACCGGGTGAGCCGGCGCAGCGGCGTGTCCAGGATGTACTGCGTCTGGATGTCCGACAGCGAGAAGCGCTCCATCAGGCTCTGCTTCGCCTGCGCGGAGTTGTCGCTGGAGCGGATGATCCGGATGACCTCGTCGATGTCGACGAGCGCGGTGAGCAGACCCTCGACCAGGTGGAGGCGGTCGCGCCGCTTGGTGCGGCGGAACTCGCTGCGTCGCCGTACGACGTTGAAGCGGTGGTCGAGATAGACCTCCAGGAGTTCCTTGAGGCCCAGCGTGAGGGGCTGGCCGTCGACCAGGGCGACGTTGTTGATGCCGAAGGACTCCTCCATCGGCGTCAGTTTGAAGAGCTGCTCCAGGACCGCTTCCGGGACGAAGCCGTTCTTGATCTCGATGACCAGGCGCAGGCCGTGCGCGCGGTCGGTGAGGTCCTTGACGTCGGCGATGCCCTGCAGCTTCTTCGCGCCGACCAGGTCCTTGATCTTGGCGATCACCTTCTCCGGGCCCACGGTGAAGGGCAGTTCGGTGACGACCAGGCCCTTGCGGCGCGGTGTGACGTCGTCCACCGCCACCGTGGCGCGGATCTTGAAGGTGCCGCGGCCCGTCTCGTACGCGTCCCGGATGCCGCTGAGGCCGACGATCCGGCCGCCCGTCGGCAGGTCGGGGCCCGGGACATGGCGCATCAGGGTGTCGAGGTCCGCGTTCGGATAGCGGATCAGATGGCGGGCCGCCGCGATGACTTCGCCCAGGTTGTGCGGCGGCATGTTGGTGGCCATGCCGACGGCGATGCCCGACGAGCCGTTCACCAGGAGGTTCGGGAAGGCGGCGGGCAGGGCCACCGGCTCCCGCTCCTGGCCGTCGTAGTTCGGGGCGAAGTCGACCGTGTCCTCGTCGATCGACTCGGTCATCAGGTTCGCGGCCTCGGACGGCCGGCACTCGGTGTACCGCATCGCGGCGGGCGGGTCGTCGTTGCCCAGCGAGCCGAAGTTGCCGTGGCCGTCGGCCAGGGGGACGCGCATGGAGAAGGGCTGGGCCATGCGCACCAGGGCGTCGTAGATCGACGCGTCGCCGTGCGGGTGCAGCTTGCCCATGACGTCGCCGACGACACGCGCGCACTTCACATAGCCGCGGTCGGGGCGCAGGCCCATCTCGTCCATCTGGTAGACGATCCGTCGGTGGACCGGCTTCAGGCCGTCCCGGGCGTCCGGCAGGGCGCGGGAGTAGATGACCGAGTACGCGTACTCAAGGTAGGAGCCCTGCATCTCGTCGACGACGTCGATGTCGAGGATCCGCTCCTCGAACGAGTCGTCGGGCGGCGGGGTCTTCGTGCTGCGGCGGGCCATCGCTGCCGGCTCCTCTTTTCTGGTCGCTCGCCTGGGGGTCGCTCCCCTTCGGCTCACTCTTGCTGAAGCGTGAACGGGGTCTTGACGTGAACCATTGTGGACCGCGGCACTGACAACGCGGACCAGGACCCGGCGTTGGCCGCTCGGCTCCGTCACCGACGGCTGCCGCGTGGGTCCACGTGTGCGACTGCCCGCAGGCTACGCGATCTCGCTCTCGGCGTACGTCCGCCGGGAACTTCGCCGACCGTCCGCACGCTTGCATACAGTGGCGGGACGAGCAGGATTTCTGCGGTTCCAGCCAGATAATCCGCGATCGAAGGGACGTACATGCCCATGGGTCACACGGCCACCGCCGAGGCAGGGTCCGGCGGTCTGACAGCGACCGAACACCGTTTGGCCAACGGTCTGCGTGTGGTGCTCTCCGAGGACCACCTGACCCCGGTCGCGGCGGTGTGCCTCTGGTACGACGTCGGTTCCCGCCACGAGGTCAAGGGGCGTACCGGCCTGGCTCACCTCTTCGAGCACCTGATGTTCCAGGGCTCCGGACAGGTGAAGGGCAACGGCCACTTCGAACTGGTGCAGGGCGCGGGCGGTTCGCTCAACGGCACCACCAGTTTCGAGCGCACCAACTACTTCGAGACCATGCCCACCCACCAGTTGGAGCTCGCCCTCTGGCTCGAAGCCGACCGCATGGGCTCCCTGTTGGCCGCTCTTGACGAAGAGTCCATGGAGAACCAGCGGGACGTCGTCAAGAACGAGCGCCGCCAGCGCTACGACAACGTGCCCTACGGGACGGCGTTCGAGAAGCTGACCGCCCTCGCCTACCCGGAGGGCCACCCTTACCACCACACGCCCATCGGCTCGATGGCGGACCTGGACGCGGCCACCCTGGAGGACGCGCGCGCGTTCTTCCGCACCTACTACGCGCCCAACAACGCGGTCCTGTCCGTGGTCGGCGACATCGACCCCGAGCAGACGCTCGCCTGGGTCGAGAAGTACTTCGGGTCCATCGCCTCGCACGACGGCAAGCCCGCGCCCCGTGACGGCGCACTGCCCGACACGATGGGCGGCGAACTGCGCGAGATCGTCGAGGAGGAGGTCCCGGCCCGCGCCCTGATGTGCGCCTACCGGCTCCCGGAGGACGGCACGCGCGCGTCCGACGCGGCCGACCTCGCCCTCACCATCCTCGGCGGCGGCGAGTCCTCGCTCCTCTACAACCGCCTCGTACGACGCGACCGTACGGCCGTCGCGGCCGGTTTCGGGCTGCTGCGGCTGGCCGGAGCGCCCTCCCTGGGGTGGCTGGACGTCAAGACGTCCGGGGACGTCGAGGTGCCCGTCATCGAGGCCGCCATCGACGAGGAGCTCGCCCGGTTCTCCGCGGAGGGCCCCACGGCCGAGGAAATGGAGCGCGCCCAGGCCCAGTTGGAGCGCGAGTGGCTGGACCGGCTCGGCACGGTCGCGGGCCGCGCGGACGAACTGTGCCGCTACGCCGTCCTGTTCGGCGACCCGCAGCTCGCCCTGACCGCCGTACAGCGCGTCCTCGACGTGACGGCGGAGGAGGTCCAGGAGGTCGCCAAGGCGCGCCTGCGGCCCGACAACCGCGCGGTGCTCGTCTACGAGCCGCTCGCGGACGAGGACGACGAGGACGACGAAGCAGCGGCCGAGGCCGGCGACGAGAACGAGGAGGCGGCCAAGTGACCGAGCTCGCCACGATGGAATTCCACCCGCAGCCCCAGGCGGGCGAGGCCCGGCCGTGGGCCTTCCCGGCGCCCGAGCGCGGCACGCTCGGCAACGGCCTGACCGTCCTGCGCTGCCACCGCCCCGGCCAGCAGGTCGTCGCCGTCGAGGTGCTCCTCGACGCGCCCCTGGAGGCCGAACCGGCAGGCCTGGACGGTGTTGCCACGATCACCGCGCGCGCCTTCTCCGAGGGCACCGACAAGCACTCCGCCGAGGAGTTCGCCGCCGAGCTTGAGCGCTCCGGCGCCACCCTCGACGCGCACGCCGACCACCCCGGGCTGCGCCTGAGCCTGGAGGTCCCGGCCTCGCGCCTGGCCAAGGGCCTCGGCCTGCTGTCGGACGCCCTCAGGGCGCCCGCCTTCGCGGACAGCGAGGTCGAGCGGCTGGTCCGCAACCGCCTCGACGAGATCCCGCACGAGACGGCCAACCCGTCCCGCCGCGCGGCCAAGGAACTCTCCAAGGAGCTGTTCCCGGCGAGCTCGCGCATGTCGCGCCCGCGCCAGGGCACCGAGGAGACCGTCCAGAAGATCGACTCCGGGGCCGTACGCGCCTTCTACGACCGGCACGTCCGCCCCGCGACCGCCACCGTCGTGGTCGTCGGCGACCTCACCGGCATCGACCTGGACGCGCTGCTCGCCGACACCCTGGGCTCGTGGACGGGCTCCACCGCCCAGCCGCGCCCCGTGCCGCCGGTGACCGCCGACGACACCGGGCGGGTCGTGATCGTGCACCGGCCCGGCGCCGTCCAGACACAGCTGCTCATCGGCCGCGTCGGAGCCGACCGGCACGACCGCGTGTGGCCCGCGCAGGTGCTCGGCACGTACTGCCTCGGTGGCACGCTCACCTCCCGCCTGGACCGCGTCCTGCGCGAGGAGAAGGGCTACACCTACGGTGTGCGGGCCTTCGGCCAGGTGCTGCGTTCGGCACCCGACGGCACGGGCGTGTCGATGCTCGCCATCAGCGGCTCCGTGGACACCCCGAACACCGGCCCGGCACTCGACGACCTGTGGACGGTGCTCCGCAAGCTCGCCGAGGGCGGACTCACCGACGCCGAGCGCGACATCGCCGTACAGAACCTCGTCGGGGTGGCGCCGCTCAAGTACGAGACCGCGGCGGCCGTGGCGAGCACGCTGGCCGACCAGGTCGAGCAGCACCTGCCCGACGACTACCAGGCGACGCTGTACCGGCAGCTCGCCGCGACCGGCACCGTGGAGGCCACCGCGGCGGTCGTGAACGCCTTCCCGGTGGACCGTCTGGTGACGATCCTTGTGGGCGACGCGGAGCAGATCAAGGAGCCCGTCGAGGCCCTCGGGATCGGTGAAGTGACCGTCGTTCCGGCGGAGTAGACGCGACAGCGGCACGCGCGCGTGGGGGAGCCCTGGTGACAGAAGCGCCACCAGGGCTCCCTATTGTCCGAATTGGGGGAGAGGTTGCCTGTCTGCCCTGTGGCGTGCGCTACAAAAACCGTGATCCGTTTGGGGATTGAAAGTGGCCCCCCTTAGCGTCGGTCCGGCTGTCCGTCAGGCACCGCGCCGCACTCGCGGCACCGGACAGTCATCGCCGAGTCCCCGTACGGCGCGAGCCAGGGGAGCCGGGGACCCACATGAGTCCCTGGGGTGAATCGGACGCCCGCGCGTGAGCGGGGGAGTCCGTAGGAGACCTTCCTGCTCCGAACCCGTCAGCTAACCCGGTAGGCGAGAAGGAAGGAAAGGACCAGCCACTTCATGGCGTTCACCCGCGCCACCGGGAAGCACCGTCGCCCGAGCCGGACCCACCGCACCACCGTTCGCGCCGCGAGTGTCGCGGCTCTCGCCACCTCCGGCGTCGTAGGCACCCTGGCCGCCGCCCCGGCGTTCGCCGCGGAGCCCACCCCCGAACAGACCGGCCTCACCCCTGTCGTCGCCATGGGCGATGCCGTGGCCGAGAAGATCGACGCCCAGGCCGTCGCCCAGCGGCAGGCCGCCGCCGAGACGCTGGCCGAGGAGACCGCACGCGCCAAGGCCGCCGCCCAGGCCGAGGCGGCCCGTGAGGCCCAGGCGCGCGCCGCCCGCGAGGCCGAGCGCAAGAGGCTCAACACCTTCGTCGCGCCGGTCGCCAACTCCTATGTCTCCACCGGCTACAAGACCGGCGGCTCCCTGTGGTCCTCCGGCGCCCACACGGGCATCGACTTCCACGCCTCGACCGGCACCAGCGTCCACGCGGTGGGCTCCGGCACCGTCGTCGAGGCCGGCTGGGGCGGCTCGTACGGCAACGAGGTCGTGATCAAGATGGCCGACGGCATGTACACCATGTACGGCCACCTGTCGTCCATCGGTGTCTCGGTCGGCCAGAAGGTCACCCCGGGCCAGCAGATCGGCCTCTCCGGGGCGACCGGCAACGTCACCGGACCGCACCTCCACTTCGAGGCCCGCACGACCGCCGAGTACGGCTCCGACGTCGACCCCGTCGCCTACCTCCGCAAGCACGGCGTCAACGTCTGACGACGCACCGCCGCACTTCCCGGAGCCCCGGCCCGTAGGCCGGGGCTTTCGGCGTTTCCGGACCCCTCCTGTCCAAAAAATATCCATGGATTCCGGTCCGCCATCGGAAATTCCCGCTGATTGCAATAGAGTCACGGAACACACGTCAATCGTCGACGTTTCACGGGGATTAAGGCGGAGGTCGGACATGCGTATTCCGGCGCACTCGGTATGCACGGCGATCCGGGACGACATCGTCGCCGGTGTCTACGAGCGCGGCGGCCGGCTCACGGAGGAACTCCTCGCGCGCCGGTACGGCGTCTCGCGCGTGCCCGTGCGGGAGGCCCTGCGCACGCTGGAGGCGGAGGGGTTCGTGGTGACCCGGCGGCACGCGGGCGCGTGCGTCGCGGAACCGACCGAGCAGGAGGCCGCCGACCTGCTGGAGATGCGGATGCTGCTGGAGCCGCTCGGCGCCTCGCGGGCCGCCCAGCGGCGCACCGAGGCCCACCTCAAGGTGCTGCGCGGCCTCGTCAGGCTGGGCCAGGAGCGCGCCAGGAGGGGCAACAGCGAGGATCTGCGCTCCCTGGGCAGCTGGTTCCACGAGACGCTGGCCCAGGCCTCCGGAAGCCCCGCGCTGACCTCGATGCTGACCCAGCTGCGGCACAAGATCGCCTGGATGTACGCGGTCGAGGCACCGGCCAACCCCGTGGAGTCCTGGGCGGAGCACGGGGCCATCGTGGACGCCGTGGCGCGCGGCGACGGGGAGCGCGCGCGGGCGATCACGGCCCTGCACACCGAGCGCGCGGGCAGCGCGCACCGGCTGCGCTTTCCCGGCGGCACGAACGGCACGGACCGTGTGAGGACTTCGCAACCTCCCGTAAACATGTCGGGTCTCCGGCATTAACACGGGCGCCGTATACAAAGAGGAGATAATTCGCGGGGGATTATTTCTGCTGCCCGCAAGTGGAATTGCGAAGGGCTCGCCCGGTAATTCGGGCGAGCCCTTCGTGGTTGCGGTACATCGGTTTTGCGGCGAAATCACCGCAACCCTCAATTGCGGGTAACTCAGACGGTCTCGGGGAGTTCCTCGAGGCCCTCGGCGACCAGCTTCGCCAGTCGGTCGAGGGCCGCGTCCGCGCCCTCGGCGTCCGACGCGAGGACGATCTCCTCGCCGCCCTGGGCGCCCAGGCCCAGGACCGCGAGCATGGAGGCCGCGTTGACGGGGTTGCCGTCGGCCTTGGCGATCGTCACGGGGATACCTGCGGCCGTGGTGGCCCGGACGAAGATGGAGGCGGGACGGGCGTGAAGGCCCTCCGCCCAGCCGACGTTGACGCGGCGCTCAGCCATGTGATGCTGCCCTTCAGAGTCTCAGGGTTGTCTAGACCAGTTTCCCACACGTGAAGCGAGCCCGGAGCGGCCTCGCGGACCGTCCGGAAAGGGGTGTCGGACCGCGGCCTCGGCCCCACTACCCCTCGTCTCCTCGCTGCTTTCACCCACAGACTGCCTCGCGCCGTTGTCGGACGCGAGCCGTACGCTGGGCCCCATGCAGCAGACCTCGTCGGACCGGCACGAGTACCCCGCCCACTGGGAAGCCGACGTCGTGCTGCGCGACGGAGGTACCGCGCGCGTCAGGCCCATCACCGTCGACGACGCCGATCGCCTGGTCAGCTTCTACGAGCAGGTCTCCGACGAGTCGAAGTACTACCGCTTCTTCGCGCCGTACCCTCGCCTGTCCGCCAAGGATGTCCACCGCTTCACGCACCACGACTTTGTGGACCGGGTGGGACTCGCGGCCACCGTCGGCGGCGAGTTCATCGCCACCGTACGCTATGACCGCATTAGTGCCGACGGTCGTTCCGCGTCCGCCCCCGCCGACGAGGCCGAGGTCGCCTTCCTGGTGCAGGACGCGCACCAGGGCAGGGGCGTCGCCTCCGCCCTCCTGGAGCACATCGCGGCCGTCGCCCGCGAGCGCGGCATCCGCCGGTTCGCCGCCGAGGTGCTGCCCGCCAACAACAAGATGATCAAGGTGTTCACGGACGCCGGCTACACCCAGAAGCGCAGCTTCGAGGACGGCGTCGTACGCCTGGAGTTTGATCTCGAACCCACTGATCGGTCCCTCGCCGTGCAGCGCGCGCGGGAGCAGCGGGCCGAAGCGCGGTCCGTACGACGGCTGTTGGTGCCCGGCTCGGTCGCCGTCGTCGGTGTGGGCCGTACCCCCGGAGGTGTGGGCCGCAGCGTTCTCGACAACATCAGGGACGCCGGTTTCACCGGCGACCTGTACGCCGTCAACAAGGCCTTCCCCGAAGGGCAGAAGGAACTCGACGGGGTACCAGCACACCGTTCGGTGCGCGACATCGAAGGCCCCGTGGACCTCGCGGTCGTCGCCGTCCCCGTCGAACACGTCGCCCAGGTCGTCACCGAGTGCGGCGAACACGGGGTGCAGGGGCTCGTCGTGGTCACCGCAGGGTACGCCGAGAGCGGCCCCGAGGGACGCGAGCGCCAGCGCGAACTCGTCCGGCACGCGCGCACGTACGGCATGCGGATCATCGGGCCGAACGCCTTCGGGGTCATCAACACCGCCGCCGACGTACGGCTGAACGCGTCCCTCGCCCCCGAGATGCCCCGCCCCGGACGCATCGGACTGTTCGCCCAGTCCGGCGCCATCGGCATCGCCCTCCTCTCCCGCCTGCACCGACGAGGCGGCGGCGTAACCGGAGTCACCGGCGTCTCCACCTTCGTGTCGTCCGGCAACCGCGCGGACGTGTCCGGAAACGACGTCCTCCAGTACTGGTACGACGATCCCGACACCGACGTCGCCCTCATGTACCTGGAGTCCATCGGCAACCCCCGCAAGTTCACCCGCCTCGCCCGGCGCACCGCGGCGGCGAAGCCCCTGGTCGTGGTCCAGGGCGCCGGATCCGCCCCCCAGGGGCACGCCGTCCGCGCGACACGCCTGCCGCACGCGACGGTGTCCGCGCTGCTGCGCCAGGCCGGCGTGATCCGCGTCGAGACGATCACCGAACTCGTCGACACCGGGCTGCTGCTCGCGCGCCAGCCGCTGCCCGGCGGGGCCCGGGTGGCGATCCTCGGGAACTCCGAGTCACTGGGACTTCTGACGTACGACGCGTGTCTCTCCGAGGGGCTGCGGCCGACGCCGCCGGTGGATCTGACGACGGCGGCGACGGCGGCGGACTTCCACCGGGCGCTGTCCGGAGCGCTGGCCGACGACTCCTGCGACGCGGTGGTCGTGACCGCGATACCCGCCGTGGGGGAGGGACCTGCGGAGGACGCGGCGCTGGCAGAGGCCTTGCGGTCGGCGGCGGAGACCGTCCCCGGGAAGCCCGTTCTGGTGGTGCACGTGGAGCTCGGAGGGCTCGCGGCGGCGCTGTCGGCCGCGACCAGTACGGCACCGCGGGCCGTTTCGAGGCGGGAGGACTCCCCGCGCTCCGAGGACCGACCGCCCAGCGCGGCGCAGGCCTCCGAAGGCGTCGGCCTCATCCCCGCCTACCCCGCCGCCGAACGCGCGGTCCGCGCCCTCGCCGAAGCCGTGAAGTACGCCCAGTGGCGCCGCGAGTCCGTCGACCCCGGCCGGGTGCCCGAGTACGAGGACATCGACGAGAAGGGGGCCGCCGGACTGATCGGCGGGCTCCTCGCGCGCGGGCAGGGCCTCACGCTCGGCGTCGACGAGACCTGCGAACTGCTCGGCAGGTACGGCGTCGACGTGCATCGCGCGCTGCCCGCGCCCACCCCCGAAGCCGCCGCCGAGGCCGCCCGCACCCTCGGCTACCCGGTCGCCCTCAAGGCCACCGCCCCGCACCTGCGACACCGCGCGGACCTGGGCGGCGTACGACTGGATCTCGCGGACGAGGACCAACTGCGGCGCGCGTACGCCGAGTTGGGCGAGCTGTTCGGCAGGCCGGAGGAACTGCGGCCGGTGGTGCAGCGGATGGCGCCGCGCGGGGTCGACACCGTCGTACGGGCCGTCATCGATCCGGCGGCGGGGGCCGTGCTGTCGTTCGGGCTCGCCGGAGCCGCCTCGCAGCTGCTCGGGGACACCGCGCACCGGCTGATTCCGGTCACGGACCGGGAGGCCGGTTCGCTGATCCGGTCGATCCGGACGGCACCCCTCCTGTTCGGCTGGCGCGGATCGACGCCCGTCGACACGCCTGCCCTGGAGGAGCTGCTGCTACGGGTGTCGCGGCTGGTCGACGACCATCCCGAGGTGGTCGCGGTCACCCTGGAGCCGGTCGTCGTCGCCGCGCACGGACTGAGCGTGCTCGGCGCCTCCGTCCGCCTGGCCCCACCGCCGGTCCGCGACGACCTCGGCCCGAGGACGCTTCCGGTGTACTGACGGACCTCCCCGCGCGCGGGGAGCCGCTTCCGGGTGCTGGTCCCGGGTACTGAGACGGCTGTGACAAGACCGTGCTCGGCGGTGCCTCGCAGTCAGTGGGCCACCGTAGGATGGACGTCATGGCCAAGACCAGTACGACGACCCAGGGGCTGCGTGCGGCGATCGAGCGCAGCGGCTACTACCCGGCCCTCGTGGCCGAGGCGGTGGAGGCCGCCGTGGGCGGCGAGCCGATCCGGTCGTTCCTGGTCCACCAGGAGACCACGTTCGACCAGAACGAGGTGCGCCGGCATGTGACCGTGCTCGTCCTCACCGGCAACCGCTTCATCGTCAGCCACACCGACGAGCAGGCCGCCGACACCACCTCCCCGACGCCGTACGCCACGACGTCCACGGAGTCCGTGAAGATCGGCCGGATCTCGTCGGTGGTGCTCAGCCGCGTGGTCGCCAACCCGGAGTCGTACAAGCCGGGCACACCGCCCCGCGAGGTCGTGCTGACCATCGGCTGGGGTGCCGTCTCCCGGATCGACCTGGAGCCGGCCGCCTGCGGCGACCCCAACTGCGAGGCCGACCACGGCTACACGGGCAACTCGACGGCGGACGACCTGAGCCTGCGCGTCAGCGAGGCCGGGGACGGCCCGGAGACGGTCCAGCAGACCCTCGCCTTCGCGCAGGCGCTGTCCGAGGCGACCGCGGACGTACCCCGCTGATGGCGCAGCCCGCAACCTGGGACCACCCCGAACCCCTCGCCGTAGCCTCCGCGCCCGTCCCCGAGTACGGCTCCGGCTCCCTCGCCGACCTGCTGCCCACGCTGGCCGCCGGCATGGGCGTACCCGGTACGACAGCGGCGATCCCGGAACTGACCCCGGCCGACCGCAACTGCGTCTTCCTGGTCGACGGCCTCGGCTGGGAGCAGATCAAGGACCACGCCGACGAGGCGCCGTACCTGCACGCCCTCCTCGGCAGCTCGCGCGGCGGCACGGGACGCCCGCTCACCGCCGGATACCCGGCGACCACCGCGACCTCGCTGGCCTCCGTCGGCACCGGCCTGCCGCCCGGCGCGCACGGCCTGCCCGGCTACACCGTGCGCAACCCGGCCACCGGCGAACTGATGAACCAGCTGCGCTGGCAGCCGTGGACCTCGCCGAAGCCCTGGCAGCCGTACCCCACGATCTTCCAACTCGCCCAGGACGCGGGCGTGCACGCCGCCCAGGTGTCGTCCCCCACCTTCCAGAACACCCCGCTGACGAAGGTCGCGCTCAGCGGCGGAACGTTCCTCGGGCGGCTGACCGGCGAGGAACGCATGGACCTCGCGGCCGAGCAACTGGCCGCCGGGGACCGCTCCTTGATCTACACGTACTACGCCGAACTCGACGGCGCGGGCCACCGCTACGGCGTCGCCTCCGACACCTGGCGCGGCCAACTCATGTACGTCGACCGGCTCGTCCAGCGCCTCGCCGAGCAACTGCCGCCGCGCAGCGCGCTGTACGTCACCGCCGACCACGGCATGATCGACGTGCCCTTCGACGAGGAGCACCGCATCGACTTCGACGCGGACTGGGAGTTGCGTGCCGGAGTCGCCCTCCTCGGCGGCGAGGGCCGCGCACGCCACGTCTATGCGGTGCGCGGCGCCGAGAACGACGTACTGACCTGCTGGCGCGAGGTGCTCGGCGAACAGTTCTGGGTGGCGTCACGCGACGAGGCGATCACGGCGGGCTGGTTCGGCCCGAAGATCGACGAGCGTGTTTACGACCGCCTCGGCGACGTGATCGTGGCGGCCCGGGACGACGTCCTGGTCATCGCGTCCGAGCGGGAGCCGAAGGAGTCGGCGATGGTCGGCAACCACGGTTCCATGACCCCTGCCGAACAGCTGGTCCCCCTGCTCGAAGTACGCTCCTGAAGCCCCACCCTCCTCTCTCTTCGCCGAAAGGTGCTCAACTCCCCATGCCCGAGCTGGTGTTCTTCTCCGGAACGATGGACTGCGGGAAGTCGACCCTGGCGCTCCAGATCGAGCACAACCGCTCGGCGCGCGGCCTGGCAGGGGTGATCTTCACGCGGGACGACCGCGCGGGCGAGGGAAAGCTTTCCTCACGCCTCGGCCTGGTCACCGACGCGGTGGAGGTCGAGGACGAGCAGGACCTGTACGCGTATCTCGTCGACCACCTCTCCCAGGGCGGTCGCGCGGACTACGTCATCGCCGACGAGGCACAGTTCCTGGCGCCCGTGCAGATCGACCAACTCGCGCGCGTGGTCGACGACCTGGGCCTGGACGTCTACGCCTTCGGCATCACGACCGACTTCCGCTCCAAGCTCTTCCCCGGCTCCCAGCGCCTGGTGGAACTCGCCGACCGCGTAGAGGTCCTCCAGGTGGAGGCCCTCTGCTGGTGCGGCGCCCGCGCCACCCACAACGCCCGCACGATAGGCGGCGAGATGGTCGTCGAGGGCGCCCAGGTCGTCGTCGGCGACGTCAACCAGGCGGAGGCGATCGGCTACGAGGTCCTGTGCCGCCGCCACCACCGCCGCCGCATGACATCGGCCACGGCACGGGCGGCGGCGCTGTCACCGGACGTACTGCCGATGACGTCGGCCTAGGGTTCTACCGCGGCCCCTGGATCACCGAGAACATCGCGCCCTCGGGGTCGGCGACCGTGGCCACGCGGCCGTGGGGGCTGTCGTGGGGTGGTTCGAGGGTGTGGCCGCCCAGGTCGGTGACGCGGCGCAGGGCCTCGTCCGTGTCGGCCACCTCGAAGTACGTCATCCAGTGCGGGCCCCGGTCACGGGGCAGGGCTGTGCCGACGCCGTGGATGCCGGCGACCGGGGCGCCGTCCAGGTGCAGGGTGACGTAGTCGAGGTCGGCGGACTCGACCGGCACCGCCTCGTAGCCGAACACCGCCTCGTAGAACTTGGCGACGCTCTCCGTCTCGAAGGTCAGCAGTTCGTTCCAGGCGGGTGTGCCGGGGACGCCCGTGATCGACGTACCGAGGTGCTCCGCGACCTGCCAGATGCCGAACACCGCCCCCGACGGGTCGGAGCCGATGGCCAGGCGACCGGCCTCGGCCGCGTCCAGGGGGCCCACCCCGACCGTGCCACCGCACATCCGTACCGTCTCGGCCGTCTGGTCCACGTCGTCCGAGGCGAGATACGGCGTCCAGGCGATGGGCAGATGCCGGTCCGGCGGCAGTTGGCCGATGCCGGCCACCTCCTGCCCGTCGAGCAGGGCCCGCGCGTAGGGGCCGAGCTGATGGGGACCGGGTTGGAACTCCCAACCGAACAGCTCTCCGTAGAACTCCTGAGTCGTGGTCATGCCGTGCACCATCAGACTCACCCAGCAGGGTGTGCCCTGCGTACGCCGAGTGTGCGTGTCGCCGTTCAGGCCGGCCGACCCCCGTGCCTCGGTCATCGTCACCTTCTCCTCGGCCCCTCGCGGTGGCCGTGTCTTCCGCAGTGCGGATCCGCGTGCCGCAGCCGCGTCACGCCCCGAGCCGATGCTCGCACCCCCGGTGGCGCTGCGCGCCCCGGCCGCGCCGCCGACGGGCGGCTCACGTACGGAGGATGCCCGGTCTGTGGCTCCTCGTCCGTTTCCGGTTGCTTGCCGTGGGGTGTCCATCGGTTGTACAGCATGTGCTCGATCCCGTACGCCTCGTGATCGAGACTGCCCGGCGGGCACAGTAGTCGGACCTGGACGTGTCGGCCACCCCTTGCGCGAGGATGGTGGCCATGAACGCCATCATCTCCGCACCCGAACTGGCGAGCGATCTGGCCGGGACGAACCCGCCGGTCCTCCTCGACATCCGCTGGCAGCTCAGCGTCGCGAAGGCCGCAGGTGAACCGCCCTTCGACGGACACGCCGAGTACGCGGCCGGGCACATCCCGGGCGCCGTCTACGTAGACCTCGACCAGGAACTGGCCTCGGCACCCGGCGCCCGCGGCCGGCACCCCCTCCCCGACACCGCGCGCTTCGGCGCCGCGATGCGCCGAGCGGGTGTATCGGCCCACCGCGCGGTCGTCGTGTACGACGGCGGCCAGGGCTGGGCGGCGGCCCGCGCATGGTGGCTGCTGCGCTGGTCGGGTCACCCGGACGTGCGGGTCCTAGACGGCGGCCTTCCCTCTTGGGAGGGTCCTTTGGGGACCGACGAGCCGACACCGGCCGAGGGCGACTTCACGCCGGAGCCGGGGGCCGTGCAACTCCTGGACGCGGACGGCGCCGCCGCGCTGGCCCGCAGCGGGGTCCTGTTCGACGCCCGCGCGGGGGAGCGTTACCGCGGCGAGGTGGAGCCGATCGACCGGGTCGGCGGCCACATCCCGGGCGCCGTGTCCGCGCCGACCAACGAGAACGTGGGCGCCGACGGCCGCTTCCTCCCGGCGGAGGAACTGGCCGCCCGCTTCAAGTCCCTGGGCGCCACGGAGGGGACGGGCGTCGGCGTCTACTGCGGCTCCGGCGTCTCGGGCGCCCACGAGGTGCTGGCCCTGGCGGTGGCGGGCATTCCGGCCGGCCTGTACGTCGGCTCCTGGTCGGAGTGGTCCGCGGACCCGGAGCGCCCGGTCGCCGTCGGCCCCGACCCGCAGTAGCGGCCGTAGAAGGAGAAAGTGGGCCCGCGCCGAAACCGGCGCGGGCCCACTTCGTCGTAGCCGAACTGCTTTACGGCGGACTACTCCTGCTTCTTCCTTCGGGTGCCGAAGACGATCTCGTCCCAGCTCGGGACCGCCGCTCTGCGGCCCGGACGGACGCCGTCCGCCTCGGCCTGGCGGTCCGTGGAGCCGATGAGCCGGTCGCGGTGGGCGCCGACGGAACGGGGCATGAGCACGTCCGCGTAGGCCGAACCGGCCGAGGCCGCGGGTGCCGGGGGCTCCTCCGCCTCCGGTTCCTCGACGGGCTCCTCCGGGGTCTCCGAGGGACGCTCGGGGACGACCATGTCGCCACGGAAGCTCGGTACCGCCTCCAGGAGGCTGGTCAGCGAGTCGCGCTCGCTCTCCTCGGCCACCTCGGGCGACGGCAGCGCGGGACGCTCCGGGCGCTCCAGGGCACGGTCCAGCGGGCGGTCGCGCGGCAGCCGGGCGATCCGCGGGACGAACGGGAAACTGGGCTCGGGGGTGGCGGAGAGGTCGTCGGACTCGCCGATCAGCGAGCGCGCCTCGTCGTCGACGGCCTGGACGAGCCGCCGGGGCGGGTCGTACGTCCAGCTCGCCGAGTGCGGTTCGCCCGCGACCCGGTAGACCAGCAGAACCTCCCAGGTGCCGTCGTCACGGCGCCAGGAGTCCCACTGCACGGTGTCCTTCTCGGCACCGCGCAGCGTCAGCCGCTCCTGCACGGCCTCGCCGAGCTGGGGTCCGGCGTTCTCACCGGGGCGGCGGACAGGGGTCTTCCGGGCACGCTCGGCCATGAAGGCACGCTCGGCGAGCACGGGACCCTCGAAGCGGCGCACCCGGTCTACGGGGATGCCGGCGAGTTGCGCGACCTCCTCGGCGGAGGCGCCGGCACGTATACGTGCCTGGATGTCTCGGGGGCGGAGATGGCTCTCCACCTCGATCTCGATCTGGCCGAGGCGGGGACGGTCGCCGCGTACGGCGGCGCGCAGACGCTCATCAATCGGAAGCGTGTACTCCGTGCTGTCCGCAGCCTTCAGCACCAGCCGTGTGCCGTCGTTAGAGACGGCCACGACACGCAGTTCGGGCATGGGGACCTCCCGGGTGGTGCCTGCCGACGTCACGTGCGTCGCTGCTTCCGCTAGTCGAGTGTGGCCTGCCCGGGTGCAGCCTGCCACAACCTTGCCGAGTTGCCCGGCGTGTCGGGCACGGGCCCGAACTCGCCGTTATGGCACGGTTACCTATTCGCAACGCTAAGTGACCAACTACGTCACCCTGTGCAACTGGCCCCCTCGGGGCGGTCCGAAAGGCCGCGGACGCCCTGGCAGGAGACCGCACCCAGGGCTCGCAACAGTACTCCATTTGGACCACGTGCGTGGATTGGCACGCTGCCCAACTTCTTGTGAGGGGCGGGACTTGGCGGTCCTGGGCGGGGTTCACGCGATCTTGAAAGTGGCGCACTTCACGCAATAGCCGGAATCGGAACTATCGGTTTCGGTCGCAAGTCCCTTTGTCGTACAGATGGTTGATCGGGTACGGGAAAGTGGGGCCAGGAACCGGAATGCGTGCAAGGTCCGATGTGAGCAGAGGGCGGATCGATCTGAGCGTCCGTCACCGGACACGGCACGTCGTCGTCCCCGAAGTCCGGTGACGGCGGCGGGGAACCGGGCCCGGCCGGATTCCCCGTCCGGTTCCCCGAACGGCTCGTAGGCCGCCCCGGAGACACCGTCCACCGGCAACGGTGGCCCTGCTCCGCTCAGTCCGAGGCCGAGCGCTTCGGGGGACGCTGCCAGGGCGCCCCCCCCGTGCCGAGCGCGTCGGCTACTGACCCAGCACCCTCCGCAAGTAGTCGTTCTGGAACCGTCGATCGGGATCCAGCCGGTCCCGCAGCGCCGTGAACTCGCCGAAGCGCGGATAGACCCCGGCGAAGTACTCGGCGTCCCGGGTGTGCACCTTGCCCCAGTGCGGGCGGCCCTCGTGCGCGGTGAGGATGCGCTCGGCGGCGGTGAAGTACGCCTGGTACGGAGTGCCCTTGTACATGTGCACGGCGATGTAGGCGCTGTCCCGGCCGGAGGCGGTGGACAGGGCGATGTCGTCCGCGGGCGCGGTGCGGACCTCTACCGGGTAGCTGACCCTGAAGTCGGAACGGTCGACCATGGCCTTGAGTTCCCGCAGCGTGTCCACCAGGGCCGCGCGCGGGACGGCGTACTCCATCTCGACGAACCGCACCCGGCGGGGCGAGGTGTACACCTTGTAAGGGATGTCCGTGTAAGTCCGTGTGGACCAGGCCTTGGTGGAGATCTGCGCGATGGTCGGGATGCTCGCGGGCGCCGCGCGGCCGACCCAGTTGGCCACCTGCCAGAGGCCGTTGGAGACGAACTCGTCCTCGAACCAGCCGGCCACCTTGCCCACCGGCTGCTCCGGGCCCGCGCTGCGGTTGTTGCGCTTGGTGTTGGTGCTCGCGGTGTGCGGGAACCAGTAGAACTCGAAGTGCTCGTTCTCGGCCCAGAGTTCGTCGAAGCGTCCGGTGACCTCGTCGAAGGTCATCGGCTCCTCGCGGGCCGTGAGCAGGAAGACGGGCTCCACGGCGAAGGTGATCGCGGTGACGACCCCCAGGGCGCCGAGGCCGATCCGGGCCGCCGCGAAGACGTCCGGGTTCTCCTTCTCGGAGCAGGTGAGCACCGAGCCGTCCGCCGTCACCAGCTCAAGTCCCCTGATCTGGGCGGCTATGGAGGCCGACTCGCGTCCGGTGCCGTGGGTGCCGGTGCTGGTCGCCCCGGAGACTGTCTGCTCCATGATGTCGCCCATGTTCGTGAGCGACAGACCCTCGCGCGCGAGAGCCATGTTGAGTCTCTTGAGCGGGGTGCCTGCCTCGACCGTGACCGTCAATGCATCGCGATCAATGTTGCGGATGCCGGTCAACAGTTGAGGGCGGATCAACACGCCGTCCGTGGCGGCGATCGATGTGAAGGAGTGCCCACTGCCGACGGCCTTCACCGTCAGACCGTCCTCGCCGGCCCTGCGGATGGCCGCGGCCAGCTCCTCGACGGAGGCGGGCGTGACCTCCCGCGCGGGCCGGGACGCGACCGTCCCGCCCCAGTTACGCCACGTGCCGTTCTTCGCGCTCGCTGTGGTGCCCAACAACGGTGCCTCCCCGACCCGGTGCCGGTCTGCTGAGCCGGCGGTACCCGAGGAAACCGACCGCGACCGCGACGGCTCCGGCGACCACCGGAACCCCGTACCCGGCCCGCGCGTCGGCTGCGTCGATCACCCAGCCGGCGACCGAGGAACCGAGCGCGACCCCGACCGCCAGGCCGGTGCTCACCCAGGTCATGCCTTCGGTGAGCTTCGCGCGAGGTACGTGCTCTTCTATGAGGGACATCGTCGTGATCATCGTGGGTGCGATGGACAGTCCCGCAAGGAACAGCGCCACGGCCAGAAGCGGCAAGTTTCCGACCAGTAGGAGGGGGATCATACTCACGGCCATCGTGCATATGCCCAGCAGCCACCGACGTTCCGGCGCTCCCCGGAAGCGCAGCAGCCCGAACACGACTCCGGCCACGCAGGACCCCGCCGCGTACAGGGCGAGCACCACGCTGGCGCCGCCCTTGTGACCCCGCTCGTCGGCGAACGCGACGGTGACCACGTCGACCGCCCCGAAGATCGCCCCGGTCGCCACGAAGGTGGCCACCAGAACCTGGAGACCGGCGGCCCGCAGCGCCGAGCCGCCGCCCTCGGCACCCTTCACGCGCGGGTGCGGGGCCGGCTCGGTGGCCCGCTGAGCCGTCAGCCAGAAGACACCGACCGCCAGGAAGCAGGCGGCCAGCAGGGGACCCGCCTCCGGGAACCACACCGTGGACAGCCCGATCGAGATGATCGGCCCGAAGATGAAGCACACCTCGTCGACCACGGACTCGAAGGAGTACGCGGTGTGCAGCTGCGGGGTGCCCCGGTAGACGGCCGCCCAGCGCGCGCGGACCATCGCGCCCAGACTCGGCACCGAGCCGATACCGGCGGCGCACACGAACAGCAGCCAGTCCGGCCACGCGAAGCGGGCGGCCAGCAGCAGCCCGGCCGCCGAGGCCAGCGCGACGAGCGTCGCCGGACGCAGCACCCGCCGCTGCCCGTACTGGTCGACCCAGCGCGAGATCCGCGGCCCGATCGCGGCGGCGGCCAGCGCGATGGTGGCCGACAGGGCGCCCGCGAGCCCGTAGCGCCCGTTGATCTGGGAGATCATCGTGACCACGCCGATGCCCATCATCGACAGGGGCATGCGCCCGAGGAACCCCGCGGCGGAGAAGCCCTTGGAGCCGGGGGCGGCGAACAGGGCGCGGTAGGGGCTGGGCACGGGTGACTCCGGTCGAAAGGGCGCGGTGGCGGCTCGGTGGTGCGGGGGTGGCGATGTGATGACGGCTCAGTAAGGTGCGAATGCGGCTGATACAGCTTACGAGCAGGTGGGGCCCGATGCACCCGCCCGTGCCGCGCCCGATGTGCCCGCCCGATGTGCCCGCCCGCGCTGCCCCCGGCGCACCTCCCCGGAAG
>NZ_JAEQAZ010000090.1 GCF_016654115.1 Streptomyces sp. MBT53
CGTCCTCAAACGCCGGACGGGCTGAAAGTCAGCCCGTCCGGCGTTTGAGGAGCGGGGTCTGGGGCGGAGCCCCAGAAGGATGGGACGGGTAGGGGCGGCGGGGGCGAAGAAACCGCCCCTCAGCCGAGCTTCGACTCCAGCTCCGCCACGATCTCGTTCACGGGGACCGCCGACTGCTCGCCGGACTCCATGTCCTTCAACTGCACGACCCCCTCGGCGAGATCCCGCTCCCCGGCGACGATCGTGTAGCGGGCCCCACTCCGGTTGGCGCTCTTCATCGCGCCCTTGAGCCCCTTGGCGCCGAAGGAGAAGTCGGCCGCGATGCCCAGCTTGCGCAGCTCCGTCACCTTGGCGAAGAGCACCCGGCGGGCCTCCTCGCCCAGCGGGACCGCGAACACGCTGGTGGACGCGGGGAGTTGGAGTTCGACACCCTCCGCCTCCAGAGCCAGGACCGTACGGTCGACGCCCAACGCCCAGCCCACGGAGGGCAGCGCGGGGCCGCCGATCATCTCGGAGAGGCCGTCGTAGCGACCACCGCCGCCCACCGCGGACTGGGAACCCAGACCGTCGTGGACGAACTCGAAGGTGGTGCGGGTGTAGTAGTCGAGGCCGCGGACCAGCTTCGGGTCGTCCTCAAAACCCACGCCCGCCGCCGTGATGAGTTCGCGGACCTCCTCGTGGTACGCCTTGCACGCGTCGCACAGGTAGTCGCGGAGCAGCGGCGCGTCCGTCAACTGCTTCTGGACGTCAGGGCGTTTGTCGTCGAGGACGCGGAGCGGGTTGATGTCCGCGCGGCGCAGGGTCTCCTCGTCGAGGTCCAGGCCCCGGAGGAAGGTCTGGAGTGCCTCCCGGTAGACCGGGCGGCACTCCTTGTCGCCGAGGCTGTTGAGGAGGATGCGGAAGTTCCGCAGGCCCAGGGAGCGGTACGCCTGGTCCGCGAGGATGATCAACTCTGCGTCCAGCGCCGGGTCTTCCGCACCGATCGCCTCGGCGCCGACCTGGGAGAAGTGGCGGTAACGGCCCTTCTGGGGGCGCTCGTAACGGTAGTAGGAGCCCGAGTACCAGAGCTTGACCGGGAGGTTGCCCAGCTTGTGCAGGTTGGCCTCGAGTGCCGCGCGCAGTACGGAGGCCGTGCCCTCGGGGCGCAGGGCGAGCTGGTCGCCGCCCTTGGTCTCGAAGGCGTACATCTCCTTGGTCACGATGTCGGTGGACTCACCGACACCGCGCGCGAACAGCTCGACGTTCTCGAAGCCGGGCGTCTCGATGTAGCCGTAGCCGGAGTTGCGCAGCGGAGCGGCGATGGCCTCGCGCACGGCGAGGTACTTGGCCGACTCCGGCGGAATCAGGTCGTACGTGCCCTTGGGGGCCTGAAAGGTGCTCACGGAAGTTCTCGTCACATTCCTCGTCGGGGAGCCTTGACGTGGGCTCCCTGGCCGGAGGCCACCTCCCGCAGATACGGGTTCGTGGCGCGCTCCTGGCCGATGGTCGTCTGGGGGCCGTGGCCGGACAGCACCACGGTCGAGTCGTCGAGCGGCAGGCACACACGGGCCAGCGAGTCGAGGATCTCGGCGTGGGAGCCGCCGGGCAGGTCGGTGCGTCCGATGGAGCCGGCGAAGAGCAGATCCCCGGAGAAGAACACGGAGGGGATCTCCGTGTTCTCGGGCATCCGGAACGTCACCGACCCCTTCGTATGGCCCGGCGCGTGCGCGACCGAGAACTCCAGTCCCGCCAGCTCCAGTCGCGCACCGTCGGTCAGCTCCTTGACCTCGTCGGGCTCCCCCACGGTCAGCTCGCCCATCAGCGGCATCCCGATCGAGCGGCCGAGCGCCTTCTCGGGGTCGCTCATCATGTAGCGGTCCTCGGGGTGGATCCAGGCCGGCACGTCGTGCGCGCCGCACACCGGGACGACCGAGGCCACATGGTCGATGTGGCCATGGGTGAGGACGACCGCGACGGGCTTGAGCCGATGCTTCCTGAGCGCTTCCTCGACTCCCTCGGTGGCCAGATGGCCCGGGTCGATGATCACGCACTCCTCACCGGCGGCGGGGGCGACGAGATAACAGTTCGTCCCCCAGGCCCCGGCGGGGAACCCGGCAATGAGCACGATCGTCCTTCGTTGTGTCGATACGGGTGGGGATAAGGATCCCTGCGTCAGTGGTCAGAGCCTACCGGCGCTGCCGAATCCTCAGCGAACCCATATACGGTACGGGGCACACGCAGGCGGTCGGCTCACAAGACGCACGCGTCCCAGTCGACGTACGAGACGCATGAGGAGAGAATCCGGTGGTCACCCAGGAACAGCGGAAGCGGCAGCTCGCGCGGGAGAAGTTCTTGCGGCAGCAGCAGCGGCGCACGGCCGCTCGGCGCAAGGCGCGGGCGCGCAACTCGGTGATCGCGTCGGTGCTCGGCGTGATCGTGATCGGCAGTGTGCTGCTGTACACGACCGGGGTCATGAAGGACGACAAGAAGTCCAACGCGAGCGCGGACGTGACGCCCAGCGCCTCGGCGACGGCGAGCAAGGCGCCGGACCCGTGCGCGAAGCCGGCCGCGGGCAAGATCAAGACGGAGACGTGGAAGAAGGAGCCGACGATGACGATCGACACGTCGGCCAAGTACACGATGACGCTGGCGACGACCTGCGGCGACATCGACATCGCGCTGAAGACGAAGGCCGCGCCGCACACGGTGAACTCGTTCGACTTCCTCGCGGGCAAGGGCTTCTTCGACCACACGAAGTGCCACCGGCTCACCACCAACGGCATCTACGTGCTGCAGTGCGGCGACCCGACGGGCGCCGGCAGCGGCGGTCCCGGCTACACGATCCCGGACGAGAACCTGAAGGACACCAGCCTCAAGGGCGGGTCGTACCCGGCGGGCACCGTGGCGATGGCCAACACCGGTCAGAAGCACACCGGCGGCAGCCAGTTCTTCCTCGTCTACAAGGCCAGTCCGCTCCCGGCGAGCTACACCCCGTTCGGTACCATCTCGGCCTCCGGGATGAAGGTTCTGAACAAGATCGCGGCGGCCGGTGAGAGCACGGGGCAGGGCGACGGCGCACCGAACGCGACCGTCGTGATCAACAAGGCGACCGTCACCAAATCCTGACCGTCAACAGCGAAACTTCGGTCGCGCGGGATGCGGACAGGCAACCCGCCGGTCGCCTATGTTGGCCGTGACGAAACTGTGGACGATGCCCGGGGGCACAGAGGCCCTGTGCAGGCATCATGTGGAGGAGGCGCTGTGAGCAGCGACCCGTGGGGACGCGTCGACGAGACGGGGACCGTGTACGTGCGTACGGCCGACGGCGAGCAGGTCGTCGGTTCCTGGCAGGCCGGCTCCCCTGACGAGGCGCTGGCTTACTTCGAACGCAAGTATGAGGGCCTGGTTGTCGAGATCGGCCTCCTCGAGAAGCGCGTGAAGACCACCGACCTGTCGGCGAAGGACGCGCAGGCCGCCGTCGACCATCTGCGCGAGCAGGTCGACGCCCACCACGCGGTCGGCGATCTCGCCGCGCTGCGGGTCCGGCTCGACAAGCTCGTCGAGACCGTCGAGGCACGCCGCGAGGAGCGCAAGCAGCAGCGCGCCAAGCAGTCCGACGAGGCCCGGCACTCCAAGGAGGCGCTGGTCGTCGAGGCTGAGGAACTGGCGCAGTCCGACCAGTGGCGGGCCGCCGGTGAGCGGCTGCGCGCCCTGGTGGACACCTGGAAGGGTCTGCCGCGCCTGGACCGCAAGTCGGACGACGAGCTGTGGCACCGCTTCTCGCACGCCCGGTCGGCCTTCTCCAAGCGCCGCAAGGCGCACTTCGCGTCGCTGGACGCGCAGCGCGAGGAGGCCCGCAAGACCAAGGAGAAGCTGGTCGCCGAGGCCGAGGGTCTGTCGGCCTCGACGGACTGGGGTCCCACGGCCGCCCGGTACCGCGAGCTGATGTCCGACTGGAAGGCGGCGGGCCGCGCCCAGCGCGAGCACGAGGACGATCTGTGGAACCGCTTCCGCGGCGCCCAGGACGTCTTCTTCGCCGCCCGCAGTTCGGTCTTCGCCGAGCGGGACGCCGAGCAGACGGAGAACCTGAAGCTCAAGGAGGAGCTCGCCGAGGAGGCCGAGAAGCTGCTGCCGATCGGCGACCTCAAGGCGGCCCGCGCGGCCTTCCGCTCGATCAACGAGCGCTGGGAGGCCATCGGCCATGTGCCGCGTGACTCCCGCCCGAAGGTCGAGGGCCGGATGCACACGGTCGAGCGGGCTCTTCAGGAGTCCGAGGAGACCGAGTGGCGCCGGACGAACCCGGAGGCACGCGCGCGTGCCGAGGGTCTGACAGGCCAGCTCCAGGCCGCGGTGGACAAGCTCAGGGGCCAGATCGAGCAGGCACGGACCCAGGGCAACAACTCCCGCGCCGACAAGCTGGAGCGCGAGTTGGAGGGCCGCCAGGCCCTGCTGGACCAGGCGCTGAAGGGCCTCCAGGAGTTCGGCGGCTGACAGACACGTCGTAGGCACGCGTCGCAGGCATGGAGAAGGGGCTCCCGTACATCGCGTACGGGAGCCCCTTCTGCGTCCGTTCTACGACTTGTTGCGCGCCGACGTCACGCGGTAGACGTCGTAGACGCCCTCCACTCCCCTGACCGCCTTCAGGACGTGGCCCAGGTGCTTGGGGTCGCCCATCTCGAAGGTGAAGCGGGAGGTGGCGACACGGTCGCGGGAGGTCTGGACGGCCGCGGAGAGGATGTTGACGTGCTGGTCGGACAGGACCCGGGTGACGTCCGAGAGGAGCCGGGAGCGGTCCAGTGCCTCCACCTGGATGGCGACCAGGAAGACCGAGGACTGGGTGGGCGCCCACTCGACTTCCAAGATGCGCTCGGGTTCGCGGGACAGTGACTCCACGTTGACGCAGTCGCTGCGGTGAACCGATACGCCGCTACCCCGGGTGACGAAACCGATGATGGGGTCGCCGGGGACGGGTGTACAACAGCGGGCCAGTTTGACCCACACGTCGTCGACGCCCTTGACGACGACACCGGGGTCGGCGTTCGTCCGGCGCTTGCGGCCCCGGCCGGTCGTCGGCGGGACGCTCTCGTCGATCTCCTCGGTGGCCGCCTCCTCGCCGCCGAGCGCCTGCACCAGCTTCTGTACGACGTTCTGCGCGGCGACATGGCCCTCGCCGATCGCCGCGTACAGCGAGGAGATGTCGGGGTAGCGCATCTCGTGCGCGAGCGTGACCAGGGAGTCGCCGGTCAGGATGCGCTGGATCGGCAGGTTCTGCTTGCGCATCGCGCGGGCGATGGCGTCCTTGCCCTGCTCGATCGCCTCGTCGCGGCGCTCCTTGGAGAACCAGGCTCTGATCTTGTTGCGGGCGCGCGGCGACTTGACGAAGCCGAGCCAGTCGCGGGAGGGGCCCGCGCCGGGTGCCTTGGAGGTGAAGACCTCGACCAAGTCGCCGTTGTCCAGGGTGGATTCGAGCGGTACGAGCCGCCCGTTGACCCGTGCTCCTATGGTCCGGTGGCCGACCTCGGTGTGCACCGCGTATGAGAAGTCCACCGGGGTGGCGCCCGCCGGCAGCGCTATCACGTCGCCCTTGGGCGTGAAGACGAAGACCTCGTTGCGGGACAGGTCGAAGCGCAGGGACTCCAGGAACTCGCCCGGGTCCTCGGTCTCCTTCTGCCAGTCGAGCAACTGGCGCAGCCACGCCATGTCGTTGAGGTGGTCGTCCTTGCCGGTGGTCCTCGGCTGGTCCGAGCGGACCTTGGAGGTGCCGGCGACGGCCTCCTGCTTGTACTTCCAGTGCGCGGCGATGCCGTACTCGGCACGGCGGTGCATGTCGAACGTACGGATCTGGAGCTCAACAGGCTTGCCGTTGGGACCAATTACGGTCGTGTGCAACGACTGGTACATGTTGAACTTGGGCATCGCGATGTAGTCCTTGAACCGGCCGGGGACCGGGTTCCATCGCGCGTGCACGGTGCCGAGGGCCGCGTAGCAGTCGCGGACGGTGTCCACGAGGACGCGGATGCCCACCAAGTCGTAGATCTCCGCGAAGTCGCGACCGCGGACGATCATCTTCTGGTAGACGCTGTAATAGTGCTTCGGGCGGCCGGTGACGGTGGCCTTGATGCGGGCGGCGCGCAGGTCGGTCTGGACCTCGTCGGTCACTATGGCCAGGTACTCGTCACGCTTCGGTGCCCGCTCGGCCACCAGCCGGACGATCTCGTCGTACATCTTGGGGTAGAGGATCGCGAAGGCGAGATCCTCCAGTTCCCACTTGATGGTGTTCATGCCCAGGCGGTGGGCGAGCGGCGCGTAGATCTCCAGGGTCTCGCGCGCCTTCTTCTCCTGCTTCTCGCGCTTGAGGTAGCGCATGGTGCGCATGTTGTGCAGGCGGTCGGCGAGCTTGATGACCAGGACGCGCGGGTCCTTGGCCATCGCGACGACCATCTTGCGCACGGTCTCGGCCTGCGCGGCCTCGCCGAACTTGACCTTGTCCAGCTTGGTGACGCCGTCGACGAGCAGGGCGACGGAGTCGCCGAAGTCGCGGCGGAGCTGGTCGAGGCCGTACTCGGTGTCCTCGACGGTGTCGTGCAGGAGACCCGCCATCAGCGTCGCCGGGTCCATGCCCAGCTCGGCGAGGATCGTGGTGACGGCGAGCGGGTGCGTGATGTACGGGTCGCCGCTCTTGCGCTTCTGGCCGCGGTGCCAGCGTTCGGCGACCTGGTAGGCGCTCTCGACCTGGCGGAGGGTGGCCGTCTCGATCTTCGGGTCGTTGCTGCGCACTATCCGCAGCAGGGGCTCCAGGACCGGGTTGTACGGGTTGGAACGCTGCACACCGAGGCGGGCCAGGCGGGCGCGGACGCGGTTGGAGGAGCCGCCGGAGCGCGCGGCGGGCTGACCGGAGGCGGGGCGGGGCGCGACGGCCGGGGCCGGGCGCTCGGGCTGGTCGGGCTTGGGGCGCGAGGGCTCGGCCGCCTTGTCGGCGGGCGCCGTCTGGGCGTGCTCCGCCGTCCCGCGCGGTTCGCTGTGCGCGGTCGTCGCGCTGGGCGCGGGCTCCGCCGCGGGGCCCGGGGTGGGCTCGGGCTTGGCGGCGGTCAGGGGCTGGGCCTCGTCTGCCAAGAGGACTCCTCGTGCGCGATCCGGGTCCCCCGGTCAGGCTCCGGAGTGCCCATGGTAGCGATCCCGGGCTCGGGGATCGCCTTCAGGCCGATGTGAGGGCCGTCTACCCGTGAAACGCGGGGGGCTGCCGCCGGCATTCCGGGAGGTGACGTGGGGGCGCCATGAAGGTGTCCGGCGGGGGTGGAGGGGCCATCAGGTACCTGGCCGACCGCGGCGCCGTCGTGGCTGGTCGCGCCCACGCGGCGGAGTCGCAGATCGACACAGCCCCGCGCCCCTTTGGGACGCGGAACGGCCGTCCCTGTGGCACAGGGACGGCCGTTGCGTCACGCGATCACGTCAGACTACGAGCAGTGCCTCCAGCGGTGCCCCGTCCAGGGCCGGCTCCAGGCGGGCGCGGCCCGCGAGGAAGCCGAGCTCCATCAGGACCGCGAGGCCGGCGACCTCGGCACCTGCCCGGCGGATCAGCTGGATGGAGGCCTCGGCCGTGCCGCCCGTGGCCAGGACGTCGTCCACGATGAGGATGCGGTCCTCGGCCGACAGATCCTCCGCGTGCACCTCGATCTCGGCGGAGCCGTACTCCAGGTCGTACGCCTGGCTGAGGGTCGCTCCGGGGAGCTTGCCCGCCTTGCGCACGGGGATGAAGCCGACGCCCGCGCGGACCGCCACCGGAGCCCCGAGGATGAAGCCGCGGGCCTCCAGGCCCACGACCTTCGTGGCGCCGGTGCGCTCGACGACCTCGGCGAGCGCGTCCGTGAGGGCCGTGAACGCGGCCGGGTCCGCCAGGAGCGGGGTGATGTCCTTGAACACCACCCCCGGCTCCGGGTAGTCGGCCACATCGCGGATACGGCTGAGCAGCAGCTCCTGGACGTCGGTCATCGGCGCTTCCCCGAGGGGCGGCCACGGCCGCGGTTGCGGGACGCCGGCTGCGCGCGCGGTCCTACGACGGCTGCCGCGTCCTCGTCGTCGAAGTCGTCGTCCGCGTGGTCGGTGACCTCGGGCTCGACCGGCTCGCCCTGCGCGGCGGCCTGGGCCCGCTTGGCGAGGACGCGCTTCTTGAGCGCCTTCATCTGCGGCTCGGCCTCCTTGAGGTCGGCGACGAGCGGCGTGGCGATGAAGATCGAGGAGTACGCACCGGCCGCGAGGCCGACGAACAGCGACAGCGAGATGTCGTTGAGGACACCCGCGCCGAGGAAACCGCCGCCGATGAACAGCAGGGCCCCGACCGGCAGCAGCGCGACGACCGTGGTGTTGATGGAACGCACCAGGGTGCCGTTGATGGAGCGGTTGGCGATGTCGCTGTAGGTCCAGCGGGTCTGCTTGGTGATGTCCTTGGTCTGCTCCTTGAGGCTGTCGAAGACGACGACCGTGTCGTAGAGCGAGTAACCGAGGATGGTCAGCAGACCGATCACCGTGCCGGGCGTGACCTCGAAGCCGACGAGGGCGTAGATGCCGATGGTGATGGTGATGTCGTGGATCAGGGCGACGAGCGCGGCCAGGGCCATGCGCCACTCGAAGGCGATCGCCAGGTAGATCACGACCAGCACCATGAAGATCGCCAGGCCCTCCCAGGCCTTGTTGGCGATCTGGTCACCCCAGCTGGGGCCGACCAGGTCCGCGGCGATGTCCTCGGAGCTGACGTTCAGGTCCTTCGACAGCTGCGCCTTGATGCTGTCGGACTTGTCGGTGTCGATGCCCGCGATCTGGATGCGCAGGCTGCCGTCACCGAGCTTCTGGACGACCGCGTCGTGGCCGGAGGCGTCCTCGGCGTACTTCTCCGCCTGGCTCACCGAGGCGGACATGTTCTTCGGCGTGGTGAAGGCGGCACCGCCCTGGAACTCGATGCCCATGTTCAGGCCGCGCACCGTCAGACCGAGGATGGCCGTGATGGTGATCAGGATCGAGATGCCGTACCAGATCTTGCGATTGCCGACGAAGTCGTACCCGACCTCGCCACGGTGCAGTCGGGCGCCGAGGTTGCCGAGCTTCGACATCTCACGCCTCCTTCGGGTCGACAGGGCCCGCGGCAGAACCTGCGGGGCGGCGGGTGCGGCGCAGGGGCGTCTTGGCGCCGAGTGCCTTCGGGTCCAGGCCGGAGAACTTGTGGCCGTTCGCGAAGAACTTCCGGCGGGCCAGGATCGTCATCAGCGGCTTGGTGAAGAGGAAGACCACGACGACGTCGAGCACGGTGGTCAGACCGAGCGTGAACGCGAAGCCCTGGACCTTGCCGACGGTGACGATGAACAGCACCGCGGCGGCGAGGAACGACACGAAGTCGGAGACCAGGATGGTGCGCCGGGCGCGCGGCCAGGCCCGCTCGACGGAGGGACGCAGCGAGCGGCCCTCGCGGATCTCGTCCCGGATGCGTTCGAAGAACACGATGAACGAGTCCGCGGTGATACCGATCGCGACGATCGCACCACAGACGGCCGGGAGGTTCAGCGCGAAGCCGATGCCCGGGCCGAGCAGCGCCATGATCACGTAGGTGAGGATCGCGGAGACCAGCAGCGAGGGGATCGCGATGACCGACAGACCGCGGTAGAAGATCAGCAGGTAGATGACGACCAGCGCGAGGCCGATCGCGCCCGCGATCAGACCGGCGTGCAGCTGCTCACCGCCGAGCGCCGCGGTCACCGTGGTGACGCTGTCCGTCTTGAAGGTCAGCGGCAGGGCGCCGTACGACAGCATGTTGGCGAGGCTCTGGGCCTCTTCCTGGGTGAAGCTGCCGGAGATCTCGGCGCTGCCGCCGGTGATCGACGAGGCGACGGAGGGGCTGGAGACGACCTGGCCGTCGAGGACGATGCCGAACTCGTTCTGCGGGGCGGTGTTCTTCGCCAGCTCACCGGTGACGCTGGCGAACTTGTCGCCGCCCTTGCCGGTGAAGTCCATGGTGACCTGCCAGCCGGCGGCGGTCGTTGTGTTGTAGACGGCCGAGGCCTTCTTGACGTCCGTGCCGTCGACGGCGGCGGGACCGAGCAGGTACTTGTACCAGATGCCGGAGACCTTGCCGCAGGCCACGGCCGCGTCGGTGGCCTTGGCGCCCTGGCCCGCGGTGGTCTGGACCGACTTCTTGGAGCAGTCCAGCACGGTGTACTGGGCCTCCAGCTTGGCGGCCGCCGCGCTGGCGGCGCTGCTGCTGGACGCCGACGGGCTGGCGCTGGCCGAGGCGGAGGCCGAGGCACTCGCGCTCGCGGACGGGGTGGAGTCGGCCTTCAGGGCGTCACTGGCGGCACGTCCCTGCGAGGTGGCGGAGGCCGACGGGGTCGCGGAGCCGGTCTTGGACGAGGAGGCCGTCGTCTTGGGGCTGGCCGAGCTCGACGGGCTGCTGGAAGCACTGCCGGTGGCGCTCGGGGACGGGGTCGCCGCGGCGCCGACCGACGCCTCCGTGGCCAGGACCGGGCGGAAGTACAGCTTGGCCGTGGTGCCGACCTGCTGGCGCGCCTGCTCCGAGTTCGTGCCCTTGGGGATGTTGACGATGATGTTCCTGGTGCCCTGCGTCTGGACCTCGGCCTCCGAGACACCAAGACCATTGACACGGCGGTTCATGATGTCGACCGCGGTGTCCATGTTGGCCTTGTTGATCGCGGACTCCTGGCCCTTCTCCGGGACGGCCCGGAGGGTGATGCTCGTACCGCCGGCCAGGTCGATGCCGAGACGCGGAGTGGTGTGCCCGGATGCGAACATGCCACCGGTGAGCGCCACGATGGCGATCAGGATGAGGGCCAGCGAGCGCCCTGGCTTGCTCTGGGCGCTCGCGTTACGGCCCCTCTTAGGTGCTGCCACCTTCTCGTACTCCCTCTCGGGCCGCTCCGCGCCGGGTCAGCGCGCCTGCGGCCATGACATGGTGTCGGGATCCCGTGCGAGCGACGCACGTGCCCGGGGTGCGCGGGGCGCGAGCGGATCGCGCCGCGCTCCCGGGACGTGACTACTTCGCTTCGGAGTCGCCGTCGGTCTTCTTCGGCTCTTCGTCCGTCTTGGCCTCTGCGGCCTCGGCCGGCTCCTCGGTGGCGTCGGCCGGCTCGTCGGCCGCGTCCTTCTTGCCGAGGTCGATGGGCTTGTCGTCGGAAGAGTCGGCGGCGGGCTCGTCGGTCTCGGTGAGGGAGGAAGCGTCGTCCGGGACTACGTCGGCGTCGTCCTTCAGGTCGTGCTCGATGCCGTGGACAATGCGGTTGTACTCGTCGTCGGTGAGGACGGCGCCGATCGCGTTCTTCGCGAAGAGGAGCTCGACACCGGGGCCGGCGTCGAGGAGAACCGTCTCCTCGTTGACCTCCTTGACCGTCGCGTACACGCCCCCGATCGTGCGGACGCCGGTGCCGGGCTGCATGTCATTACGCATCGACGCGGCCGCCTGCTGCTTGCGCTTGGCAGAGCGGGTCATCAGGAACATGGCCCCGATGAGCACGATGAACGGGAGGAGGGTCACGATATTCACGGGACGGAATTTCCTTCGCACGACCGCGGCGGTGAGCGGCCTGGTGGATGGGGGTGGTCGGCGCCGCCCACAAAGGCGGCATCGGCGGAGTCTAAGCGAGTCCACGCTGATGGAACAACGCACAGCATGGCACCGGGGTTCCTGACCCGGCCAGTGCCCCCGCCGTCACGCCCCGAACAGGTCCCCTTGTCCGTTTCCCCCGGTTGACGAGCGGGGTGGGGTGAGGCCGAGATGGGCCCACGCGGCGGGGGTGGCGACGCGTCCGCGCGGGGTGCGGGCCAGCAGACCCTCGCGGACGAGGAAGGGTTCGGCGACCTCTTCGACGGTCTCGCGCTCCTCCCCCACGGCGACCGCGAGCGTGGAGAGGCCCACCGGTCCGCCGCCGAACAGCTTGAGCAGGGCCTCCAGGACACCGCGGTCGAGCCGGTCGAGACCGCGGCCGTCGACCTCGTACACCTTGAGGGCCGCGCCGGCGATGTCCCGGGTGATGAAGCCGTCGGCCTTGACCTGCGCGTAGTCCCGGACGCGGCGCAGCAGCCGGTTGGCGATACGGGGGGTACCGCGTGAGCGGCCGGCGATCTCGGCGGCGCCGGCGGGGTCGATCTCCACGTCGAGGAGGTTGGCCGAGCGGTGGATGACGCGCTCCAGCTCGGCGGGTTCGTAGAACTCCATGTGCGCGGTGAAGCCGAAGCGGTCGCGCAGCGGGGGCGGCAGCAGTCCCGCGCGCGTGGTGGCACCGACCAGGGTGAACGGCGGGAGTTCGAGCGGGATCGCGGTGGCGCCGGGGCCCTTGCCGACGATGACGTCGACGCGGAAGTCCTCCATCGCCATGTAGAGCATCTCTTCGGCGGGCCGCGACATGCGGTGGATCTCGTCGAGGAAGAGCACCTCGCCCTCCTGGAGGGAGGAGAGGATCGCGGCGAGGTCGCCGGCGTGCTGGATGGCGGGGCCGCTGGTGATGCGGATGGGGGCGCCCATCTCGGCCGCGATGATCATCGAGAGGGTGGTCTTGCCGAGGCCGGGGGCGCCGGAGAGCAGCACGTGGTCGGCGGTGGCGCCACGCGCGCGTGCGGCGCGCAGCACCAGGTCGAGCTGTTCGCGGACCTTCTCCTGGCCGATGAACTCGCCCAGGTCCTTGGGGCGCAGGGCGGCCTCGACGGCCTGGTCCTCGCGGTCGGCGACCGAGCCCACCAGCCGCTCGGCGGCGGTCTCGTCGGTCGTGTCGTCCCAGTTCACTGACGTCTCCTAGCGGGCGCGGTTCAGGGTCTGCAGGGCGGCCTTGAGCAACTGCCCCACCTGCGGCGCCCCTTCGGCGGCCTCGGCCTGCGGTGCCACGGCGGCCACGGCCTCGTCTGCCTCGCGGGTGGCGTACCCGAGGCCGATGAGGGCCGCGTGCAGCTGGTCGCGCCAGCCGCTGGTGACCGGGGCGCCGATCGCCGGACCGGTGCCCACGGGTGCGCCGAGCCGGTCCTTGAACTCCAGGAGCAGCTTCTGCGCGCCCTTCTTGCCGATGCCGGGCACGGCCATCAGCGCCTTCTCGTCACCGGAGGCGACGGCCCGGCGCAGGGCGTCCGGGGTGTGCACGGCGAGCATGGCCTGCGCGAGCCGGGGGCCGACACCGGTCGCGGTCTGCAGCAGCTCGAAGATCTGGCGCTCGTCGTCGTCCACGAAGCCGTACAGGGTGAGCGAGTCCTCACGGACGACGAGGGAGGTGGCGAGCTTGGCGGGCTTGCCGAGGCGGAGCGTGGAGAGCGTGTTCGGCGTGCACTGGATCGCCATACCGACACCGCCGACCTCGACCACCGCGGCGTCGGGAGCGAGTGCGGCGACCGTGCCACTGACGAAGGCGATCATGCGGTACGGCCTTTCGATGCGTTCGGAGTCCTGGCTGCGTGCAGGGCGACTGCCTGCTGAAGTCGGTTCTGCGCGACCGCCTGTTGGAGGCGGTGCTGCGCGGGGGCCCGCCAGATGTGGCAGATCGCGAGGGCGAGGGCGTCGGCCGCGTCGGCGGGCTTGGGGGGCGCGTCGAGCCGCAGCAGCCGGGTCACCATGGCGCCGACCTGCGCCTTGTCGGCGCGTCCGCTGCCGGTGACGGCGGCCTTGACCTCGCTCGGGGTGTGCAGGGCGACGGGGATTCCGCGGCGGGCGGCGCACAGCATGGCCACGGCGCTGGCCTGGGCGGTGCCCATCACCGTGCGGACGTTGTGCTGGCTGAACACCCGCTCCACGGCGACGAATTCGGGTCGGTGCTCGTCGAGCCACGCTTCGATGCCCTGCTCGATGGCGACCAGCCGCAGCCCCAACTCGGCGTCCGCCGGGGTCCGTACGACACCGACGCCGATCATCGTGAGCGGCCGGCCCGCGACGCCTTCGACGACGCCGACACCACAGCGCGTCAGTCCGGGGTCGACACCCAGTACCCGCACACCAACCCCCCTCGTTCGATCGCCTGTTTGTGCAGGCTATCGGGTGTCACTGACAAAGCGACGGGCCGACGGGGTGTGTCCCGTCGGCCCGTTCGGCTTGTCGGCGGCTCAGGCGTCGACCTTCTCCATGACCTCGTCGCTGACGTCGAAGTTGGCGAAGACGTTCTGCACGTCGTCGCTGTCCTCCAGGGCGTCGATCAGCTTGAAGATCTTGCGGGCGCCGTCCTCGTCGAGCTCGACCTGCATGGTCGGGACGAAGTTGGCGTCGGCGGAGTCGTAGTCGATGCCGGCTTCCTGGAGCGCGGTGCGGACCGCGACCAGGTCGGTGGCTTCGGAGATGACCTCGAAGGACTCGCCGAGGTCGTTGACCTCTTCGGCGCCCGCGTCGAGCACGGCACCCAGGACGTCGTCCTCGGACAGCTCGCCCTTGGGGACGACGACGACGCCCTTGCGGTTGAAGAGGTACGAGACGGAGCCGGGGTCGGCCATGTTCCCGCCGTTGCGGGTCATGGCGACGCGGACGTCCGAGGCGGCGCGGTTGCGGTTGTCGGTGAGGCACTCGATGAGCACCGCGACACCGTTGGGGCCGTAACCCTCGTACATGATCGTCTCGTAGTCGGCGCCACCGGCTTCGAGACCGGCGCCGCGCTTGACGGCGGAGTCGATGTTCTTGTTCGGGACCGAGCTCTTCTTGGCCTTCTGGATGGCGTCGAAGAGCGTCGGGTTGCCGGACACATCGGCACCACCGGTACGGGCCGCGACCTCGATGTTCTTGATCATCTTCGCGAAGAGCTTGCCGCGCTTGGCGTCGATCACGGCCTTCTTGTGCTTCGTCGTAGCCCATTTAGAGTGGCCGGACATCTGCCTGTCTCCTTCGCGTAACCCAACTCTTTACGAACCCCAGAGATCCTACTAGGACCCTGGAGCCAGGTTCGCGCGCACCATGTCGACGAACAGGGAGTGCACGCGGTGGTCGCCGGTCAGTTCCGGGTGGAACGACGTGGCGAGCGCGTTGCCCTGGCGGACCGCGACGATGTGGCCCTCGTGTTCGGCGAGCACCTCGGTCTCGGCGCCGACGGACTCGACCCAGGGGGCGCGGATGAAAACGCCCTCTACAGGATCGCCCTCGACGCCCTTCACGTCGACAGCCGCTTCGAAGGACTCGTTCTGACGTCCGAAGGCGTTGCGACGCACGATCATGTCGATGCCGCCGATCGTCTCCTGGCCCGAGCGCGGGTCGAGGATCTTGTCGGCGAGCATGATGAGTCCGGCGCAGGTGCCGTAGACGGGCATACCGGCACGCACGCGTGCGCGCAGGGGGTCCATCAGTCCGAAGAGGACGGCCAGCTTGGAGATGGTGGTGGACTCACCCCCGGGGATGACGAGGGCGTCCACCTCGGCGAGTTCCTCGGGGCGCCTGACCTGCCTGGCCACGGCGTCGGCCGCGGCCAGGGCGATCAGGTGTTCCCGTACGTCGCCCTGGAGCGCGAGCACTCCGACTACGGGAGTGGTCATCACCAGCCCCGGTTCGCGTAACGCTCGGCCTCGGGGAGGGTGTCGCAGTTGATGCCGACCATGGCCTCGCCCAGGTTGCGGGACGCGTCCGCGATGATCTTCGGGTCGTCGTAGAACGTGGTGGCCTTCACGATGGCGGCGGCGCGCTTGGCCGGGTCGCCGGACTTGAAGATGCCGGAGCCGACGAAGACGCCCTCGGCGCCGAGCTGGCGCATGAGCGCGGCGTCGGCGGGGGTGGCGACGCCACCGGCGGAGAACAGCACGACCGGGAGCTTGCCGAGTTCGGCGACCTCGCGGACCAGCTCGTACGGGGCGCGCAGGTCCTTGGCGGCGGCGTACAGCTCGTTGTTGTCGAAGCCGCGCAGGCGGGCGATCTCGTTCTTGATCTGGCGCAGGTGGCGGACCGCCTCGACGACGTTGCCGGTACCGGCCTCGCCCTTGGAGCGGATCATCGCGGCGCCCTCGGCGATGCGGCGCAGGGCCTCGCCCAGGTTGGTGGCACCGCACACGAAGGGGGTGGTGAAGGCGAACTTGTCGCTGTGGTTGACCTCGTCGGCCGGGGTGAGGACCTCGGACTCGTCGATGTAGTCGACACCGAGGGACTGCAGGACCTGGGCCTCGACGAAGTGGCCGATGCGGGACTTGGCCATGACCGGGATGGAGACCGCCTCGATGATCTCCTCGATCATGTTCGGGTCGGACATCCGGGCAACGCCACCGTCCTTGCGGATGTCGGCGGGGACCCGCTCCAGGGCCATGACGGCGACGGCTCCGGCGTCCTCGGCTATCTTCGCCTGCTCGGCGTTGACCACGTCCATGATCACACCGCCCTTGAGCTGCTCGGCCATACCGCGCTTGACGCGCGCGGTGCCGGTCTCGGGAGTCTGGGCGGAGCTGGGGGTGCTGGACACGGGGTGACCTCACTGGGTGAAAGAGGGCTGCTGCACCATTGAGGAAACGCGAGAGGTGCAGGCCACAGCAAGGGCCAATGAACAGCCGGTGGATCGTTTTCGAACGGCGGTGCCTCCGGGGGCTCGGCGGCGGATCACGCCGGGGCGGGCCCCAAGTGCGCTCGGCTGCCGTGTCGCGGACCGCTCATGACAGCGCCGCTCAGCAGCCACATGCGCGGCTTTCACCGGAGTCGGTGGGTGCCCAGGACTCACCGGCGGATCATGCCGCGGACACAGGCCCTGGTGCGCTCGCCTGCGGTGCTGCAACCGAGCTCCGTCTCCCCGGGCTCGCCGCCCACCTGCGGCAGCACCCGATGCCCCGGCGTCCTCCGCCTCCGAGCCGCCCTCGACTCACGCCGCCGGACAGGCGCTACGCCGCCCGGTCCACCAGTGCCGCCGGTGGCTCGTCGTCCATTTCGAAGGCCATCGGGAAGGGGGCGTGTCCCGCCAGGTGGAACCAGCGGACCTTGCGGTGTTCGCGCAGGCGGCGGGCGGCGCCCACGGCGTCGTTGTGGAAGCGCCGGGCCATCGGGACGCGTCGTACCGACTCGGCGAGTTCGCGGGCCGCCTCCTCTCCGCCGGGGGCCTCGCGGACGCCCTCGACCTGCGGGGGCTCGGCGAAGACGGCGCGCAGGGCCTGGCTCAACTCGCTCTCGGCGACCTCCCGTTGCTCCTCCTCGGCCTGCCGGGCGGCGTGCGCGGCCTCGTAGAGGACGATCGAGGCGGCCGGGTCGAGGACTCCGGAGGTGGCCAACTCCTGTGTCACCGAGGCGCGGCGCAGCAGTTGGGCGTCGAGCGCCGCGCGGGCCGCGTCGATCCGGGTGTGCAGCCGGTCGAGCCGGCCCGCGGTCCAGCTCAGGTACAGGCCGATCGCCACGAGGGCGACGAGGATCCAGATCAGAGTTGCGCTCACGGGCGGCAAGGCTACCGGGCCGTTCCACCGGGGTTGACCGGGATTCGTGCGGGGTGTCGGTGCGGGCGTTGCGGGGGCTGCCGCCCCCACTCCCCCGCTTCGGCCTGGACGGCCTCGTCCTCAAACGCCGGACGGGCTGGACATACCGAGAAGTCGCCGCCTCTCAGTCCCGCGCCAACCCGAACCGCGCCCGCAGCCCCGTCCGTTCGTCCGTCGCCACCGCTGCCGCGCCCGCCGTCACCGTCTCGTACACGGACAGGATGTCGGCCCCGACGGTCGACCAGTCGAAGCGCCGGACATGAGCGCTCCCCTGCCGGCTCAGCTGCGCCAGCCGCTCGGGGTCGCCGAGGAGTCGTACAGCCGCCTCGGCGAGGGTGTCCGCGTCCTCGTTGGTGAACAGTTCGCCGGCCGCGCCCTGGTCGAGGACCTGTGCGAAGGCGGGCAGGTCGGAGGCGAGGACCGGGGCGCCCGCCGACATGGCCTCGACGAGGATGATGCCGAAGCTCTCGCCGCCGGTGTTGGGGGCGACGTAGAGGTCGATGCTGCGCAGGAAGCGGGCCTTGTCGTCGTCGCTGATCATGCCGAGGAACTCGACGCGCGAGCGCAGTTCCTCGGGGAGCGTCTCGACGGCCTCCTCCTCGTCGCCGCGTCCGGCGACCAGGAGCCGGGCGTTGGGGCGCGCGGCGAGGATCTTCGGCAGGGCCTTCATCAGCACCGGGAGGCCCTTGCGGGGTTCGTCGATGCGCCCTATGAAGCCGATGGTCTCGCCCTGCCACTCGGGCTTGGGTTCGGCGCGGGCGAAGAAGTCGACGTCGACGCCGTTCGGGATGACGACCGCGTCCCCGCCGAGGTGTTCGACGAGCGTGCGGCGGGCGTACTCGCTCACGGCGATCCGCGCGCTGATCTTCTCCAGCGCGGCCTGGAGGATCGCGTACGCGGCGATCATCGCCCGGGAGCGCGGGTTGGAGGTGTGGAAGGTCGCCACGATCGGGCCGGAGGCCGCCCAGCAGGCCAGCAGGCCCAGCGACGGCGAGGTCGGCTCGTGGATGTGGATGACGTCGAACTCGCCGTCGTGCAGCCAGCGTCGGACCCGGGCGGCGGACAGGAAGCCGAAGTTCAGCCGGGCCACCGAGCCGTTGTACGGCACCGGGACCGCGCGGCCGGCCGAGACGACGTACGGCGGGAGCGGGGTGTCGTCGTCGGCCGGGGCGAGGACGGACACCTCGTGGCCGAGCCGGATGAAGTACTCGGCGAGGTCCCTGATGTGGAACTGGACGCCGCCGGGCACGTCCCAGGAGTAGGGGCAGACGATGCCGATCCTCACGAGGGTCCCTTCGTGGGATCGAGATCCGCGAGCCACAACCGCTGCAGCATGTGCCAGTCCTCCGGGTGGTCGGCGATGCCGGTGGCGAAGGCGTCGGCCAGCGCCTGTGTCATGACAGACGTCTTCTCGGCCCGGTCACCTGACTCGGGTACCTCGACGGGCGGATGGACACGTCCCCGCATGACCGGCGAGTCGTCGTACCAGAGCGTCACCGGGAGCAGCAGCGCGCCCGTCTGCTGGGCGAGGAGGGCCGGTCCTGCGGGCATGCGGGTTGCCTCGCCGAAGAACTTCACCTCGACCCCGGAGGCGGACAGGTCGCGCTCGGCGACCAGGCAGACCAGGCCGCCGTCGCGCAGCCGCCGGGCGAGCGTGCCGAAGGCGGTGCCGCCGCTGTGCGGCAGAACCTCCATGCCGAGGCCCTCGCGGTAGGCGACGAAGCGGTCGTAGAGCGTCTCCGGCTTGAGGCGTTCGGCGACCGTGGTGAACGGGGTCTCCAGCTTGGTGGTGACCCAGGCGCCGGCGAGGTCCCAGTTGGCGAGGTGCGGCAGCGCGAGGATGACACCGCGGTCGGAGGCGATGCCGTCGGTGAGGTGGTGGACGTCCTTGGGGTCGAAGCCCGTGCGGATCCGCTCGGGGCTCCAGGCGGGGAGCCGGAAGGACTCCATCCAGTAGCGGAGGTACGACCGCATGCCCGCGCGCGAGAGCTCGGCGAGCCGCTCGGGGCTCGCGTCGGGCACCACGCGCGCGTAGTTGCTCTCCAGCCGTCGTACGCCCTTGCCGCGCCGCTTCCAGGCGAGGTCGGCGATGGTGCGGCCGAGCCGGACGGCGACCGGCTCGGGGAGCTTCTTGACGGTGCTCCAGCCGAGGCCGTAGAGCGCGTCCGTCAGCCGCTCCCGGGCACTGCTCACGGGGTCGCCCCGGTGCTGTGCTGCTCGGCCTCCTGAGCCGCGGCGGCGTCGGCCTCGGCGGCCTCCCGACGGACCGTGACGACCCGCTGGATGAGCGTGACCAGGCTGCCGACGGCGACGATCCACAGCGCGATGGGCAGCAGCCACTGGATGCCCGGGACGCCGAACTTGTGGAGCCCGGAGAGACCGCACGCGACGAGTGAGATCACCAGTCGCTCGGCGCGCTCGACCAGGCCGTTGACGGCCACCGGCAGGCCGATGGCCTCGCCGCGTGCCTTGGTGTACGACACCACCTGGCCGCTGGCCAGGCAGAAGATCGAGACGGCGCACAGGGCGATGTTGTCGCCGCCGCCCGCGTACCAGAGGGCCAGGCCGCCGAAGACGGCGCTGTCGGCCACCCGGTCGAGCGTGGAGTCGAGGAAGGCGCCCCAGCGGCTGGAGCGGCCCAGCTGGCGGGCCATGTTGCCGTCGACGAGGTCGGAGAACACGAACAGCGTGATCACGACCGTGCCCCAGAAGAACTCGCCCATGGGGTAGAAGACCAGCGCGCCCGCGACCACTCCGGCGGTGCCGAGGAGGGTGACCGTGTCGGGGCTGACGCCCCGGCGGATCAGAAACGCGGCGAACGGCGTGAGGACACGCGTGAAGAATGCACGCGCGTACTTGTTCAGCATGGCCTTCCCGGAGGGTCGGTGTCGCCGCGCGGCCCCTGTTGGCCACCGGCTGGCCCATCGTAGCCACGCGCGCGCGTGGGTGGCCGCCGGGCACCCGCGTGCCCGTGTTGTGAACGGCCGCAGTACGACTCGATGCCGTCGGTGCCGACGGCCGGATCGCGTCCGCTGTATGGACGCACCGTGACGGGAGTGGAAAGCTCGAACCACCGCGGGCGTCATCGGAGCCGCCACCGCACGCGGCACCGTGTGTCCGCGCCCACAGTGACCTCACCGTGCACGGGAGGCAAGGCCATGGGCGACAAGGCGAACGCACACCCCGGAGCCGCCGGCAGGGCTACGGCGGCCGACCACCCCGCGTCCGTACGGAATGTGGTGCTGGTCGGCCACTCCGGATCGGGCAAGACGACTCTGGTGGAGGCCCTCGCGCTGACCGCGGGGGCGGTGAACCGGGCGGGCCGTGTGGAGGACGGCGGCACCGTCTCCGACTACGACGAGATCGAGCACCGCCAGCAGCGCTCGGTGCAGCTCTCCCTGGTGCCCGTCGACTGGGACGGGTACAAGGTCAATCTTCTGGACACTCCCGGATACGCCGATTTCGTCGGCGAGTTGAGGGCCGGTCTGCGTGCGGCGGACGCGGCCCTCTTCGTCGTCTCGGCCTCGGACGGCGTGGACGGCTCGACCCGCATGGTGTGGGAGGAGTGCGCGGCGGTCGGCATGCCGCGCGCCATCGTCATCACGCATCTGGAGTCCGCCCGCGCGGACTTCGAGTCGATGACCCGGTACTGCGCGGAGGCGTTCGGCGCGGACGACCCCGACGCCGTACTCCCGCTGTATCTGCCGTTGCACGGCGCGCCGGGGCCCGACGGGCACGCGCCCGTGACCGGGCTGGTGGGGCTGCTGTCGCAGAAGCTGTTCGACTACGCGTCCGGGGAGCGCAAGGAGTCCGAGCCCGGGGCCGACCAGGTGCCCGGGATCGAGGAGGCCCGCAACCGGCTCATCGAGGGGATCATCTCGGAGAGCGAGGACGAGACCCTCATGGACCGCTATCTCGGCGGCGAGGACATCGACGTCAAGACGCTGATCGCGGACCTGGAGCGGGCCGTCGCGCGCGGGGTGTTCTTCCCCGTCCTGGCCGCCGCCCCCGCCGCCGAGGGCGCCCGGCAGGGTCTCGGCACGGTCGAGCTCCTTGAGCTGATCACACGCGGTTTCCCGACCCCGCTGGAGCGCGAGGCGCCCGGCGTCACCACGGTCGACGGCAGGGCGCGGGAGCTGAAGGCCTGCGACCCGAACGGGCCGCTGGTCGCCGAGGTCGTGAAGACCGCCTCCGACCCGTACGTCGGCCGGGTCTCCCTGGTGCGCGTCTTCTCGGGCACGCTGCGCCCCGACGAGACGATCCATGTCTCCGGGCACGGCCTCGCCGACCGGGGGCACGAGGACCACGACGTCGACGAACGCGTCGGCGCCCTGTCCGCGCCCTTCGGCAAACAGCAGCGGGCGCTCACGCACTGCATCGCGGGCGACCTCGCGTGCGTGGCGAAGCTGGGCCGCGCGGAGACCGGGGACACCCTCTCGGCCAAGGACGACCCGCTCCTGATGGAGCCCTGGGAGATGCCCGACCCGTTGCTGCCGCTCGCCATCCAGGCGCACAGCAAGGCGGACGAGGACAAGCTCTCGCAGGGCCTCAGCAGGCTCGTCGCCGAGGACCCCACCATGCGCCTGGAACAGAACCAGGACACCCACCAGGTCGTTCTGTGGTGCCTCGGCGAGGCCCACGCGGACGTCGCCCTGGAACGGCTGCGCAGTCGCTACGGCGTCCAGGTCGACCTCGTGCCGCACAAGGTCTCCCTCCGGGAGACGTTCGCCGCCAAGGCGCAGGGGCGCGGCCGGCACGTCAAACAGTCGGGCGGGCACGGGCAGTTCGCGATCTGCGAGATCGAGGTCGAGCCGCTGCCGGGCGGCACGGGTATCGAGTTCGTGGACAAGGTCATCGGCGGCGCGGTGCCGCGGCAGTTCATCCCGTCGGTGGAGAAGGGCGTAAGGGCCCAGGCCGCCAAGGGAGTTGCGGCCGGCCATCCCCTCCTCGACGTACGGATCACGCTCCTGGACGGCAAGGCGCACTCGGTGGACTCCTCGGACGCCGCGTTCCAGACGGCGGGCGCGCTGGCCCTGCGGGAGGCCGCGGCGGAGGCGAAGATCCATCTCCTGGAGCCGGTGGCCGAGGTGACCGTGCTGGTCGGCGACGACTACGTGGGCGCCGTCATGAGCGACCTGTCCGGGCGCCGCGGCCGGGTCCTCGGAACCGAGCAGACGACCGGCGGACGCACCCTGATCCGGGCCGAGGTCCCCGAGATAGAGATCGGCCGCTACGCCGTCGACCTCCGCTCCCTCTCGCACGGCACGGCCCGCTTCAACCGCGCCTACGTCCGGCACGAACCGATGCCCCCGCAGATCGCCGAACGGATCCGCGAACAGGCGGGCGACGCCCCGTAGTTCGGGATCTGACGCCCCGTAGTCGGGATCTTCGCCGTCGGCGGGCGGCTTTCGGCCGTCCGCCGACGAATGTCCGTGCCTGCCGATACGCTGATGACCTGATCAACAGGTGTGCGGAGCACGGAAGTCGGGAAAGCCGCAGAAGCGGGAGCAGCGGCGATCGGGGGCGGGAATGACCGTTGACAGCGGTTACGCGGACATCTTCGGACCACAGGTGCCGCGTACGGGCGACGAGGGCCAGACGGCGACCTTCGCGCTCGCCTCGGCGGCCTACCGGGACAACCCGGTCGCGGACATCAAGAAGGCCGACAACGAATGGCACCAGACGACCGTCAACGAGGGCCGCAAGTGGGCGACGATCTTCCGCCCCAACCTCGGTGAGGCGTTCGCCGGAGCCGTCGTGGCCCGCATGCTCGGCCCCGGCCGCAAGCCGCTCATCCAGTCGTTCGGCACCGAGCCGCAGGCCGTCGTGGAACACGCCCTGGCGGCCAACAACATCCGCCGCACGCGGGACAACAGGCTGTCCATGATCATGGTGCTGTGCGGTCTGCTGTTCCTGCCCGGGCTGATCGTCTGGCTGCTGGTCTTCCAGCTGCGCAGCCTGATCGACAAGCGCACCCAGACGAACAAGCGGGCCGGCGCGATCGCCACGACCCTGCTCGTCGCGGTGGGCGCGGTCGCCGTGATCTTCCTGGTCAAGGCGCCCTTCGCGGGCTTCTGGTCCTGGTACGCACGCGCGTGCGTCGTTCTCCCCGTGGTCGGCTGGCTGTGGGCCAAGCAGGTCTGCGAGAACACCGCGAAGGATCTGCGCGGGCGCTGGGACAGCCTGCTCTCCGGCAGCAGCGTCGGCGCCAAGGTCCCCGAGGCGGTGCCGACCAGCCCCGGCGAGACCCAGGCCGAGCAGTTGCGCCAGGCCCTGGCCCAGCTCAGCGCCGAGCAGCAGTCCAACTCGGTCTTCTACGCCGGGCCCAAGGGCATCCTCGGCATGGGCACCCGCTGGGGCAGCTGGCAGCTCGCCGAGGACCTGATCGCACGCGACGCCACCCGGGAGATCCACCCCTTCCGCAGCTGGGACGTCATCCGCAACATCCATGACGACCTGCGCATGCTGGAGCGGAACACGATCAACACCGGCGGGTTCCCGAAGGCGTCGGTACGGCACTGGATCGTCACGCCGGTCGGCGAGGGCGCCAAGGCGGTGTCCCGGCCGGACAGCACGGACGTGGAGGCGTACCAGGTCAAGTCGCACGCGATACAGGAAATCTGCAACAAGCAGCAGTTCGGCGCCGGTGACCGCCATTACCTGGGTGTCCAATGGACGCTCTGGGAAGGGCAGTTGGTCATCACGATGATGATCACGGTGACCGTGCTGCACAAGACGCTGCGCATCGAGATCACCGGGCACGCGCTCGGTCCCGTGAACTCGCTGTTCACCGGCAAGCCCGAGGCCCCGACGAAGAGCGTCCAGAAGACCTTCAAGCCCTGGGAGAACCGCAGCGTCAAGCTCCCCCTCGTCCCCGCCGACGAGGTCGTACGGCTCGCGGTCCGCGCCCCGATCACCTGGTACCCGCCGCTGCTGAACTGGCTCGGCGGTTCGATAGCCCTGCCCGAGCCGTTCGGCCTGCGGCACGCCTGGGCCGATCAGCCCTGGCGCCACCGCTTCATGGCGGACGACGCGCTGCGCGCCGCGACACCGGTACTGCGCGTGGTGCACGCCGCGGCGATCCGCGTCCTCGAGGAGAACGGCGTGGACACGGAGAAGTTCAGCAGCCGCTCGTCGGTCCTCAGCGGAGGCGTGCAGGACGTGTCACCGCGCAAAGCGGACACCTACGACGCGTAGGCAACCACACGGGACGCCGCGTGGCTCACGCCGTGGGCCACGCGTCCGCCAGCATCTTCCGTGTGTCCGCGAGGAGTTGGGGCAGCACCTTGGTGTGGCCGACCACCGGCATGAAGTTGGTGTCGCCGCCCCAGCGCGGGACGATGTGCTGGTGCAGATGGGCGGCGATGCCCGCGCCCGCCACGCTCCCCTGGTTCATGCCGATGTTGAAGCCATGGGCGCCGGACGCGGTGCGCAGGGCCGTCATCGCCTGCTTGGTGAGCGCCGCGAGTTCCACGGTCTCCGCGTCGGTCAGGTCGGTGTAGTCGGCGACGTGCCGGTACGGCACGACCATCAGATGGCCGCCGTTGTACGGGTACAGATTCAGCACCCCGTACACCAGCTCACCGCGCCTGACGATCAGCCCGTCCTCGTCCGATTTCGCCGGAATCGAGCAGAAGGGGCAACCGTCGTCGGCCCCGGGGCCGGTCGGCTTGTTCTCGCCCTGGATGTAGGCCATCCGGTGCGGGGTCCACAGGCGCTGGAACGCGTCCGGCGTCCCCACTCCGATCTGCTGCTCCGGCTCACTCGTCATGCAAGTCAGCATATGGCTTCGCTCGTTCGCGGCGTGTCGCCGGGGTTGCGCGAAGGGGGCCCGCCGCCAAGCTGGACCGATGGACGACGACAGTCGCAAGGCCCGGTGGGAGCGCCGCACCGAGGTTCCGCTCGCCATCGCGTCGATGGTCTACCTCGCCGCGTACGCGGTCCGCATCCTGCCCCACGGTCTGCCGGGCGACTGGCAGGATCTCTGCCTCACCGTGCTGTTCGGGGCGTGGGCGCTCTTCGCCGTCGACTACGCGGTCCGCTGGCGCCTCAGCGGCCAACGCCTGCGCTTCATCCGCACGCACTGGCTCGACACCCTGGTCCTGCTCCTGCCTCTCCTCCGCCCGCTGCGGGTCGTCAAGGTCTACGAGGCCGTACAGCGCCGGCACGGACAGCCCCGGCTCGCGCTGCACGCACGCGTGATCGTCTACGCCGGACTCGCCACCGTCCTGCTCGGCTTCGCGGGCGCCCTCTCGGTCTACCAGGAGGAACACACGGCACCCGGGGCGACGATAAAGACCTTCGGCGACGCCGTCTGGTGGACCTGCGCCACCTTCGCGACCGTCGGCTACGGCGACGTCGCGCCGATCACCCCGCTGGGCCGCCTGATCGCCGTAGGAATGATGGCCATCGGCCTGGCCCTCCTGGGCGCGGTCACCGGAACCTTCGCCTCCTGGCTGCTCCAGGTCTTCGCGAGGGAGGACGACGAGAGGCCCCCGGGGGTCTGAACTCCCCGGGGGCCTCTCAAAAAAGCTACGGCCTCAGACCTGCACCCGGTCCGCCACGATCTGCTCGATCTTCGCGATGGCCTCGTCGAACGCGATGCCGTTCTCCTGCGAGCCGTCGCGGTAGCGGAAGGAGACCGTGCCCGCGTTCATGTCCTCGTCGCCGACGATGACCATGAACGGCACCTTCTGCTTCTGCGCGTTGCGGATCTTCTTCTGCATCCGGTCCGAGGAGGAGTCGACCTCGACGCGCAGGCCCTTCTTCTTGGCCGCCGCGGCGAACTTCTCCAGGTACTCGACGTGCCCGTCCCCGATCGGGATCCCGACCGCCTGCACCGGCGCGAGCCACGCCGGGAAGGCACCCGCGTAGTGCTCGAGCAGCACCGCGAAGAACCGCTCGATCGAACCGAACAGCGCGCGGTGGATCATGACCGGCCGCTGCTTGGAGCCGTCAGGACCCGTGTACTCCAGGTCGAAGCGCTCCGGCAGGTTGAAGTCCAGCTGGACGGTGGACATCTGCCAGGTCCGGCCGATCGCGTCCTTCGTCTGGACGGAGATCTTCGGGCCGTAGAACGCGGCCCCACCCGGGTCGGGCACGAGCGGCAGCCCCTGCTTCTCGGCCACCTGGCGCAGCGTCTCCGTGGCCTCTTCCCAGACCTCGTCCGAGCCGACGAACTTCTCCGGGTCCTTGGTCGACAGCTCCAGGTAGAAGTCCGTCAGACCGTAGTCGCGCAGCAGGTTCAGGACGAACGTGAGCGTCTTGTCCAGCTCGTCCGCCATCTGCTCGCGCGTGCAGTAGATGTGCGCGTCGTCCTGCGTGAAGCCCCGCGCGCGGGTCAGACCGTGCACGACGCCCGACTTCTCGTACCGGTACACGGTCCCGAACTCGAAGAGCCGCAGCGGCAGTTCACGGTACGAGCGGCCGCGCGCGTCGAAGATCAGGTTGTGCATCGGGCAGTTCATGGGCTTGAGGTAGTAGTCCACGCCCTCGTCGAGCTGCATGGGCGGGTACATGCCGTCGGCGTACCAGTCCAGGTGCCCGGACGTCTCGAAGAGCTTCCCCTTCGTCGCGTGCGGGGTGTAGACGAACTCGTAGCCCTCCTCCTCGTGGCGGCGCCGCGAGTAGTCCTCCATGACCCGGCGGACGACCCCGCCCTTGGGGTGGAAGACCGCGAGACCGGAACCGATCTGCTCGGGGATCGAGAACAGGTCCAGCTCGCTGCCCAGTTTGCGGTGGTCGCGCTTCTCGGCCTCGACCAGGAAGTCGAGGTGCGCCTTCAGCTCCTCCTTGGAGGGCCAGGCGGTGCCGTAGATGCGCTGGAGCATGGGGTTCTTCTCGCTGCCGCGCCAGTACGCGGCGGCGTTGCGCATCAGCTTGAACGCCGGGATGTTCCGGGTGGTCGGCAGGTGCGGGCCCCGGCAGAGGTCCTTCCAGCACAGGTCGCCGGTCTTGGCGTCGAGGTTGTCGTAGATCGTCAGCTCGCCGCCGCCGACCTCGACGTCCGCGCCGTCGTCCGTGGACGCGGAGCCCTTGATGCCGATGAGTTCGAGCTTGTACGGCTCGTTCGCCAGCTCGGCGCGGGCGTCCTCGTCGGTGACGACACGGCGCGAGAACCTCTGCCCCCGCTTCTGGATCTCCTGCATCTTCTTCTCGACGGCCTTGAGATCCTCGGGCGTGAACGGCCGCTCGACGTCGAAGTCGTAGTAGAAGCCGTCCTTGACCGGCGGGCCGATGCCGAGCTTGGCCTCGGGGAACAGCTCCTGCACGGCCTGGGCCATGACGTGCGCGGTGGAGTGGCGCAGGATGTTGAGGCCGTCGGCGGAGGAGATCTCGACGCCTTCGACCTCGTCCCCCTCGGAGACGACGTAGGCCAGGTCCTTGAGCTCTCCGGCCACGCGCGCGGCGATGATCGAGCGCTCGCCGGCGAAGAGCTCGGCGGCCGTCGTGCCCGTCGTCACCGTGCGCTCTTCCCGCTCGGAATCGCGTTGGATGATCACGCGGACGTCTGACACCGGTCTCTCCTGACTGCGGGGTGGATGCGGCGCCATACCGTGAGCGCGCGCAATAGGGGATCGTACCGACCCTACGGGCCCCACCGCGAAACGGTTGCCGCACTCCCCTCCCTCAGTCCTCCCCGCTGCACGCCTCCTCGAAGAAGTCGAGGTTCTCCTGGAGGGACTTCATCAGCCGGTCCCGCTCCGCCTCGTCCACCTGCACGGGTACGACCCCGGAGGCGCCGGTCAGCCTGCGGAAGCCGCCCCGGCTCTCCAGCCGCCCGTGCACCCGCACCGGGAGCCCGACGAGATGGGCGTGACCGGCGATCCGGTACGACTCCTCGTCCAGCGTCATCCGGACGTGCCCGACCTCGGCGCCGGCGATCACCTGCATCCGTACGGTGCCCTCGCCGCGCGGCCCGGAGCGGCGCATCCGCACCACCGAGCCGGTGATGCGCACGGGCATGGACGGTTCCTCCCGCAGGTAGCGGGCGCCGGCCGCGCGCAGCACGGGCAGGTCGCCGGGCGAGAACTCGACGGCCTCGGCGGGGGCCGCGCAGCCCTCGGGGACACCTGCGGCGGGCGCCCACTCGACGGCGATCCGGGCGCCCTCGGTGCCGCGGACGAGCGCGACGATGGCCTCGGTCAACTCGCGGCTGACGCCCGCCTCGACGGCTCCGTCGAAGGCGTCCATGCCGCCGGTGGCCCGCTGGTAGTCGATGGCCTCGCGGGTGGCGTACAGGGCCTGGTGCAGGCGTACGGCGAGGGTGCGGCCGGTGTCGACGGGGACGAAGGCGGTGAGCTGCCGGCCGCCGGGGGCGGAGCCGACGAGGACGTGTTCGAGGGACGCGGCGGCGGGGCGGCGGTGGCGGGCGCCGTAGTAGCCCGCTCGCGCGCGGGTGGCGAGGGCGGCGGCGAGCAGCATCTGGCGTGCTGCGGCGCGCAGTTGCTCCTCGACGGTCCAGGGCGCGGCGCCGGCCGGGCCGGTCGGGATGTCCCGCCACCAGCGGATCTCGTCGCTCGGTACGGCGAGGCCGACGAGGACCTCGCGGGCGGAGGGGGTGTTGCTGCGGGCGAGGGCGAAGAGCGCCTCGCCGAGGAGGTCGTCGCTGTCGGGGAAGGCCCGGCTCTCGGGGACCAGCAGGCTGGTGCCCGAGCCGCCGGGCCCGGGTGGGGTCCAGCGGCCGTAGCGTCCGGGGGCACCGCCGCGCCGCTGCCAGCCGTGCCGGCGCAGCAGGGCGCCGAGGACGGCGGGGTCGACCTGGTCGGGCTCGGGCGGGCGCTCCCAGGAGGTGGTGTCCACGGGATGCGGCCGTACCTGCCTCAGGTGTTCCTCGACCGAGCGGTCCCTCATGGCCTGCCTCCCGTCCCGACCCGCGTCATGATCTCGCACAGCGCCCGGTCGTCGAAGATGCGCGCGGTCGGTATGCGCACGGTGGTCCGGGTCCGGCCGGTGATCGCGTGACCGGCGAGGTTGACCCAGTAGCAGCAGTGGCGCAGGTCGAGCCGGTCGTGGCTGGCGCGCAGCCAGTCGTCCTGGGAACGCGGGACGAGCATCACGACCAGGATCTTGTGCACCGAGACCGGGGTGCGGGCGAGCTTGCGCAGGTGGTCGTTGTCGAGCGTGAAGGAGAAGGAACGGCCGGGTGGGTTCGGCGGGATCTGGTAGGTGCACTTGAGCTGCACCTTGATGGTGACCTCGTCGTCCACCGTGTGTCCGGGCGAGCCGTGACTGACGTGCCAGTCGATGCCGTTGTCCGGAAAGGGCTGCGACAGCGAGCAGCCGGCCGCGGCTGCCACGGCGTGCAGATAGCCCACCTGCAAGGTTTCCATGCAGGCGGTGGTGGCGAGCGATCCGCGATGGGGTGCCGTCCGTTCGGGCAGCAGCCCGCCCCGCTCGGGCTGCGCTATCACCATGACCAATTCGCCTTCCACGCCAAGTGTTTCCCCGTACCGGGCCGCTGAACTGCAAAGACCCGCACTCCTGTTGTGTCCTTCCGGCGTACGGCGCAAACAGCACGGGTATCACCAAACAGGCAGAAGACGGCGCGTCGACTGCCGTGGGTGAACGAGGAGTTGTGTACGTATGACGTGCTGGTACGAGGGCCCGTTGGCCGCGTTCGACACGGAGACAACGGGCGTGGATGTGGAGACCGACCGCATAGTGTCGGCCGCCGTCGTCGTCCAGGACGCCCCCGGTACCCGTCCGCGGGTTGCCCGGTGGCTGGTGAACCCGGGGGTGCCGGTGCCCGCCGGGGCGACGGCGATCCATGGACTGACGGACGAGCATCTTCAGCGCAACGGCCGCTGGCCCGCGCCGGTGATGCACGAGATAGCCGACGAGCTGGCCGAACAGGCCGCGATGGGACGCCCGTTGGTGGTGATGAACGCGCCCTTCGATCTGACGCTCCTGGACCGCGAACTGCGCCGCCACCGCGCGTCCTCCCTGGACCACTGGTTCCAGACGACAACGCTGCGAGTGCTGGATCCCCGGGTCCTCGACAAACACCTGGACCGCTACCGCAAGGGCCGCCGCACCCTCACCGACCTGTGCGCGCACTACGGCGTCACGCTGGACGGCGCGCACGACGCGGGCGCGGACGCGCTGGCCTCCCTGGAGGTGGTACGGGCCCTGGGCCGCCGCTTCGCGACCCGGCTGGAGCGCCTGACCCCCGCCGAACTGCACACCCTGCAGTCGACGTGGCACGCGGCCCAGGCACGCGGACTCCAGGCGTGGTTCACACGCAGCGGCACACCGGAGGTGGTGAGCACTGACTGGCCGCTCCGGCCGGGCCTGGCCGAAGCGGCCTGACGGTGTGGGGGCGCGCCCCCACACCTCACCAGGAGCCGCCGCCTCCCCCGCCGGCGCCGCCACCGACACCTCCGGAGGAGGAACCGCCGCCTGAGCCTGAACTCCCCGAGCCGGAGGACGCGTTGGCCGCGGAGACGACGACGGCGGCGAGCAGGACGTCACTGACACCCAGCGAGAAACTCCGACTCGCTCTCGCTGCCGCGGTCGAGGCGCCGACGGCCTGTTCCCAGGCGGCCTCGACTCCCAGGGAGACCGCCCATGCCGTGTAGCGCTCCGCGGTCTCCTCGGCGGGAGGTGCGTCGGGGCAGGTCGCCGGGTCGGCCAAGTAGCGCCGGAACGCCTCGACTTGGAGCCAGAGGGCGGAGCCGCGAGGGGTACGGGTGTCCAACTCCCAGCCCCGGGCTACGACGGTGAGACCGAGACCGGCGATCACGGCACCCACCAGCAGGACGGGAAGTCCGGCCGCGATGCGATGGCCGTTCAGCACCCCGCCGGTGACCACGAGGACCAACGCGAGGAACAGTACGGCCAGTTGGACCCAGGCCCAGTGGACGAGACGCTTGGTGAGGGTGGTGTCCCACAGGTCGCTCGCGTTGCGCCAGACGTCCAGCTTCCAGGAGAGGTCGTCCCAGCCCGCCTTGAAGGACGGGTTACGGAAGCCGAGGGCCAGGCTGCTGCCGCCGGTGAACATCCGGTCCAGCACGTCCCTGATCTCCCGGTTCACCGGACGCCCGTGCCGCTTCAGGACCGGATACTGATCGTCTCCCTCGACGGTGAGATGCCCGTCGGCCGCCGCGCTGAGCAGCCAGGCCACCTTGTGCTGGTCCGTGACCTTCTCCAGACGCAGGACGCCTGCCTGGGCCGGTGTCAGGCCCTCGGGCGGCGTCGCGGACGGAGTGACCGACCGGGCGAGCCGCTCGACCTCGACGCGCCGCACCCGCCCGCCGTCCTCCTGCACCCGGTCGCGCCCGAAGAACCGCAGAGTGCCCAACGTCAGCGCGACGCAGACCAGGGCAACGGCGAGGAACAGCACGCCGTTGCGCAGCGGATGCGGAAGGGAGGTGCCAACGGCCTTGCCGGTGGGCGCCGTTGGCAGCGCCGCCGCGGTCACGGTCCTGGCCTTGGCGGCGGTGGCGTACAGCGTGAGGCCTTCATGTCCGCTGAGCCTGTCGAGCTTGACGACGAGGTGTCCCGGCTCGCTCTGCCGGACCGAACAGGGCTTGCCGTCATCCCAGTTGCCGTGGACGCAGCGGAGACCGGTGAGTGCGTGCGTGTCCACCACGTGGATCTCCACGTCGGCCCGTTCGACCTTCCAGCCGGTGCCGACGGCGTCCCAGGCGAGCTTGCCGTTCTTCACCGCGTCGGGGACCGAGTACTGGATGCGATACCGGTGCACTCCCCCGACCGTGCGGTTGCGGTCGCCCACCTTGAGCCGGTCGGCGAGGGACTCCTTGCCGTTCTCGTCCCGGTAGATGGCGCCGAAGGCACTCGTGTAGGGGACCTTGTGTCCGTCCATGGTGGCCCGGACGTCATCGGCGTCGAAGTCCGCGTCCGGCACGTCGCGGTAGATGCCGTGCGTCTGGCCCGAGTGCCCGAAGTCGTAGTCGATCACCTCGGTGATCCGGGCGCTCCCGTCGGCGCGGATCTCGGCGCCGACCCACATCGAGGTGACCCGCTCCGTGTTCGAGAGCGCCTGGCAGCCGGCGCCGAGCCCGCCGAACCCCACCAGCACGAGCACGATCACGGCCAACGACCGTATGCGGCGCCGCCGCAGGGACGTGACCTTCCCCCGCCTCCCTCTCCGTCTCCTGCCTTCTCCACCACTCATGAGGCCCCCCTCAAGACGCACAGCGGACACAAGGACCTGCCCGGGATACGAAAAAACCGGCCCGCTGATGCGGACCGGCTTTTTCCCGGTGGGCGACAAGGTGCCTGACTGGAACACGAAGTCCAGGTTGCGGGCCCTTCGGGACCTGCTCGGTACGCTCCCTGATCCGTCGACACCACCGCCCGTTCAAGCACAGCGACCGAAGCGTAACAAGGCCAAGCGACTTAAGGATGCCCAGGTCGCAGAGCTGGTCGAGGCTTACGGGCATGGAGCCACCACCTACCAACTCGCTGATCGTTTCGACATCAAACGGCAGACGGTGAGCGCCATCCTCAAACGCAACGGCATCACACCGCGTTGGCGTCGACTCACCGAAGCCAACCTGGACGAAGCCGAACGGCTCTACGTCCAAGGCATGTCGCTTGCCCGTATCGCCGACCGGATGCATGTCGACGACGAGACAATACGGCTGCGACTACGGAAGCGCGGCGTGCAGATGCGTGATCCGCACGACCGAAGTTAACGGCCCCGAAGCCCCAAATTGGCCCCACTCATTGCTTAATGGACGGGGCCAATCGCTGTCCATACACCAAGTTTCAAGCTCGGTCGTCTATAACTATCTCCTGCCAACCAGTAACCGGAAGGAGATTTGAATGAGCGAACAAGCGCCAAACATGCCAGAGGAAGTATCAGCGCCCGAGGGGGAGCGTAAGCCCGTAGTGTTCGCCGTGCGCATTGATCCAGTTCTTCGAGAACAGATCGAAGGGCTGCGCGGCATAACCGAGCAGAGCGTCAATGACGTGGGAGTAGAGGCACTCGAAGGTTGGGTTGCACGGACGTTGGAAGACGAGAGCATCCGGCAGAAAGCCATGGCCGAGCTTGATGCCGAAGAACGCAGACTCCAGGAACGACGCAGCGCCATCGCAGGCATCTTAGGCAATACGGCCACTGAGGGAGCTGCCTCGGAAAGGGCGGAACCTGATACACCGAGCGCTGGTCGAGGCGGCCGACGACCAAAGTCAACCGATTAGCTACTGTCGGACTTCGCTAGCACCCTCGACTATGCGCCAAGGAAGTTACCAACCATCCCTATTCCGCCCATGCGTCAAGAGCGTCTGCGGTCTGAGCGATACAGGCATCAATCAGCGCCGAAAATGTCGGGAAGTCGTACTGCGGGAAGTAAATCGACGTCAGACCGAAAAGCGGCTTCCCGAAATCCAACTTGGAAACGTCCACTCGGGGGTCAAGGTAGTGCATGAGAGAGTTACGGAAGGGCTTGACGCCGATATCGGTGATAAGTCGTGCCGTAGGGTCGTCGACGATCTCCTTGATTGCCGCTACAGACTTCGGAGTCAAGTCCTGCGTCTGATCAGCGACCAGCGCATCAAGGCTCACAAGGATCTGATACAGGGTCAGGAAGCGGATCTTGAACACCGTGTACTCGGAGGTGTCACCACCAGCGGTCAGGACCAGCGACACGAAGTTCATCATGGCTCGAAATGTCGTGAGCAGTGCATTGAGCGTTGGCGTAGTGGAACCGTTGAAGACATGGCGGTGATACGGGACACACCTCAGATCACGCGAACTAAAAGCCGAATCCTCCAAGCTGGCAACGAATGTGCTCGGCCCGCCAAGCCGGGCACCCAGCTTTGCAAAATATTCGCCATACTCGGCATAAAGATCGGCTAGAAACTTGCCGTTATCCACACTCAGGGTATCCGAAGCCTCAGCTCCCATATGAAACGTGGTAGTGACGGTCGAACCGACCACGCGTCGACCATACAAAGAAAATCCTAGGTCGTTCCCAAAGATACGCGCCGGGGAGAACCACCACTTTCCCCGAAAACGACTCCTATGCGCCGGGAGTAGGACGTCATCATAATAGGCGAGCTGTCCAGAAATTCCGCGCTTTCTGTCCTCAAACAGCTTAAGCGAGTGACGCGAGCGCGCCACAATCCCCTTCGCCTTGGGCGACAGCACGGACACTAGGTTCGGATCAATGATTGACAGCTTAGACTGGGACTCGTGAACAAACAGCGAAAAGTAAGAAACCATCCCTAGAGCAACAACCGAGTTGCCATAGGAACCGTCGTCCCACTCAGTAATGTCCCGCGTGAAACGACCCACATAGACGGCATCCGCGACCGCCCAGCGCCTGATGACAGCATCGGAAGTAATCATTTCCACCCCTAAATATTCATTGAGAGTAGCCACATTATGCTCCTGCTCGCCACTCTCACGCAAACAGTTTAATTGCGCAATTGACAGGATCTTATATAATAAGATCTAAGGGAAGTTGCGTGTCCTGCCAACACGTAACGTAGGGTGAGGGCAGAAAAGAAGCGCCAAGAAGTTACCCCCCCCCCCGTTATGTTTTCCG
>NZ_JAEQAZ010000091.1 GCF_016654115.1 Streptomyces sp. MBT53
CCGCCCGCCGCGACCGGCAACACCGTCGACGACCTGCTCGCCGACCGCGACGCCCTCGCCGACGCGATGGACCCCGCCCCGGACCCGGAGACATGGGGCGCCCTCGCCGAAGACACCACGTTCGCCGAGGAGTTGGCCGCCGCCATCGCGTCCGACGCCGCCAAGGGCGTGAGCGAGGAGACCGCCCGCCGGGTCACCCGCGCCGAGGCCCGCGCCCTGTACGAGGAGTACGTCTACCGGCAGTACCTCGCCGCCGAGGACGCCACGAACGGCTATCTCCTCAATGCCAAGGCCAAGGCCGCCGGGGTCAATCCGGCTGAACTCTTCTCCGGCCCGGCTCGAATCGCGTACGCGCGGGCGAGCGACGAACTGAAAGAGTGGTGGGCCCAGCACGGCAGGCTGACCCAGGCCGAGTTCATCGAGCAGGCAACCGGCCGCGAACAGCGCTGGGCATCCGGCGCACGCAAGAGCGAGTCCGACGAGCAGAACAAGAGGTGAGCCTGTGGGGACGCGTGAGGACATCGTGCGGGCCATCACCGAGGGCGCCGAGGCCGGACGCCGCGGCGACGACGTGCGGACGTGCCCGTACCCGCGTGACTCCCTGCTGCGCACGGGATGGATCAAGGGCTACGCCCGCGAGCGCCCCGCGACGTCCACTAGCTAATTTGCCCATTGGTGAAGGGCCGGACCGCTCACGCGGTCCGGCCCTTCTCTAGCTCTAGGGAAGCCAGATGATCACGTGAGAATGAACGCGATCACCCCCAGGCCGAGCGTCAGCGTCGCTGCGAAGGCCGTAGCCGCCGCGCTGACGGGGTTCCCTCCCGCGTGGTCAGTGATGATCACTGCCACCAGGGAGGCAACGAGTGCAAGCGCCGTCACAAGGGACAGCGCCCATGCCTTTCGTTCAGAAGTGTTCAATTTTTAAACCTGAACCTTCCGCACTCGACAACGCGGCACCGGCTTCCCCTTCCGGTGCCTCTTCGTCGTTGCGTGCTCACCAATGAGGCTACCGCAGCAGGCGGACGGTCCGCCTAAAGGATCTATGCATGTGAGAGAGCCCGCCAACGGCGGGCCCTCTCACACCCCTAATCACCCAGGAGTGCACCCATGACGACCCCGGCCCCGTCCTCGACCGCACCAAGCGGACAGCCGCAGGGCGCCCCCAGCGCCCCGCCGAGCGGACAGCCGACCGGCGGCGCACCCGTGCCCGCCCCGACCGCGCCGCCGACGCCCGCCGCCGTACCGCAGCAGCAGCCCGCCCCCGCGCCAGCACCGCAGCCGGCACCCGTCACCCCGCCCGTACCGGCCGCGCCCGCACCGGCCCCCGCCGAGCAGCCGCAGCCCCCGCAGCCAGCACCGGTCCCGCCGGTCGCCCAGGTCGCGCCGGCGGTCGAGGGCGACATCAGCCGTCTGCCGCAGTGGGCGCAGCGCGCCATCACGGACAGCCAGACCGTGGCCCGCGCCGCCGCCGTACAGACCGCCGTTCTTCAGGCCGCCCCCGCCGCAGGGGCTGACCCGCTCGCCCTGCTCGACTCCGTGTCGTTCCGCGCCACGGTCGCGGCGATCGATCCGAACGACACCGCCGCACTGACCGCCGCGATCACCGCCGCCGTCAACGCGAATCCCCGCCTCGGCACCCCGGCGGCCGGACCGGCCCGCGGCGGCGCCGAGTTCAACGGGCCCCCGGTCGGCGACAAGCGCCCCGGCACCCTCGCCGACGCCATCGCCGCCCGGTTCAACAGCTAACCCCAGACAGGAGTAACCCCCATGCCCGTGACCCTCGACGAGGCGAAGAACAACGCGACCGACGACATCGACGTGACGGTCATCGACGAGTTCCGCAAGGAATCCGTCCTGCTCGACTCGATGATCTTCAACGACGTCGTCAACCCGGCCGGCGACGGCGACACCCTCACCTACACGTACCGCCGGCTGGTCACCCAGCCGACGGCGGACTTCCGCAAGATCAACACCGAGTACGCGCCGAGCGAGGTCAAGACCGAGCGGCACAGTGTCGACCTCGCCGTACTCGGTGGGTCGTTCCAGGTCGACCGTGTGATCTCCCGTATCGGCCCGGCAGCGTCCAACGCGGTCACGCTGAACATGACGCAGAAGATCAAGGCCGCCCGCACCACGTTCCAGGACGCCGTGATCAACGGCGACACCGCGGTCGACGAGGACTCGTTCGACGGCCTCGACAAGGCACTGTCCGGCAGCTCGACCGAGTTCCGCCTCGCCACGGTAACCGACTGGACCGACTTCGACACCGACCCACGCGCCGAACAGAAGGCCCTCGACATCCTCGACGAGTGGCTGTCGCTGCTCGACGGCGCCCCGTCGCTGGTGATCGGCAACAGCACCGCCCTTGCGCGCGTGCGGGCCCTCGCCCGCCGCGCCGGGCAGTACACCCGCGACCCGGTCGACGGCCTGATCGGCAACAACGGCCGCCCGATCGTGCGCGAGAGCTACGGCGGGATCACGTTCGTGGACCCCGGCGAGAAGGCCGGCACCTCGGCCCCGATCATCCCCGTGGAGAACCGGACCGTGGGCGGCACCGCCGCGACCGGCCTCACCGACCTCTACGCGGTCCGGATCGGCCTCGACGGATTCCACGGTGTGGCCACCGTCGGCGGCCAGTTGGTCAGCACGTGGCTTCCCAACTTCACCGCCGCCGGCGCCGTGAAGACGGGCGAGGTCGAGATGGGGCCGATCGGCGTCGTCCTCAAGGCCACCAAGGCAGCGTCAGTGTTCCGCAACATCAAGGTCAGGTGACCCATGTACGAAGTGACCACTCCCGTAGCGGAGTTCAACGGGCAGGTGGCCGGCGTGTGGTTCGTCGACGGCGAGGCCACCACCGACAGCGAGGGCGCGGTCGCGTACTTCCGGCGCCACGGTTACACCGTGACGCCGGTCGACGACGAGCCAGCTGAGGGTGACCCGCCGGGCGATTCCGGCACGACCAGCCCCGACGGCCCGCAGGCGACCAAGCCCGCGGGCCGTCCTCGTTCCAAGGGGTGAACGGTGGGCCGTGTCTACGCCACCCCCGAGCAGGTGTGGACCGGCCAGCCTCCGGCGGACGCCGAGAGGCTGCTCGCGCGGGCGTCCGAGGACATCGACGACGCCCTGCTGACGGCCGTCTACCGCACCGACAGCGCGGGCATGCCGACCGATCCGAAGGTCGTGACCGCCCTGGCCGAGGCCGTGCGCGATCAGATCGAGTATCGGGCCGCGACCGGCGACGACGGAACGGGCGGGGCCGGCCGGTGGGACAGCGTCTCTATCGGCCCCGTGTCCCTGTCCGGCCGCAAGGACGTCCCCGCCGCGGCGGGCGACGTCGACCTCGCGCCCCGTGCGCACCGCGCCCTCGCGCGCGCCGGACTGCTGCCGGGGGTGATCTGGTGAACGTTCCCGAGTGGCTGCTCGTCCACCGGATCACCATCGAGCCCTACCTCGGCACCAGCGCGTACGGACCGAAGTACGGGCCACCCGCCGCGGGCGTGCCCGCCCTGGTCGCCGAGGCGATCAAGCGCGTACGGGATGCGACCGGCGCCGAGGTCGTCTCGACCGCGCAGATCTACGCCGGCCCCGACCTCGACTGCCCGACCGGATCACGGGTCACGCTGCCCACCGGCCGCACCACCACCGCGATCAGCGTCGCCCACCACACCGCGCCCGGTCTGCCCGTGCCGCAGTCGACGGAGGTGATGTGCGAGTGACCCAGCGCGCCCGGATCAGATGGAACGGGAACACCGCCCTCGCGGCGATGCGTCAAGGCGCCCTGCGCGGAGTGCGGTTGGGCGCGGAACACCTGTTGGAAGTCTCCCGACAACGGGTGCCGATCGAGGAAGGCACGTTGGAACGCTCCGGCGTCGTCTCCGTCGACGAGCAGTCCGTGACGGCCGCCGTGTCCTACGACACCCCGTATGCCGTGCGCCAGCACGAAGAACTGACCTACCGCCACGACCACGGCCGTACGGCGAAGTACTTGGAAGGGCCGTTGCACGAGGAGAACGGCACCATTACGGAGATCATCGCCGCCCAGGTCCGGCGGTCGGTGCGGTGAGCTTCCTTGTCGACATCGTCGACGGCCTCGCCCGCCTGCTCGACGCCGCCAGCGTGGCCACCTACCGGCCCGACGGCGTGTACGGGGCGGGCGAGACGGCGATCACGGACACCGTCATGCCGGACGGCCCGGACCGCGCCGTCGTGCTCACCGCCTACGACACGGCCAACTCGCAGACCCTCACCGACACCACCGTCTACGTGCAGGCCCGTACCCGCGCCGGCGTCGATCCGCGCGAGGTGGCCGCCCTGGACGACGCCGTGTTCGAGGTGCTGCACAACTCCGGCCCGTTCCTGTTCGGTACGGCCCGCGTCGTGCTGATCACCCGCCAGTCCGCCGCCCCGCTCGGCGCCGACTCGGCCGGCCGGTTCGAGCGGACCAGCAACTACGCGTTGCGCGCTCACCGGCCCCACCCCCGACTTGAGTAGGAGGACCGTCCCATGTCCACCCCCGTACAGCCGGCGGAGACCGAGACCGCGCTCGCGCGCCGGTACCGCCTGGAACTCGACGCAAGTTCGACGAGCACCCCGTCGTGGGTGATCGTGCCCGGCATCCAGGAGTTCGACCCGGCGGTCGACCCCACGCAGCAGGATTCCACCACCTACGAGGACGGCGGTTGGGCCGACAGCACCGTCACGCAACTCGCGTGGTCCGTCGAGCTGACGCTGCTGCACCGCTACCACCCGACCACGAAGGCGTTCAACGCGGCGCAGGAAAAGCTCAGGCTCGCGGCCGAGAGCTTCGGCAGCGGCGCGACCGTCCACGTGCGGTGGTACGACCGCGAGGGCCGCGCCGACGCCTACGAGGGCCGCGCCCTGGTGACGTGGGACCCGGACGGCGGAGCGACCGACGACCTCGACTCGGTCGGGGTCACGCTCACCGGCAAGGGCGCCAAGACCGCGATCACCAACCCGCTCGCTGGGAGTGGTTCGTAATGGCCTTTCAGGAACTCGGCAACCTGCTCGACGACTCCCTCGTACTCCCGATCAAGGGGAAGACGTACCGGATTCCCGCCCCGTCCGCGGCGACCGGTTTGCGCGTGCAGGCCATCATGCAGGCCGCCGCCACGGCCGCCGACGGCGGACAGGCCGACAAAGAGGTGTTGGCGGATGCGGCCGAGCGCGACATGTACGCCGACGTCCTCGGCACCGCGCACGCCGAGATGGTCGCCGACGGCGTCGAGTGGCCGATGCTCAAGCACGCCGCCGTGACCGCCATGGTGTGGATCATCCAGAGCAAGGACCGCGCCGAGGCGTACTGGAACACCGGCGGCGACCCTTCTCAACTGGCCCCGAACCGGCAGCAGCGCCGCAGTACATCGGGTGCGGCGAACAAGACCCGGTCTCGGGGCTCTTCGAGTGGTACGAAGCCCCGCCCGGCCAACCGGCGCGGAGGAAAGGGCAGCAGCGGCGCGCACCACAGGTGACGTGGGCCCAACTGCTCGACGAGTGGCCGCTCGTCGAGGCCGACCTACACGAGGTCTACGGCATCGACGCCGACGCACCCGGCCTTCTCGACGAGCGGTCGTGGCGATGGCTGCGCGTACGCATCTTCGGCCTCCTGTCCGCCGACTCCCGCATACAGCGCCTCTTCAACCCCCCGCCGGAGCCGAAGAAGCCCCGGCGTAGTTGAGTACCGCGCCGCGTGCGCGGCCCCCTGTGAGGAGGCCCGCGCATGGCCCTGACAGTGGGCGAACTCGCCGCGACGATCACCGTCGACGACAGCGAGGCCGAGCAGGGCCTCGACAGCTTCCAAGCCCGATTGCGGGCCGCCCTCGCCCGCATCACCCAGCGCGCCCGCGCCGGCGGCGAGGACGCCGGCAACGCGCTCGGCGACGGCCTCGACGAAGCCGCCGGCGACGGCGCCGAACAGGCCGGCGACACCCTCACGGGCAAGCTCAAGGCGCTCGCCATGGGCGTCATCGGGGGCGCGCTCGGCGCCGCCCTCATGGCCGGACTGTCCGAGGCCATCGGCCAAGGGCAGGTCACGGCCAAGCTCGGCGCGCAGCTCGGCGCGACACCGGCCGAGGCGAAACGGTACGGCGAGGTCGCCGGCGAGTTGTTCTCGGACGCCGTCACGGAAGACTTTCAGGGCGCCGCCGAGGCGATCAGGGCGACCATGGGGTCCGGCCTGCTCCCGCCGGACGCGACGAACGCGCAGATCGAATCCATCTCGACAAAGGTCGCCGACCTCTCCAGCACCTTCGACCAAGACCTCGGCGGGGTCACGAACGCGGTCTCGCAGATGCTGCGGACCGGCCTCGCCTCGTCCGCCGACGAGGCGTTCGACGTCCTCACCAAGGGTTTCCAGTCGTCCGCGAATAAGGCGGACGACCTGGTCGACACCTTTAACGAATACGGGACGCAATTCCGTCAGGCCGGATTGGACGGCGCCACGGCCGTTGGCCTGATGAACCAGGCCATTCAGGCAGGCGCCCGGGATTCCGATATCGCCGCGGACGCCATCAAGGAATTCGGGCTCCGGGCCGTTAACGGCTCGGCGAGCACAGCGGCAGGTTTTCAGGCTCTCGGCCTGAATGCCGACGACATGGCCGCCAAGTTCGGCAAGGGCGGCGCCTCGGCGACGGCCGCACTCGACACCACGCTCGACCGACTCCGGGCGATAAAGGACCCGATCAAGCAGTCGCAAGCGGCGACCGCACTTTTCGGCACTCAGGCCGAAGATCTCGGCAAAGCGCTTTATGCGATGGACCCGAGTACGGCCGCCAAGGGTCTCGGCGAGGTCGACGGAGCGGCCGACGCACTCGGCAACACTCTTCGCGCTAATGCCGGGGCGCAACTGACCGCTTTCAAGAATTCGATGCAGCAGAACCTTGTCGAATTCCTCGGCGCCAACGTCGTACCGGTCCTGACCACGTTCTTCGGATTCGTCGGCAAGCACCGCGCCGAGTTCACCCTCGCCGCCGTAGTCATCGGTGCGGCGTTCGCCGCGATCGGTGTCGCGGCGACGATCGCGGGCGCGGAGATGGCCGCCGCCTGGATCGCTGGCCTCGGCCCGGTCGGTTGGGTCGGAATGGCCATTGCCGCCCTGGTCGTGCTGGTCATCACGTACTGGGACGAGATCAAGGGGTGGACGCTCGCTGTCTGGGACTGGATCGTCGGGAAACTGATCTGGGCCAAGGACATGATGGTTCAGGCGTTCATGAACTTCACCCTGATCGGCCTGTTGATCAGTCATTGGTCCTCGATCCGGGATACCGCCGTGTCGTGGTGGAACGGGATCGTTGGCTGGCTCAAGGGAGTTCCCGGGCGCCTCTATAACCTGTTCCTTAACTGGACTCTGCTCGGTCTGTTCGTCAAGAACTGGACCGCGATCAAAAACGCGACCGTCGGCAAGGCGACCGAAATGGTCGACTGGATTCGCGGACTCCCGGGGCGGCTCTCATCCGCACTCGGAAACAACCTGTCCGGACTGCTGGTCGGCAAAGGCAAGAACATCGTTCAGGGCCTGTGGAACGGCATCCTTTCCATGGGCGGCTGGCTCAGAAACAAGATCACCGGTTGGGCCAAGGAAGTCATTCCGGGGCCGGTCGCGAAGGCACTCGGCATTGCGTCGCCGTCCAAGGTCATGGCGCGTGAGGTCGGCCGGTGGATTCCCGCCGGCGTCGTCGACGGCATCGAATCCGGCTCCGGCGCGGTCGACCGGGCCATGTCCAATCTCGTGTCCGTGCCCACAGCCGGACAGGCCACCGCGGCGAACGTCGCCGCACAGACCGTAAGTGCCACGAGCGGCGGGGGCACACAGCCGGTCGTCACGTTCACCTCGGACGGCAGCAGGGTCGGCGACTTCCTGCTCGCGGTGTTCCGGGACGCGGTCAACGTCCGTGGCGGCAACGTCCAATTCGCCGTCACTGGAAGGGGTGCGTAACCGTGGCATTCCCCGACCAGCCGCTCGGCCTCAAGGGCGAGTTGCGCATGGGTTCCGCGTGGCAGGACATCACCGGCGACCTGTACACGCGTGACCCGATCACCCACGCGCGAGGGCGCCCGTACAAGTCGAACGCCGCCGATCCCGCCGCGTGCGCGGCCGCCCTCCGCAACCTCGAGGGCACGTACACCCCCCGCAATCCCGAGGGCCGCTACTACGGGCTGTTCAACCGCAACACCCCTTTCCGCTACACCCTGCCCGGCGGGCCGCTCCACCTGGAAATGCCCGGCACTCCCGACCGCGCCACCACCCCCGATGTAGCGGCCCTCGACATCACCGGGGACCTCGATATCCGGTGGGAGGGAGAGACGAACTGGTTCTCCTCCGCCACTCAGTTCCTGATCGGCAAGTGGGGCGCGGCAGGTAACCGCTCGTTCTATCTGCTCGTGCGAGCAGGGGTGTTGTACCTGAACACCACCAGCGGCGGGACGACTGTCGACGGGGGCGGGTTCGCCGCCCTCCCCGCCGCCCTGCCGCGCCACGCCGCAGTACGAGGCACGCTCGACGTCGACAACGGGGCCGGCGGGTTCACCGTGCGCCTGTACTGGGCACCGACCCTCGCCGGCCCGTGGACGCAGTTCAGCGGCGACCTGACCAGTTCGGCCCCGGTCTCCATCTTCAGCGGCACGGCGCCGTTGTCGATCGCTCCCGAGCAGACCGACGTCACCCCGCCGCGCCGCGCGGTCACCGGCACGGTCTACCGGGCCGAGGTCCGCAGCGGCATCGACGGCACGATCGTCGCCTCGCCCGACTTCACCGCGCAGCCGATCGGCACCACCTCGTTCACGGACTCGGCCGGCCGCGCGTGGACGCTCGCCGCGGGCTCGGCGGTCACGGATCGCATCGTGCGGTTCGAGGGCGAGGTGCCCGAGTGGCCGCCGAAGTGGTCCACCTCGGAAAAGGACGCGTGGACGCCGATCACGGCCGCGGGCATCCTGCGCCGCCTCGGCCAGGGCGCAAAGCCCCTCGCGTCCGCGCTGCGCCGCCGCATCCCCTCCTACAAACCGCTCGCGTACTGGCCGATGGAGGAGGGCGCGAGTTCGGCTCAGGCGTCCTCGCCGATCGCCGGCGTGGGCCCGCTGCGCCTGTCCAACGTGACGTGGGCGCAGGCCAACACCCTTGCCTCGTCCGCCCCCTTGCCGGTCCTCGCGTCCAACGCGGGGCAGTTGTCGGCGATGATGGGGCGCGTTCCGGCGCCGAGCACCGCGCTTACGTCGTGGTCGGTGCAGTGGATGTACCGGCTTGACACGCTGCCCACCACACGGTGGACGTTCATGCGCGTCCTGAGCACCGGCGGCACCGTTCGCGAGTGGTTGATCCAGTTCGGTTCGACGACCAACGGGATCAGTAGCCGGATCATCGCCAAGGACGACGAGGGCAACACCCTGTCCACGCAGGACATCGCCACGGGCGCGGACATCTTCAACCGGTGGCAGCGCGTCAACTTCACCGTCGCCCAGCAGGGCGCCAACGTGAAGTTCGGCATCGTGTGGACCGACGTCGGCGGCGACCCCGGCGGCGTCTACTTCACCCTCGCCGGCACCATCGGCCGGCCGACCGCCGTCGCCTCCCCCGCCGACGGCTACGCCTCGGCCCTCAACGGTCTCGCCCTCGGTCACCTCTCGGTCTGGCCCACGGACTCAACAGCCGCCTACGTCAACGCGGTTGACGCGTGGTCCGAGGAGAGGGCTGGCGCTCGAATGCGCCGCCTGGCCCAAGAGGAAGGCGTGTTGCTCACCATCGTGGGGGACCCGGACGACACGGTGCCCGTGGGGGCGCAGAGTCCCGCTCCGCTGCTCGACCTGCTGCGCGAGTGCGCCGAGGCCGACGGCGGGATCTTCGGCGAGACGATGGCCGGACGCGAACTGATGTACCGCACCCGCGCCGCCCTCTACAACCAACAGCCGGCCCTTGTCCTCGACTACGCGGCCGGCCATCTTGCGCCGCCGTTCGAGCCGGTCGAGGACGACACGGTGCGCAACGAGTGGGCCGTGCAGCGGAAGGGCGGCTCGACCGGTACCGCGGTCCTCGACGACGGCCCGCTGTCCGTACAGGACCCGCCGGACGGTATTGGCCTGGTCGACGACTCCAAGACGCTGAACCTGGCCACAGACGAGCAGACCCACCCGGTCGCGAACTGGCTTCTCCACCTCTCCACATGGGACGAGAACCGCTACCCGTCGGTCACCCTGCTGTTGCACAAGTTCCCCGAACTCATCCCCGCGGTTCTCGCGCTCAGCGAGGGCGCCAAGATCCGCATCATCAACCTGCCCAAGCGGTTCACCGGCTCCGGCGTCGTCGAGCTGCTGGTCGACGGCTGGACGGAAACCGTCCTCCCCCGCACATGGACCATCACGTTCACCTGCTCGCCCGCCGGCCCCTGGTCGGTGGGCATGGTCGACGAGATCCCGCTCAGGTGGTGCGACACCAGCGGCGCCCAGCTCGCCACCGCGGCGACCGACACCGCCGCCACGGTGAACGTGCTCACCACCGCCGGCCAGATCTGGACGAGCAACCCCTACGACTACCCATGGGACGTGCGGGTCGGAGGGGAGGTGATAACCGTCGCCGCGCCGGGCCGGCTGCTGAACACCAACCCGTTCTTCACCACCGACGCAAGCGGCTGGAGCGGGCAGGCCGCCACCGTCGGCCGCTCGACCGCGGTCCTGCACCCGCAGGCCGCCGGCTCTCTGCTGATCACCCCGGACGGGGTCGGCACGTCCGGCGGCGCGGTCGCCGCCCGCAGCGACGTGGGCGCGGTCGTGCCGGGCGCGACCTACGTTGCCTCGATGTGGGTGTACTCCCCGAAGGGGTGGAGCGATCTACGGCCGGTCATCGACTGGTACGACGCCACAAACACCTTTCTCAGTACGGGACTTGGGAGCGCGGTCGCCGTGCCCGCCGGGCAATGGACTTTCGTGCAGCAGTCGTTGACGGCTCCCGCCAACGCCTCGCGGGCGAGCATCCGCGCCCGCCACGGAGCAACCCCGGCCGCCGGCGACGTCTGGTACGTGTGGGGCGTCCGCCTCACCCAGCCCAAGGCGTCATGGCTGCTCGACAGCTTCGGCCGTACCGTCACGGGGAGTTGGGGCGTGTCCGACTCGGGCCCGTCCTGGTCCACCGTCGGCGGCGGCTCGACATCTGACTACTCCGTCGGCTCCGGCTACGGGGTGCACACCCTGTCGACGACCGAGACCTCGCGACGTACCACAGTCACCGCGGTACACGCCGACTTCGACGTCTACGCCGATGTCACCAGCTCGGCACTGGCCACGGGTGACAGCCTGTACGGCGCGGTCACGGCCCGGATGCTGGACTCCTCGAACATGTACATGGTCCGGGTGCAGTTCAGCACGACCAACACAGTCGTGCTGTCCCTGCGCAAGGTCGTCGCCGACGTGACCACGGAACTCGGTACCTACACCGTGCCGATCACGCACGTGGCGGGCCAGTTCGTCAGGGTGCGGTTCCAGGGGCGCGGGACGACGCTCCGCGTTAAGGGGTGGCTCGCGTCGGGCGCGGAGCCGAGCGACTGGCGTATCGAGGTCACCGACACGGCACTGACCGCGGCGGGCCAGATCGGTACCCGCTCGATCCGGACCGCCAGCAACACCAACGCGGCCACCGTGCAGATCCGCTACGACAACGTCGACGTGATCAACCCGCAGGTGTTCACGGTCGTCCGCAGCCGCAACAACATCGTCAAGGCGCAGGCCGCGGGCGCCGACGTGCGGCTCGCGTATCCCGCCATCGTCGCCCTGTAAGGAGGCTTCTCCCTCGTGACCCTGTGGCAACCCGGTATGCGGATCACCGACGACCGGCTCAACGACGGCCCGCCAACTCTCACCACCGCAACGGGACTTGTGGCCGCGGCCGGGTTCACGGTCAGCGACTTCCGCGGCTACCGGACCGGTCACAACGTCGAGTTGAACATGTACCTGTTCCGCTCCGGGGCGACGATCGCCGTCTCGGGCGCCGGCAACCTCGCCGACACAGCGTGCTGCACTATCCCGTCCGGGTGGCGGCCCACCAGCGGCACCATCAACGGGAACTGGGACGACGGCACCGCCGAGGGCGGGTTCGTCATCGGCACCGACGGCATCTGCACCCTGCGCACCACCAACGGCGAACCCATCGTCGGCGAGGCCACCACCGCCGGCAGCGGCCGGAACTTGCGCCTACACATCACCTTCATTCAGGACTAAGTGTTCTGATCTCAGCACATTGGTTACGAAGAACTACTTCTCAGCCGCACGATTACCCCTAGCCTCGAACCATGGATTGGTTCATGGCGGCGGCGCTTGGAGCAGCTGGCGGCGCCTCGATGGAGGCGCTCGACTTCATCAGAGCTGTCAAGTGGCACCATCAGATGCCGTGGAACGTCCAATCCGACACCATCGATCCACCTCAGCGCAGAGCGGACGTGCGACCCGGCGAAGAGAACCTGCCCGCACCCGGTTGGAAGGCGTACTGGCTCGCCGCAGTGCTGCGGCTGTTCGTCAGCGGAACGCTAACCGGTGCCGTGGCAGCCACTTATCCGCAGAGCACGAATCCCCTGGTGGCGTTCGTCATCGGCCTGGGTGCTCTGTCGGCTGTCCAACAGGCCACCACGTTGGCACCACTTATGGTCAAGAGCGCAAGTCGGGCCGCTCTGGGCGGTGTAGTGGACGAGGCACAGCACCAAACACAGACCCTCCTGCAAGGCAACCCGCAGCCTGATCCTGGACTATCGAATATTTCGCTGTCAGGCCCCGCGGGCAGTGCTACAGCAGGACAACTACAGCCTGACACGAGCGTTGTCGCACAGCAGGGTCCGACAAGCGAAGGTGGTGCGGCGTGACCATTACCGCCGAGTCCTTCACCGGCCGCGTCCTCGCTGTGTTTTCACGCCGGTCTCCAGGCTTCCGGCCTCCCCTGAAGACGTCCGGCCTGCTGCACGCACCGGATAGTTCGGCTACGACTCATCCGGCTCCAGACCCGGATGTTCCTAGTGCTCGCAAGACTCCCCAGGTCGCTTCAACACAGGACTACATGGGGCCGGGTCTGGCTGACGCAACAAGAACCTGGAAGTCCGCACCTCCAAGGGAGCGGCTTGAGCACCGTAGCGCCCTTCTGTCAGTCGCAGCCGCCCTGGAAAGGGCAGCTGAAACCCTCGCCCGCGATCGCGACTTCGCTCTATCTCTCTACCGCGAAATCGGCCTAGCCCGCGATCGCGCCCTCGCCGTCGACCCCGACGACGACCTCAACCGCGCCAGCATTCGCATCCGCTCCATCGCACTTAGCCTGGCTGGCCTGCGCGCCCTTGGCCGGAACCTCGACCTCGACCTCGACCTCATCCCCATCGTCAGCCTCGACCGGCGCCTCAGCCGTGATCGCATTTACGCCGCCGACCTCGCTCTCGACCTCGACCTCGTCGGAACACGCGTCCTCAAGCCCTACCGCGCCGTCCGCAACCGCGCTCACGTCCTCAACCGCGTTCTTACCACTCGCGCCCTCAATCGGATCCGCGACAGTGACATCGCCAATTACCGCTTCATCGACTTTGTCCTCACCTTCAACCACGACTTGAGCCGCGCCCTCGATCTCGCCATCAGCATCGGCCGCGCTCTCGATCAATTCCGCCACAACCGCAAGCAGGGCTTCGCCCACCGCCATGTCCACGAGCTCGCCCGAGTCCATGAACTCGTCGGTGAGCTCGCCCGCGACGACCTGTACAACACCGCCGAACTCATCGGCGCTCAGCGCAACCTAACCGACGCGGCAAACAACTTCGCTGGCTCGGACCTAACTGCTGTGGACCTTGATGGAGTCAACCTCGCCGGCATCTGCTGGGACAGCAGTACACGGTGGCCCACCCCAGAGTGGGCAGCTCGCATACACAGGGCATCCGTAGAAGACCCTCCTGGATCCGGGTACTTCATCGTCCTTCCTGAAGAAGGCCGCAATTTCGCTGATCGCGGTTCGCTATCACCAATTCTGTAATCCAAAACATCTAGACCCGCCTCAACCGCACATTCCGCAACGCCCGAGCGCACCGCGCCGGGCGTTTTTTCATGCCCAGGAGGCATCCCATATGACCAGCACCTCGCGCGGCCTCGACGTGTCCGCGTACCAGTCCGCACAGAACTGGACCGCGCTCAAGGCCGACGGCCTCACCTTCGCGTTCGCCAAGGCGAGCGAGGGTCAGAAGAGTCACGACCCCAAGTTCGCGACGCACATCAAGGGAATCAAGGGCGCCGGCCTGGTCGCGGGCGCGTACCACTTCGCGTGGCCGAACCAGTCCGCCGCCGCCGAGGCCGCGAACTACGTCGCCGCCGTGAAGCCGTACGCCGGCTCCGGCTTCCTGCACTGGCTCGACCTGGAGCGCTACAGCGACGGCCGAAACTACAAGGGACGGTCGGCCGCGCAGATCAAGGCGTACGCCACCGCGTGGATCGCCGCGGTGAAGAAGGCGTTCCCCGGGCAGGTCGTCGGCATCTACACGTCCGCCTCGGACATCACCGCCGGACACGTCCCCTCGGGCGTTCCCCTGTGGTACCCCGCTTACCCGTGGGGCGCCGCGACCTACGCCCGCGCCGAGGCCGCAGCGCGCCCCAAGCCGAGCGGTCGCACCGTGATGATCTGGCAGTTCACGTCTACCCCGCTCGACCGGAACCTCGCCTACATGTCCCCCTCCGCGCTCCGCGAGTGGGCCAAGGGCGACATCAACGACGACGAGCCGAAGACGTACACCCCGCCGAAGTTCCCGACCGGCCTCGCCCCGAACAAGGCCAAGCCGTCCGCCGTGACGCTTCAGCGCGCGCTCAAGGCCACCGGCTACATGTCCAAGTCCGTTGCCGAGTCGCCGAATTACGGGCCCAAGACGCAGGCCGGCGTGATCGCGTTCCACAACGCGCACCCGCAGTACCGCGCCGCGGCCAAGAAGTCCGACCCGGCCATCGGCCCGAAGGGTTGGGCCGCCCTGTTCCGCCTCGCCTACGGCAAGTAATCACTTCCTGCACGAGCCCTACCGCTCAAGTCAGCGGCCACAACTGCCACTTGCGTCGGCTCGGTTCCACAGGCTTGTCTCGCCAAGCCACGCATAGAACAGCCCCGTTACCGCTGCTGTCTTCAGATAGCACCCGGAAGTGCAACTCAGCCCCAGCAGGTACCTCGTTCCAATATCGGATGTGCCGGAAGGGGCGAAAGCGCCCTCTCGGTGCAGCCCAGCCAACCGATACTCCTACGCGGTAGGCATTCGCATAGCCGCTGTTAGCCAAGCCATATTCACCTGGCTCGGCGCCATGCCGAACCAGCAAGCGGATCGCAGGGTTCTCCTTCCTGGACCGCCAGTAGTGCGCGCCCTCTGTGGCTACTACGCCAACCAACACTCCAACAACCGCGGTAACGAGATCCCCCCACCCCATGTAGCGAAGTTACCGCACCACAACCATCAATCAATACGGAAAGGGACATTCGTGCTCAGTGCAGCCAACCGGCGCACCATCCGAACTGTCGTGCAGACCGCGCTCGCCCTAACGTCCGGCCTACCCCTGATCATCAACGCCGCCGGCATCCCGCAGACCGCCGCCGGCGTCGGCGTCGCGCTCGCCGTCGCCGGCGGCATCACGCGTGTGATGGCCCTGCCAATCGTCGAGAACCTGCTTCCGGCGTGGCTGCGTGCCGCGCCGAACAGCGACGATTTGCTCGCGCTCGATCGGAAGAATGGAGGCAGAGTGTGACCGCACCCGAGCCGCCGCCCGACTCCGCAGCCGTCGCTCTTGAGCGGCTGCGCACAACGGTCGAAGTGGGGTTCGCCCGGATCGACGGTGCACTCGCGCTACTCGTCCAGCGATCCGACCAGACCGAGGGGCGCCTCGGTGAACTCGAAAATCGAGTCGACGAACTCGAAACTCGCCGGTGGCCCCTGTCAAGCATCAGCGCCCTCGTAGGCCTACTCGGGGTCGCATTGACTGTGCTCACCCTGATCACCCAACTCCCCTAGTCACAGGAGTAGTTCAGGACGCTTCCCTAGCAGGAAATCTTGACCGAGTATGGATGAATGGCTGAATGGCTGACGCCCGTACTTACTGCGTCGACAGGTGCTCTCGGCGTGTTCTTCACATGGCTCGCTGGCGCCCGAGCGCCCAAGAGTGCAGAGCAGATGTTGCAGCGTGTCGACCGGGCGGAGAGTCAGCGGTCCGTCCGCCGTGAGCGACGCGAAGGATACTTTGAGGCCCTGCGCATGATCGAACTCGACCTGCGGATTGCCGCATATCGGGCGCAGAGCTGCTCGGACGAGCTCGAAGCACTCGAAAGTTCCTGGCCGAGTTCCCGGCGACTTGAAATGTCTGTCGAGGCAAAGATGGCCGTACAGATATTCGGGAGCACCGAGGTTCGGCTGTTGACCACAGAGTGGGAAGAGGTCGCCCGCGAGGGTGACGTCGAGAAGATGGAGGCCGTCGCCGAGAGATTTCGCTCTCAGGTGCGTTCCGAGTTGCTATCCAACTAGCGCGTGTAGCAGGACAGTTCGGCAACTTCCGTGCCCCCGTTCCCCGGCATTGCGCCGGGGAACGGGGGCGCTTTCGCCGTTGCAGGGCACGCGAGAGGGCCCTCGACCCGTATCCGTCGAGGGCCCTCCCTGGGGGTCACCGCGCCCGTGGACCTATGCAGCCACGGACACGGGAACGTGTTCCCCCCTTCCGCCAGCCGCCCCCGCGTTGGGAGACGACACAAGGCGGCTTCGGCGGCGTGCGGATTTCGACTCGGTCCGGGCGTGCCGCCTGCGCGGAGTTTCGTCCGCAAGGATCTTGACCCGCATCGAGTCGCGGTAGCAGTAGCAGGTGTAGGTGTAGCCCGGTCGATCGACCGGCGCGGGGGCAACCGCACGGCGCGAACTCGGCATCGACCAATAGATCGCGAAAAGAGTGCCCACGCCGAGACTGATGCACAGGGAGAACACACCAATCACCATGCGATCAAGCTCCATTCCGGTCACTTGCGCCCCTCCACACCGCGGAATTGGCGCCAGGAACCCCGGATCGCGGCGCGGATCGCAGGCCAGGCACCGCGGCTTGAACTGTCGTTCCGGACACCGGCGAACATCCCGACTTGCTCGGCAAGGTCGACGACCAACGTCCGCGCGAGGTCGGGTTTGATCTCGACGAGCAAGTTCGCGTCGAAGTAGAGCCACACGTCGACGTCGTCACCAGAACCGCAGTTGACGGACACGTTTACTTTCTCGGGTCGGATCACACGGCCCCCCTGCCACCCTCGTCCAGGCGGAACCACACGGCCTTTGAAGTGGGGATCAACCCGCCGTAGAGCGCGGCTCCCCAGTGATCGGCGAGTTGGTCGACGAGGATGAGGCCGAGGCCGCCCTCTCGCTCCAACCCTTCGGGAGGACCGGGCAGTTCCTTCGGCAGGTCGTCGTGCACCCACACGGACACGTAACCCTCGGCAACGATCACATCGACGTGAACAAGACGGGCGGCCGTGTGGCGGTAGACATTCGTGACAATTTCGCTCGCACAGAGCTGAGCGGTTTCTGCGAGTGCGCCGTGACCAGTCGAGCGGCACAGAGCCACGACCAGATCACGAAGCACAGCCGGCGCAGTCGGTGTGTTCGCCGCAGAAAGGCGATACGACAACGTCGACGGTGGTGCAGGAGGTGCAGGAGGTGCTAACGCGGTTCCCATTTCATCGTCTCCCAACGCGGTTGTAGCTCGCGCTGCTCGCCACCGTGGCTCGATCCGCCTCCCGGGCGACGGCGCCGGTACATGGGCGCGCGTCAGCGGCTGCACTGCGGTTTTACCGGCGCACTGCGCGGTGCTGCTGAAGACGGTAGCGGATGCGTCTCACTAGTTGTACCTAAATGGCTCAACAGTAGAACGAGGTGGATCCTTGTTGGGACACGGGCCACACTGGGAGCCGACAGGAGGGGAGCCGATGCCACCAAGGAAGGCGCCGACCGCACGTCAGCGCCGATTGGGCGTTGAACTGCGAAAGATCCGGGAACATGCCGGTCTCACGCTCGCCGACGCCGCAACCCAACTCGGCACCGACCGGACGAGCATCAGCAACACCGAGTCGGGCCGTTTCGGCGTGAGCGGTGAGCGCGTTCGCACATGGGCCGCTCACTACGGCTGCCCCGACGCTGAGTACGTCGACGCCCTCGCCGCCATGGCTGAAGAACGCGGCAAAGGATGGTGGGAGGACTACCGCGGCGAACTCTCCGCCGGCGCGCTCGACCTATCCGAACTTGAGTACCACGCCACGGCACTTCGCGCCGTGCAGATCATGCACATGCCCGGCCTGCTGCAAACCGAGGACTACGCCCGCGCCGTGTTCGAGGAGGCCGTGCCGCCCCTCAGCGACGTTGACCTCCGGCGCCGACTTTCGCATCGCTTGAAGCGTCGCGATGTGCTCGACCGACCGAGCGCACCCGCATGCACGTTCTTGATCCACGAGGCCGCCCTACGCATGGAGTTCGGCGGCCGAAAGATCGCTCGCGCGCAACTCGACTACCTTTTGAAGGAATCCAGCCGGGACAACGTGACCGTGCGCGTCGTTCCGTTCTCCGTCGGCGGTTTCCCCAACGCCGGAAGTTCGACACTCTACGTATACGGGTCGGTTCCGCAGCTCGACACGGTCCAGACAGACACTCCACACGGCCCCGCGTTCCTTGACGCAGAGACGCGCCTCGCCAACTACCGGGCCGTCCTGGACCGAACCGAAGAGAGGTCGCTCGACGCCGTGCAGTCGCGTGACTTCATCTACGAAATAGCACAACAAGTGTGAAGGCGTGGGAATAGTGGAAATTCAGTGGCAAAAGTCCTCGTTCTCGACGGACTCAGAGGGCAACTGCCTTGAGCTCGCGACGCAGGGCGACGAAATCCTCGTACGTGAGAGCGACAACCCCGACGTGATCGTCAAGACCACCCAAGCGAAGCTGGCGGCGTTCCTCTCCGGCGCCAAGGCAGGAGAGTTCGACCACCTCATCTAGTTGACCCACGCGACAGAGTGACCCCTCGCCCACGGCGGGGGGTCACTTTTGCTTGCGTATCAATCGTTGGCATATGCCGTATCACCCATTAGACGTCAAACAGTTGATACGGATCTGTAGCTAGCGCTACCGTCCCCATGTGACGCCGAACGGGGCCAATGCACGGCACGACGGGTTCCCGGAACGGCGCCAACTCTCCCTGTTTCCACGCCTGTTGGGGAGAGCCCCCGAGGGGTACTCCCCTCCTGGCTTACACGCCTTCGCCGGGAGGGGAGTACCGGCAACACCGCGGCAGGAGGGCATACATGCGCGCGCCATCCGAGTCGGTAGAGCAGCGCGAGGGAGCAACACCACCCGCGCAGCGCCCCGCCGTTGAGGTCAGACGCGCATTCTGGTGCGGGCACACGGTGTCCGAGGCCGACCTCAAGATCAAAGGCCGCCCCGAGGTGAGATGGACCCCGGGCCGACCCGCTGAAGTTGGAGCCTAACGGGTCCAAAGGCCGCCCCACCCCGCCCAGTAGGAGCAAACCCGACGGCGGGTGCGGCGGTCAGCAGGTGCAAGCAACCATCCACACATCATGGAGGCAAGCACGTGGCCACGATGCAGGATCAGCCCGCAACCGACGCGCGCACGCTACTCAGCGCGGAGATGCGGGAAACCCTCGTATCCAACATGATCGACAAGTTCCCGCAGCTCACTGAAGAGAAGGCGCACCGCGGCGTCGGCCAGATGCTCGCCTTCCTCGCAGCGTGCGACTACGCCGGCCAACCGCTCAGCCCTTCGCCGCTCGTTGACGACTTCTGGCACGCCTTCCTGCTCCACACCAAGGCGTACGCCGAGTTCTGCGAACAGCGATTCGGCCGCTTCCTGCACCACCAGCCCGGATTCCTCGACAAGGAGCAGTACGGCGGGGGCAAGACACTCCGCGCGGTGACCGTCGACTCGATCACCCTCGCCGGGTACGAGATCGACATGGAGTTCTGGCCCGAGCTGGACCTCGCCGACTGCTCGCAGTGTCACGCCAACTGCTCGGACAGCCCGAACCATCCGTAGCGGTTCCCCTGTCGGTCCTCGGTCTGTGCCACGCTGTGGCCAGGCCGGGGGCCGGCCCCGTACTGCTCGACCAACGCAGGAGACCGCGGGTGGACCGCATCGAATGGCACGACCTACCAGCACCGACCCGGGCCGCCGTCGAACGCCATACGGGACCGGTCGAGCAGGCCGAAACCGCGCCGCACGGCGTCATGTCCCGGCTCGCCTGCACCATCCGTACCCGGGCAGGTCGAGCGTTCGTTAAGGGCACCGCTCACGACGACCCACAAGCGTGGGTTTACCGCCATGAGGCCCAGGTCACGGGGAACGCGCCTCGGGCGCCCCGCGTGTTGTGGGAGATCGACGCCGGCGGGTGGGTGCTCTACGGATATGAGTACGTCGAGGGACGGTATCCGGACCTGACTCCGGGCTCCGACGATCTCGCCCCCTTGGTGCGCACGCTCATCGTCGTGTCCAAGACGCCATGGCCCGAGACCCTGCACAAGAAGCCGCTACACACACGGTGGGCCGAGTTCCTGCCCAAGGACATTCCGACCGGACTACAAGGCCGCGGGCTCGCCCATACAGACATGTCCCCACACAACATGCTGCTGTCCGACGCTGGCGAACTGGTACTACTCGACTGGGCACTTGCCTGCCCTGCGCCCGCGTGGGCGGACACCGCGCTGACCATTCCCCGACTCATCTCCGCTGGCCACAAACCGGAGTACGCCGAGACGATCGCCCGGCAAGTGCCCGCATATTTCGAGGCCGAACCGGCCACCGTCACCACATTCGCGCGCACCGTCTACATCGCTTGGGAAAACTGGGAACGGACACGCCCCATGCCTCACAGGGCCGCCCTCACCGCCGCCGCTCAGGCATGGGCCACGCACCGCGAGAAAGGGCGACAGACGGAGGCACACATCCTCTCCCCCTGATCGGCCTCGCCGCCCCTGATCCCCCGCGGGGGCGGCGAGGTTCCTCCGAACGAGGACGGCCCCGGTAGCTTCGGCTGGCGCGATGTGACTGGGCGCTCCACTTGGCCAGTTGAGTATTGGTGGTAGCCACTCCCAGTGGAAATGATCGTGTCAGCGGTAAGGGTCGAAACGACGGTTTGGATCGGTCAGGTCGAGTTCGCTGTCCAGGTCCCAGCCGGGCGGAGTCCAGGCGATCGGCGTCCAGGGGTCGGAGTCGCCATCGAGTGAGCGGGCGAGGTTCGGAATGTCAGGCTCATCGGGGTTGGGACCAAGGGCATTGACCGGGATGGCGCCGTCGTTGATCAGCTGGTGCAGACAAAGCCGGACGTGCCGCGTGTAGTGGCGCAAGTCACCCACGGTCCGCTCCTCGAACGCGGGGGTGACGTTCGGTGTAACGCGCTTCCAGCGTCCGTCCACAGCGCTCAGATAGAGCTGTACGAGGGCTTGGTAGAGCCGTGTGCCTGTAGGGCTGTGCAGGGCCAGAGCCTCAGCGAGAGCGCCCTTCTTCAGATTCCCCACGGCGTCCCGGGCTGCCTCGTAGGCGGCTGCGGAGGGCGTTCCCTGGGTCTGCTTGTCCAGGTTGGGAACGGTCCTCATGAACGGATCGACGTCCGCGATTCGCTGGAGCAGCGAAGTCGCGGCGACGACCTGCCGCTGGCGGGTCGCGCGGTCTTCGGCGGCCTTCCGTTCCTCAGCCACTCGCCGGTCGATCTCGGCACGCTCCTCGGCAAGGCGCTCGGCAGCCTCTTCGCGGTCCGACTTGCGCCGCCGGCTGTCCCGCCTCCGGTCGGTGCTGGTGATCCAGATGGTGGTGGCAACCAGTGCGATGGTCGCGATGGCCAGGACGACCGTCCAATGGGCGAGTTCGACGTCCGTCCACTTCACGGAGTCGCTGCTGACAGCGTCTGTTGACGCCTTCGGTATGGGACTCTCCAGAGCGAAGAGCGGGACGATTGGGTGGGGCATGTTACGCGTATTGCCCTTCGGCGCAGGGGAGTTGGCGACTCGCCATGGTGGCATAGCGGGACTTTCGATTGCTCTGATACGGCAAGCCGCCGACTGATGGCCAACTCGACCGCTAACTGGCCAAGTGAAGCGCCCAGTCACACGCGAGCGTCCTAACGGTCGACCCACTAAAATAGAACATGTGAACGATGGCCCGCTGTCCCGACTCGACGTGCTGCGCTTCCTAGAGCGCGTACAGGCACGAGACCTCGCTCGCACCCGCCGATGGATCGCCGACGAGGAGCGGCGCGAGGCCGAGCAACAGCGAGGCCTCGCCCCACGCGCTCCGGATCCTGATTGGCTGATCGAGCGCGGACTCTCGGGGCGTACCGCCGTGTACATACACAAAGGGGGCTGCTACATGGTCGGATCCAGATCGAATGGGGTCGAGCTGGACCAGGCGCTACGAGCCCTGGCCGAGGGGATCGCCCCTTGCCCACACTGCCGTCCTGACAACGCGCTCGGGTACTTCGACTGACCTCAGGCGGCCCTCGCCTCGATTCCATCCTCGCCTGAGCCGACACCGAGGTGCCGTAGCAGGTCATACCGCGAGACGCGGTAACCGCGCGTGGCCGGCAGCAGCCGCACCGGGTACCGCTCCCCCTTGGCCAGGCTGTACCCGGTCGTGCGCCCGAGGCCCAATGCCCGGTTGGCCGTTTCAAGGTCAACGGTCACCGGCAGATTCATCAACTCGTCGTGCGTCATCGCTCGCTCGTCGCTGGTCACGAACTCCCCTCCATCGAGGTCAACACGCCCTCCCGGTTGGGGCGTTCATCGAACATAACGTATAGATAACGCTAGTGACTACGCAATATGCACTGCTAGCGTGTCGATATGCACAGTCACCAAACGGCAAGCGACACCATCGCCGGGCAGGTGCGCAAGCACCGAGCCCGGCTCGGCCTCAACCGGCAGCAACTCGCGGACGAGTGCGCCCGGTTGGGTGCCGTCGACCTCACGTACGCCGCGATCACGAACATTGAGACCGGCCGCAGGAACAAGGAGGGCAAGCGACGCCGCGAGGTGACCGTCGACGAGCTGCTCGTGCTCGGCCTCGCCCTCGCCGTGCCTCCGCTCCTCCTGGTGCTTCCCCTTGGGGACGAGCAGACCGTGCCCACTGTGCCCGCGGCCGATCCGCGAGACCCCTACATCGTGTGGAAGTGGTTCACGGGCGAGGAGACGCCGACGCTCGCCGGCCCCCTCGACGGGCACCACTACGTCGACCCCCGGCCCGTCGCCGGCGACGGTCCCAAGTGGTCCGTCGCATGGGGTACGGCCGCCTATCCCGCGTCGCTGTACCCCGAGTTCGAGCGGCGGCGCGAGGCGGTCCACAGGGCGTATCTGCGCACCGAGGCCACGCAGGCAACGCGCCGCACAAGGAAGGAGGGCCACAGCGCAGCAGAGACCGACTACCTGCACCGACTCGAAGAACTCGCGCGCCACATCAACGACATGAGCCGCGCGGGGCTCACGATCCCCGATCTACGACCCAACTTGATCGAGGACATGCAGGGGCTCGACATGCTCGACGACCCCGACGTCATCAACCCGAGAGGTACTGAGTGAACGGCACCATCACCAAGCGTTGCGGCTGCCGAGACGCCGACGGCAAGCAGCTCAACGGCTCTTGCACCAAGCTGAGTCAGCGCAGCCACGGCCTGTTCAGCCTCACGCAGGAACTGCCGCCCAAGAAGGGCAACGCGCGTCGCCGCTTCCGCCGCAGCGGCTACGACACCAAGACCAAGGCGCAGGCCGACCTCGACAAGGTGCGCGCGCTGCTCAACATCGCCGACGAGAACGACGTCGAGGGCCGCGCCCGTCTCGCCGACATGCTCGAAACCGTGGGGGCGAGCAAAGACCCGATCCCCGACCACGAGGAGACCCGCCGCAAGTTCGCGACCGGCCAGTCGCTCACGCAGCACATGACCGTCGGCGAGTGGCTCGAACAGTGGCTCGCCGGAAAAAAGGGGCTGCGCACGAGCGGTAAGAACCGGTACGACATCGATATTCGGGTGCACCTCGTACCGCGGATCGGGCACATCCGGCTCGACCGGCTCACCGTGGCGCACCTCGACGAGATGTTCGCCGGCATCGCCGAGACGAACATCGAGATCAACGATGCGAACATTCTGCGCCGCACGGCGCTGGACGAGTTGAAGCTGATCCCGTGGAAAGGAGTTGAGAGTCGGCGCCGCCGTAAGGCGCTGAAAGAGTCCATCGACGCGATGGACCCGTTCCGGCGGATCACGGGAGTGGCGACGCAGCACCACATCAAGGCGACGCTGCGGGCCGCCCTGAACGTCGCTATCGGGCGCGGACTGATCATCTTCAACGCAGCCGCGCACGTCGAACTCGAAGCCGCCAAGCGGCCCAAGGCGCTTGTCTGGACCGACGAGAGGATCGCCGAGTGGCTGCGGACCGGCGTCAAGCCGTCCGCCTGCATGGTGTGGACCCCGGAGCACGCCGGACAGTTCCTCGACTTCCTCGCCGATACCGGCGAGCGCCTGTACGGGCTGTTCCACCTGATCACCTTCCGGGGCCTGCGTCGGGGCGAGTCGGTCGGCCTGCGTCGCACTGACCGGAGCCGTGCGGCGGGAACGCTCACCGTCGCGACGCAGCTCGTGCAGGACGGTTGGGAGGTCATCGAGAACGCGCCGAAGACCGACAGCGGCGAGCGCGTGGTCGACCTCGACGAGTACAGCGGTCAGGTTCTCGACAAGCAGGAACTGCGACAGGACGCCGAGCGCCTCGAATACGGCGAGGCATGGGTCGAGTCGGGGCGCATGTTCACCATGCCCGACGGGTCGTTCATCCACCCCGGGTGGCTGACGGACTATTTCGAGCGGCTCGTCGAACTCTCAGGGCTGCCGCCGATCCGGCTGCACGACCTGCGTCACGTCGCCGCCTCGCTCATGCTCGCCGCCGGCGTCGATATCAAGATCGTGTCCGAGACCCTCGGCCACAGCGACACCCGGATCACCCGGGACATCTACCAGTCGGTCATGCCGAAGGCTGCTCGCGACGCTGCCGAGGCGACAGCCGCCATCGTTCCGCGCGGTGCGGCCCGCCTTCCTGATGAGGCGCCCGCCGAGTCGGCTGCCGATCCGCGCGTCGAGGAGGTCGCGCAGCTCGCCCTCGATCACCTCGTCGCGCAGCTCGCCGCAGTCGCCGAGCGGGACGGCCGCACGGTCGAGCAGTTGGTGCTCGACCACCTCGCCGGACGGACCGGCGAGACGGTTGCCGAGCAGGATGGCCACACCACGGCCACACACGAAGGGGCGAAGATCATCGAGTTCCGCCCCCGCAGCGCCCGGACACAGGAAAACCCCAGTTCAGACGCCGTCCAAACTGGGGTTTCGTTGAGCCCCCTGTCGGATTCGAACCGACGACCTACGCATTACAAGTCCGGGAAGGATCTTGCCGGCTGGTTCCGGACGCTCCTTCGGTGTCCGAAACCACCAGGTCAGGACAGGTACCGCGCGGGGCTCAGTCCACGCAGTGATGGTCTCTGCCACCTCGTCCGCTCACGCATCGCTCACGCATCACGTGCCGCCGAGCAGGGGTTTCATAGGAACCACCGGAGCGACACCGACAGCCAAGGCGGCCGGTCGTGAGGAGGCCGAGTGCTCGGCCGGGTCGCGAGGGCCGTGCGCAATCCAGCGCGGTGCATCTCAGTCCCCGGACATGACCAGTGGCCTGACCGCTCGACGGGTGGTTGGCCGATAAGGCGCATCCGTTCAGGCACTCTGTGGTGCACTGGCACCTACTTGGCAGCGGGCTCGGCGCCAGCCTCTCGTGTACCCGGGCGAGAGTCCTGAGGACCAGCGAGCAGCGAGGAGTCACCGTGACCGTACGCGGGCATGAAGGGCACGGTGGGCCGACCGTTCCCACTTCCGTGAACCGGGGTGGCCAGGGCAGGATGATGACCTTGGCGGAGACACTGGCCGCGGCGGAGACAGCGGCACCCGTGGAGTCGCTCGACGTGGTCGCGCGGATGCTCAAGGAGCACCTCGGGGCCGCGTCGGTGTCGTTCCTCATCACCGACTTCACCGGCGGCTCGGTGGTGCGGCTGGGTGCGGCGGGCAGCGTCGATACCGATGAACCCGCCCGGCGCATCACCCTGCGGGGCACCCTGTACGACGACGTGATCCGCACCCAGCGTCCGAGTGTGGAGGACAAGGGCGACGGCGCGCTGGTGCGGGTCGTCGCGCCGGTGACCAACCGCGGGGACGCCATCGGGCTCCTCGAACTGTTCCTGCCCGCGACACCCGACGCGGAGACCATGCGGGAGGTCGGCGAGACCGCACACGCCCTGGCGTACATCGTCATCGCGAACCGGTCCTTCACCGACGTGTACCAGTGGGGCCGCCGTACCACTCCGCTGAGCCTGGCCGCGGAGATCCAGCACCGGCTGCTCCCGGCTTCGCTGGCGTGCGAGGCCGCGCAGTTCGCCGTGGCCGGGGCGCTGGAGCCGGCCGACCACGTCGGGGGCGACACCTTCGACTACGTCATCGACCGGGACACCGTCCAGCTCTCCGTCACCGACGCCATGGGCCACGATGTCGACGCCGCGCTGCTGGCCACTCTCCTGGTGGGCGCCCTGCGCCGGGCGCGGCGGGCCGGTGCCGACCTCGCCGAACAGGCTCGCCAGGCCGACCGGGCCATGCGGGAGCACGGCCGTCAGAGCTACGTCACCGGTCAGCTTCTGCGCATCAGCCTGATCGACGGCACGACCGAGTTCATCAACGCCGGGCACCCCTGGCCGCTGCGCATGCGGAACGGCGAAGTGCAGGAGATCACTCCGAAGATCGATATGCCGTTCGGCTTCCTCACCCCTCACACCTACCGGGTCCAGTCGCTGGACCTGCAGCCGGGCGACCGGCTGGTGATGCTGACCGACGGCATGCTGGAGCGCAACGCCAACAGCCTCGATCTGTCGGACCTGATCGTGCGCACCAGCGCGCTGCACCCCCGTGAGGCCGCCCGCACTCTCATCGGGGCGATCGTCGACGCCAACCACGGCCACCTGCAGGACGACGCGACCGTCATGTGCCTGGACTGGCACGGCGTCGACCAGTCGGAGCGGGACGCCAACACCGGCGCCGACCTCACCGACGCCTCCGCACCGTCACGAACAAGGCGGATGAATTCCGCGCAATGACGCGACGCCTGCTCCCGCATCCCGCTGCGTCCGGTCCCCAGGCGGGGGCGGCCCGGGCACCTGCCTGGCTGACCGCGTCACCGCGGGAGACGCCTGCGACGGCGGCCCAGGCGCAGGCCAAGGAGGACGAAGTCGGCGACCAGAACCACCACACCGATGACCAGCAGGTAGAAGAGGCCCTTCGCCGCCACACCGATGATGCCGAGCACGATGGCCACAAGGACCAGTAGGAGAAAGAGAGCCATCGGTGTCACCTCATCGTGGAGCACATTGGTGGGGGCATCAGCGGCGGGCGAGGCGACGTTCGCCACCCTCGCCCATTCTGTAGGCGAGGGCGTAGTGGGCGAAAACCGTCTTCTCGTCCTCCGCGAGCAGTTCGCCGTCCGTGCCGATCGAGGGTGCTTCCTTGACCTGCTTCTTGTCGTAGGCAACCTTCAGATAGCCGGGACCGACCGTCGCATCGCCCAGAGGGACGAACACCAGCCGGTGCCGGGTCGGCAGGCCGACCCTGACCGTTGCGAACGCGGGCTGGTCTGTGGCCGTGTCCACGTAGACCGCCTCCAGGACGCCGATCTTGTGCTGCTCATGGTCGACCACGTCGTGGCCCCGCCATTCCCTGATGTCTTGCGCCTCGAACACGGCAGCCCCTCTGTCGCAGGTCAGCTGAAGACCGCTGGCGTCACGTTCTCCTCCCTCCTTTACCTGTCCACGGAGCGTCACACCCTTCAGAGCGGCCCGCTTGTAGGCCGGACGGCGGACGGCTTTCACGCGCGGCGCGATGCCTCTGCGACAGCCCGGCCCTTCGCGGTCCATCGCCCGGCAGCTCGGGCGATGAGCGGCGCGATCGGAAACTGTCGCGGTCAGTAGGCGGCCAGGAAGATGGCGATGTAGTGCGCGGTGAAGGCCGCCACGGTCAGGGCGTGGAACACCTCGTGGAAGCCGAACCAGCGGGGTGAGGGGTCGGGGCGCTGGAGGGCGTAGACCACCGCGCCGGCGCTGTAGAGAAGCCCGCCGACCACTATGAGGATGAGTACGGCCGCTCCCCCGGCGTGCAGGAAGTCGGGCAGGTAACGCACCGGTGCCCACCCCAGCGCGAGGTAACACGGGGTGTACAGCCAGCGCGGAGCTCCGACCCAGAAGACCCGGAACGCGATACCGGCCAATGCGCCCGCCCACACGATCCACAGCAGCAGGGACCGCTGGTCCGGCGGAAGGAGCAGCACCGCCAGGGGTGTGCAGGTGCCGGCGATGATGAGGAAGATGTTGGCGTGGTCGAGACGTCGCAGGAGTGCGTCGCCGAGCCGCCCCCAGGTGCCACGGTGGTAGATCGCGCTCGTTGCGAACAGCATGCCGGCGGTGACCGCATACACGACGCAGGCCAGGGCCGCCTGCGGAGTGCGGGCCCGACAGACGAGAACGATGCCTGCGATCAGCGAGGCCGGGACCATCGCGGCATGGAGCCAGCCACGCAGCCTCGGCTTGACCGGTTCGGCTGCCCGCTCCACGAGAGCGGCAACCGTATGACCTTTCCTTTCCGCTTTATCCTCCTCTGATCCGACGGGCGGCCGGTCTTGAGGATTCTCTGCACTCCATGAGGCGACGTGAACGTATTCGGCTTCAGCAGCGTCGCGGGACACAGCTTCTCGTCCTCCCTCGGACTCCTGGGCGCCACCAGTGATCACGGGGCCATGCTAAGAGACGGCACTCCACGCCATTCCGGGAGGCCGGTCTCGAACACCACGCCCAGTCGCAGGCATGGTGTTCCGCAGCCGTTCCCACTCCACCCTCGTTGATACTGCCGTCAACTGGGCCAGCCGAAGCCGAGTAGACCGGCTGGTCATGGGAACGATCAGGACTTCCGAACGGGCATTCCGCCCGCCTACGCGCAAGGAGCGTCGCTGCTTCCTGAGGTCCGCCCCCACGTATCCGCCCCCCTCGCAGGCCAGTTGGAGCATCGGTTGGGCCTGGCGGCTGGAGAACGCTTCCGGGCGGAACTGTGGAGGTCCTCGGGTACCGCGTATCTGCTGCCCGCCAACATCAAGGCCCTTGTGCAGCGTTCGGTGACCGGAGAGGGAACCGCCCCCTGGCCCGCCAGCTCCTCTCGGCCCTCGATCAGATGCCCCGACGAACGTCTGAACGTCTCCGTCTCCAAGCCGTACGACAGCCGCTCAGGAAGTCTGCGGCCGAGGTTGCGTCGGACCGGGATTCATTTCAACAGATCAGGGCCGCGCGGCCGTTGCTGCGCGGCCCTGATCCCCTGCACCACAGATCATGTCGACGCCCGGCACCAGAGCCGGTCCCGTGTCCGGGTGAGAGCACGGCGCGCGGCCGACGGCAGTCAGGGACGCGGCGTGCGCGATCCTTCGGGCAGGGTTGCGGGGTCAGGCCGGGTTGATGTTTTCGGCCTGGGGGCCCTTCTGGCCCTGGGTGACGTCGAACGTCACGACCTGGCCCTCCTGAAGTTCACGGAAGCCGGAGGAGTTGATCGCCGAGTAGTGCGCGAAGACGTCCGGGCCGCCGCCGTCCTGGGCGATGAAGCCGAAGCCCTTCTCCGCGTTGAACCACTTCACAGTTCCTGTAGCCATGTCTCATGCCTTCCAGTCGATGAACGCCTCCCCCTCCATGGGGAAAGCGGAGGTGATCGCCCTGGTCCCTGCGGCACAGCACAGCAAAACGCCCATGCCGGGAGCATGGGCTGGGGAATTCCGAACCACGACAGCTGACGCAGACGCTACACGCCCACACACCGCGTCACCAGAGAAAGCGATCACGCCGCACACCAGGACGGGGCGTACGGGGGTGCCCGCCGATGTCGGCGGGCCCCCGTCTCAGGCGGTGGTCGTCGGGTCCGCCGATTCGGCGGCGCGGCGGTATTCGGCGTTGATGCGCTGGGCTTCTTCGAGCTGGTCTTCGAGGACGATGATGCGGCAGGCAGCCTCGACAGAGGTGCCGTGGTCGACGAGTTCCCGGGCGCGGGCGGCGATGCGCAGCTGGTAGCGGGAGTAGCGGCGGTGGCCGCCCTCGGAGCGGAGCGGGGTGATGAGGCGTGCCTCGCCGATGGCGCGGAGGAAGCCCTGGGTGGTGCCGAGGAGTTCGGCGGCCCGGCCCATCGTGTAGGCGGGGTAGTCGTCGTCGTCGATACGGCTGAACGAGTCGTCTGCTGTCATCTGCACCTCTCTGTGGAACGCGTCGAGGGGCCTTGGTGCCATATGGCACCAAGGCCCCGAAGGAACTGCTACACCATCTGCCGACCTTGCTACTGCGCCGGCCTTCTGTTTCCGCAGCCCCGGCCTGAATGCCGTCGGGGGTGCTGGGATCGCGGTTGCTTGACCGGAGACCACCTCACTATCGATGTCCTGCGGTACCCGGGTTCAAGATGTCGGCCCGGGCGATCCTGATGGCGCTCGGCTCCTCCGTTCTTCCCTCTGGGATCAACTGCTTACAAGTGGGGTACTGCGTACTGCTGGTGATGCGAACTGCTCTGCGGCCTGTGACAGCGCCGCTCTCCGGCAGCCAGCCCCGTCGCCCGTCCTGCGTCTGCTCTGGCTTGGAACCCCGCTGCCGAACCTCCCGGTGCGCGCGTCCGCAGCCGACGCCTTCACCGAGGTGCTGCTCACTTACTTCACTGCTGGATACCTCGAACTGCACTTACGGGTACTTCACTTGCGGATACTGCTCACGGCGGCCCCTGATCACTGCGGGCCACCCGGTCCGGTCGTCAGCCCCGTCGCCGTCCTGCAACCGCCCTGGCTTCGTGACTCCACCACCGCACCGTCCTGCGAACTGCACTCACATGTACTGCTCCGCCCGGCAGTTCGTGTCTGCCAGGCCCTGCTGTCTCGCTGGGTTACGAGAGAACCATAACCACGACCCCGCTCCAATGTCTACTCCAACAAACACAGATTTCCGTGCGTTCGACAGAGAGGGAATCGGCCTCGAGCAGTGACCGGAGCAGGAGGAGTGGCTGTCAGCGCCACAACCGTCGCCCCGCGCACGCGAAAGCGTGCGATTTTTCCTCGGAAGTCTCCAACGTCCGATCGCAGCTAGGACGCCGACATCGTGGTCCTGGTCGTCCCGGAACGCGTCACCAACGCCGTGCACCACGGCGGCGGCACCTGCACCCTGGCCCGGACCGCCCACCCCGACAGCATCGAGGTGACGGTGCACGACCCCGGCCCACAGGCGCAGAGCATGCGCACCCCCGACCGGAACGACGGCACCGGAAGCGTCGGCTGGCGCGTGGCCAACCGCCTCGCACGCACCACCGCGGTCACCCGCCGGGCGGCCGGCGGCAAGACCGTGAACGCGCCCGTCGCCCGGTGACGCCACGGCTGAAGCAGCCCGATGGCCGGCAAATACAATCTGACCCATGTCGAAGCCTGACGAGCTGCTCGTTGACATCGCCACCGTGGTGGAGTCCGGGCAGAGCAACCAGATGTCCCTGACCGTGGTCACCGGCGGCGCTGTCATCACCGGCCGACTCGCTCCCGAAGCCGTGTGGAGGCGGAGGGTGTCGGAGGTGCTGACGGATTCCGCCCGCCTGGGAGAGTTCTCCGCCGTGTTCGACACCCCCGCGAAGGATGACGGCCCACCCACTCATCTGCACTTCCACGTCGCCCGAATTCTTCAGGGCACGGTGGGGATCCCGGAGACGGGCGGGATGTACCGGGTCGCGATCGACGACGTCAGCGCCTGGACCGTAGGCGACTTCAGCTATTCCGACCACTGATATCCCGGCCACTGAGGAACCACGGCGACGGGAACCCGTCGCACGCAGTGGGCCCGGCCGACTTGCGTCGGCCGGGCCCACTGCTGTTCAGGTGCCGGTGCGTGCCTGTCGCGTCGGTCAGACGGACAGGGGAGTGCCGAGCATCGCGGAAGCCTGCCGGAGCGGGCCGAGGATGCCTGCGGGTCCGGTCTTGGGGAGGGTGCGGCAGGTGAAGCCGAGTTTGGCCATCGCCCGGAGGACTTCGTCGGCGCTGAAGTCGCGGCGGTCCTGGCGGGTGATGACCTGGCCGACCTGCTTGACGGGGTAGTGACGGCGGCCGATGATCACGGACTCGCCCATGACCTGCTCGGGTTTGATGCCCTTCATCGATTCCAGCACACCGCTCTTGGTGAGCTCGAAGGGGAAACGGGCGATGACGCAGCGCATGGGGCCTCACAGGGAGAAGGGGAGAACGGTCCGACCAGAGTGAGGCGGATCAACGGGAGAGGGCGAGGACGCCCAAGGCGCTGCCTTGCCCGACGACCACTGGCAGAGCAGCGGGTCGGCGGGAGCGCATCGCGTGCTCGGCTTCGGCCATCGTCATCACGGGTGACGTGAACGACCGGTTCTCACCGAGGATGTCGCGCAGGCGGACGCGGTCCGTGTAGCCGGAGTTGTCGCGCACAGCGGTGAGTTCGGTCCGGGTGACCAGGCCGGTGCACTGGCCGCCCTGGTCGCAGACGACCAGCCGGCCCGTGCGGGCGGCGGCCATGACGGACAGCGCCACCTCGACGCTCATGTCGTCCCAGACCTGCGGTCCGGCCGCCTCCATGACCTCAGCCGGCGTCCTGCGCACAGGGCCGGCGTTCGCCGGGCGGGGCTGCGTCTGAACCAGCGTCAAAAGATGCCTCCTGCAGAGATGGGTCAGCTTCCTGATCACGAAGGTTCTAGGCCGCCGCACCGACGACGGACTGGCGTACGGGCCCGCGCCGGGCTCCCGACGAGGGGCGGCGCCGGCCCCGGGAGGAGGAGGCGCTGCGCTTGGGGCGTTCGGCCACCGGTGCGGTGATGACGACCGGGATGCCGGACGGAGCCTGGGCACCGGTGATGCGGTTCAGTTCAGCCTCGCCGGAGCGGACCTCGGTGATCTGCGGCCGGATCCCGGCGTCCGACATGAGGCGGGCCATGCCGCGTCGCTGGCCGGGTGTCACGAGGGTGACGACGCTGCCGGACTCGCCGGCACGGGCGGTACGGCCACCGCGGTGGAGGTAGTCCTTGTGGTCGGTCGGCGGGTCGACGTTGACGACCAGGTCGAGGTTGTCGACGTGAATGCCCCGCGCCGCCACATTGGTCGCCACCAGCACACTGACGTGCCCCGTCTTGAACTGGGCGAGCGTGCGGGTGCGCTGCGGCTGCGACTTGCCGCCGTGCAGCGCGGCGGCCCGGACCCCGCTGTTGAGGAGGTCCTGCGTCAGCCGGTCGACGGCGTGCTTGGTGTCCAGGAACATGATCACCCGGCCCTCGCGGGCGGCGATCTCGGTCGTGGCGGCGTGCTTGTCGGCGCCGTGGACGTGCAGGACGTGGTGCTCCATCGTCGTGACCGCACCGGCGGACGGGTCGACCGAATGCACGACGGGGTCGGTGAGATAGCGGCGCACCAGCAGGTCGACGTTACGGTCCAGGGTGGCGGAGAACAGCATCCGCTGCCCCTCCGGACGCACCTGGTCGAGCAGTGCGGTGACCTGCGGCATGAAGCCCATGTCGGCCATCTGGTCGGCCTCGTCCAGCACCGTGATGCCCACCTGGTTCAGGCGGCAGTCACCGCGGTCGATGAGGTCCTTGAGCCGGCCCGGGGTCGCGACGACGACCTCGGCCCCGCCTCGCAGCGTGCCGGCCTGCCTGCCGATCGGCATCCCGCCCACCACGGTGGCCAGCCGCAGCCTGACGGAGCGGGCGTAAGGAGTGAGGGCGTCGGTCACCTGCTGCGCCAGTTCACGCGTCGGTACGAGGATGAGTCCCAGCGGCTGGCGGGGCTCGGCACGCTGTCCGGCCGTGCGGGCGAGCAGGGCGAGACCGAAGGCGAGGGTCTTGCCGGAACCGGTGCGCCCGCGGCCCAGGACGTCACGGCCCGCCAGCGTGTTCGGCAGCGTCGCACCCTGGATCGGGAACGGTGCGCTCACACCCTGCCTGCCGAGTTCGGCCAGCAGTTGCTCGGGCATGTCGAGATCGGCGAAACCCTGGACGGCGGGAAGCGCGGGGGTGATCGTCTCAGGGAGCGCGAACTCACCCTGCACCGCGGCGGGCCGACGGCCGTAACCGCCGGAACGGACAGGGCCGCCGGAACGGCGCGGTACCGATGAGCCGAAGCGGCTGCCGCTCTTCCCGGCGTCGGCACTGCTCTTACGAGTGCGGGCAAAGCGGTCGTTCGTACGTGTGCGGTTCATGCGGAACCTTCCTCGATGTGGCACATATCAAGGAATTCCCGCAGCATTGAGCAGCACGGAGAACCACAAGTATGAACCGATGACAAAAAGGCAAGATACAAAAGAAAGCAGATCCGGCCGACGGAAGTACACGCGGGCGCAGATGCTGAAATGAGTGACGTGGCAGGGACGCACCATCCGGGCGTCGACTGCGGTGCGGCTCTTCAGGTGGCGTCTGCATCTCTGCAGGATGAGCCGCACATGGTGAGGCTGAGGATCTATCCAAGCCGTCCCGCAGGTGAAACCGTTGCGGGAAACACATGTAGCTGGGGCCCGCACCCCGAAGGATGCGGGCCCCAGCTACAGAGTGCTCGTCAGCGTCAGGCCGGAACGATGTTCTCGGCCGTCGGGCCCTTCTGGCCCTGCGCGATGTCGAAGGTCACCTTCTGGCCTTCCAGCAGCTCACGGAAGCCCTGGGCGGCGATGTTCGAGTAGTGGGCGAACACGTCAGCGCCGCCACCGTCCTGCTCGATGAAGCCGAATCCCTTTTCCGCGTTGAACCACTTCACGGTACCAGCAGCCATGTCATATCTCCTTCGGGGCAGTACATCGAAATCCGCACTGTGCGGACACCGTGTCGCCGCAATGAACCCCGCCCGGAAAAAGACCGGAAAATATAAAAGCGCTCTCCCCGGCCGGAGCCGGGAGGGAGCACTTGAAGTTTCGGGAACCACAACTGCAACTGGAACCAAAGGTAGCATGCCGCGACGGCCTGTGCATGCTAAATAATTCGGCTTACTCATTGCGGTAAAAACTATGCCTGCATGGTGCGCCGAACTCTCACCTCGCGGAAATAGATATGTGTGAGCTGTGGTGCACATCTTCCGGATATGCGCCTGTGCCCCGTGGGCGCTCTGGCCGTCCGGTTGAAGGGGCTTCGAGGATCACTCTCTGCCACGCCTCGCCCTGCGGCGACCGACTGGAGTGGATCCGCGCCCTCTCGCGCAGTGCTTGCCAGACCCTTCCGTTCACGCGTCTCGGACGCACGGAGCTCTGACCCGGGGGGGGTGGTTCAGGGGTGGTCGTTGCCGGTGGGGCGCGGTGGGTCGGCGTGGTGGGTGAGGGT
>NZ_JAEQAZ010000092.1 GCF_016654115.1 Streptomyces sp. MBT53
CGCGAGGCTTCTCCCGCCGCCCGGAACGTCTACGCGCTGCTGGCCGGCCTGGAGAACAGGGCGCGGCGGGGAGAAGCCTCGCGGACGGTCATCGGCCAGCACGTGGAGCTGCACAACGAGCGGTACAACGTGGCGTACGGCGACTACCGGGGCCTGAAGCAGCCGGGCTACTACTACAAGAAGGCCCAGGACATCACGGGCCGGCTGCCGGGCTTCGTGGAGCTGGACCTGGGACCCGGGTACGACCAGCCGGGCTGGGCGGTCGGTGAGTCCCGCTCGTACTCCCGTTCCTGGCCGGGCTGCCGGCGCATGTGGGGGTACGCCGAGGACGCCGTGGATCTCGCGGTCGGCGTGTGGGCGGGTCTGCCCCGGGCCGCCGACGGCTCGTACCGGCCCTCCGGCACGCACCCGGACTGCGGTGCGGGCGGCGCGGAGATCTCGCTGCCGCACAACGGGGGCGCTCCGGCGGGCCTCGTCGGGTTCTCCTTCCACCAGCCGTACCCGGGCAGCCCGGTCAAGGGCTTCGAGCAGACCCTGAACAAGAACTCGCCCGCCGCGAAGGACCCCGGCTGGTTCGCCCGGGTCGTCACCGAGGGCACCGCCGAACACCGGGCCCTGCTGCACGACCTGGACTATCTCGCGGACCACCTCGGCTATCTGGCGGACCGCGGGGTGCCGGTGCTGCTGCGGCCGTACCACGAGATGAACACGGCACCGGGCCACGGTTTCTGGTGGGCGGGGCAGGATCCGGCCGTATACCAAAAACTGTGGCGTGCGACATACGACCACCTCGTCACCCGGCGCGGCCTGCACAATCTGATCTTCGTGTGGTCGCCGAACTCCTGGGACGGCTCCTACGGCCGGTCGCCGCACGCCTACTACCCCGGTGGCCGTTATGTGGACGTGGTCGGTGTCGACGACTACAGCGGCTCCCCGGAGAAGCCGTACGGTCCGGGCGCCTGGACGGAGGTCTGGTACCGGGGTCTTGAGCGGTACCGCAGGCCCCGGGCCATGGCCGAGTCCTTCCACGTCCCGCTGAACGCGGCCCAGCCGCACACCCTGAGCCGGACGCCGTGGGTGCTGTGGAGCGTGTGGGGACAGGCGCTGTCGTACGCCAACGTCTCCGCGCCGACGGGCAAGAACACGCCGGCCGACGTGAAGGGAACGTACGCCTCCACGCGGGTGATCACGGCGTCGGCCGGTATATGGACATCACTGCACAAGAGCCAGTTTGATTAACTTTTGACTACACCTTTCACACCCGTATTCCTTGCGTGAAGCAAGTGTGCGAGGATCGTGCAGCTGTTCGGCCAGCGTTTTTAGGACGCCCGGGGGGGCTTCTGAGTGGCCGAGGCGCCAATGAAGGCGTCGGGGGCAGAACCCTGAGTAAACGAGCGCGACGCGCGTAGCGTGCCGTGCCGAGATCTGCTGCTGCCTCGACGCACCACCGATCTCATGGGAGTTCCGCAGTCGTGACAACGACACTGGTCGACGGGGGTATGCCGCACTCGCGGCACAATCAGAAGCTCGCCAAGCGCACCGCACGCTGGAAGCCGGGCATCCTCCCGTTTCTGGTGCCGTTCGTTCTCCTGGTCGTCTTCGGGCTGTGGAGCTACAAGCCCAGCTCGTCGCCGCTGAGCTGGATCCTGACCATTGTCTGGTCGCTGCCGGTCGTCGGTGTGATGGTCGGTCTCCAGGGTGCCCTGCTGCTCCGCCGCCGGGTCCGCAAGAGCGACCGGATGATCCCTCCCGCACCGGCCGAGCAGGACTTCCTGATCGCCCTCTGCCCGACCATCGGCCGGCACGACACCTACCCGGCGCTGGAGCGTTCGATCCTCTCGTACGTCGAGCACCTGCCCGAGTACTTCCCGTACATGCGCGTCGACATCCTCACCGAGGAGGGCTGCGAGGCGGCGGCGGACATCGACCGGCTGGCCGACTCCCACCCGCTGATCCGGGTGATCACCGTTCCGAAGGAGTACGTCCCGGCCAACGGCACCCGCTTCAAGGCCCGCGCCAACCACTACGCCCACGAGCTGCGGATCGAGGAGGGCGAGGCCCTCGACTACGTCTGGGTGCTGCACATGGACGACGACACCGGCGTCGGTCCCGACACCGCCTCCGCGCTCGCCCAGTTCATCAACCGCCAGCGCCGCGCGACCCCCGAGAAGGTCAAGCACATGGCGCAGGGCATCCTGACCTACCCCCGCGAGAACGCGGTCAACCTCTTCACCTGGCTCGCCGACGCCGTACGCCCCGCCGACGACATCGCCCGCTTCCGCGCGCTGACCGGCATGGGCACCCCGGCCGCCGGTGTGCACGGCGAACTGCTGGTGCTGCGCGCGTCCATCGAGGCCGAGATCGGCTGGGACTTCGGCCCTAAGGAGATCGTCGAGGACGCGCGCCTCGCCCTGACCTTCTGCCGCAAGTACCCGGGCCGCAGCGACTGGTTCAACGGCCGCTGCTACGGCGCCTCCCCCTCGACCGCCGCCGACTTCGTCAAGCAGCGCGACCGGTGGGCCTGGGGTCTGGTGGCGCTCTGCTTCAACCGGGCCGTGCCCATGCGCTACCGCTGGTTCCTGTCGATCTGTGTCGTCACCTGGATCCTCGGCCCGCTCCAGCACATCACCGCCGTGCTGCTCGTGGGCTGGCTCATCAACGACATGAACACCTCGCCGGTGACCCAGTCCATCGTCATCCTGTGGGCCCTCAACTTCGCCTATGTCATCTGGACCTACTGGGAGGGGCTGCGGCTGAACGCGCTCGCGTCGGCCAGCGGCCGGCGCAAGTGGTGGGAGCCGATCGTGGTGGTCGCCCTCATTCCCGTCTTCTCCGTGCTGGAAGGGCTCGGCGGCTTCAAGGGCTTCATGAAGTTCGTCCGGCGCGAGGAGAACAAGTTCGTCGTGATCGCCAAGCCCGCCTGACCTCCCGGAAGACCACTCACATGCGTTCACGACTGCCGCTGCTTGCCATTTTCCCGGTGACCGTTCTCACCCTCGTGCTGGGCGCCCCCTTCGTCGTCGGCAACCACCCGGTGCGCTGGGACTCCGGTTCGGTCCTGCCCAGAGTCGTCATCGGCGGCTCGGAGGACTCGGCGACCCCGTCCGCCGACGGAACCGGCAAGGCACCCGCGTCCTCCTCGTCCGGTTCCCCGTCCGCCTCCACCAAGGCCCTGGAGGTCGCCAAGCCCTGGAAGAAGGGCATGGCGCAGTGGGGCGTACAGCTCTACTGGGAGGAGGAGAGCCCCAAGCGCTCGGACACGTTCATCGAGAACCAGGCCCGCAAGCACGCCAAGTACCTCATCGGCCTGGGCGCGAACTCGGTGTCCGTCTCCTTCCCGTACTACATCAAGAACTCCACGGCCGACGTGCTCTCGACCGGTGCGAAGACACCGTCCCCGGAACGCCTCCAGAAGGTGCTGAAGGTCTTCAAGGACGCCGGTTTCCGCACCACGCTCCGCCCGATCATGGACGAGGGGACGCTGAAGCAGTCGAACGGCTGGCGCGGCAACATCGACCCCGCCTCACGCTCCGCCTGGTTCACCTCGTACGAGAAGCTCATCGATCCGTATCTCGAAGCCGCCGAGAACGCGAAGGCGAACACCTTCGTGATCGGCACCGAGCTCAACTCCCTGGAGGGCGACACCGGCTGGGACAAGGTGGTCGCCTCCGCCGAGAAGACCTTCTCCGGCGAGATCTCCTACGACGCCAACTGGGACAACTACGTCACCGGCCGCATCAACATGCCGGTCAACCACCTCGGCGTCGACGCCTACTTCCCCATCAAGGTGCCGGACACCGCGCCCGTCGAGGATCTGGTCACCGGCTGGAACAAGTGGCTGGACAAGAAGGCCACCGGCCCGCTGCCGAACATCCTCGTCTCCGAGACCGGCATCGGCGCGATGAACGGCGCCTACCACGCTCCCGGCGACTTCTACGTCAAGCGGGCCGTCAACCCCCAGGTGCAGGCCAACTGGTACAAGGCGGTCTGCGAGGTCGTCCAGGACCGGAAGATGCAGGGCATCTACTGGTGGTCGCTCTGGTTCGACGACGACCCGAACACCAAGCCCGACGACAAGGTCGCCTCCCGGCTCGACTTCGCCGGACGCCCCCTGACCGAGAAGGCCATCAAGTCCTGTTTCACGTCCGCCTACGCGGGCCCCGGGACCACGACCGCCAGCTGACCGAGCGAGGCCATCATGCAAGAAGCCATCATTCTGGTGGGCGGCAAGGGAACCCGCCTGCGCCCACTGACGAACCACACCCCGAAGCCGCTGCTGAACGTCGCGGGTTCCTCCTTCATCCGGCACCAGATCGCCAAGCTGATGGACGCCGGTGTCGAGCACGTGGTGTTCGCCACTTCCTATCTCGCCGGCCTCTTCGAGGAGGAGTTCAGGGACTTCGCCCAGGGCCTGGAGATCTCCTACGCCGTCGAGGAGGTACCGCTCGGCACCGGCGGCGCGATCCGCAACGCCGGCCGCCTGCTGCGCGGCGACTCCGCCGACGCCCCGGTCCTCGTCCTCAACGGCGACATCCTGTCCGGCGTCGACCTGCGCGCCGTCCTGGAGCGGCACGAGGTGCAGGAGGCGGACGTGACCCTGCACCTCACCCGCGTCCCCGACCCGCGCGCCTTCGGCCTGGTCCCCACCGACGGGGCCGGCCGGGTGCTGTCCTTCCTGGAGAAGCCGAAGACCGCCGAGGAGTGCGTCACCGACCAGATCAACGCGGGCTGCTACGTCTTCCGCCGGTCCGTCCTGGACGCCATCCCTGCCGACCGCGAGGTCTCCGTCGAGCAGGAGACCTTCCCGCAGCTCGTCGCCCAGGGGCGGCCCATCGTCGGCCACACCACGGACGACTACTGGCGCGACCTCGGCACCCCGCTCGCCTTCGTGCACGGCTCCGCCGACCTGGTCACCGGCAAGGTGACCTCCCCCCTCGTGGAGCGGCACGCCGAGGCCCTGATCGATCCCACGGCCACCATCGCCCCGACCGCCCGTGTCACGGGCGGCTCGACGATCGGCCCGGGCGCCGTCGTCGGCCCGCACGTGGTCGTCGACCGCTCCATCATCGGCGGCGGCGTCACCGTGGCCGAGGGCGCCCGGATCCACGAGTCCGTGGTGGACCACGACTCCTCGATCGGCAGGGAATCGTTCCTGCGCGAGGTCGTGGTGGGCTGCCACGCGCACATCGGCGCCGAGAACGAACTGCCCGCCCAGCTGCGGCTGTCGTGCGGCATCCGCATCCCCGCCCAAGGCGTCCGCGTCAGCGGCACGGCCGCCGCCTGCCTGACGGCCCACTGAATTCACCGGCCCGCCCCCACTGGGCCTGACCGGACAGTTACTGGAGAACCGTGACCAGCCATCGCTCAACGGCCACCGCGGAGGCAGAGCGTCTTCGCAAGTACCGGCCGGACATTCAGGGCCTGCGCGCCGTGGCCATCATGATGGTCGTCAGCATGCACTGCGGCATCCTCGACATCCACGGCGGCGTGGACGTCAGCTTCGTGCTCAGCGGCTTCCTCATCGGCGGCCAGCTCTTCGCCGAGCTCGACAGGACGGGCAAGGTGTCCCTGACCAAGTTCTGGGCGCGCCGGTTCAGGCGGCTGACCCCGCCCATGGCCCTCGTCATCGTCGCCACCGCGATCCTGGCCTGGCTCTACGGCAGCCCGCTCAGGTTCCGCACCTACATGGAGGACGGCCTCAGCGCCTCGCTCAGCTTCCTGAACTGGCGCCTGGTCGAGAACGGCACCGACTACTTCGCCAACGACGGATCGCAGACCCCGTACCAGCACTTCTGGTCGCTGGGCATCGAGGAGCAGTTCTACCTCGCCGCCCCGATCGTCCTCTTCGTGATGGTCTGGATCAGCCGCAAGATCTTCCGCAACCGTGCCCTGGTCGCGCTGTTCCTGATGGCCGTCATCGCCGGGTCGTTCTATCTGGGCTGGTCGAAGACCTCCGAGAACCAGCCGCTCGCGTACTTCAGCACCCAGACCCGGATCTGGGAGATCACCTGCGGAGTCCTGCTCGCCCTCTCGGCCTCGCTGGTCTCCCGGATGAACAGGGGGGTGGCCGCCGTCATCTCCTGGCTGGGACTCGGCACCGTGCTCGTCACCGCGATGCTCATCTCCAGCACGACGCCGCTGCCCGGCTACGCGGTGGCCGGCCCGGTCGTCGGCGCCGTCATGGTCATCGCCGGCGGCTGCGCCAACCCCCGCTTCGGTGTGGAGCGGCTGCTCGACAATCCGGTCCTCGACTTCGTCGGCAACGTCAGCTACGGCTGGTATCTGACGCACTGGCCGCTGCTGGTGCTCTGGCCGTCCATCACCGACCGGGACTTCACGTTCGAGGAGCGGATGCGTGTCGTCGTCCTCTCGTTCCTGATGGCCGTCCTCCTGCACTACGCGGTCGAGCGCAAGTTCAAGAAGAACACCTCGCTGCTGGCCCGCCCCTGGAAGGGCGTCTTCACCGGCGGATTCACCACGGCGGGCACCGCCGGAGCGATGGTTCTGGCCACGCTCATCCCGCTGAACCTGGCGACCTCGTCCTCGTCGAGCACGGTCGCGACCGGGTACACCGACAACGCGTCGGTCGAGAAGTCGGCGGCCGTGAAGGAGCTCTCCGCGACCGCGCAGGGCGCCCTGGAGAAGGCGCCCAAGGATCTGGCCACGCGCGGCTGCATCGACAACTTCGACGTCAAGACGTTCGTGATGCGCGACCAATGTGTCGCCGGCGACCCGAAGGGCTCCAAGACCCTTGTCCTCATGGGGGACTCGCACGCCTGGCAGTGGAACGACCTCTACGACGTGATCGGCAAGGAACTCGGCGTACGGGTGGTGACCATGGCGAAGGGCGGCTGCTCGCCCCAGACCTACCGCATCAACAACCCCCAGCTGGCACGCGAGTACACCGAGTGCGACACCTGGCGCCAGTCGGCCTTCGCGGAGCTCAGGAAGATCCACCCGGACGTCGTCGTCATCGCCGACCGCGCACGCGGTGAGGCGAACCGGGCCGGGGCCGAGACCTCGTTCAAGGTGCTCAAGGAGACCGGTGCCGAGCTCGTCTACATGACGGACACCCCCGAGCCCGGCCAGAACGTCCCGGACTGTCTCGCCACGCACATCGACAGCATCACCCTCTGCAACCGCAAGCAGTGGCAGGCGCTGGAGTACACCCAGATCCGCGCCATGGAGCAGGACGTGGCCAAGAAGTACGGCGCGGACATCATCGACACGACGTCCGCGTTCTGCGCCGCGGACGTGTGCCCTGCGGTCATCGGCGACCGGATCGTCTACTTCGACAACAGCCACATCACGTCGTCGTACTCGAAGACCCTGAAGCCCTTCCTGGAGCCCGCCCTGAAGGAGATCCTGGACAGGGCGTAGAGCCCGCCGTCCCTCTCCCCCGCCCCGGCCGGCCTCCGGTCGGGGCGGTCGTGTCACTGCCCGCGGACCCGCACCCGGCGCGCCAGCCGCTGCCGCTCCATGAGCGACTCGTCGGCGGGATAGGCGACCTCCTCCAAGGTCAGCCCGTGCGGCCGTACGACATGCACGGCGCTGTCCCGCACCCCCGCGTCCAGCACCTTCCGCGGCCACTCGGCACCCCGGTGCCCGTCACCCACGAACAGCAACGCGCCCACCATGGACCGCACTTGGTTGTGGCAGAAGGCGTCGGCACGCACTTCGATCTCGACGACACCGTCGTCCCGCCGCCGCACCCCGAAGTCGAGAATCTCCCGGATCGTCGTCGCGCCCTCACGCTTCTTCGCGTAGGCGGCGAAGTCATGTTCCCCCACAAGGGACTTGGCGGCGGCATCCATCACGTCGACGTCCAACTCCCAGTCGTGCCAGAGCACATGGTTCCGCAGCAGGGGGTCCACTCCCCCCGGCCGGTCCCCGACCCGATACACATATCGCCGCCACAGCGCCGCGAACCGCGCGTTGAACCCGACGGGAGCCTCCGCCACCCCCCACACCCGCACATCCTTCGGCAGCCGCCCGGCAAGCCGCTTCAGCAGCTTCTCCCGGTGCTCGGCCCACAGCTCCCCCGGCAGATCGACATGAGCCACCTGCCCCCGAGCATGCACCCCGGCATCGGTCCGCCCGGCCACGGTCAGGTCGTACGCAGCCGCCCCCGACCGCGTCACGGTCCGCAACGCGTCCTCGACCTCCCCCTGCACGGTCCGCCGCCCCCCGGCCTGCTTGGCCCACCCGGAGAACTCGGTCCCGTCGTAGGAAAGGTCGAGCCGGACGCGAACAAACCCGACCGCTACGTCATCACTCACACTGAGGTCCTTTCAGGTACACAAAAGCGGGCCCGCCCCTCGAAAGGAACGGACCCGCCAACACGCCCGCTTTTAGGGGCGCGGGGAACTGCGCGACCAGCCACGACGGCGGGTCAGCCAAAAACGGTGTTACGCGTCCTTGGACTCCTCGTCGGCCTCAACCTCAGCCGGCTTCGCGTCCTCGACGACCTCGACCGGAGCCTCGACAACAGCCTCGGCATCCTTCGCCGCACGCTTCGTCGCGGCCTCGGCCTCGCCGGTCGCGGCCTGCGCGACGGTCAGGGCCTCGACGAGCTCGATGACAGCCATGGGCGCGTTGTCGCCACGACGGTTACCGATCTTGGTGATACGGGTGTAGCCACCGGGACGGTTCTCGTAGCGCGGGCCGATCTCGGTGAAGAGCGTGTGGACGACGCTCTTGTCCGTGATCACCTGGAGCACCTGACGGCGGTTGTGAAGGTCGCCCTTCTTCGCCTTGGTGACCAGACGCTCGGCGTAGGGCCGCAGCTTGCGGGCCTTCGCCTCGGTGGTGGTGATACGGCCGTGCTCGAAGAGCGACTTCGCGAGGTTCGCGATGAGGAGCTTCTCGTGCGCGGCGCTGCCGCCCAGACGGGCACCCTTGGTGGGCTTCGGCATTTCTTTCTCCTTGGTATCTGCCCCGGCCGTATGAGGTACCGGAGTCAGGACCCGGTGAGCGGACGCTCACCGGCAACAACCGATCAGTACTGCTCGGTCTCCACAAAACCCGCGTCCACGTCGTCGTCGGCGCCGAAGGCGTCGGCAGCGGCCGTCGGGTCGAATCCGGGCGGGCTGTCCTTGAGGGCCAGGCCCATGCCGGCCAGCTTCGCCTTGACCTCGTCGATGGACTTCGCGCCGAAGTTGCGGATGTCCAGGAGGTCGGCCTCGGAACGAGCCACGAGCTCACCCACGGAGTGGATGCCCTCGCGCTTGAGGCAGTTGTAGGAGCGGACGGTGAGTTCCAGCTCCTCGATCGGCAGGGCGAGGTCGGCGGCCAGGGCGGCGTCCGTGGGGGACGGGCCCATGTCGATGCCCTCGGCGTCGATGTTCAGCTCGCGCGCGAGACCGAACAGCTCCACCAGGGTCTTGCCGGCCGACGCCATCGCGTCACGGGGACGCATCGCCTGCTTGGTCTCGACATCGACGATCAGCTTGTCGAAGTCGGTGCGCTGCTCGACACGCGTCGCCTCGACCTTGTACGTGACCTTCAGCACCGGCGAGTAGATCGAGTCGACCGGGATCCGGCCGATCTCCTGACCCACCTGCTTGTTCTGCACCGCGGAGACGTAACCACGGCCACGCTCGACCGTGAGCTCCATCTCCAGCTTGCCCTTGCCGTTCAGCGTGGCCAGGACCAGGTCCGGGTTGTGCACCTCGACACCGGCCGGGGGCGCGATGTCGGCGGCGGTGACCAGACCCGGACCCTGCTTGCGCAGGTACATCACGACCGGCTCGTCGTGCTCACTGCTCACGACGAGCTGCTTGATGTTGAGGATCAGGTCGGTGACGTCCTCCTTGACGCCCGGCACGGTGGTGAACTCGTGCAGGACACCGTCGATCCGGATGCTGGTGACAGCGGCTCCGGGGATCGAGGAGAGGAGCGTACGGCGGAGGGAGTTGCCGAGGGTGTAGCCGAAGCCGGGCTCCAGCGGCTCGATCACGAACCGGGACCGGAACTCGTCGACGACCTCTTCGGTCAGAGACGGACGCTGAGCGATCAGCATGAGGTGATTCCTTCAGTCTTGGACACCCACTATTTGATGTCCTGCTGTTCCTACAAGGGTACGGGCGATACGGCACCGAAGTGCCGTACCGCCCGCATCCTCAAGACAGCCGTGCGTCAGACGCGGCGGCGCTTCGGCGGACGGCAGCCGTTGTGCGGGGTGGGGGTGACGTCCTGGATGGAGCCGACCTCAAGACCGGTGGCCTGGAGGGAGCGGATCGCGGTCTCGCGACCGGAGCCCGGGCCCTTCACGAAGACGTCGACCTTGCGCATGCCGTGCTCCTGCGCGCGACGGGCGGCCGACTCGGCGGCCATCTGCGCGGCGAAGGGGGTGGACTTGCGCGAGCCCTTGAAGCCGACGTGGCCGGCGGAGGCCCAGGAGATCACGTTGCCCGAGGGGTCCGTGATCGAGACGATCGTGTTGTTGAACGTGCTCTTGATGTGCGCGTGGCCGTGAGCGACGTTCTTCTTTTCCTTGCGGCGCACCTTCTTGGCAGCGCCCTGACGACCCTTGGGGGGCATCTATTACTCCTACGGGGAGGTGGTCGGTCCTACAGCGAAGACCGCTGGTGAAGCGTTGTCCGCTGCGGACTACTTCTTGCCCGGCTTCTTCTTGCCGGCGATGGCGCGACGCGGACCCTTGCGGGTACGAGCGTTCGTGCTGGTGCGCTGACCGCGAACGGGCAGACCACGACGGTGACGGAGACCCTGGTAGCAGCCGATCTCCACCTTGCGGCGGATGTCGGCCTGGATCTCGCGACGGAGGTCACCCTCGGTCTTGATGTTGGCGTCGACGTACTCACGAATCGCGACGAGCTGCTCTTCCGAGAGGTCGCGAACGCGGGTGTTGGGGTCGATGCCGGTCTCGGCCAGCGTCAGCTGGGAAAGGGTCCGACCAATGCCGAACACGTAGGTGAGGGCGACCTCCACGCGCTTTTCGCGCGGGATGTCGACACCGGAAACGCGTGCCATTCAATGGCTCCTGGTGATCTTCGGAGGTCTTCCGCAGAACCGGATCCCAGCCGCCGGCCTCTTCGTTCGAAGATTTGGTACGGCGTGGGTCCCCAGCCTCCGAGCCGGGGGTGTCGGACGCCTACTACGCCCGGGTCCTGCGTATGAACATGTATTGCTCGCGTCGCGCGAATCTCTGCGAACAGCTGCAGAGGGAAGGTCGTGCGTCAGCCCTGGCGCTGCTTGTGGCGCGGGTTCTCGCAGATGACCATGACCCGACCGTGACGGCGGATCACCCTGCACTTGTCGCAGATCTTCTTGACGCTCGGCTTGACCTTCATTGGTGAGGTTCTCCGGGTCAGTTGCCTGCGGCGCCGCTTGCGCGGAACCTAGGCAAGATCTACTTGTAGCGGTAGACGATCCGGCCACGCGTGAGGTCGTACGGAGACAGCTCCACCACGACCCGGTCGTCAGGGAGGATACGGATGTAGTGCATACGCATCTTGCCGCTGATGTGTGCCAGGACCTGGTGGCCGTTCTGGAGCTCGACCTTGAACATGGCGTTCGGAAGAGACTCGACGACAGTGCCCTCGATCTCGATGGCACCTTGCTTCTTGGCCACGCTTCGCCCTTCGAATCGACTACCTTGATCGACTCGGTGCGTTCCCCTTGCGGGGTGCATGCGGACATGCGGGTGCACGAGAGCCGACGAGTCAGTCTACGTCAGGGCCCTCGGAAAGACGAATCGATGGAGGATGCCCCGGCACGAAGATCACTAAGCCCAGGAGAGGTATTTAGGGGCGCGGGGAACTGCGCGCCCAGCCCCCACCGCGCCGCGGACGAACAACTAGGCGAGCGGATCCGGCGCAGCCGTGATCCCGAACTCAGCCAGCTTCGCCTTACCCCCGTCGGGAGCCGTAAGCACCAACGGCCCCTCCTCGGTCAACGCAACCGAGTGCTCCCAGTGGGACGACCAAGTCCCGTCAGTCGTAATCACGGTCCAGTCATCCGAGAGCACCTCGGTCTTCGGCGTACCGAGCGACACCATCGGCTCGATCGCCAGGCAGAACCCGGGAATCAGCTTGGGCCCCTTGCCCCGCCGCTTCTCCACATAGTTCAGCAGATGCGGATCCATGTGCATCTCGGTACCGATGCCGTGACCGCCGTAGTCCTCGACGATCCCGTACTTGCCGCCGCCGGGCTTCGGCTGCCGCCGGATGTACGTCTCGATGGCGCGGGAGATGTCGACGAGCCGGTTGCCGAGCTTCATCGCGGCGATGCCCGCCCACATCGACTCCTCGGTCACCCGGGAGAGCTCGATGAGCTCAGGGGCGTGACCGGAGCCGACGAACGCGGTGTACGCCGCGTCCCCGTGCCAGCCGTCGATGATCGCGCCGCAGTCGATGGAGATGATGTCGCCGTCCTTCAGCACCACCTCGTCGGAGGGGATGCCGTGGACGACGACCTCGTTCACCGAGGTGCAGATGGTGGCCGGGAAGCCGCCGTAGCCAAGGAAGTTGGGCTTCGCGTTGTGGTCGGCGAGGACCTTGCGGGCCACCTCGTCCAGGTCCTTCGTGCTCGCGCCGGGTACGGCCGCTTCACGCGTGGCCGCGTGGATCGCGGCGACGACCAGCCCCGCCTCGCGCATCTTGGCGATCTGCTCGGGGGTCTTGATCTGCACCATCAGCTCTGCCTTCTCACGGGTGCCCGTCCAGTTTTTGTACACCGCAACAGTACGGCCCCCCTACGGCGTGGCGACACTTGGTCGCGCCGGTCGCGGCCGCACCCCGGTCAGCGCCGGGTGAGTACCGGGAACCAGCGGCTCTCGTCGTGCAGGTTCGCCGTCCGGAAGCCGGAGAGCGGAGTGACCTTGCCGTCCAGACCGACCAGGAGCAGTTGGTTGCGGAACTCGCCTTCGCCAGGGCTGCAGCGGTCGGGGGCGCAACGCCAGACGATGAGGTGACTGTCGTCGGCCCACGCGAGCAGCTGCTGGCCGGGGATCACCGCGGCCCGCTTGCCGGTCCTCGCATTCCTGATCTCGGAGACGATCTCGTCGCCCTTCCCGACGAAGTCGCCCGTCACGAGTTTCCCGTCGGGAGACAGGACCGTCTCCGGGTAGGGCAGACGCTTCTCCTGATCCGGGGCAGGCGTCTTCTTGCCGGTCACGCCGTAGTAGATCTTGCCCGTCTCACTCTTGCCGGGTGCCCAGACCAGTTTCCCGTCACGGCTCCAGTAGAAGTCCTGACGCCCGCCGACCGGCATCCCCTCCGTGTTCTTCTTGGTGGGGTTATCGGCGAAGTCCGCCCTGCCGGTGGCGACATCGATCACGTAGAAGCCCGTGCGGCTCTGCTTGGGTCCCGGCACGCTCTTGCCGTTGAGCTTGTAGGAGGCGTCCTTGAACAGACCGTCCGGGTCGAGGCTGTACGCCGTCGCCAGCAGGCGTTTGCCGTCCGGTGAGAACTGCACACTGCCGACGCTCCTGTCGACCTTGATCCAGCGCTGCACCTTGCCCGTGGCCAGGTTCAGCAGTCCGATCCGGCCGACGGGCAGATCACGCTCGAGCACCGCCGCGGTCCGCATCCCGGGGGCGACGTCCAGCCAGGCCCAGTCGGCCTTCTCGTACCGCTCGGTGGTCGTGTTGAGCAAGCGCCACTCGTAGGTGCCGATCGCGTTCCCGTTCGGCAGCTTCACGAGCTTCATCGTGTAGTACGCCGAGACGGCGCTTCTCCCCGCGGCGATCAGCTGTCGAGGAGGCGACTGACCGGGGTGCGCCGACACGTTCGTGACGTCGGTCACGCCCGCGGGCCCCGCCTGCGCATCACCGCCGCCGCGCCGGGCGAGCGACACCGCGAGCCCCGCGACCACGACGGCCGCGACGACGGCAGCCAGCGCGAGGCGTCGAGCCCTGCGGCGGCGCGACAGCTGTTGTGTCCGTTCGGCGGATTCCGCGGCCGGTCGCGTCACCGAGGAGGACGCCTTGAACGCTGTGCGGGCATGCGGGTCGGGAGTCATGCTCATACCTCCACGGGGAAGACGACTGGGCCGGGGATCTGGTCGGCAGGTGCGAAGCCCCCTGTGCAGGCGAACAACGATGGGGCTGCTCCCGCAACACCGGAGCAGCCCCATCGCAGTTGTTCTCAACCCATGACCAGATCGAGCGGCAGGACGAATGCACGGGGTGAGGTCAAGGCACCCGCGGTTTATTCGTTGAACCAGTCGGAGTAGTAACCGATGAGGTCGCCGTGCCACCAGACCAGCATCTTCACGTTGCCGAAGCCGACGTTGTACGGGTGCTTGCCGCAGCCGGCGTCGCCGCCGTCTTCGATGCTGAACACGTTCGCGCTGCTGGCATTCCACAGATTGCCGGTCACGCCGTACCCATCGGCTTTGGTGTCACAGACCGAGAACACATCGCCGTCGTCGTGGAAGTGCATGTACCCACGGCCGTACGGAAGGTTGACGGTCTTGTCGGTGAGGGCCTGCGCCGAGGTGGACATCCCCACGACCAGGGCGGCGGACGCGCCGACGACCAGTGTTGCGCGAGCGAGCTTTGACTTGATCACGATTCCCCCTGCTTCATGAAGCGGGGCACCACTGGTGTTGTCGGTGGTGCCGCAGCGATCCGAACACTAGTGCCCATCTCGCGAGCGTGTCCACATCAAATCGGCCCCGCCGGGCGACGACAAGGGCTGCCCCGGCACAGCCGGGGCAGCCCTTGTCGTCGTTCTTCAGCCCTGCTCAGGGGTGTGGCAGCGCCTCGATCGCGCGCGCCGTGACCTCGTCCACCTTGCCGAGAGCCGAGATCGTGGCCACCAGGCCCTGGGCCTTGTAGTAGTCGATGATCGGCTCGGTCTGCGTGTGGTAGACCTCCAGCCGGGTGCGGACCGTGTCCTCGGAGTCGTCGTCGCGCTGGTACAGCTCGCCGCCGCAGGTGTCACAGACACCGTCCTGCTTCGGCGGGCTGTACGTCACGTGGAAGACGTGGCTGGAGTCCTTCCGGCAGATGCGGCGGCCGGCGATGCGCTTGACCACCTCGTCCTCGGAGACCTCCAGGTCCAGCACCGCGTCCAGCTTGATGCCCTCGGTCTTCAGCAGCTCGTCCAGCGCCTCGGCCTGCGACACATTCCGCGGAAAACCGTCCAGCAGGAAGCCGCCCACGGCGTCCGGCTGCTCCATGCGGTCCTTGGCCATCGCGATGGTGACCTCGTCCGGGACCAGGTTGCCCGCGTCCATGTAGGACTTCGCCAGTTTGCCGAGCTCCGTGGCCTGACTGATGTTGGCACGGAAGAGATCGCCGGTGGAGATGTGCGGGATGTGCAGCGTCTTGGCCAGTCGCACAGCCTGCGTTCCCTTACCGGCGCCCGGCGGCCCGACGAGGACGATTCGCATCAGCGGAGGAACCCTTCGTAATTGCGCTGCTGGAGCTGGCTCTCGATCTGCTTCACCGTCTCGAGACCGACACCCACGATGATGAGGATGCTGGTCCCGCCGAACGGGAAGTTGCCGCTTGCGTTGAAGCCGACCAACGCCATCGTCGGTACGAGAGCGATCAGACCCAGATACAGCGAACCCGGCCAGGTGATCCGGTTGAGTACGTAACTCAGGTACTCAGCGGTGGGCCGGCCAGCCCGGATGCCCGGGATGAAGCCACCATACTTCTTCATGTTGTCGGCGACTTCCTCGGGGTTGAACGAGATCGCCACGTAGAAGAACGCGAAGAAAACGATCAGGAGGAAGTAGCTGACCAGGTAGATCGGGTGGTCACCCTTGGTCAGGTTCGTCGTCACCCAGGTCTTCCAGGCGGAGTTGCCGCTGGAGAACTGCGCGACCAGAGCCGGGATGTAGAGCAGCGAGGACGCGAAGATGACGGGAATCACACCCGCCTGATTGACCTTCAGCGGGATGTAGGTCGACGTACCGCCGTAGGAACGGCGGCCGATCATGCGCTTCGCGTACTGGACGGGAATGCGGCGCTGGGCCTGTTCGACGAAGACCACCAGGCCGACCATCACCAGGCCGACGAGGATGACGGTGCCGAACTCGATCCAGCCGTCGGCCAGCGTGCCCTGCTTCTTGATGGCCCACAGCGCGGACGGGAAGGTGGCCGCGATCGAGATGAACATCAGGATCGACATGCCGTTGCCGATACCGCGGTCGGTGATGAGCTCGCCGAGCCACATCACGACGCCGGTGCCGGCGGTCATGGTGACGACCATGGTGATGGTCGTGAAGATGGCACGGTCCGGGACGATGCTCGTCGCGACCGTGCAGCCGGAGAAGAGGGCGCCGCTGCGGGCGGTGGCCACCAGGCCGGTGCCCTGCAGGATGGCGAGCGCCACGGTCAGATAGCGCGTGTACTGCGTGATCTTCGCCGTACCGGCCTGACCCTCTTTCTTGAGGGCCTCCAGACGAGGGATCACCACGGTCAGCAGCTGCAGAATGATGCTCGCCGTGATGTACGGCATGATGCCGAGCGCGAAGACCGTGATCTGCAGCAGCGCACCGCCGGAGAACATGTTGACCAGGCCGAAGAGACCCTGGTTGCCGGAGGCCTCGGTCACACACTGCTGTACGGCCGTGTAGTTGACGCCGGGGATCGGGACGTGGGTACCGACCCGGTAGACCACGATGATGCCCAGCGTGAAGAGCAGCTTCTTGCGCAGGTCGGGCGTCCTGAACGCCCGGGCGAACGCGGTGAGCACGGTGCCTCCTGCGACCCCCGCGCGCGTGCGTCAAGGGTGACGGTCTTGAGGTTCGACGAATAAGAACAGTGCAGGCCACCTTACCGGCGACACTGCCCCCGTGGAACGACCAACCGGGGATACCCCGTTATGGGGTATCCCCGGTCGGGATCGCTTATGTCATCGCGCTCAGACGAGCTCGGTGACGGTACCGCCGGCGGCGGTGATCTTCTCCTTGGCGGAGCCGGAGACGGCGTCCACCGTCACCTGCAGCGCCACGGAGATCTCGCCCTGGCCGAGGACCTTGACGAGGCTGTTCTTGCGCACCGCACCGTTGGCGACGAGACCCTCTACGGTGACCTCGCCACCCTCCGGGTACAGGGACGCCAGCTTGTCGAGGTTCACGACCTGGTACTCGGTCTTGAACGGGTTGCGGAAGCCCTTCAGCTTCGGAAGACGCATGTGGAGGGGCATCTGGCCACCCTCGAAGCGCTCCGGAACCTGGTAACGGGCCTTCGTACCCTTGGTTCCACGACCGGCCGTCTTACCCTTCGACGCCTCACCACGACCCACACGGGTCTTGGCGGTCTTGGCGCCCGGGGCGGGACGGAGGTTGTGGATCTTGAGCGGGTTGTTCTCCGCCATGATCAGTCGACCTCCTCAACCGTCACGAGGTGGCGGACGGTGTGCACCATTCCGCGGAACTCGGGGCGGTCCTCCTTGACGACCACGGTGTTGATCCCCTTGAGACCAAGCGACCGCAGCGTGTCACGGTGGTTCTGCTTGCTGCCGATGTACGACTTCGTCTGCGTGACCTTGAGGCGAGCCATTACGCACCCGCCCCGGCACGTGCACGAAGGAGAGCCGCGGGGGCGACGTCCTCGAGGGGCAGACCGCGGCGGGCCGCGATCTCCTCGGGACGCTGCAGGCCCTTGAGGGCCGCCACGGTCGCGTGCACGATGTTGATCGCGTTGGACGAACCGAGCGACTTCGACAGGATGTCGTGAACGCCGGCGCACTCCAGGACAGCACGCACCGGGCCACCGGCGATAACGCCGGTACCGGGGGAAGCAGGCTTGAGCAGGACGACGCCCGCGGCCTTCTCGCCCGTGATCGGGTGCGGGATGGTGCCCTGGATACGGGGGACCTTGAAGAAGTGCTTCTTGGCCTCTTCAACACCCTTGGCGATCGCGGCCGGCACCTCCTTGGCCTTGCCGTAACCGACACCGACGGTGCCGTCACCGTCGCCCACCACGACGAGCGCGGTGAAGCTGAAGCGACGACCACCCTTGACAACCTTGGCGACGCGGTTGATCGCGACTACGCGCTCAACGTACGCGGTCTTCTCGGCGGCAGCAGCGCCGCCGTCACGGCCCTTCCGGTCCCGCCGCTCGCCGCCACCGGCACCGCTTCCACGGCGCTGGGGTCCAGCCATTGGATTACCTCTCTCTTTCCGCTAGCTACGGAAGCGACTAGAACTTCAGTCCGGCTTCGCGGGCGGCGTCCGCCAGGGCGGCGATGCGCCCCGCGTACTGATTGCCGCCACGGTCGAATACGACAGCCTCGACACCGGCGGCCTTGGCGCGCTCGGCGACCAGGGCGCCGACCGACTTGGCCTGCGCGGACTTGTCGCTCTCGCCGCCGCGGATCGAGGTGTCCAGGGTCGACGCCGACGCCAGGGTGTGACCCTTGATGTCGTCGATGACCTGGGCCACGATGTGGCGGTTGGAGCGGGTCACGACCAGGCGCGGACGCTCAGCCGTACCGGAAATGTGCTTCCGGATGCGGATGTGACGACGCTTGATGGCAGCACGCTTGTAAGCGTCGCCCTTAGCGATCTTCGTACCGTATGCCATGGCTTACTTACCCGCCTTTCCGACCTTGCGCCGGATGACTTCGCCCTCGTACTTGACGCCCTTGGCCTTGTACGGGTCGGGCTTGCGCAGCTTGCGGATGTTGGCCGCAACCTCGCCGACCTTCTGCTTGTCGATGCCCTCGACCGAGAAGTGCGTCGGGTTCTCGACCTTGAACGAGATGCCCTCGGGCGCCTCGACCGTGATCGAGTGGCTGTAGCCGAGCGCGAACTCGAGGTTCGATCCCTTGGCCGCAACGCGGTAACCGACACCGCTGATCTCGAGCTTCTTCACGTAACCCTCGGTCACGCCGGTGATCATGTTCGCCACCAGCGTGCGGGACAGGCCGTGCAGGGCCTTGTTCTGACGCTCGTCGTTGGGGCGGGTGACGTTGAGAACGCCGTCCTCACCCTTGGCGATGTCGATCGGCGAAGCGACGGTGTGGGTCAGCGAGCCCTTGGGGCCCTTGACCGAGACCGTACGGCCGTCGATGGTGACGTCCACGCCGGCGGGAACCGTGATGGGGAGCTTGCCAATACGCGACATAGCTTCTTCCGATTCCTTTCCGCTACCAGACGTAGGCGAGAACTTCTCCGCCTACGCCCTTCTTGCCGGCCTGCTTGTCGGTGAGGAGCCCGTGCGACGTGGAGATGATCGCCACGCCGAGGCCGCCCAGCACCTTGGGCAGGGAGGTGGACTTCGCGTAAACCCGGAGACCGGGCTTGGAGATCCGCTTGATGCCCGCGATGGAGCGCTCACGGTTCGGGCCGAACTTCAGCTCGAGGACGAGGTTCTTGCCGACCTCGGCGTCCTCGACCTTCCAGCCCGTGATGAAGCCCTCCTGCTGGAGGATCTCCGCGATGTGAGACTTGATCTTGGACGCCGGCATCGTCACGGAGTCGTGGTATGCCGAGTTCGCGTTCCGCAGACGCGTAAGCATGTCTGCGATCGGATCAGTCATGGTCATGAATTGGCCTTCGGCCTCTCTCGCCGGGGTTTCCAGGTGCCCATCCCTCTCCTCGATCCGAGACGAGGCGGGTGCGGTGCGGTGGACCTACGGCGTAGTAAGTCGTATGGGCGGCAATCAGGCGCCCAACCCCCCTAGCCTAAGCCATGGAGGGGTGGGCACCTGACCGTGCCCTCTGCTTACCGAGAGCTTCGGGAGTCCGGAAGTACCGGACTACCAGGAGCTCTTGGTCACGCCCGGCAGCTCGCCACGGTGAGCCATCTCACGAAGGCACACGCGGCAGAGGCCGAACTTGCGGTACACGGAGTGCGGGCGGCCGCAGCGCTGGCAGCGGGTGTAGCCACGCACACCGAACTTGGGCTTACGAGCAGCCTTGGCAATCAGAGCCTTCTTCGCCATCTCGCTTACGCCTCCTTGAAGGGGAAGCCGAGGTGACGGAGAAGGGCACGGCCTTCGGCGTCGTTGGTCGCCGTGGTCACCACGGTGATGTCCATACCCCGGACGCGGTCGATCTTGTCCTGGTCGATCTCGTGGAACATGACCTGCTCGGTGAGACCGAAGGTGTAGTTGCCACGACCGTCGAACTGCTTGGGAGACAGACCGCGGAAGTCGCGGATGCGCGGAAGCGCGAGCGACAGGGTGCGGTCCAGGAACTCCCACATGCGGTCGCCACGGAGCGTGACGTGGGCACCGATCGGCTGACCCTCGCGCAGCTTGAACTGCGCGATGGACTTGCGGGCCTTGGTGATGGCCGGCTTCTGACCGGTGATCGTGGTCAGGTCACGGACGGCACCGTCCATGAGCTTGGAGTCACGGGCGGCGTCGCCGACACCCATGTTGACCACGATCTTGACGAGGCCGGGGATCTGCATGACGTTCTCGTAGGAGAACTCCTCACGCAGCTTGCCCGCGATCTCCTCGCGGTACTTCGTCTTGAGACGCGGAGTGGTGGTGGTAGTCATCAGATGTCCTCACCCGTCCGCTTGGCAACGCGAACCTTGTTGCCCTCGTCGTCGAAGCGGTAGCCGACACGCGTGACGACCTTGTTGCCGTCCTTCTCAACGACCAGCTGGACGTTGGAGACGTGGATCGGCGCCTCGGTCGTGACGATGCCACCGGCCTGCGAGCCCTTGGCGGTGGGGCCGGCCTTGGTGTGCTTCTTGACCCGGTTGACACCCTCGACCAGGACGCGCTCGTCGCGCGGGTAAGCGGCAATGACCTTGCCCTGCTTGCCCTTGTCCTTGCCGGTGATGACCTGAACCGTGTCACCCTTCTTGATCTTCATGCTTACAGCACCTCCGGAGCCAGCGAGATGATCTTCATGAACTTCTTCTCGCGCAGCTCGCGCCCGACCGGGCCGAAGATGCGGGTACCACGAGGGTCGCCGTCGTTCTTCAGAATGACGGCGGCGTTCTCGTCGAAGCGGATGTACGAGCCGTCCGGACGGCGGCGCTCCTTCACGGTGCGAACGATGACGGCCTTGACGACGTCACCCTTCTTCACGTTGCCACCGGGGATCGCGTCCTTGACGGTGGCGACGATGACGTCACCGATGCCCGCGTAGCGGCGACCGGAGCCACCGAGCACACGGATGCAAAGGATTTCCTTCGCACCAGTGTTGTCGGCGACGCGCAGTCGCGACTCCTGCTGGATCACGTCTATCTCCTGATCGTCTGCCGGTTCCCCAAGGGCCGTTCAGTGAACGGCCCTTGGAGCCTGGCGGAACTGTCCTGCGAGGTTGCTCGCAGGAATTACTTGGCCTTCTCGAGGATCTCGACGATGCGCCAGCGCTTCGTCGCGGACAGCGGACGCGTCTCCATGAGGAGGACACGGTCGCCGACGCCTGCGGCGTTCTGCTCGTCGTGGGCCTTGAGCTTGTTCGTACGGCGGATGACCTTGCCGTACAGCGCGTGCTTCACGCGGTCCTCGACAGCGACGACGACGGTCTTGTCCATCTTGTCGCTGACGACGAGACCCTCACGGGTCTTGCGGAAGCCGCGGGAAGCGGTCTGCTCTTCAGTCACGTTGCTCTCGCTCATCAGGCGCTCTCCACCGTCTCGATGCCCAGCTCGCGCTCACGCATCAGGGTGTAGATCCGCGCGATGTCCTTCCGGACGGCCTTGAGCCGACCGTGGTTCTCGAGCTGACCGGTCGCCGCCTGGAAGCGGAGGTTGAACAGCTCTTCCTTGGCTTCGCGGAGCTTGTTGAGAAGCTCCTCGTCACCCAGTTCGCGCAGCTCGGACGCCTTGGTACCGGCCGACATCACGCTTCACCTGCCTCGCGCTTGACGATCCGGCACTTCATCGGCAGCTTGTGGGCTGCGCGAGTGAGGGCCTCACGGGCGATCTTCTCGTTGGGGTAGGACAGCTCGAACATGACCCGGCCCGGGTGCACGTTCGCGATCCACCACTCGGGAGAACCCTTACCGGAACCCATGCGGGTCTCGGCAGGCTTCTTCGTGAGCGGGCGGTCCGGGTAGATGTTGATCCAGACCTTGCCGCCACGCTTGATGTGGCGGGTCATCGCGATACGGGCGGCCTCGATCTGGCGGTTCGTCACGTACGCCGGCGTGAGGGCCTGAATGCCGTACTCGCCGAACGAAACCTGCGTACCGCCCTTGGCCTGACCACGACGCTTGGGGTGGTGCTGCTTGCGGTGCTTGACCCTACGGGGGATCAGCATGTCGGTCAGGCCTCCGTTCCGGTGCTCTCAGCCGGAGCGGCAGCGGCGGCGGGAGCGTCGGCCTTGGGGGCCTCGGCAGCCGGCGCGGACTGCTGCTGCGGCTTGCGGCCGCGGCCGCCACGCTCGCCACCGCGGCCACCGCCACGGGCCGGGCGGTCGCCGCCCGGGCCGCCACCGCGGGCCGGGCGGTTACCCGCACGGGCAGCGGCGTTCTCGGCGCGGACCTCGGCGATGTTCTTGACGTCGCCCTTGTAGATCCAGACCTTCACACCGATACGGCCGAAGGTCGTCTTGGCCTCGAAGAAGCCGTAGTCGACGTTCGCGCGGAGCGTGTGCAGGGGCACACGGCCCTCGCGGTAGAACTCCGAGCGGGACATCTCGGCGCCGCCGAGGCGGCCACCGCACTGGATCTTGATGCCCTTGGCGCCGGCCTTCATCGCCGACTGCATGCTCTTGCGCATGGCGCGGCGGAAGGAGACGCGGGAGGACAGCTGCTCGGCGACGGCCTGGGCCACCAGCTGAGCGTCCGTCTCCGGGTTCTTGACCTCGAGGATGTTCAGCTGGACCTGCTTGCCGGTCAGCTTCTCCAGGTCACCGCGGATGCGGTCGGCCTCGGCGCCACGACGGCCGATGACGATGCCCGGGCGCGCGGTGTGGATGTCCACACGGACGCGGTCACGGGTGCGCTCGATCTCCACCTTCGAGATACCGGCGCGCTCCATGCCGGACGTCATCATCCGACGGATGGCGACGTCTTCCTTGACGTAGTCCTTGTACAGCTTGTCGGCGTACCACCGGGACTTGAAGTCCGTGGTGATGCCGAGCCGGAACCCGTGCGGGTTAACCTTCTGGCCCATTACCGGGTTCCTTCCTTGCTGCTGACGACCACGGTGATGTGGCTGGTCCGCTTGCGGATCCGGTAGGCGCGGCCCTGGGCACGCGGACGGAACCGCTTCAGGGTCGGGCCCTCGTCGACGTAGGCCTCGGAAATGAAGAGGCTGTCGGCGTCGGTGTGGTCGTAGTTGTGCGCGGCGTTGGCAATGGCGCTGTCCAGCACCTTGCCGACCGGCACGCTCGCGGCCTGCGGGGCGAAACGCAGGACCGCCTGAGCCTCCGTGGCGTCCATGCCACGGATGAGGTCCACCACGCGGCGGGCCTTCATGGGCGTGACGCGGATGTACCGCGCCTGGGCCCTGGCTTCCATGGTTGTCCCTTCAGTGTTTGTCATGGTCTTCCACCCCGCGCTAGCGGCGCTTCGACTTCCGGTCGTCCTTGACGTGACCCCGGAAGGTGCGCGTCGGCGAGAACTCGCCGAGCTTGTGGCCGACCATCGACTCGGTGACAAACACCGGGATGTGGGTCTTGCCGTTGTGCACCGCGATCGTGTGGCCGAGCATGGCCGGGACGATCATCGAGCGGCGGGACCAGGTCTTGATGACGTTCTTGGAGCCGGCCTCGTTCTGTACGTCCACCTTCTTGATGAGGTGGACGTCGACGAAGGGCCCCTTCTTGAGACTGCGCGGCATCTAAACCCGCTCCTAGCGCTTCTTGTTCGTCTTGCGGCGGCGGACGATGTACTTGTTCGAAGCCTTCTTCGGCGAACGAGTACGACCCTCCTTCTGACCCCACGGGCTGACCGGGTGGCGACCACCGGAGGTCTTGCCCTCACCACCACCGTGCGGGTGGTCGACCGGGTTCATCGCAACACCGCGGACGGTCGGGCGGACGCCCAGCCAGCGCTTGCGGCCTGCCTTGCCCCAGTTGATGTTGCTCTGCTCGGCGTTGCCGACCTCGCCGACCGTGGCGCGGCAGCGCTGGTCGACCAGGCGGATCTCACCGGAGGGCATACGAAGGTGGGCCATCGTGCCCTCCTTCGCCAGCAGCTGCACGGAGGCACCGGCGGAGCGGGCGAACTTGGCGCCGCCACCGGGACGGAGCTCGATCGCGTGGATCGTGGTACCGACCGGGATGTTGCGGAGCGCCAGGTTGTTGCCCGGCTTGATGTCGGCCCCGGGACCGTTCTCGACGCGGTCGCCCTGCTGCAGGTTGCGCGGGGCGAGGATGTAGCGCTTCTCGCCGTCCGCGTAGTGCAGCAGCGCGATGCGCGCGGTGCGGTTGGGGTCGTACTCGATGTGCGCGACCTTCGCCGGCACGCCGTCCTTGTCATGGCGACGGAAGTCGATGACTCGGTAGGCGCGCTTGTGTCCGCCACCCTGGTGGCGAACGGTCACACGACCGGCGTTGTTACGGCCGCCCTTGCTGTGCAGCGGGCGGACCAGCGACTTCTCCGGCGTGGACCGCGTGACCTCGACGAAGTCGGCGACGCTGGAGCCACGACGGCCCGGCGTAGTCGGCTTGTACTTGCGGATTCCCATTTCTCAGTCCTCGTCCGATATCGGACGATCCGACCCGCTTACGCGGCCGGACCGCCGAAGATGTCGATACGGTCGCCCTCAGCGAGGGTCACGATCGCGCGCTTGGAGCCCGCGCGCTGACCGAAACCGGTCTTGGTGCGCTTGCGCTTGCCCTGGCGGTTGATCGTGTTGACCCCGGTGACCTTGACCGAGAAGACCGCCTGGACGGCCTGCTTGATCTGGGTCTTGTTGGCGCCCGGAGCCACGATGAAGGTGTACTTGCCCTCGTCGAGAAGCGCGTAGCTCTTCTCCGAGACGACCGGCTTCAGCAGCACGTCACGGGGGTCCGTGAACGACTTGCTGATCGGCGTCTCGACGGTGTTCTTGCCCTCGGTCTCGTGGCGCTTCGCCTTGGCGATGCGCGCGACCTTCTTGGCCTTGGCGGCCTTCGAGGCGATGCTCGGGTGACGCGTAGCCATCAGGCTTCGCTCCCTTCGGTGTCAGCGGCCTGGGGGCCAGACACGAAGGACTCGAAAGCGGCCTGGGTGAAGACCACGTCGTCCGAGACGAGAACGTCGTACGTGTTGAGCTGGCCCGGCTCCAGGATGTGGACCTGGGGCAGGTTGCGCGCGGAAAGCAGCGCGGCCTCGTCGGAGCGCTCGATGACCAGGAGCACGTTCTTGCGCTCGCTGACCTTGCCGAGGAAGCTCTTGGCGGCCTTGGTGGAGGGGGTCTCGCCCTCGATCACGCCGGTGATGACGTGGATGCGAGCGTTGCGGGCCCGGTCGGTGAGGGCGTGGCGCAGGGCCGCGGCCTTCATCTTCTTCGGGGTCCGCTGCGAGTAGTCGCGCGGCGTCGGGCCGTGCACGACGCCACCGCCGGCGAACTGCGGGGCGCGGGTCGAACCCTGACGGGCGCGGCCGGTGCCCTTCTGGCGGTACGGCTTCTTACCACCACCGCGGACCTCGCCACGACGCTTGACCTTGTGCGTGCCCTGACGGGCGGCGGCCAGCTGTGCGACGACGACCTGGTGAAGCAGCGGGATGCTGATCTTCTCTACGTCGAAGATCTCGGCCGGGAGCTCAATGGTCCCGGCGGTGTCGCCGGAGGGCGACTGAATGTCAATGGTGCTCATAGTCCTCAGGCCCCCTTGGCCGCGGTGCGGACCAGGACGAGGCCGCCGTTCGGACCAGGAACCGCGCCCTTGATGAGGAGCAGGCCCTTCTCCGCGTCAACGGCGTGAACGGTCAGGTTCTGGGTGGTGACCCGCTCGTTGCCCATACGACCCGCCATGCGGAGGCCCTTGAACACACGGCCCGGGGTGGCGCAGCCACCGATGGAGCCGGGAGAGCGGTGCTTGCGCTGGGTGCCGTGTCCGGCGCCGAGGCCCTTGAAGTTGTGACGCTTCATGACACCGGCGAAGCCCTTGCCCTTGCTCTTGCCGGTCACGTCCACCTTGACGCCGGCCTCGAAGGTCGCGGCGGTGATCTCCTGGCCGAGGGTGTACTCGCTGGCGTCAGCGGTACGGATCTCGACGAGGTGACGACGGGGCGTGACATCGGCCTTGGCGAAGTGGCCCTTGAGGGGCTTGTTCACCTTGCGCGGGTCGATCTCGCCGAAGGCGATCTGGACCGACTCGTAGCCGTCACTGTCGTTCGTACGGACCTGGGTCACGACGTTGGGTCCGGCCTTGACGACGGTGACCGGAACAACACGGTTGTTCTCGTCCCACACCTGCGTCATGCCGAGCTTCTCGCCCAGGATGCCCTTGATCTGCTTAGCCATCTTCAGCTCACCGACCCCTAGAGCTTGATCTCGATGTCGACACCGGCCGGGAGGTCGAGTCGCATCAGAGAGTCAACGGTCTTGGGGGTGGGGTCGAGGATGTCGATCAGGCGCTTGTGCGTGCGCATCTCGAAGTGCTCGCGAGAGTCCTTGTACTTGTGCGGCGACTTGATGACGCAGTACACGTTCTTCTCAGTGGGCAGCGGCACCGGGCCCGCGACCGACGCACCAGTGCGGGTCACCGTCTCGACGATCTTCTTCGCCGAGCTGTCGATGACCTCGTGGTCGTAGGCCTTGAGCCGGATGCGGATCTTCTGTCCCGCCATGGCTACTCAGTAGTCCTGTCTCTAGTAACGCTCTGCACCCCGGTGGAGCCCTTCTGCTCGCTTCGCTCTTCGATTCCTCCGACCCACGCGGTCGGGTGTGTCGCGCTCTCACCGACACAGAAGTCCCATATACGGAACTTCCCAGCTGGGAAAGCACGGCCCTTCCGGAACCGCAAGCCGAGGGCGAAGAAGCCCACCGGGTGCCTGGCCTGTGCTGCACTGACGCTTCCCGAAAGATTCCCGTACGTCCGCCTCAGCGCTGCCGTAAGGCAGTTGGGGCGACGAGTACTGTGGGACTCGCTTCCGGTCCTCCCGACGGGAGGCGCGCAGCATCAACACTCGACCGAGCAACTCGGACAGTCTGCCATATGGGGCAGTGCGCTGGCCAATCGGGGCGTAGAGATTACCCGGGGAGTGACGCAGGTCAAACACGCGCGCCAGGGAGGCACTCCCGGCGAGCCCATGGTGAGTTCACGCCCATGAACAGGAATCAAGTACGCGCATCTTGACGCGTCCATAGCAAGCGCTTACGGTCCCTGACGGGAGCAAGGGAAAGCGCTTTCTCCCGTTCTCCCGCAAGGAGCACCTGCACGGAACCCTGGATTCCTGGTCATGGGACGACCCTGGAGGCAGAACGATGCAAGTGAGACCAGTCATCGCGTGCGTCGGCCTGGTGGCCGGCACGCTCGTAGCACTTTCCGGCACCCCGGCACAGGCCGCGAGCGCCACCCAGTACGTGTCACCGACCGGCACCACGAGCGCGGCGGGCACTCTGGCCGCCCCCACCACCCTCGCCACCGCGATCAGCCGCATCGCGTCCGGCGGCACGATCTACCTGCGCGGCGGGACGTACGCCTACGGCTCGACGATCACGATCCCGGCGGGCGCGGACGGCACGGCGTCCGCCCGCACCACGCTCACCGCCTACAACGGTGAGACCCCGGTCCTCAACTTCGCTTCCCAGAGCGAGAGTTCGTCGAACCGAGGCCTCCAGCTCTACGCCAACTACTGGCACGTCTACGGCCTCACGGTGTCGCACGCGGGCGACAACGGGATCTACATCGGAGGCAGCAACAACGTCATCGAGCGCACGGTGACGTCGTACAACCGCGACACGGGTCTCCAACTGGGCCGCATCTCCTCCAGCACGCCGAGCTCCTCCTGGCCCTCGAACAACCTGGTCGTCAGCTCGGAGTCGCACGACAACGCCGACTCCGACGGCGAGGACGCGGACGGCTTCGCGGCAAAGCTGACGACCGGCACCGGGAACGTCTTCCGCTACGACGTCTCCCACAACAACATCGACGACGGCTGGGACCTGTACACCAAGACGGACACGGGCGCGATCGGCCCGGTGACCATCGAATACAGCCTCTCCTACGGCAACGGCACCCTCACCGACGGCAGCCAGAGCGGCGACGGCGACCGCAACGGCTACAAGCTCGGCGGCGACGACATCGCCGTCAACCACGTCGTCCAGCACGACATCGCCTACGGCAACGGCCACCACGGGTTCACCTACAACAGCAACCCGGGCACGATGACGGTCTCGAACAACGTCGGCATCGACAACGCGGAACGCAACTTCTCCTTCGACGCCGGTACGTCGGTCTTCCGCACGAACACGTCATGCCGGTTCGCGGTCAGCGGCTCGAACGACAAGACGGTGGGCAACGCGGACAGCACCAACCAGTTCTGGACCGGGACGAACGGGGCGCGGTGCGCGTCATACGGCGGCGCGCTGGGGTGGTCGTTCGCGTCGGGCGGGGCGTTGAGGGTGACGTTCGGGGGGACGGTGGTGAATCCGTGAACGGGTGACGGGTGACGGAATCCCCCTATGCCCCCCCTATGACCCCCCTACGGCTTCGGTCGTACGGGGGTTTGCCCACAGGGCCCGACTGCGACTGACGGAGTTGCACAGGGCTTTGCCGAGCGGCGTGCCGACTACAGCTTGACCACCCCGCGCCAGGCCCATCCGGCGCCGAGGACCGCGTTCTGCAGCGGGTCCGTCATCTCCCGCGTGTCGAACCGGAACGCCTCGACCTTGTGCCGACGGCCGTCAGGGCCCTCCTTCGTCTCCCACTGCCGACAGACGGCAGGCGCATGCCATCGCCGCCCGGACCATCTCGACGGAGGGCTTGCCGCGCTGTGCGGTGTCTGGCGGCCCAGCGTCTTGAGGGGGACAGGAAACCGCCAGGCTAGATCCGCGCCACGAGGGCCATGACAGCCATCCAGCCGATACAACCCCCGCATGCGATCACCAGCGGCAGCCACCTCTGGACGCGCCGGGCCCGGACGACCAACCACACGGCGACCGCAACCACCGCGAGCCCCATGACAGCCGCGATCACCTGAAGACCGCCGGGCGCCTCCCCCTGACCCTGGCCTGTCGCGGCCCGGCGGAGGACCGCCAGCAGGCCTACGGCGAGCAGTGTCACGAAGATGCAGGTGAGACCGGTGAACAGGCTCCGATTTCGGTCATCGACCGCGGCCAGCGCATCTGTGCCGTCGCCGAGGTGGATTCCGTAGTCGGGGTTCGCCCGGTTCTTGCGGTTCATCACGGCGTGCACCCTATGGGACTTCGGCGGACATACGAGGCGGATCAGCCCGGGGGTTTCCCTCACTCCGATGCTCGGGTGTGCCGGATGGCCGGGGCGGTGGCCGGTCGGCCAGGGTTGTGTGACCTGCAGGTCATGCAGGACACGCAGGTCGGACCGCAGCACCACGGGGAGATCAGAACGTGCGTATCGCCACCGCCACCGCCACCGCCACCGTCATCGCCCTGACCCTCGCCGCAGGCATCGCCGTGCCGGCCGCGTCCGCCGCCGGCGCCGACCGCACCACCGACGGCCTCTGGCGCATGGACGGCTACGGCACGGTCGTGGCTGTCGGCCACGGCAGGTACCAGGAGTACCAGACCACCGCGGTGAGCTGCCTGAAGGGCGACACGGCCCGGCAGACAGGCCCGGGGACGTACACAGTGGACGGTGACGTCGTCACGGTGCGGTCGGGCAAGGACGGGAACCACGCATCGGTGGCGGTGGCCAGTTCGGTGGGTCACCGCGAGCTGGTCCGCATCTCGGCCCTGCCGGCCGCCTGCACCCGCCCCACTCCCAAGGACCCGCTGACCACCTTCGACGTCTTCTGGCAGTCCTACGAGGAGAACTACCCGTTCTTCGCGGCCAAGGGCATCGACTGGCACGCGGTGCGAGCCCAGTACCGCCCGCTCGTACACGCGAACACGACCAGGACGGAACTGTTCGACATCTTCAGCAGGATGGTGCGTCCGCTCTACGACGCCCACGTCGCGGTGCAGGACGGCGACCGCGTGTTCGCCGAGGGCCGCCCCGGCACGGCGGTGCCCGACGAGGAACTGGACGCGAAGGTCAAGAAGTTCATCGTGACGCGAGACCTGGCGGGCGCCCCCTACCGACGGGACTTCGCCAACGGCCGTATCACGTACGCGGACCTGGCGGGCGGCGACCGTCTCGGCTACCTCCGCGTCTCCGGCTTCGACGGCTACCTGCCGGACGAGGACGCGTCGTACGCGGCCCAACTGGCCGAACTGGACCGGGCGTTGAACACCGTCCTCACACAGCAACGCTCACGTCACCTGCACGGCCTGATCATCGACCTGCGGATCAACGGCGGCGGTTCCGACGCTCTCGGCATCCACATCGCACAGCGCCTCACCGACACCCCCTACATCGCCTACACCAAGCGCGCCCGCAACAACCCGACGGACCCGAACGGCCACACCCACCCCGAGCCGATCCCGGTACTCCCGGCCCACGCCCCGCGCTACACCGGCCCGGTGGCCCTCCTGACCGGCGGCTCCACGGTGAGCGCGGGCGAGACCTTCACCCAGGCCCTGATCGACCGCCCCGGCCACACGATCCGCATCGGGCAGCCCACCCAGGGCGTCTTCTCCGACGTCATGGAACGCGAACTCCCCAACGGCATGACCGCCTGGCTCCCGAACGAGGAGTACCTGACCGACTCGGGCCGGACGTTTGACGGAGCGGGGATTCCGCCGCAGGTGACCGTTCCCGTCTTCACGAAGGAGGAGTTCGCCGCAGGGCGGGACTCGGGGTTCGATCGGGCGGTGGCGGTACTGAGGAAGGAGCACTGAACCGCGCCGGCAGCCCGGCGTCGCCCTTGCAACCAAGTTCCTTGACCATCGCGAGGGAGACCGCGTGCAGGACGTTCAGGTTATCCATACGCATGGTTTCAGATTCGGTTGCCGGTAGCCGGAGGCGTCCCAGCTCCCCCTCGATCAGAACGGGCTCATTGCCGGAACCGAATTCGCTGCTTGAGCACTCCATGTACAAGTACGCACGCGACGACCTGGCAAGCGAAACTTTACCCAGTTCGTACGGGGTGAGTTGATGTGCTGGGGACTCCGGGATCGCTTTGGGAAAGTAGAATGACAGGTCGATCATTGCGTTGACCGCTGATGGGCCGTAGGCGTAGCACAGGGGGTATTCCTGGTTTTCGTCGGCCCCGGTCTCGTGGAATCCGGAGACGAGTTTTTTGGCCGCGTCACCAAGGCTCTTCTGATCCGGCTCGGCAAGGTCACCAAGGTGCTTCTGGTTCGACCATTCCCAGTCGTACGTACGACTTTCCAGCACATCAAGGAGTGCCCTCCGGGTACCTTTCGACAGGTTTGCGCCGCACAGTTTCGTCTGGGCCGACACCGTCCGTGAGCGCCCGGTCTGCTCATTGCTGTCACAGGCCGCGAGAGAGGCGACCGAGACAGCGACGCACACCACAGTCGCGGTCAGTTGTCGCGCAAGCTCGTTGCTCTGCATTTTCATTCTCCTGTTTGGGGCAACTGCCCACGTTGATCCTCGCGGAGGTTGCCGTTGTTGTAACCAACGCCCCACGCATCCTCAAGGTCCTGCCCGAGCTGGGAGCCTGTCTGGCTGATGTGATGATTGATCAGGAAATGCCTGGCTGGTGATTCGGCGTTCGCCTGGCCGGCCATGTAGATATTCGCGCGTTGCGCCTGGATGTCCTCCCCGCTGTCCTGCTGCTTGGCCTCGGTCCAGTCCCCGATGACATTGCCGATCTGCTGTTCCAACATGCCCTGTCCCGTGTCGGTCAGCACGGGGATCGCCGTTGCGGCGACTCCGGCCGCGGCGACCTCGGGCAGGAAGGCCACACCGGCCGCGACAGATGCCCCGGTGCCGAACTCGATCCAGCCGTTGCGCTTCTCCAGCGCGTCGTTGTACTCCTTGTCCGCCGCGAGCTGCCCGGCCTTCAGCTGGTCCGCCCGCGACTGGTCCAGGAGTCCTTGGATCTCCGCGCCGCTGCGGGTGGCATCGCGTGCGCGCGGCTCGTTGATGGAACCGTCTGCTCCCACCTGCGCTTCGAGCACGCTGGTGGTGTACACCCGTCCCGCGGAGGAAACCTCCGCGTAGGCGTCGGGATGTTGTCCGAGGGTGCTGAGGAAACTGATGGTGTCGCTCTGCCCGAACTTGGCGTGACCGTCGATCCCCGACCGTGGCGCGAAGGTGCTGTCCTTGCGGTTCTCGTCCAGTCCCCAGTTCAAGTCGTCGACATAGCCCGCCCCCATCCGGCCGAGGCTGTCGGAGAGGATCGCCTGCTGCTGGACGAGCTTGGGATCGTTGCCGTACGTGTGCACGACCTGTTTCATGATCTTGGCGGAGTCCGCGTCGCGGACCAGCGTCGGTGCCGGATCGTCGTACGCGTGCCCGAGCGTCGCGGACTCCAGCGCGTGGCCCAGGGCGTCTACTCCGTAGGCCTTCGACGGCACTCCTGAGCCGTCCATCGGCCACTGGAACTTCTTGTCCGTCAGCTCGTCGAAATACGTGTAGCCGAGCTTCGCGCCTTTGTGTTCGCTGCCGTCGGCGTTGTACACCTTCGGGCTGTCGTCGGCGAAGAACGCCTTCGAGGCTTCCGGGCTGCGCCCGAGCCCTTCGAGGACGCTGGTCAGCGGGTCGTAACCCGTTCCGACCTTCCCCGAGGGGTTGTAGCCGAAATCGGCGTCGAACCCGCTCGCCAGAGGCCTGTTCATGGTGAACAGGTTGGGGTTCTGGTGGTGCAGTTGGACGATGTGCCCGGCGATGGGGTTGATGAAGTCCGCGTCGTAGTTCCCGTACCGCAGCAGACCGCCGAGAACCTGGTATCCGTACGGCTGGTCGAGCCCGGCGTTGTCGAGGTGCAGGCGTTGGGCGCCGAGTTTGCGCAGCTGGTCGCCCCAGCTCGCGGGCACGTGGTGCTTGTGGTCCGGGTCGGTGGCGTTGGCGAGCGCCAGGCCCATGGACTGCTGGAGGTCCCGGGTCAGGGCGAGGCGGACCTTGTTGTCGCCGACCGTGCCGTCGAGCGCCATGGAGCCGTAGAACTCCAGCGTCTTCTCCGGGCCGAGGGTCTTGTAGAAGTCGGTGGCGAACTCCCCGCCTTTTTCTGTGCCGTTGTACTTCATCAGCCGGTCGAGTTCCTTCAACTCGGCATCGCTCATGTGCTCGCCCTTCCTGGCGAGCTCGACCGCGCGTGCGGCCTGTGCCTCGTTGAGCGAGCCGTAGTCCGCGTGGCCCGCGTCGTGCAGGTCGTTGCCGTGGGACCGCGCGAGGGCGGCCTTCACCGACTGGTCCACGTCGTCGGCCCGCCCGACCTGCGCCGAGATCCGGTCGGCGATCGACTGCCAGTCCTGCCCCGCCTTGCCACCGGCCTTGGCCGTCTGCGCCTGGCTCAGCACGACGCATTCGTGGACGGTGACCGTGGTGTCCCCGTTGTCGGTGATGCTGTAGTTCTTCGCCCGCGCTTCCTCGACCAGGGTCTTCAACCCGCGCTGCAGCGCGAGGAGTTCGCCGTGCGCGTCGTCGAGGACCTGGTAGATGCTGTTCGCCTCGGTGTGCAGATCGGTGAACTCCTTGGCCGTCCTGTCGACGAACCCCCGGGTGACATCGGCGTTCACACCGGCCCAGCGAGCAGAGTCCGACTTGGCCTTCATCCCTGAACGGGCGTCCTCGTCCAGCGACTTGAGGGCGTCGGCCGCTTGCTTCCAGTCGTCGACGGCCGCCCCGAGTTTCCCGAGATCGACGTCGAGCAGGTCCGTGTACTTGAGTGGCACGGCGGTTCGTCTCTCTCAGTTCTCTCAGTGGAAGTAGCGGCTGAGGCTGGACACGGACATCGCGGAACCGTCCCGGCCGCGGATCTCGGCGGCGATCCGCGTGTCGTCCTGAGCGTGCAGCTTCTTGCTGTAGTCCAGGTGATTCGAAATGTGCGCGACGGCCTGAAGGACCGACTTGACCTGCGAGGTCCAGACGGAGACCGTGGTCACGAGGGCGGGGCCCATCGCGAACCCGCTGCCCTTCAACTCCTCACCGGCCCGCGTCGTCGAACCGGATCCGCTCCCGCCGATGTCCACGCGCTGCCGCAACCGGTCGTGAAGGATGTACGCCTCATGCCCTACGGCACCGAGGTCGTCCTGGTGCACCACCAGGTCACCGCCGGCACCACGCCCGCCCGCGCCCGCGGGGAGTTGATCGAGCCGCATGTGCTGCTCAGCACCTCTCCGGACCGCGTCGGCCTTGAGCTGCTCCCACTCTTCCCAGGCCATTCCCCCGTACCTTTCTCACTCGATCGTCAACTGATGGGCGAGGACGATGACTTGATCGCACAGAACCCCGCCACTGCCCGCTGATCAGCTCATACAGGCCCCGCGCGATCGTCGGCGCACGGCGAGCACCACGACGGATCCAACGACCGGACCTGTCCGGAGGACACCGGAGGACACCGCACGACACGGGGCCGGACGAGCCAGGTCTTGGCCCACCGATCCCACGCAGCACGCCCACCGACACCCCTCCGCTACACCCGCCGACTCTCCAACGGCCCCAGGTACAGCGCCGGCAGACCCCCCGTGTCGATCACGAGCCGCTGCAGCACCACCGTCGGGTCCACCGTCCAGAACCTCAACCGGTGGACCCGACGGTGGTGC
>NZ_JAEQAZ010000093.1 GCF_016654115.1 Streptomyces sp. MBT53
CGCCCGTTGTGTCGGTCTGGGTGGTTGTGGTTGTTGTGGTGGTGCCGCAGCCCGTGCCGGTGACCTTGCAGACCTCCGACTGGATGCCGCCGAAGATCTGGGTGCCGAGGCCGGTGACCAGCAGAGCGGTGATGACGGCGGCGACGATGGCGATGAAACCGGCGTACTCCACCGCCGTCTGCCCCTCGTCCCGGCGCCAACGGATCAACCGCGCAAGGGAGAACGGGCGGCGCTCGACACGTTCCAGCTCGGCGAGGCCGTACCACTCCCGGCTCTCCGGGCGGAACAGGAGGAACGCGATGACGATCGGGAGGAAGAGCTGGAGGCCGCCGCGGGCGGACCCGGAGGTGAGGTTGACGACACCGCCGAGGATCAACCACCCCTGCACGGCGACGAGTCCGAGCCGGACCCGGGTCCCGCCCTCCCAACTCCGCCGGGCCAGCCGCCATCCGAGGACGCCCGGCGCGGCGGCGTAGGCGACGAGCGCGACGACCTGGCCGTCGAGCGTGCCGTACGAGGTGGCAGTCAGCAGGACGCCGAGCCCGCCGACGACGGTGACCGCGAAGAGCGCGTGGACCAGCACCAGCGCGGTGGCGAGCGGGGCGGGCATCTCGTGCCGCCCGCCAACTCCCGCGCCTGTTCCCCCGATCGAGGCCATGTCTCCCCGTCCCCCGCCGCCTGTGACTCAACTCCACTGGAGCTTCCAGAGGTTAGGGACGGGACGGGTGCCCGAGATGGGCCCGTGGGCCCAAATCGGTACCCAAGTACCGGGCGGGGACGGCGTTTGCGCCGCTGCCCCGGCCTTCATAGGTTGGCCTCATGGGGCTCTTCGACAAGCTCACCGGCACCCAGCACCCACCCGAAGGGGTGTCGCCGGTCCCGGGGGAGGACTTGCGGGAGGCGCTGCTCGGGCTCAACCGGGCCGAGGTTCCCTACGTCGTCCGTTACGGCGGCGGTGAGGGGTGCGATCTGCTCGCGGAGTGGCGGTTGGCCGAACCGGCCTGGCAGCAGGTCTTCGTCCGCTCCGAGATCAGTCACGCCGTCCGGATCCGGATGCGCCTGGACCACAAGGAGCACGAGGTACGCGCCCTTGAGGAACAGTGGGAGCTGAGCCGGGTCGGTACTCCGACCAGGCTCCAGACGACCTCGGAGTACACACGCGGGCCCAGTCGGACCGTCAGCCGTCGCTGGACCGTCGGCCGTGGCGCCGACGGTCACCTTGAGGCGACGGAGACCTTCCGCTTCGACAGCGCCGACATGCGCGAGCCCCTGCGCGACACCGTGCTCGGGTCCGGTTGGACCTGGCGCGGAGTGGTCTTCGGCAAGCTGTGAGGTCGGAGGAAGAGGCGTGGGAATCGGTCAGCTCTCCGTGCGCGGGAAGGTCACCTCGACCCTGCGGTTCTTCTTGCGGCCGGCTTCCGTGGAGTTGTCGGCGATCGGGTACTGCTCGCCGTAGCCGCGTACTTCGAAGGTGATGTTCGGGTCGTTCAGGTCCGCGTCCAGGACGGCCTGTACGGCGTCGGCACGCTGTTTGGAGAGGACGTCGCCGTGGGCGGAGGAGCCGAGGTTGTCGGTGAAGCCGAAGACGCGGACCGTGGTCGCGTTCTGCTTCTTGATCTCCGCGGCGATCGCGTCGATACGGGACTTCGCCGCGGCGCTCAGCTTCGCGCTGTCCTTGCTGAAGAGGACTTCGGCCTGGAGGGCGAAGGTCACGTCGGAGTTGGTGTCCTCGCGGCGTTCCTCGCCGCCCTGGTCCTCCACGACGGACTTGATGTCCAGGACCTTGGGGGTGGCGAGCGTGGCGCCCTCGGGGAGCTTCAGGTCGGGGTCGTTGGGGTCGACCTGCACCGGGGCGGAGGCGGAGGCCTCGGTGCCCGGCGGGACGCTCGGGCTCGGGGTGTCGTCGGCGTGGGCCGCGACCGCGCCGACGATGTTCGCGGCGACCATGAGCGTGGCGGCGGCCACGACGAGAGGGAGACGGGGAGTGGTGGTCACTGTCGCCTCATCCGGAGATCTTGATGGTGCCACTGGCGAAAGTGGGCAGTTGCAGGGTGACTTCGGACGTGGTCGACGGCGGCGACGGGAACTGCATGAAGACCGGGAGGGTCTGCCCCGCGTTGAGAGACCCGAAGTCCGTCGTCGTCAGCGGCCGGCCGTCCGTGTCACGCAGCACGTAGTAGCGCTTCTTCGCCGTGGAGTCCACGAGGGTCGCGCCACCGAGCGACGTGCCGTGCCGCAGGATCTCGGTCTCGTCGCCGCGCAACGCCACAGGAATCGCCACGGACTTGTCGCCGTCGTTCTTCATGACGCCGTTCACGGTGAGGAAACCGCCCGAATCGCGAGTGGCTGAGGTGATCTGGAGCAACAGCCCGTCCGGGCCGGTGAGTTCGGCCAGAGGTGCCTGGGACTGCCCCTCCTGAGCACTCGGCCGGGATCCACTGGTCTTCGAGGGGGACGCCGAAGTGTCGGGCTTCTTCGCGTCGTTCCCGCTCCCGCCGCAGCCGGCCACCCCGAGGGCCAGACCGGCCGCAACGGTCAACGCGACCATCCCCCTGCGGGCCTGCGCAGTGAACCGAATGCTCATCGCTCTGCTTCCTTCGTCACTCGTCGTTCGCTTGTCAGTCGGCCAGATGGACGTCGAAGAGGTCCGCGGGTCCCGGGAGACCGGTGGGGTCGGTCGGGTCCACGTCCCAGTTCCTGCCGTCCTTGCAGGTGAGTTGTGGCAGCACGGTGTCCCCGGAGCCCGCGCCGGGGAGTTCGAAGGTGCAGAGCGGCTCGATGACCGCCGCGGCGGAGGCCTTCGACTTCTTGCCCTCCGTGACGGGGACGATGGACTTTCCCATCGTCTTCCTGGTCTGCACATCGACGTCGTAGCGCATGCGGAAGGCGTTCGGATCGCACCCCAGCACGTCGGCGTCGTTCTGGGCCGCGAGCTGGTCGGCCCGTCCGCACCCGTCGAAGTCCACGCCCTTGCCGTCGAAGACGTCCTGCCACTTGGTGGGGTCGAGTATGTCGGTGACCCACTCGTCCGCGAGTTGCTTACGGGTGTCCTGTGCCGCCGCGAGCGCCGCCGCGTCCGCGGCCGTCTGGGCGCCGCTCCGGTTCACCGTGGCCTGGCCGACCGCGAAGTACGCCAACGCAAGGAAGAGCAGACCCCCCACCACCGTGATGTAGATGGGGAAGGCCTGCCCTGCGTCTCCGTATCGGCGCGGTCGTGTCAGCCGCCGACCTGGTTGATCAGACCGGTGATCTTCGTCATGATCGTCGTACCGATGCTGGTACCCGTGATGGCCAGCACGATCGCCACGACCACCGCGATGATGCCCAGGTACTCCACCGCGGTCTGCCCCTCGTCGCCGGCGCGGCGTCGAACGGCCGCGACGGTCGTGTTCTTCCAGTTGTTCACGCGGACCTTGGTCGCGACGGCGGTCTTCAGCATCAGGTCGCTCATGGTGTTCCCCTCCGAGTGACGCGTTACCGGCTTCCTCGTCGCCGGCGGCGCTTTCGACAGGAGAACCGTATGCCTGAACTCCCCTTGTGTCAGAGGGTCCCAGGGCCCAATCCCGGGCCCAATCGGAGTCCCGACCGTTCACCGCGGTTCACCCCAGCCCTCGTGTCGAGCCCGGTGCCGTGCCGAGCCACTTGGCGGCGGCCTCGGAGCGGCTGGTGCTGTGGAGTTTGGCGAAGATGCGGTTGATGTGGTTCTTGACGGTCTTCTCGGAGATGAAGCAGGTGGCGGCGATCTGCTGGTTGGTCATGCCGGACGCGATGTGGTCCATGATCTCCGCCTCCCTCGCGCTCAGTTGGAACCGTGACCTGTCCGACGCCAACTGTCCCACATTCGGTTGCAGTTGCGAAAGGTTTTCCGAAGAACTTCGCGAAACAGGGGCAGTAGAGGTCCCGAATCCGTGTGCATTCGCACTCAGTTGATGCTCGTACGAGCCCAGGCCCTCGGGCAGCGCCGGTCCCGTCCGCTCCTGTCGCAGCTGGGCCAGCAGCGCCCCCGCCGCCGACGGCGTGAAGTGTGCCCTGCCCTGCTTGATGTCCCTTACGGCGGCCACCAGTTCGTCCGCCGTGAACTCGCCGTGGACCAGATAACCGCCCGCCCCTCGGCGCAGCGCCTCCTGGACTATCTCCGACTCCCTGCTGTACGTGAGCATCACGACCGGCGCGATGCCCACCAGGTAGGGAAGCGCGGAGATGCCGTCCACTCCCGGCATGCGTACGTCCAGCAGGACCACGTCGGGGCGGTGCGACCGGGCCGCCTCGTAGGCCTCGCGGCCGTCCGTCGCCTCCGCCACGACCGTGATGTCCGCGCGGCCCGACAGCAGTGCCGTCAGGCCGGCCCGGACCACCGGGTTGTCGTCGGCCACCACGACCCGGAGAACCGAAGTCGGAGCGGGCTGGGGGAAGTCGGGGAACGGGGTCGGCTGCGGCGCGCCGGGGTGGGGCGTCATGTGGTCCGGCATGGCTGCCTCCTCTCGGGTCGTCGTAGTCGTAGGCGTAGTAATAGGCGTCGTAGGCGTGCGTTGTGGTTACGTCTTCGCGGTCAGGGCGTCCAGCGGGAGTTCCAGGCGGACTTCCGTGCCCTTGGGGTGGTCGCCCCGGCCGATACGGATGCGGGCGCCCACCGACGCCGCCCGCTCCACCATGCCGACCAGGCCGAAGTGGCCCGCCCTGCGCAGCTGTTCGAGGGTCGTGCCGGGAGGCAGGCCGCGGCCGTCGTCGTAGACGCTGATGCGGAGCAGGCTGTCGTGGACTCCGGCCCGTACGTCGACCTTGGTGGGCGCCCCGTGGCGGTGGGCGTTCTCCATCGCCTCCGTCGCGATGGTGAGGAGTTGGCGGGCGACGGCGGGCGGGACCGGCGGTACGCCGTGTTCGCCGGTGGGGCGGTAGGTCGTCGGCAGGCCGGTTCTGGTGCTGAAGTCCCTTGTGCGGGCGGCCAGTTCGACCAGTACGTCCGTGCCCTCGTCCGGGTCGGACTCGCGTCGCAGGTCCGCCAGGAGTTCGCGGGATTCCGCGGCGGCCCGGCGTGCCGAGCGGGCCACCAGTTCCGCCTGCTGTTTCACCAGGACCGGGTCCATGCGGTCCGCGCCCGCCGAGCCGACCAGGCCGTCCGCCGCGAGCGCCACGCCGTGCAGGGTCTTCGCCACGGAGTCGTGCAACTCGCGGGCCAGCCGGGCCCGTTCGGCACCCACCGCCTCCGTCACGGCCAATCTCGCCTGGACCGTCGTCAACGCCGTCGTGGCTTCGCCGAAGCGGAGCATCAGGTTGCGCAGGGTCACTCCCACCGCGCCTGCGATCACGCACAGGCCGGGGAGCAACGAGGCTTCCGCGACGCCTCGGTGGGCGTCGGCCGCTGCCGTCTGGGCCAGGAGCAGGATCACCGCCTGGAGACCGGCGAAGCAGCCGGCGCCTCGCCAGCCGTAGACGATGCCGGCGAGCAGGGGGGTACAGACGCTGACGTAGGCGAGGGTGCTGGTGGGGCCGGCGGAGATGAGGAGCAGGGCGGCGAAGAGGGTGTCCAGGGCGAGGAGGGAGGGGTGGCGCAGGAGGAGGGGGCCGAAGCGTTCCCAGTCCCTGAACAGGACGTAGGAGGCCATGAAGGTGACGACGACGGCTGCGCCTACGAGGCGGGTGGCTACGCCGGGGTTGGCGTTGAGGAGGGCGGAGGGGGCGGCGAGGGCGATCATCGCGAGGCGGAAGCCGAAGACCTGCCGGCACATTGCCTGTAGGGCGCTGATCTGGATGGGGAGAGCCACGCTCCGGCCTTCGGCCGGGATCTTGCTCCCACCTGCACCACCCGTACCACCCGTACCACTTTCGTTGTCGGGTGCGGGTGGCCCCTGTGGGGCGTCCTCGCCGTCGGTGGCCATCCGTCCGTCGCCGGTCGGCCGGGTCGCCTTCGGCATCCCCGACACCGTCGGCCCCGGCCCCGGCCGCGGCTGCGTCGGTACCCCGGTCAGCCTCGCCCCCGGACCCCCCGGACCCGTCGGCCCCACCGGCGTCCACCCCGGTGGCAGCGCCGGCGTCACCGTCGTGACCGGTATGTCCGTCGCCCCGGACCGGACGTCGTCCGGAAGGACCGTCCCCGCCGGCGGTGTCGTGATCTCCGCCGGCTTCTGGCGTCGTCGTAGTCGTCCCGTGCGTTCCTCCGTCGTCGCCATCCGCCCGTCGCCCCCGTCCCCTACTTGCCCGTGATCGTGCTGAAGTCCGTGCCGGAGCCCAGGAGGAGGCCCGCGCCGAGGAGCAGCATCGTGGCCGGGACCATGAACGTGGTGATCATCATCGTGGCCTTGGGGACCGCGCGAGCCGCCTTCCTGCGCGCGTTCTGCGCGTCCGTGCGGCGCATGTCCTTCGCCAGGGCGACCAGTGTGTCGACGATCGGCGCGCCCAGCTCCTCGCCCTGCTGCAACGCCGTGACGAACATGGCGACCTGCTCGCTGTCGTTGCGGCGGCGCAGTTCCGCGAAGGCCGCGCGGCGGCTCATGCCCAGGTCCATCTGCCTGAGCGTGATGCGGAGTTCGTCCGCCCAGGGGCCTTCGTATTTCGACGCCACCCGGTCGAGCGCCTGGCGGAAGCCCAACCCCGCGCTGACCACCACCGCGAGCACGTCCAGGAAGTCGGGCAGGGTCCGTTCGATCACGTCCTTGCGGATGCGGATCGCCGACCAGATGCCGACCTCCGTCCAGAACGCGCCGAAGGCGAACAGGATGATGGCGAGGAGGTAGTTGCCCTTGAGCAGGAAGATCAGGCCGCCGAAGCCGCCCAGGAAGCCGTAGACCGCCCGCCGGGCCGCGTAGCGGTCGATGGTCAGGCCGCCGGGGTTGCCCGCGAGGTCGATCTTGCGGCGGTACTTGGCGACCTGCTTGGGGCCCATCAGGCGCAGGACCGTCGGGGCGTAGCGCATGCCGAGGCGGTCCACGACGGAGTCGACCGCGCCGGTGCGGGTCGCGCCGACCTCCAGGGCCAGGACCAGGTCGCTGGGGAGTTTGGCGTCCGCGCGGTACATGCGGATGCCGGCGAAGATGCCCCACACGCTGAGGCCCATGACCAGTCCGAGGACGAGTGCCGTCATCGGGTCCCTCCTCTCAGACGTCGATGCGGGACAGGCGGCGGATGAGGACGAAGCCGACCACGTACAGCCCGAAGGCGATGATCACGCAGGCCTGGCCGATCGGGGAGCCCGTCATCCGGTCCAGGGCGCCGGGTTTCACGCCGTCCATCAGGAAGAGGGCGCCCACGCCCATCACCGGAACGGCGTACGCCGTCATGTTGACCTGGGAGAGCTGGGTGCGGACCTCGCGGCGGGTCTCCTTGCGCTCCTCCAGGGTCTCGGTGAGGTTGCGCAGGGCGCTGACCACCTGGCCGCCGGCTCTGTTCGAGAGCACCAACGTCGTTACGAGGACGACGAGTTCGCGGGACGGGAGGCGGTCCGCCAGCTCGCTCAGCGCGTCGTCCATCGACGCGCCGACCGCCAACTGGTTGGCCACCTTGGCGAGTTCCTCCCCGGCCGGTGCCTCCAGCTCCTCCGCCGCCATACTGATCGAGGTGCGCAGGGCGAGGCCGGCGTGGGTGGCGTTGGCCATGATGCGGGCCAGTTCGGGGAGTTGGTTGATGAACTTCTCGATGCGTTTCTGGCGCTGCCAGTTGAGGAACTGGATCGCCACGCCGATGCCCAACAGCCCCGCGATCGGGCCGAAGAAGGGCGCCAGGGCGGCCTGCCCGATCAGCCAGAGGGCGGCCACCGTGGCCAGCATGTAGACGAAGAACTCGCCCGGCGTCATGTCCAACCCCGTTGCCGAAAGGCGCAGTTCGAGCTTGCGGCCGAGGCGGGTGCGGCGCAGCCGGCGGTCCAGGTTGCGGAAGCGGCGGGGGCGGCCGAGCGGGATCTGTCCGGTCGACGACAGCCGGTCGACCAGGGCCGCGCGCTGCGCCCTGCCCGTGGCGTAGGCGTGCACGCCGGCGACACCCAGGACGCAGGTCAGCAGGGTGACGCCGGTGGTGAGCGTGACGATCGTCTGGAGATCCATGGGGTCGGTCCCTACCTACTGGCTTCTCTGAGGGCTAGGTGTTCCGTGCTCTGGGCGACGCCGAAGGCCTGCGGCAGGGGCTGGCTCGCCATGTAGAGGCGGTCGGCGGTGCGGCGCGAGAGCGGGAAGTACTCGAAGACGCCGTAGATCCGGCCGTCGGCGGCGATGGGCTGCGGGCTGAAGCGGGCGACCGTCGCGAGGCGGTACGGCTCGCTGCCGTGGCTGTCGAGGAGGGCGATCTCGGTGATGCGGCGGGCGCCGTCGGCGAAGCGGGTGAGCTGGATGATGACGTCGATCGCGCTGTTGATCTGGTCGTGCAGCGCCTCGAAGGGGATCTCCACCTCGGACATGGACGCGAGTGTCTTGAGGCGCATCAGCGCGTCCTCCGCGCTGTTGGCGTGGACGGTGGCGAGGGAGCCGTCGTGGCCGGTGGACATCGCCTGGAGCATGTCGAGGGACTCGCCGCCGCGGACCTCTCCTACGACGATGCGGTCGGGGCGCATGCGCAGCGAGTTGCGGACCAGGTCGCGGATGGTGACCTGGCCCTTGCCCTCGACGTTCGGGGGGCGGGCCTCCAGACGGATCACGTGGGACTGCTGGAGCTGGAGTTCGGCGGAGTCCTCGATGGTGATGATGCGTTCGGTCTCCGGGATCAGGCCGGAGAGGGCGTTGAGGAGGGTCGTCTTGCCGGTGCCGGTGGCGCCCGACACGATGATGTTGAACTTGGCGTGCACCAAACCCGCGAGCAGGTACAGCATGTGCTCGTCCAGCGAGCCGAAGCCGACCATCTCCTGGAGCGTGAAGGAGCGCGGGAAGCGGCGGATCGTGAGGGTCGCGCCGGTCAACGACAGGGGTGGGATGACGACGTTGACGCGTTCGCCGGACGGCAGTCGCGCGTCGACCATCGGATTCGACTCGTCCACACGGCGGTTGACGGTCGACACGATCCGCTCGATCGTCTGCATCAGCTGGTCGTGGGAGGGAAAGCGCAGCGGCAACTGCTCGACCCGGCCGCCGCGTTCGACGAAGATCGCGTCCGGGCCGTTCACCATGATCTCGGTGATCGACGCGTCTTCGAGGAGCGGTTCGAGTATGCCGAGGCCGAGCGCCTCGTCGACGACCCGGCGGATCAGCTGCGCGCGCTCGACGGTCGAGAGGACCGGGCCCTCGCGGCTGATGATGTGCCCGAGCACCCGCTCCAGGCGGGCCCGTCGCTCGGCGGCGGCCAGCGCGCTCATCTCCGCGAGGTCGATCTCCTCCAGGAGTTTGGCGCGGTACGAGGCGACCATGTGGCCTTCCTCGCCCCGATGGCCGTTCTCCTCGGGATGGTTGACGCGTTCCCGCAGACCCATGAGTGCTGTGCTCCTCGCTCCTTGTTCAGTCGAACCGTGTCGTTCAGTGGTTGGTGTGTCAGTGGTGATGTGTCAGTAGAGGTGTGTCAGTGGTCGAGCGGCATGGTGGCGGTCTTGCTGGCGTCCCCGAAGTCGTAGCCGAGGAGGACGGACGGGATGTGGACGGAGGCGGTCACGGTGACGGTGTCGCCGCCGAACGAGGCCGGACAGCCGGTGACCGTGAGCCGGGCGCTGATCGCGTCGCTGCAGGCCGGCTGGGAGCCCTGGCGGAGCGAGGCACTGCGCGCGCCCGCCCTGGCCGCCGTCCCCGCCTGCTCCGCGGCGTAGGCGATCAGCCCCAGTTGTACGGCGGCCAGGGTGACGAGGATCAGGATCGGGATGAACCCGAGGTATTCGATGGCGACTTGACCGCGGTCGCGCGCCTTGCGGTCGTGGGACATCTCAGTTCGTCGCCTCCTCTACGGCGCCGGCGTGGGCGTGCACCGTGAAGGGGAAGGCGATCGAGCCGGGGAAGAGGACGGGCACGCCGAGCGTGACGTCGGCCGTGACGAACCCCGTGCCCGAACCCCCGCACCTCACCTCGGCGTTCCCCCTCCACGCGGCGGACAGCTTGCTGAGGCCCGCCTGTTCGCAGGCGGCCTGGCGCTCGCCCGGCGCCGCCGCCGTCGCCGCCCGCACCGCCTCGTCGGCAGCATTCCCCGCGAGCGTGTACGTGTACCCCACCAGCACGAACTGCCACATCAGCACCAGCGTCAGAATGATCAGCGGGGTCATGCCGAGGAATTCGATGGTGACCTGGCCCCGGTCCCTCCCGTGCGCGGTCATACGCATCCCCCTCACTCCCTACGACGCCGGAAGCTCAGCGAGCCGCGATCGCCGCCGCCCCGCGACCGGCCGCCCTTCTGGGCGCCTTCGGGGACCTTGACCAGTCCGAGTTCGCCCGCGAGACCCCAGAGGGCCTGCTTGACCACGCTCTTGTTGTCGAGTTCATGGAGCCGACCGGCGTCCACCGCGCCCTGGAGTTCCCTGAAGTTGGCGGGGATCGCGGTGCCCGCGACCGTCGTGCCGGTGATGCGCTGGATCAGCGCGGGCTGGATCTCCGTACCGCGCGTGTGCCGGTTGACGACGATGGTGGTCTCCTCCGCCTTGCGGATCTGCAGCCGGTCCCACATGCGGACGGTGCGCTTCGCGGCGCGTACGGCGACCACGTCCGGGGTGGTGAACAGCAGGGCGGTGTCGGCCATTTCGACGGCCGCCGCGCTCGCGCCGCTCATCTGGGCCCCGCAGTCGATGACGACGACCTCGTAGCGGGAGCGCAGGGCGCTGACGATCTGGCGGGCGGCCCGGTCGGTGACCTCCTCGCCGCGTTCGCCCTCGCCGGGGGCGAGCAGCAGCGCCATCCCGGTGTCGTGGCGGAAGACGGCGTCGGCCAGGACGCGCGGCGAGATGTCGGTGATCGCGGCGAGGTCGACGACCGAGCGGCGGAACTGGACGTCCAGGTAGGAGGCGATGTCACCGGTCTGGAGGTCCATGTCGACGAGCGCGGTGGTACGGCCCGAGGTCTGGGCGGCGAGGGTGAGCTGGATCGCGGCGAGGGTGGCGCCGACCCCGCCCTTGGCGCCGCTGACCGTGACGACGGTGCCGCCGACGCCGGTGAACACATCGCCGCCGTGGCCCAGATGGCGCCGTACGCCCACGGACCAGGCGGCGACGGCCTGGACCCGGTTGGCCAGCTCCTCGTAGCTCAGCGGCAGGGCGATCAGGCCGCGGGCGCCGGAGTCCATCGCGGCCTGGAAGAGGCCGGGGCTGGCGTCGGTGGTGACGAGGATGACGCCCACCGCGGGGAAGCGCAGGGCGACTTCGCGGACCAGCTCCAACGCCGGGACGGGACCGATGCGTTCATGCACCACCACGACCTCGGGCAGCTCGTCGACGGACTCGGCGGCGAGCCGGGCCAGGGTGTCGATGAGCTGCGTCGAGTCGGCCACCGGGGCCACCGGGTCGGCGTCCGGGAGCTGGCTGAGCAGGGTCGTGATGGCGCGGATGGCGTCCGCGTCACCGACCGCCGGAAGAATCCTGGTGGGCATGCGGGCCTCTCACTTGTCCTTCGCGAGTTCGTACGTCCGGTCCTGCTCGGGCACGGTCGTATCGGTGCCGGGCGCCACCAGTGCCAGCCGCACCCGCTCGGCGAACGACTCGGCGTAGGTGATGCGCTGGGCGTCCAGCGTGGAGAGCGCGAAGGTGATCGGGACGGCGTTGGTGGACTGCTGCTGGTTCTTGTCGCTGTTGCTGCCCGGGTCGAGGGCGGTGATGTGGCCGACGTCGATGACCTTCGCGTTGGTCACGATGATCTTCGACTGGTCGGGGTCGCCCACTTTCGCGCCCGCGAAGGTGGCGTACACGTTGACCGTGGAGCCCGGGGTGATCTTGCCGGCGACGCCGGTCGCCGCGTCGATCATGATGGCGACCTCCTGCTGCCCGGGCTGCAGGGCCGGCTGGTCCACGATCATGTCGGTCTGCAGCAGGGAGCCGCTCCGCAGGGTGGTCACCGCGATCTTGCCCTGGATCTGCCGGAGATCGGTCACGGCGTTGTCCGACAGCCACCGCTTGGGCATTTCGATCTTCTTGAACTGGGCGGCGGAGAGCGTCGTGTAGGGCGCCACGTCGTCCTTGACCTGGTAGGCGGCGACTTCGGGGCCGACCTTGGACTTCACGTCGCTGATGACCGAGAGGACGCCGGCGAACGCGCCGAGGGCGCAGAGGACCGACAGGAGCAGGAGTATCACGCCGCGGCGCTGACGGGAGTTCATGAACCGTACAACCTCATTGGGGATATCGGTCGAGCGGAAATGAGCGGATCGAGCGAGATCGAGCCGGGTCTGGCGGGTCGAGCGGGATCAGGTGCTGTAAGCGTGTCCTGTGAAGGGATGACTTATCCGCTCGACGTTTGGTTCTCATGAACCGGCGGTGTTGCCGAGCAGAAGACACAACGGTCGCCGATGACGTCGATACCGCACCAATGGCACACGGACTGCCGTACCGAGGTGACCAGTTGATACAGCACCGACAGATCGGGCAGATACGTACAGAACTCGATCAACCTGCTCGTACCCCACCAACTCGCCGACTCGGCGGGCAGGGTGGCTTCGCGCAGCCCCATCGCGTTCCAGGCCGGGGCGAGGGTGGTGCCGATCCAGTCGGACTGCAGCTGCCCCTTGGCGACCAGCATCCAGGTGCCGAACTCCGGCCCGGCGAGGGCGACTCCGGGGCCGACCCTGACGAGCTGCGGCTCGGGGTGGGCGATCACCGCGAACTGGCTGCCGGGCACCCAGGACTTGGCGTGCGACTTGAGGCCGACGGGGACGCGGTCCAGCTTGGTGACCGAGCCGAGGACGGCACCGGCGTGGATGTAGTGGGTGAGCAGCCGGCCCGCCGAGGCGAGCACTCCGGGGCTGAGGTCGCAGGACGCGAGCTGCCTCAACTGGCGGGCCAGGACGGCGAGTCCGAGTGGGGGGAGATTCGGACGGAACAGGGCGATCCGGTCGGTTTCCAGGATGGACCGGATGGTGTGCAGCCGTCGGTCGACGCCCTCGGAGACGGCCTGCGAGGACACGACGACGACATGCCCGTGCTGGTCGATGAGGGTCTGCATCTCCGACAGCGCCTGGTCCAGCGGCCGTTGATCCAGGTCCCGCAGTACGACGGCGGGCAGGGTTCGTTCGTCCTGTGATGGCAGCGCCATGTCGGCGCTGGTCACGGCAATGGCAGTTGGCACGCGCAGCTCCCCGTCTCACGCCTGTCGGCTTTCCGGTATTACTCCGGTACGCCGAGTCGACTTCATTGCGTGACTACCTCAGCACTGTATCCACGCCCCTGTGACCGGAGAACAGCGTTTCGGTAGCTGTCCCGCAACTGTCATTGCGCACAACACGCCAAAACGGGGCAGGTCGAGCAGCTGATCGTGGCCGGGACCCCGAATCCGCCGCCGGAGAAGTTGGTCTGGACCTCTTGACAGCGCAATTGGTCTGGACCAACTCTTGAACTCCAGCGGTGGCCACCGTCGTTCGTCACAGTCCCCTCCAACTCCCCCACCGGAGGCATCAGTGGACCGCGCACCAGGCATGCCCGTACTCAGGAACAGACGTCTGTGGGCCGGGGTCGCCATGGCCGCCCTCGCCCTCTCCTTCGCGGGCACCGGCCAGGCGTCCGCCGCCGACATCAACAACGCCAAGAACGCCGGCTTCGAGTCGGGCCTGACCAACTGGACCTGTACGGCGGGCAGCGGCACGACCGTCTCGTCCCCGGTGCACAGCGGCGCGGCGGCCCTCAAGGGCACCCCGGCCGGCCAGGACAACGCCCAGTGCAGCGAGTCGGTCGCGGTCAAGCCCAACTCGACGTACACGCTGAGCGCGTGGGTCCAGGGCGGCTACTCCTACCTCGGCGTGACGGGCACCGGCACGACGGACGTCTCGACCTGGACCCCGGACACCACGTCCTGGAAGCAGCTGTCGACGACGTTCACGACGGGTGCCTCGACGACCTCCGTGTCGGTCTACACCCACGGCTGGTACGGCCAGGCCGCGTACTACGCGGACGACATCTCGGTCTACGGCCCCGACGGCGGCGGTGGCAGCGACCCGGCCCCGACGGTCCCGGCGACCCCGACGGGCGTGTCCGTGTCCTCCACGACGTCCTCCTCGGTCTCCCTCGCGTGGAGCGCGGTGTCGGGAGCCACGGGCTACAACGTCTACCAGAGCGGCACGAAGGTCACGGCGGTGACGGGAACGTCCGCCACGATCACGGGACTTGCGGCTTCGACCTCGTACTCCTTCCAGGTCACGGCGACCAACTCGGCCGGTGAGTCAGGGAAGTCGACGGCGGTCACGGGCACGACGACGGCGACCGGCGGGGGTGGCGGCGGGACCCTGCCGAAGCACGCGGTGACCGGCTACTGGCAGAACTTCAACAACGGCGCGACCGTCCAGAAGCTCTCGGCCGTCTCCTCCCAGTACGACATCATCGCGGTGGCCTTCGCGGACGCCACCTCGACCCCGGGCGGGGTCTCCTTCACGCTCGACTCGTCCGGCCTCGGCGGCTACACGGTCGACCAGTTCAAGGCGGACATCGCGGCCAAGCACGCGGCCGGCAAGAAGGTGATCATCTCGATCGGCGGCCAGAACGGCACGATCTCGGTCAGCGACTCGACGTCGGCGACGAACTTCGCCAACTCGGTCTACTCCCTGATGCAGACGTACGGCTTCGACGGCGTCGACATCGACCTGGAGAACGGCATCAACGCGACCTACATGACACAGGCGTTGAGGTCACTGTCGTCGAAGGCGGGCTCGTCCCTCATCATCACGATGGCGCCCCAGACCATCGACATGCAGTCGACGTCGAACGCGTACTTCCAGACCGCGCTGAACATCAAGGACATCCTCACGGTCGTCAACATGCAGTACTACAACAGCGGCACGATGCTCGGCTGCGACGGCAAGGTCTACGGCCAGGGCACGGTCGACTTCCTGACCGCCCTCGCCTGCATCCAGCTCCAGGGCGGCCTGTCCCCGTCCCAGGTGGGCCTCGGCCTCCCGGCCTCCACCAGCGCGGCGGGCAGCGGCTACGTCTCCCCCACCATCGTGAACAACGCCCTCGACTGCCTGACGGCCGGCACCAACTGCGGCACCTTCAAGCCGTCGAAGACCTACCCCGACCTCCGGGGCGCGATGACCTGGTCCACGAACTGGGACGCGGCGGCGGGCAGTTCATGGTCGAACTCGGTGGGAGCGCATGTGCACGCGCTGCCGTAGCGGATCGTGTTGAACGGGGGGAGTGCGACCGGGCAGCCCGGTCGCACTCCCCCGCTTCTGCTCTAGCCCGCCGACCGGTCCTTGCCGTCGGCGTCACGCGCGCTCTCGGCGAGCCGGTCCAGCAGCCCCTGCGCCTTGTCGACCGCGCCGTCGATCTGCTCGCTGTGCTTGCCGTCCGTCTTCTCGTCGACGAACTCACCGGCCTTCTCCAGCCCGTCGGAGATCGTGTCCCCGTGCTCCTCGGCGATCTCCTCGGCCTTGTCCTTGAGCTTCCCCAGGTCTCCCAGGTTGTCGAACACGGCGGATCCCCCTCGTTGCAACGGCGTTGCCCGGTCAGGGACATGGTCCTCACGACAGGCCCCGCAGGACAAGGTGGCCCCGGCGCAACCGCCCCGGCGGACGGAGGCGCGGGGCGGGCGTGTTCGGGGCGCGGTCGCGTCGCACGGGCCCTTGGGCGAGTTGCCGGTGTGGACCGACGAAGGCGCCACCCCGGCGGCTCTGGAGTACGCCTGGGGCACCGACGAGATGCCGACCGCGCCGCCGGCCGCCGATGCCGTACGGCTCTCCGTGCGCTGACCCGCCCCGTCTGAAACATTCCTGTGGGTCCACCGCATCAATGAAGTGAGGGCGGTGCGGGCAACAGCCCGCGGGGGCAGGGGGAAACGGTATGAGACGACAGGGACGCGCCGACGAGTACGCGGAGTTCGCCGCCGCACGCGCCGGGCATCTCTATCGGTCCGCCTGTCTGCTGACCGCCGGGGACACGCATCTCGCCGAGGACCTGGTGCAGGAGACCCTCGGCAAGCTGTACGTCGGCTGGGGTCGGATGTCCCGGATCGGCAACCCCGCCGGGTACGCGCAGACCGTGCTCACCCGTACGTACCTCGCCCACCAGCGGCGCCGCAGCAGCACCGAGCGCGCCACCGACGTACTGCCCGACCGGCCCGACCCCGGCGGCGCCGCCGGTGACACACCCCTGCGGCTGACCCTGCTCCAGGCCCTGTCCCGGCTGCCCGCGAAGGACCGTGCCGTGGTCGTCCTGCGCTACTGGGAGGACCGGTCCGTCGAGGAGACCGCCGACGTCATGCACGTCAGCTCGGCCGCCGTACGCACCCGCTGCGTCCGCGCGCTGGGGCGGCTGCGGGAACTCCTCGGCGAGAACCTCGACGAGTACGCCCGCCCCTGACCTCCCCGCACATCCATCCCGCCAACACCCCCTATGCGAAACGGTGGTTCGCCATGCCCGACGCACACCCCAGCGACAGCGCCGACCCCTTCGAGACACGGCTCGCCGCCGGTCTCCGGGACGCGGGCGACGCCTTCGAGACCGACCGGGCCGCGCTCGTCACCGCGGGTGCCCTCAAGGGACGACGGCGGCTGCTGCGACGCCGGAACGCCGCGGTGATGAGCGGCGCGGCCGGTATCGCCCTCGTCGGCGTCGGCACGGCCGTGCTCCTGCCGAGCGGCTCCCCCGACGTACAGGGTTCCCCGGCCACGTCCACCCGCGCCTCCGCCTCCTCAGCTCCCGCTCCCGTGTCCGGCAAGGACCTGTTCATGCTGCTCGGGCGCCAGATGGGCGACGGCGAGTACACCAAGATCGAGACCCGTGGAACGGACGAGGGACCGGCGCCGTACGTCCATGCCGTCTACGACGACGGGAAGGGCAAGTCGGCCGTGGAACTGAGCCTGGGCCGGGTGGAGCCGGGGAGCGACGAGGCGCGGCAGGCCACCACGTGCCCGGCGAAGGTGTTCACGCACTACGACGCGTGCCGCACCAGCCGGCTGGCGGACGGTTCGGTGGTCATGGTCCTTCAGGGGTACGAGTATCCCGACCGCCGGGTGGACACCAAGTTGTGGAGCGCGGAACTCGTCACCCCGCAGGGGCAGCACGTGAGCGTGAGCGAGTGGAACGCCGCCGCCGAGAAGGACTCACCGATCACCAGGCCCCAACCGCCGCTGTCCCCCGCCCGGTTGACGAACCTCGTGGCTTCGAAGGAATGGCGGAAGGTCATCGACGCGATTCCCGAGCAGACGCCGACGGCGACCCCGGCACCGGGCGACACCGCGTTCGGCGCTCCCGTCGCCCCGACCCTCAAGAGCCTGCTGCCGAAGGGACTTACCGTCTCCGACAGCAGCGGTGACGACACCGGGTTCGGCTATCTCGTCGTCGACGACGGCAAGGGCAAGACCCTCGTCCAGGTCAACGTCCAGGCGAACATGTCCGACGTCGAGGGCGACCTCTTCGGCTCGGACGCGGAAGTCCTGTCCGACGGCACGAAGGTCGCCGAGCACCAGGGGCCCGGCGAGAAGGGCGGCTCGGGTGTCGTGATGTGGACCGTCGACACCATCCGCACCGACGGCACACGCGTGGTGGTCAGCGCCTTCAACTCCGGTGCCCAGGACACCCCTTCGACCCGCAAGACCCCGGCCCTGACGATGAAGCAGCTCCGGGCGATCGCCCTCAGCTCGAAGTGGCGGTAATCCGGCCACCGACTTGGGACACCCTTGACCTGACCATGCCAACACATCAACATAGGCGCCACACAGGAACACCCGGAGGGACCCGCACAGGAACTCCCCACCCGCACGCCGTACTTCACGCACGTCGCACTGAAACACCCCCCAACTCCAGCAAGGAGATTTCATGCGACTTCGCACACGCGGCTCAGGCGCCCGGAGCGGCAGACGTACCGCCGCGCTCGCCGCCCTGATGGCCCTCGCCCTCGCCGCCCCCGTCGCGGAGACGGCCACGGCGGCGAAGGCCACCACCGGCAGCGCACGGCAGGCCGCCCCGGCCGCGGACGACATCCGCCAGTACGAGATCCACGTCGACCACAACACCCCGGTCACGCGCACGGCCATCGCGGCGGCCGGCGTCACCGTGGACGAGTCCGACGAGGAGACCGTGGTCGTCTCCGGCCGCGCCGCGCAGATCAAGCAGCTGCGCCAACAGGGCTACACCGTCTCGCTGTTGGGCGCGGCACCGGACCGTTCCTCGGCGGCGGACGGCGCACGGCTCCTCGACTTCCCCTCGGCCGACTCGAAGTACCACAACTACGCCGAGGCGAACGCGGAGATCGACCAGCGGCTCGCCGCCTACCCGGGCATCATGAGCAAGAAGGTGATCGGCAAGTCGTACCAGGGCCGGGACATCGTCGCCATCAAGGTCAGCGACAACGTGGCCACCGACGAGAACGAGCCCGAGGTCCTCTTCACCTTCCACCAGCACGCGCGCGAACACCTCACGGTGGAGATGGCGTTGTACCTGCTGCGCGAGCTGGGCGCGGGCTACGGCACCGACTCCCGCGTCACGAACATCGTCAACAGCCGCGAGATCTGGATCGTGCCCGACCTCAACCCGGACGGCGGCGAGTACGACATCGCGACCGGCGCCTACCGGTCCTGGCGCAAGAACCGGCAGCCCAACTCCGGCTCCAGTTACGTCGGTACGGACCTCAACCGGAACTGGAACTACAAGTGGGGCTGCTGCGGCGGCTCTTCGGGCTCGACCTCGTCCGAGACCTACCGGGGCGCGTCCGCCGAGTCGGCGCCCGAGGTGAAGGTCGTCGCGGACTTCGTACGGAGCCGGGTCGTCGGCGGGAAGCAGCAGATCACCGCGGGCATCGACTTCCACACGTACAGCGAACTGGTGCTGTGGCCCTTCGGATACACGTACTCCGACACGGCCACCGGGATGACCGCGGACGACGCCGCCGCGTTCAAGGCGGTCGGACAGAAGATGGGCGCGAGCAACGGCTACACGGCCGAGCAGTCCAGCGACCTGTACATCACGGACGGTTCGATCGACGACTACCTCTGGGGCAGTCAGAAGATCTTCGACTACACCTTCGAGATGTACCCGACGTCCAGTTCCGCGGGCGGTTTCTACCCGCCCGACGAGGTCATCGAGCGGGAGACCTCACGGAACCGGGACGCGGTGTTCCAACTGCTGGAGAACGCGGACTGCATGTACCGGTCCATAGGCAAGCAGGCCCAGTACTGCAGCTAGCCACTCGTCCGGCCGGCTAGTCCTTGCGGACCTCGGCCTCCGCCTCGGCGAGCGCGGCTTCGTCCACCTCGGCGGACTCGTCGTCCTCGTCCTCGTCGCCGTCCTCGAAGTACGCGTCGAGGACGGCGTCGAGCTGCGTCTCCCACTCGGCGAACCGGCTCCTGGCCGCCGCCTCGATCTCGATCGGGTACCAGCGGCGGTCGGGCGTGTGCACCGTGATGGTGAACCGCTTGCCGAAGCGCGGGGTCTCGGTCTCGACGGCCCCGATCTCGTCCCAGCGGAACTCGCACGCCTGGTCGTCCAGGCGCAGTCGTACGCCCTTCCCGTCCGCGACGATCTCGGCCCGCCGGTCGGAGGCCTCGAAGACGGGCCCGTCGGACTCGTCCTCCTCGCCGTCGGCGTCGTCGTCCTCGACGGTGGCCTGCTCGGCCTCCGCCTCCCCGACGTCCGCCTTGTCCGCCGACGACTCCTCCGGCTCCGCCGCCTCGGCCGTAGCGTCCTCGGGCTCCGCGTCCCGCGGCTTCGTGTCCTCCGGTGCGTCGGAGGACACGGCGGGTGCGGTGAGCCCGGGGACGAAGGCCGGGTCGAATCCGGCGCCCTCCAGGGGCTGGCTGCTCGAACCTATGCGCTGCTCCACAGCGCGAAGTATGGTCGACGATCCTGTGTCGGACACAGCCAGCCCCTACTTCGTTATCAGACGCCTACACGAACTTCTAGACGAAGACGCTCAATACGGCCGCCACCGCGAACCCCGCCACCGACAGCGCGCTCCGCGCGCGGGCCCCGTCGTTGACACGCGAGGCGAAGACCGAGCCCGCCGAGGCGGAACCGCCGCTCTTCGCACCCGCCACAGCGGGAGCGACCGCCGCCGGCCGGCCGAAGACCGTGCCGACCGACCGCGACGATCACACCGCCCGCCACCTACACGAACAGACTCAACACCGCCGCCACCGCAAACCCAGCAACAGACAACACCGACTCCAGCACCGTCCACGTCCTCAACGTGTCCCGCTCACTGATCCCGAAGTACTTCGCCACCATCCAGAAGCCGCCGTCATTGACGTGCGAGGCGAAGATCGAGCCCGCCGAGATCGCCATGATGACGAGCGCGACGAAGGCCTGGGAGTGGTCGCCCTCGGACAGCAGCGGGGCCACGATGCCTGCCGTGGTCACGATCGCGACCGTCGCCGAGCCCTGGGCCACGCGCAGGACCAGGGAGATCAGGTAGGCGAGGACCAGCACTGGCAGGCCTACGTCGTGGAAGGTGTCCGAGAGGGCCTGGGCGACGCCGCTCGCCTTGAGGACGGCGCCGAAGACCCCGCCCGCGCCGACGACCAGGATGATGTTGCCGACCGGCTTGAGGGACGCGGTGGAGACGGTCTCCAGGGACTTGCGCGACCAGCCCCGTCGTAGACCCAGGAGGTAGTACGCGAGGAGGAGCGCGATGGTGAGGGCGACGAAGGGGCTGCCGAAGAACTCCACCACCGAGCGGCCCGTGGACGGGTCGAAGGCGATCGACGAGAAGGTGGCCGCGAGGATGAGGACCAAGGGCGTGCCGATGATCGCGAGGACCGTGCCGAGCGCCACCGGCTTCTCCTGCGGTACGACACCGGACTCGCGCTGCTCGTCGATGACCGCCTGCTTCGCCTCGGCCGCCGCCTCGACCATGTCCTGCGGTACGGCGACGAAGATCCGCTTGCCGATCCAGGCCGCGTAGGCCCACGCGGCGAGGACGGCGGGGATGCCGACGACGATGCCCATGAGGATGACCCAGCCGAGCTGGACGTGGAGGAGACCCGCTGCCGCCACCGGGCCGGGGTGCGGCGGGAGGAACGCGTGGGTCATCGACAGGCCCGCGAGCAGCGGCAGGCAGTAGAGCAGGATCGACTTGCCGCCGCGCTTGGCGGCCGCGTACACGATCGGTGCGAGAACGAAGATGCCGACGTCGAAGAAGACCGGGATACCGAAGATCAGGCCGGTGAGGCCCATGGCGAGGGGGGCTCGCTTCTCGCCGAAGAGATTGAGCAGCCTCGACGCCAACACCTCTGCGCCGCCGCTGACTTCGAGGATCGCGCCGAGCATCGTGCCGAGGCCGATGATGATCGCGACATGGCCGAGGATGCCGCCCATGCCGGACTCGATGGTGGAGACGGCGTCGGAGCGCTGGACCGTGCCGAAGAGTTCGGTGACGGACAGACCGGCCAGCAGGCCGACGGTTATGGAGACGGCGAGGAGGGCCACGAAGGGCTGGAGTCTGACCTTGATGATCAGGAAGAGCAGAAGCGCGATACCGATGGCGGCGACCGTCAACAGGCCTGCGGTGCCGTCGAAGAGGAGGAGCAGGCCTCCGGTGTGGGGTGGGGTCACGGGGGCGGTGGCGGCGAGCGGTAGGGACATGTGGGGGTCCTCGGGGTCGTCGTAGGAGCATGGGGCTTTCGGGCAGGGGGGATCGCGGCGCGGCACCCCGAGAGGTGCCGAACCGTCGTACGGTGTGCGGGAGTTGGGGCGGTACCAGCTCGGTGCTAGCCCAGAACGGCCAGCGCGTCGATCTCGATGAGCAGGCCGGCGGGGAGGCCGACGTAGACCGTCGTGCGCGCGGCGGGGACCTCGACGAGGCCCTCGAAGTACTCGTTGTAGATCGCGTTCATCTCGGCGAAGTGGTCCACGTCCGTCAGATAGACGCGGAGCATCATCACGTCCTCCCAGCTCGCGCCGCCCTCCTCCAGGATCGCCCGGACGTTGGCGAGGGTCTGGAGGGTCTGCTCGCGCAGGGTCGGGCCGGCCGGTGTGGGCGGCCTGCCCTCCTCGGCGGGGAGGAAGCCGACCTGGCCGGCGACCTGGAGGATGTTCCCCTTGCGGACGCCGTGCGAGAACTTCGCGGGCGGGGCGGTGTGGGTCTTGGGGGTGAGGGCGGTCTTCTCGGTCATGAGGTGGCTTCCTTGACGGGGGTTCTGCCGGAGTACTCCCCACTGATGGCGTCCGCCGTACGACGGACCAGCGGGAGCAGGGTGAGGAGTTCGTCGGCGGTGACGACGACGTTGGGCGCGGAGACCGACATCGCGGCGACCACGCGTCCGTCGGCGCCCCGGATCGGCGCGGCGACGCAGTTGATGGACTCTTCGTGGCCGCCGAGGTCGGTGGCCCAGCCCTGTTCCCGCACCTTCTCCAACTCCCGCAGGAAAGCGGGGGCGTTGGGGGTGGAGCGGGCGGTGTACATGGGGTAGTCGAGCTTGTCGGCGAGGACCCGCCGCTCGGTCTCCGGAAGGTCGGCGAGGAGCAGTTTCGCGACCCCCGCGACGGTGATCGCGACGGGCTTCCCGATCCGCGAGTACATGCGCACGGGGTAGCGGCTCTCCACCTTGTCGATGTAGAGGACCTCGTTCTCCTCGTACACCGCGAGGTGGACGGTATGACCGCACTGTTCGTTGAGGCGTACGAGATGGGGGTGGGCGATCTCGCGGATGTCGAGGTTCTCCATCGCCTCCTGGGCGAGGGCGATGAGGCGGGCGCCGAGGCGGTAGCGCTGGTCGGACTGGCGGTAGACGAGGCCGTGTTCGTGCAGGGTGCGCAGGAGGCGCAGGGCCGTCGACTTGTGGACGTCGAGGCGCTCGGCGACCTGGCCGAGGTCGGCGGGGCCCTCGGCGAGCAGCGGCAGGATGCTGAGCGCGCGGTCGACGGTCTGACTCATGGCGTACGTACCTCCTCGTCGGCCCAGTCGGCGGCGTCGGTCCAGCCGGGGCCGAGTCGAAGTCTCCCCCACGCCAGGTCGTCGAGGGCGACCAGGCGGTCGGCGTGGTCGCGGACGGGAGGGGCGGCGAGGTCGCCGGGCACGGTGAGGGCGGCGGCGGCCGTGAGATGCCCGTGCCGCAGCCGGTCCCGTACGGGCAGTCCCCGCAGGGTCGCGGAGAGGAACCCGGCCGCGAAGGCGTCCCCGGCACCGACCTCGGCGACGACGTCGACGTGCGGCGCGGGCACGAAGGTGACGTGCTTCTTGTGGAAGACGGTGGCCCCCCGCCCGCCCTGCTTGACGACGAGCGTCTCGGGGTCGGGGAACGCGGCCCGTACGGCATCGGCCCCGACCAGCCCCCAGACCTCGGCGGCCTCGTCCTCGCCGACGAAGACGAGGTCGGCGCCGCGCGCCAGCTCCAGCAGCACGCCCGGCCCGTCGGCCGAACGGCCCAGCGCGGGGCGGTGGTTGACGTCGAAGGAGATCAGCGGCCGGTGCGCGCGGAGCGCGGTCAGTTCGCGTACCAGACCGAGGCAGTCGGCGGAGAGCATGGGGGTGATCCCTGACAGGTGCAGCACCCGCCCGGCCCGTACGGCGGCCAGGTCCACGTTGGTCGCGGCCATCGCGGAGGCGGCGGATCCGGCCCGGTAGTACGCCACCTCGTGCGCGTCGGTGGCCCGGTCCCCGGCGGTACGGAAGTAGATGCCGGTGGGGCGCGCGGGATCGCGCTCCACGGCGGACACGTCCACCCCGTACCCGCCGATGGTCTCGACGAGATGGTCCCCGAAGCCGTCGGCCCCGACCCGGCTGACCCACCGGACGCTGTGCCCGGCGGCGGCCAGCACGCAGGCGACGTTCGACTCGGCGCCGCCGATGGCGCGGTCGAAGGACGGTACGTCGGCGAGGCGGCCCGGGCGGCTGGGTAGGAAGGTGACCATGGACTCGCCCAGCGCTACGACGTCGACGACGTCACGGGCGGCGGTGGACTGTCCGTCGGCGGTCACGATGGTGATGGCTCCTCGTCGGTGCACCGGTTTGCGGCGGCTCCGTTGACCCGGTGTTGGGCGAGATGTTAGACAGCGGTAAGCGATATACGCAATGAAGGTTGCAAGGATTGCAACACTCCAGCTCAGGGAGGCCTCATGGTTCGCGACACCGGTACCGAAGCGCTCGCCCGGCTCGCCGGGGAACGCGTCGACCACCGTTTCAAGGGCCTCCCCCCGGACGCGGAGGGCGTCACGGTCGCCGACCTGTCCGCCCAGCGCCGCAACCTCTTCACCGGCGGCTTCACCACCCCCGTCCTCGCCCTCTCCGCCGAGCGCCTGGAGCACAACCTCCGCCTGATGGAGACCTACGCGACCCGCCACGGCCTCGCCTTCGCCCCGCACGGCAAGACCTCCATGGCCCCCCAGCTCTTCCACCGCCAACTCGCCCACGGCGCCTGGGGCATCACCCTCGCGGTCCCCCACCAGGTGCGCGTGGCAAGGGAGTTCGGCATCGACCGCGTCTTCCTGGCGAACGAACTGGTCGACGCGGCGGCCCTCAAGTGGATCTCGTCCGAACTCGACGCCGACGACGACTTCCGTTTCATCTGCTACGTCGACTCCGTGCGCGGAGTGGAGTTGATGGACGCGGCCCTGCGCGGCGCCGCCCGCCCGCTGGACGTCGTCGTCGAACTGGCCGCCGGCGAGGGCGCCCGCACCGGCGCCCGCACGGAGGCGGAGTGCGTGGCGGTCGCGGACGCGGTGGCCGCCGTGGAGACGCTGCGGCTGGTCGGGGTCGCCGGGTACGAGGGCGAGGTGCCGCAGGCGGATCCGGAGCGGGTACACGCGTGGCTGCGCCGGCTGACCGCGCTGGCCGTGGAGTTCGACAAGGGCGGGCGTTTTCAGGGAGTTGAGGAGATCGTGGTCAGCGCGGGCGGCAGCGCCTGGTTCGACGCGGTGGCCGACGTCTTCGCCGAACTGCCCGAACTCTCGCTCCCCGCGCTGAAGTTGCTGCGCTCGGGCGCCTACGTCTCGCACGACGACGGCCACTACCGCGAGATCACCCCCTTCACCCGCATTCCCGAAGAGGGCGCTCTGGAACCGGCGTTCCGGCTCTGGGCGCAGATCGTCTCCCGCCCCTCCCCCAAGCAGGCCTTCGCCAACGCGGGCAAGCGGGACGCGGCCTACGACCTCGACCTCCCCCTCGCCCAGGTCGTCCGCCGGGACGGCACCGAGCGCCCGGCGACCGGCGTCGAGATCACGGGCCTGTCCGACCAGCACGCGTGGCTGCGGACGACGGCCGAGGCGGACCTCGAGGTGGGCGACTGGATCGGGATGGGCCTGTCCCACCCCTGCACGTCCTTCGACAAGTGGCAGCTGATCCCGGTGGCGGAGGCGGACGGGACGGTCGTCGACTACATCCGTACGTTCTTCTAGGAGGAGTCGTGGAGCAGCTCGTCATCCGGGACGCGGACGTCGTCGACGGCAGCGGTGGACCGTCGTACCGCGCCGATGTGGTCGTGGACGGCGGCCGGATCGTCTCGATCGTGGGGGAGGCGGCGCAGGCCGGCTGTCAACGCCCCAAGGCGCGGCGGGAGTTGGACGCGGAGGGTCTTGTCCTCTCCCCCGGCTTCATCGACATGCACGCCCACAGCGACCTCGCCCTGCTCCGCGACCCGGACCACAGCGCCAAGGCCGCGCAGGGGGTGACCCTCGAAGTCATCGGCCAGGACGGGCTGTCGTACGCCCCCGTCGACGACCGCACGCTCGCGGAGGTGCGCCGGGCGATCACCGGCTGGAACGGCCACGGCGACGACATCGACTTCGACTGGCGGTCGGTGGGCGAGTACCTGGACCGGCTGGACTCCGCTTTCGGAGGCCGCGGAATCGCCGTGAACGCGGCCTACTTGATCCCGCAGGGCACAGTCCGGATGCTCGCGGTCGGCTGGGACGACCGGGAAGCGACACCCCAAGAGCTGGACCGGATGCGGCGGTTGGTCGCCGAAGGCATGGAGCAGGGCGCGGTCGGCATGTCGTCCGGGCTCACCTACACGCCCGGCATGTACGCCAAGGACGCCGAACTCACCGAACTCTGCCGGGTGGTGGCGTCGTACGACGGCTACTACTGCCCGCACCACCGCTCGTACGGCGCGGGCGCGCTGGAGGCCTACGCGGAGATGGTGGAGCTGTCGAGGGAGGCCGGCTGCGCCCTCCATCTGGCCCACGCCACCATGAACTTCGGCGTGAACGAGGGCCGGGCACCAGAGCTGCTGACCCTCCTGGACGAGGCCCTGGCCACCGGCGCGGACATCAGCCTCGACACCTACCCCTACACCCCCGGCTGCACAACTCTCGTGGCGATGCTGCCGAGTTGGGCGAGCGAGGGCGGCCCGGAGGCGATCCTGAAGCGGCTCGCGGACGACGCCACGGCCGACCGTATCCGTCACCACCTGGAGGTGATCGGCTCGGACGGCTGTCACGGGGTGCCGATGGAGTGGGACACGATCGAGATCTCGGGGGTCACGGATCCCGCGCTGGCGGAGTACGTCGGCCGCCGCCTGGACAGTTGGGCCACGGCCCGCCGTCTCCTCCTGGCCGACCGGCTGGCCCCGTCGATCCTCCAGCACGTCGGCCACGAGGAGAACGTCCGCCAGATCATGCGGCACCGCGTCCACACGGGCGGCTCGGACGGCATCCTCCAGGGCGCCAAGCCGCATCCACGGGCGTACGGCACGTTCCCGGAGTATCTGGGGCGGTATACAAGGGAGTTGGGCGTGCTGTCCCTGGAGGAGTGCGTGGCCCATCTGACCTCCCGCCCGGCGGCCCGCCTGCGCCTGCCGGACCGGGGCCTGGTCAAGGAGGGCTACCGCGCGGACCTCGTCCTCTTCAACCCCGAGACGGTGGCGGCGGGTTCGACCTTCGAGGACCCACGCAAGCTGCCGACGGGCATCCCCCACGTCCTGATCGACGGCCGCTTCGTGATCGAGGACGGCCGGCGGACCGACGTACTGGCGGGCCGGTCGGTCCGTCGCAGTCCCGTGCGACGGAACGACAACCCCCGTACCTGACTTACGGCTTGGGCAGAGTGCAGGCGGTCGCGCTCAGGTTGAGCACGTTCGCCGAGGTGAAGCACGCCGGGATGTTGTACGTCTCCTCCGCGTAGTTGATGCCCTCGCGAACCGTCACCGTGCCGTTCTCGTCGACCTCGCAGGGATTGTCGACCGTGCAGGTCTCCCCGTCCTCGTTGCCCGTGTTGTTGACGGCGACGACCTGCCCGGTGCTGGTGTCGATGACCGGGGAGCCGGAGGTCCCGCCGATCGTGTTGCAGGCGGAGGTGTAGCGGACCGAGTCCTTCCAGGTCCAGGAGCCCTCCTTCAGCCGGTACACGAACCCGTCGATGCTGCAGCTGTAGATCGTCTTCCAGTAGCCGGAGACGACCTTGATGGCGGTGCCGACGGTCGGGTGCGTGGCGCTCACGGTGAGCGGGCTGATGCCGTACGCGCTCTTGATCGCCGCGTACGTGGTGGTGGTGCGGTAGATCGTCACGTCCGTGTCGGTCATCGTCGAGTAGACGACCTGGTTGGCGCGGAGCGTGGCGACCTTGGTGCCGGCCGAGTTCAGCAGCCCGAAGGTGCGGGTGGAGGACTGGCCGGTGATGACCTGGCCGGCCGCCGGGAAGCCGGTCTCCAGGCAGTGGCCGTTGGTCAGCACCAGGGCCGGGGAGGTATCGGTCGAGTTCGGGAAGCGGATGACCGAGCCGGAGCAGTTGCTGAGCGAGACGGTGCCGGCGAAGTCGACGGTCACGGCCGCCGCCTTCGGTGCCGCCTGCGGTGCGGCGACGGCGGGTGCCACGCCCGCCCCGGCGATCGCCAGGCCCGAGAGTGCGGCAAGGAGAGGCTTCTTCATGTGGGGGTCCCCTCTTACAGACGCGAGCGACCGGAGATCTTCCGGCCGCCCTCACGTCATTGTCATGCACATTCTCACGACAAGAGGGGGCCGCCGCAAGAAGCCCACGTGGTGCAAAACACGGCGCGAGAGGCGTTACCGGGCCGTAAGCTCACCGACATGCAGGTGATCCAGTCGACCAAGCTCTCCAACGTCTGTTACGAGATCCGGGGCCCGGTTCTCGAAGAGGCGATGCGTCTGGAGGCGGCCGGCCACCGCATCCTGAAGCTCAACACGGGCAACCCGGCGGCCTTCGGGTTCGAGTGCCCGCCCGAGATCCTGGAGGACATCCTCCGGAACGTGTCGTCGGCACACGGGTACGGCGACGCGAAGGGCCTGCTGGCCGCCCGCCGCGCGGTCGTCATGCACAACCAGACCCTCGGCATCGAGACGGACGTCGAGCACGTCTTCATCGGCAACGGCGTCTCCGAGCTGATCGTCATGGCGATGCAGGGCCTCCTCGACGACGGCGACGAGGTCCTCGTACCGTCCCCGGACTACCCCCTGTGGACCGCCGCCGTCTCGCTCTCCGGCGGGACCGCCGTCCACTACCGCTGCGACGAGCAGTCCGACTGGATGCCCGACCTCGCCGACGTGGAGCGGAAGGTCACCGACCGCACCAAGGCGCTCGTCATCATCAACCCGAACAACCCGACCGGCGCCGTCTACGACGAGGAGATGCTGCGCGGCCTGACCGACATCGCCCGCCGCCACAACCTCCTCGTCTGCTCCGACGAGATCTACGACAAGATCCTCTACGACGGCGCCACGCACACCCCGACCGCGAAGATCGCCCCGGACCTGCTGACGCTCACGTTCAACGGGATGTCGAAGGCGTACCGGGTGGCCGGTTACCGCGTCGGGTGGGTGTCGATCTCCGGGCCGCGCGCGCACGCCGAGTCGTACATCGAGGGTCTGACGATCCTGGCCAACATGCGGCTCTGCGCCAACATGCCCGGGCAGCACGGGGTGGTCGCCGCGCTCAGCGGGCGGCAGACCATCAATGACCTGGTGCTGCCTGGCGGGCGACTGAAGGAACAGCGGGACGTCGCCTACGAGCTGCTGACCCAGATCCCTGGTGTGACCTGCGTGAAGCCGAAGGGGGCGCTGTATCTGTTCCCGCGGCTCGACCCGCAGGTCTTCAAGGTCAAGGACGACCGGCAGATGGTGCTCGACCTGCTGCGCCGCGAGAAGATCATGGTCGTCCACGGCACGGGCTTCAACTGGTCCGAGCCCGACCACTTCCGGGTCGTGACGCTGCCCTCGGTCGGGGATCTGCGGGACGCGGTGACACGGATCGGGAACTTCCTCGACGGGTACAGCCAGCCGTAAACCTCGCGGGGCTGGTTTCTTCCGGCCAATTTTTCGGCCAACACAACTTTAGACGCAATCTAAGCTAGGATGGTTTCCTGTCTGAGCACAGGAGACCATGCCATGTACGAACCGATCCGCACCAAGTCGGTCCACAGCACGGTGGCCCGCACGCCCTCCTCCGACTTTCCGCACCGGTCGCGCGAGGAGGAGCTGGACATTCAGCTGGCGGGGCATCTGGCCGCGCTGCTTGCGGTGACCGATGAGCTGCGGGCGCTTGAGCCTTCGGCAGAGTTGGATGTTGCTGCCGAGCGGCTTGCGGGCCAGTTGACGCGGTTGCGTGGCGGAGCTGCGCCCAGCCGCATGTCCGCGTCCGCTCCTACGACCCGTTTGGACGCGCTGCATCAGCGGGCGCACGCGCTTGCCGGGCGGGCGTTGGTCGTCGCCGCGTCCAGGGCCGATACGGCTGCGGCGATCCTGTCCGCCGAGCGGATGGACGCGCATGCGGTGACTGCGGTCGCCTAGTCGCCGTAGGGGTTCTGTGCGCTTGCGGGTGCGCGTCCGTCGTGGCTTGTCGCGCCCACGCGGCGGAGCCGCAAATTGATACAGCCCCGCGCCCCTGAGTACAGCCGGCCGTGTTGATCCGGGACCCGTCCGACACCTTCCGTTCATCCCTTTCCTCGGGGAATGTTGGGTTCCGCGAGCACGCTGCCCCTCGTGAGACGTATCGCGGGAATCGTCCTCGCGGTGTTGCTGATCGGCGGAGTGGTGGCAGCCGTCGTAGCGGGCCGGGACAACGGGGACAAGGGCACGGCAACGAAGACCGTGCGTGGAGTGATCGGTTCGGAGAAGGCGGACTTCTTCGCCGATCCCGACGTGGTGAAGGCCCTCGCCGCCAAGGGCTTCACCGTGAAGACGGAGACCTCCGGGTCCTGGGCCATGGAGGGGCGCGACCTCAAGGGGTACGACTTCGCCTTCCCCTCCAGCCAGGCGCCGGCCGACGCGCTCGCCGCCAAGTACAAGGTGCAGCAGCCCCTGCCGCGGCCCTTCTACTCGCCGCTCGTCGTCGTGGCCCATCGCAGCGCCGCCCAGGTCCTCGCGGCCAACGGGCTCGCCACGCTGGACAAGGGCCAGGATCGCGGCACGTTGAAAATGGCCGCCTATCTCGATGCGGCCAAGGGTGATCGGACCTGGCAGCAGCTCAAGGGGGCCGACAAACACGGGGAGTTGACCGGCACCCTCTACATCGCGACCACCGATCCGGAGACCTCCAACTCGGGTGCTCTCTATCTCGCCGCCGCCTCCTACGTCGCCGACGGTGGTCGGGTGGCAGCCAGTAGCGCCGATGTCGGTCGCACCGCGCCCCTGATGCGCAAGCTGATCAGCGTGCAGGGCGCCCAACAGTCCAGCTCGGACGGGCCGTTCAGGGACTTCATCAGCGGTGCCGGAAATCCGCTGGTCCTGGTGTACGAGTCGCAGGTGGCCTCGCTGCTCCTCGGCAAGCAGCCGGTCGGTGACCTCGTCGTCCTCTACCCGGACACCACGGCCAACAGCGACCACACGGTCGTACCGCTCACTCCCGAGGGCCGGGCGCTGGGTGAACTCCTCAGCTCCGACCCGACGTTGCGGAAGCTCGCCGTGCGGTACGGGTTCCGGCCGCAGGGTGACAACGCCGAGTTCTTCGCGGCCACCGCCGCCCACTCCAGCTATCTCAACCAGACGCTGACCGGTGTCCGGCAGGCGCCCGTGCCCACCTCCACGGTGCTGCACGACATGGCGCGCCGGGCGCACGGTTGACCGGGGGGATCCACATGAGCAGCAGTTTCAACACCAGCCAGAACAGCAGTGAGAACACGCTCAGCGGTGACGACGTCTTCACGCTCACTCCGCCGGAGGCCGTGAAGCCCGTGCCGAGAGAGAAGGCGGGCGGGCTCGTCCCGGTCGACGACTCGGTCCGTACGGACATGGAGCGCAAGGCCTCCGCCTATGTGGAGGGGCTCGCCGCACTCGACGCCCGGTCGCCCGAGTTCGCGGGCAAGGTCGGCGAGATCACCGCGCTCGGCGCCGGGGAGATGCGCAGCGCGACCGCGCAGTCCAACCGGATGCTGGAGCGGACGGTGCGCAGTCTGCCCTCGAAGGGCGGGGACGCCCAGTCGCAGGTGGCGGGCTCGCTCGTCGAACTCCGGCGCGTGGTCGAGGACTTGGACCCGCGTGACCTGCCCTCCTCCAAGGGACGGAAGTTCCTGTCCCGGCTGCCCGGCGGCAACAAGCTCCGCGACCACGTCGCCAAGTACGCCTCCGCGCAGGGCACGTTGAACAAGATCGTGGGCTCGCTGCGCGGCGGACAGGACGAACTCCGGCGCGACAACGCCGCGTTGCAGACCGAGCGGGTCCGCCTCTGGGAGACCATGGGCAAGCTCCAGGAGTACGTGGTCCTCACCCAGGCCCTCGACTCGGCCGTCGAGCACCACATCGCCGGTGTCGAGTCCGGCGACCCCAGCCAGGCCGACACCCTTCGCGCGGACGTCCTCTTCCCGGTCCGGCAGAAGCACCAGGATCTGCTGACCCAGCTCGCGGTGTGCGCGCAGGGCTACTTGGCGATGGACGTCGTACGGCGCAACAACGACGAACTCATCAAGGGCGTGGACCGGGCGGCCACGACCACCGTCGCGGCCCTGCGGATCTCGGTCATGCTCGCCTCCGCGCTCGAGAACCAGCGCAAGGTCGTCGACCAGGTCAACGCCCTGCGCGGGACGACCGAGGATCTGATCCGGGGCAACGCGGAGATGCTGGCCACGCAGAGCGGCGAGATCCAGCGCATCGCGGCCGACCCGGCGGTGGGCGCGGAGACGCTGCGCACCGCGTTCCAGCAGATCTACCGCACGCTCGACGCCATCGACACCTACAAGGTCCAGGCGACCGAGGTGATGGCGGCGACCGTGGAGTCCCTGACCTCCGAACTCCAGAACGCCAGCTCGTACTTGGAGCGGAGCCGGTCGCAGAGCGCGCTGGAGGGTGGTCTCGGATGAGACGCCTCCTCGCGCTCGCACTCGGTACGGCCGCCCTGCTCACCGCCTGCACATCGACGCAGGACACGAAGACCGAGACCGACAACGCACCCCGGCCCGGCACCCTCCGCGTCCTCGCCTCCAGTGAACTCAGCGACATGACCCCGGTGTTCGACCAGGTCCGCAAGGACACCGGCATCACGATCCGCCCCACCTACATGGGCACCCTGGACGCGGTGGACCTGCTGGCGAAGGGCAAGGTCGACGGGCAGTACGACGCGCTGTGGCTGTCGTCCAACGACTATCTGCGGCTACGGCCCGACGCGGCGAAGAAGGTCGTCTCGGAGACGTCGATCATGTCGAGCCCGGTCGCGATCGGGGTGAAGACGGCCACCGTCACCTCCCTGGGGTGGCAGCCGGAGAAGGTCACCTGGTCTCAGGTCGAACAGGCCGTCCAGGACGGCAAGTTGACCTACGGCATGACCGACCCGGCCCGCTCCAACTCGGGTTTCTCCACCCTCGTCTCGGTCGCCTCCGCGCTCTCCGGCGCCCAGTCGGCGCTCACCGACGCGGACGTCACCAAGGCGACTCCCCGGCTGAAGGAGTTCTTCAAGGGGCAGAAGCTGACGTCGGGTTCGTCGGGCTGGCTCGCGCAGGCGTACCAACGCCGGGGGAACGTCGACGCGTTGCTCAACTACGAGTCCGTCCTCAAGGGCATCCCGGGTCTGACCGTGATCCGCCCGAGCGACGGGGTCGTCACCGCCGACTACCCGCTGACCTCCCTCGCCTCGACGGACTCCACGACCCGCGACAACGTCCGCCGGGTGACGACGGACCTGCGCACGGACGCCCTGCAGAAGCTGATCACCACCCGCACACACCGCCGCCCGGTCGTCACCTCGGTACCGCCCGCGTCCGGCCTGGACACCAGCCGACGGCGTGAACTCCCGTTCCCCGGGAGCCAGTCGGTGGCCGACGGGCTCCTCGACTCGTACGAGAACAAGCTGCGCCGGCCTTCGCGGACCGTGTACGTCCTGGACACCTCGGGGTCGATGGCGGGCGACCGGCTGTCGCGGCTGAAGAAGGCGCTCACGGATCTGACCGGCGACTTCCGGCAGCGCGAGGAGGTCACGCTGATGCCGTTCGGGTCGGGCGTGAAGAGCGTGAAGACGCATGTGGTGAGTCCGAGCGACCCGAAGGCCGGACTCGACGCGATCCGCGCGGACACCAAGTCGCTCAGCGCCGACGGGAACACCGCGATCTACACCTCGCTGGAGAAGGCGTACGAGCATCTCGGCACCGGCGGCGACACGTTCACGTCGATCGTGCTGATGACGGACGGCGAGAACACCACCGGCGCGAAGGCCGAGGCGTTCGACGGCTTCTACGGCCAACTGCCCGCCGCCCAGCGGGAGATCCCCGTCTTTCCCATCCTCTTCGGCGACTCGGACAAGGCGGAGTTGCAGCACATCGCCGACCTGACCGGCGGCCGTCTCTTCGATGCCCAGAAGGGCTCGCTGGACGGCGCCTTCGAGGAGATCCGTGGCTACCAGTAAGTTCCTCGGCTACCTGGAGTCCCGCAAGAACCTCACGGGCAGCGCGTGCGGGCTGCTCGGGCTGGTGCTGACGTTCGTGGGGGTGGCGGGGCCGTACTGGCCGGTCGTGGTCGTGGGGCTGTACGGCGCGGGTGCGCTGATCGCGCCGCCGGAGCGGCCGCCGCTGCCCGACTTCCCGGATCCGTCGGCCCAACTGGCGGAACTGCGCGACGACTTCGAGAAGCTGGGCGGCTATCTCACCGCGATCGAGCTGCCGCCCGCCGCCGACGGCCGGCTCACCGAGCTGACCCAGCTCCTCGCGGGGCTGCTCGATCCGCGGGTCACCCAGGATCTCGCGCAGGATCCGGAGGGCGTGCACATCCTGTCGCGGGCGATCCGGCAGGACGTGCCGGAGGCCGTCGACACGTTCGTACGGACGCGGTGGTGGACGCGGCTGGCGCCGGGCGCCGAGCCTCCGGAACGGCATCTGGAGCGGCAGTTGACGGTGCTTCAGGAGGAGGCGCAGGGGCTGGCGGCGAACCTGCGTGAGGTGGAGGCGCGGCGGCAGGAGTCGCACACGCGGTATCTGGAGGACCGGGGGCGTTCTCAGAGCAGTTGAGTCACGACGATCAGCAGGACGAGCGCGAGGAGCACGGCGCCCACCACCTTCAACGGGCCCAGGCCGACGGCCGGTTCGGCCGGGGGAGGTACCGGTACCGGCTGGCGTACCGGCGGGTTGAACACGTCGTGTCCTGTCACCGCGGCGCGGGTGCACCACGGGCAGGTCGGGAGGTGGGAGCCGTAGGTGTGCAGGGGGCGGGTC
>NZ_JAEQAZ010000094.1 GCF_016654115.1 Streptomyces sp. MBT53
CCCGTACCCAGCCCCATGTCCGTCCCCCTCCCGCACCGGCCGCCGTCCGGCCGATCTGAAAGGGAAATTACGGATCCGCGGTCGTCGTCCGCGTCCCGCCAGGGAACTCACCTGCGCTGTAGCTCTCAGGTATTACGGGTATGACCGGGGTGGACAGAAGTGGACGAAGCCCGACCGAAGTCGGCGGCTCACCACGCCAGTTGTGCGATCTCCTCCGCCACCACCGCGCACGCGTCCGCCGCCGGGTCGATCAGGGGGAAATGGCCGACGTCCTCAAGGAGCGTGAGGCCCACGACCTCGCCGGACTTCGCCGCCGCGTCCGCGTACGACTCGGCGACCGCCTGCGGGACCACGAGGTCGGCGCGGCCCTGGACCAGCGCGGTCGCGATGCCGGTGGGAAGCAGGAGCGTCGGATCGGCGTACGGCAGTCGTTCCGCGAACTTGGCATCTCCACCCAGGAGTTGACCCGCCGCTCCCCCGCACACCGCGAGCTTCTCGGCGACCGTGAAGTCGGCGATCGGGGCGAGGGCGACCACACCGCGCAGCGCGGCGGGGGCGTCGGTGCGCCAGGGGGCGTCCTTGGGGAGGACGTGCCGGGCCGCCGCCCACAGCGCGAGATGACCGCCCGCGGAGTGGCCGGTGAGCACCGTGCGGCGCGGATCGGCCTGCGGAAGCGCCTCCCGGACGAGAGCGGGCAGCGCGTCGAGCGCCGCCGCGACGTCGTCGAAGGTCTCCGGCCAGCGGCCCGCGACCGGGCCCGTACCGCCCTGCGCGGGCAGCGCCGCACCCCGCCGGTACTCGACATTGGCCACCGCGAACCCCCGGCGGGCCAGGAAGTCCGCGAACGGGGTGATGTGCAGGCGGTCGTACGGCGCCCGCCACGCGCCCCCGTGCAGGACGACGACCAGCGGCGCCGGTTCGCCCGGCACCCGCTCGCCGTGCGGGGCGTAGAAGTCGATCACCTGGTCGGGGTGGTCGCCGTACGCGGCGGTGCTGTCGGGATCCACGGCGGGATGCGAGAAGGCCGACTCCTCTTCCACGGCGGCTGCGGCGGCACGTGCGGCAGCGGCGTCGTCCGGCATGCTCCAACCTCTCAGCGACGAAACGGACTTGGACGGATACGGATGTGACGGGATATGGCGACCAGGAGCGAAACACGCGGAGAAATTCGGCCGTCGGCCGGGACGCTACCAGGCCGGTGACGTGCACGCGGACCGCGGTTGTCACGCTCGGTGAGGCGTAAACGGTTCTGCGGTGCACGTCACCGGCACGTCACTGGCCCTTCGTCGACTTCTAACCGCTCCAGTGACCTACGGCAGTTAGATCGAGGTACACAGTTCCCGGAGTTCCTAACGGACCAGGTCCCCCAGCACCCGCGCCGCCCGCTCCACGTCCGCGAAACCGACGTACAGCGGCGTGAATCCGAACCGCAGCACGTCCGGGTGCCGGAAGTCGCCGACCACACCCCGTTCGATCAGCCGCGCCATCACGTCACCCGCGTCCGCGCAGCGCAGCGCGACCTGGCTCCCCCGCTCCGCATGGGCGACCGGAGTCACCGACTCCACCCGTCCGGACGGCACGTACGACGCCACGCACTCCAGGAAGAAGTCCGTCAGCGCGAGGGACTTGGCCCGCACCGCCCCGACCGAGACGCCGTCGGCGTCCCACACGTCGAGGGCCGCCTCCAGGGCGAGCATGGACAGGATGTCCGGGGTGCCCACCCGGCCGCGCAGCGCGCCCGGCGCCGGTTCGTAGGCGGGCCGCATGCCGAAGGGTTCGGCGTGCGAGTTCCAGCCCGGGAGCGGGGAGTCGAAACGGCTCTGGAGATCGGACCGCACATACAGGTACGCCGGTGAACCCGGGCCGCCGTTCAGGTACTTGTAGGTGCAGCCGACCGCGAGGTCCACCCCGTGCTCGTCGAGCCCGACCGGCAGGGCGCCCGCGCTGTGGCACAGGTCCCAGACGGCCACGGCACCCGCCGCGTGTACGGCGGCGGTGAGCGCGGGCAGGTCGTGCAGCCGGCCGGTGCGGTAGTCGACGTGGTTGAGGAGCACCGCCGCCGTACGGTCGCCGAGCACGCCCGGCACCTCGGCCGGGGTCACCGGCCGCACCGTGCAGCCGGTCATCCGGGCCGCCGACGAGGCGATGTACCCGTCCGTGGGGAAGGTCGTCGCGTCCACGACGATCTCGTCCCGCCCCGAGCCGCCCGCCATCCGCACGGCCGCCACAACAGCCTTGAACACATTGATACTTGTGGAGTCGCCGACGACGATCTGCCCGGCCGCGGCCCCGACCAGTGGGGCGATCCGGTCGCCGATCCGCTCGGGCGCGGTCCACCACCCGCTCTCGTCCCAGGACCGGATCCGCAGCTCGCCCCACTGCCGCCGTACGACGTCCTCGACCCGGCCCGGGACCGCCACCGGCAGCGCGCCGAGCGAGTTCCCGTCCAGATACACCACGTCGTCCAGGACGAACTGCGAACGCACGCCCGCGAGTTCGTCGGCGGCGTCCAACTTCTCTGCCTTCAGCGCGAGTTCAGACATGGGAGCGCGCCGTCCACAGCTCGGGGAACACGTTCTTCTGCGCGCGCTTCTCCAGCCAGGCCACCCCGGCGGAGCCGCCCGTCCCGGTCTTCGCGCCCATCGCGCGCCGGGTGGCGACGAGATGGTCGTTGCGCCATCGCCACACCAGCTCGGCGACATCGGTCAACGCCTCGCCGAGCCGGGCGAGTTCGTCGCCGGAGTCACCGGAGTAGAGGGCGGTCCACACCTCCTCCACCTCCGCCGACGGCTCGTAGCGCAGCGACACGTCACGCGTGAGCACGGCCTCGGGGACCGTGTGCCCGCGCCGGTCGAGGAGCCTCAACACCTCGTCGTAGAGGCTCGGTTCGTGCAGTGCCTTCTCCAACTCGGCGTGCACGCGCGGTGCGCCGCGGTGCGGGACGAGCATGGACGCGGACTTCTCGCCGAGCAGGAACTCCATCCGGCGGTACATCGCGGACTGGAAGCCGGAGCCCTCGCCGAGGGCCGCGCGGTACGAGTTGAACTGGGCCGGCGTGAGCTGTCCGAGGGGCCGCCAGGAGGCGTTGAGCGCCTCCAGTTCCCGTACGGAACGCTTCAGCGCGTCGATCGCGACCGGCACCCGGTCCTCGCGCAGGGCCCGCGCGGCGGTCTCCCACTCGTGCACGATGACCGTGAACCACAGCTCCATGACCTGGGTGGTGACCAGGAAGACCATCTCGCCGGGGTCGTCGGAGCGGGTGTGCTGGAGGTGGGTGAGGACGTCCGCCTGGACGTAGTCCTCGTAGGGGGTCGTTCCCTGGAAGTCGAGATGCGGGGCCTCGGGCTCCTGCGTTTCCTGAGCCTGCTGGGACATCGCTGTCTCCTGATGCGTACTCCGGGTAGCGGTCCGCCCCTGCCGAATTCCGACACGGGGGCCCCGGTCCCCACCGGGCATCCTGCACAATCGTCCCGCAAGACCGCAAGGTCCGCCTGGTCACACCAGGCGGACCCGCATCACCGCACCCGGACTACAGGACTAGCCCAGCGTCTGGGCCGCCGTCGGCGAGGAATCCTTCAGGAACTGGCTGCACCGCGCGTACTCCTCCTGCTCCCCGATCGCCTGCGCGGCCCGCGCGAGGGCGTGCAGCGCGCGCAGGAAGCCACGGTTCGGCTCGTGCTCCCACGGCACCGGTCCGTGGCCCTTCCAGCCGTTGCGCCGCAGCGAGTCCAGCCCGCGGTGGTAGCCCGTACGGGCATAGGCGTACGACTCCACGACGCTGCCCCGCTCGAACGCGTCGTCGGCCAGCAGGGCCCAGGCGAGCGAGGAGGTCGGATACTTCGCGGCGACATCGGCGGGCGTCGCCCCGCTCGCGAGAAGGTCGCGCGGCCCGGGGTCTTCGGGGAGGTGGGTCGGGGGCGGTCCCCCGAGGAGGTTCTCGTGAATCGTCATGGGTTCCAGTCTCCCCCAGGGGCGGCCATTGCCCGGCATCCGCCCGCTACCCCGCGTCGAGACGCCCCTTCCCCACCCGTGGTTCCAGGGGCGGGGCCGTGATCGAGCCGTGGGTGAGGCACTCCGGGCGGTGGCAGTCCGGGGGCGGGCGGCGGACCGTCGTAAAGGCCAGGACCGAGCCCACCACCAGCACCCCCGCGCACCACCCCATCGCCCGGTCGAAGGCGTGGTCGAAGGCGGTCGCCGAGCGGTACGCCTCCGAGCCCATCCCGGCGAGCAGCGGCAGCGCGGCGATCGCGATGAGGCCGGCCGCGCGGGCCGCCGCGTTGTTGATGCCGCTGGCCAGGCCCGCGCGGGCGGTGTCGACGGAGGCGAGAACGGTGGCCGTGAGGGGGGCGACCAGGATGACCATGCCGGCGCCCATCACGAGGAGGGCCGGTACGACGTCGGTGAGGTAGGAGGCGTCCGGGCCGACGCGCAGCATCAGGAGCATCGCCGCCGCGCACAACAACGGGCCGACGGTGAGCGGGATGCGGGGGCCGATGCGCTGGGCCAGTTCGCCCGAGCGGGCCGAGAAGAGAAGCATCAGGGCGGTCGTGGGGAGCAGTGCCGTGCCGGCCTCCAGCGCCGAATAGCCTGCCACCACCTGGAGTTGGAGCGCCGTCAGGAAGAAGAAACCGCTGAAGGCCGCGTACACGCAGAGCGTGACCAGGTTGACCGCCGTGAACTGGCGGGACGCGAAGATGCCCGGCGGCATCATCGGATCGGGGCTGCGCTTCTCGACGTGGACGAACGCGACTCCCGCGGCCACGCCCGCCGCGGCGGTGACGATCACGACGGGCAGCGGGCCGTCGGCCGCCTCGATCAGCGCGTACGTCACCAACGCCAACGCGACCGCGCCCAGTGCCGCGCCCAGTACGTCGAAGCGGCCGTGCGCGCGGCCGTCCGCCGACTCGGGGACGTGGCGTACGGCGATGGGGGCGCAGACCAGCGCCATCGGGACGTTGATCAGGAACACCCAGCGCCAGCCGGGGCCGTCCACCAGCCAGCCGCCCAGGAACGGGCCGATCGCCGCGCCGATACCGCCGAAACCGGACCACAGGCCGACCGCCCTGGCCCGGTCGTCGGGGTGGAAGGAGGCCTGGATGAGGGCGAGGGAGCCGGGGGTGAGGAGCGCGCCGCCGATGCCCTGGAGCGCGCGGGCGGCGATCAGGACCCCGGCATTGGGGGCGAATCCGCACAGCAGGGAGGCCGCCGCGAACCACACCACGCCCAGGACGAAGATCTTGCGGCGTCCGTAACGGTCGCCGAGCGAGCCGCCGAGGAGGATCAGTCCGGCCAGCGTCAGCATGTACGCGTTGACCGTCCACTGGAGGGCGGCCAGGTCGGCGTTCAGGTCGCGGCCGATGCGCGGCAGGGCCACATTGACGACGGTGGAGTCCACCATGGCCATGCTGGAGCCGAGGACCGTGGTGAGCAGGACCCACTTGCCCTGGGGCGAGGCGATGCGCACATCGGAGGACATGCCCCCAGGTATACAACGACCCCGGTGCCGTAGCACCGGGGTCGCGGCAGACCGTATCGGTTACTTGATCTTCGTGCCCGTCGAGCGCAGGTTGGCGCAGGCCTCCGTGACGCGCGCGGCCATCGACGCCTCGGCGAGCTTGCCCCAGGTGCGCGGGTCGTAGGTCTTCTTGGAGCCGACCTCGCCGTCGACCTTCAGGACACCGTCGTAGTTCTTCAGCATGTGGTCCGCGACCGGGCGCGTGAACGCGTACTGGGTGTCGGTGTCGAGGTTCATCTTCACCACGCCGTTCTCCAGCGCGGTGGCGATCTCCTGCTCGGTGGAGCCGGAGCCGCCGTGGAAGACGAAGTCGAACGGGGACGCCTTGCCGTACTTCGCGGCCACGCCGTCGCTCAGCTCCTTGAGCAGTTCGGGGCGGAGCACGACGTTGCCCGGCTTGTACACGCCGTGCACGTTGCCGAAGGACGCGGCCAGCAGGTAGCGGCCCTTCTCGCCGAGGCCGAGCGCCTCGACCGTACGGATCGCGTCGTCGACCGTGGTGTAGAGGGAGTCGTTGATCTCGTGCGAGACGCCGTCCTCCTCACCGCCGGTCGGGGTGATCTCCACCTCAAGGATGATCTTCGCGGCGGCGGCGCGGGCCAGCAGCTCCTGCGCGATGGCGAGGTTGTCGGCGAGGGTCTCCGCCGAGCCGTCCCACATGTGCGACTGGAACAGCGGGTTGCCGCCGGCCTTCACGCGCTCCTCGGAGACGGCGAGCAGCGGACGGACGTAGCCGTCGAGCTTGTCCTTGGGGCAGTGGTCGGTGTGCAGCGCGACCGTGACCGGGTACTTCGCGGCGACGATGTGCGCGAACTCGGCGAGCGCCACGGAACCCGTGACCATCTCCTTGGCGTACTGGCCGCCCAGGAACTCGGCGCCACCCGTGGAGATCTGGACGATGCCGTCGCTCTCGGCCTCCGCGAAGCCGCGCAGCGCAGCGTGCAGGGTCTGGGTCGAGGTCACATTGATGGCCGGGTAGGCGAACTTGCCTGCCTTCGCCCGGTCGAGCATCTCGTTGTAGACCTCGGGGGTTGCGATGGGCATGTGTCCGCTCCTTGGTATCTGCGGGTTGGCGATCTTCGCGATCTGCGTACTACGGCCCTGACCTAGACCTTGGGTGCGACGTCATCGTCGTGCCCATCTTTCCAGACGCGGCCGGATGCTGAGAGTGGGCGGTCAGTCCAGGCCCAGGTCGTCCTTGGAGTACGCGAAGAGGTACGGCACCCCCGCGCCCGCCTCGATCTTCTCGGCGGCGCCGGTCGCCCGGTCCACGATGGTCGCGACGCCGACGACCTCGGCACCGGCCGCGCGCACGGCCTCGACGGCGGTCAGCGGGGAACCGCCCGTGGTGGAGGTGTCCTCGACGACCAGGACCCGGCGGCCCGCGATCTCCGGACCCTCCACCTGGCGCTGCATGCCGTGCGCCTTCGCGGCCTTGCGCACGACGAAGGCGTCCAGCTGCTGTCCACGCGCGGCGGCGGCGTGCAGCATCGACGTGGCGACCGGGTCGGCGCCCATCGTCAGGCCGCCGACCGCGTCGAAGTCGAGATCGGCGGTCAGGTCCAGCAGCACCTGCCCGACGAGCGGGGCGGCCTCCCCGTCGAGGGTGACGCGCCGGAGGTCGATGTAGTAGTCGGCCTCCAGACCCGACGACAGGGTCACCTTGCCGTGCACCACGGCCTTGTCCTTGATCTGCTGCAGCAGCGCGCCGCGTACGTCCGTCATGCCGCCCAGCTTAGAGGCGATGTCCACCGGCCTAGAAGCGCGTCCAGGCCCAGGTCATCGTGGCTTCCAGCGGCTCGATCGGGGTGACCAGGCGGGGCAGGGTGTTGAGGCCGTTCGGCGGGCCGGTCTGCGGTTCCACGCAGACGGCGGCCTCCTGCTCGTCGTAGACGACGACCCACTGCTCGGGGCTCGTCACCTTCAGCGCCAGCTGTCCCGGCCAGGTCAGCGTGACGTCGACGCCGTCCGGCATGCCGAAGCAGTCGTCCCAGGGGCTGGGCTTCACGTCGACGCGGTTGCCGGTCGGGAGGTGGTCGTCGCCGCGCTCCTCCTGCCAGGCGGGGCTGAAGTCGACGAGCACGTCCTCGCCGCCGAGGTTGCGGTTGAACCACGGGTGCCAGCCGATCTGCGCCGGGAACGAGTCGCCGTACGCCTCGATCGCCATGGTGAGCGTCAGGGCGTCCGCGGTCAGCGCGACGGCCTGGGTGACGCGGCCCGGGAAGGGCCACGGCTCGACCAGGTCGTACGTGATGACCGTCTCGTCGGGCGCCCGGCGGGCGGTGCGCCAGGCGCCGTCGCGGACGGTGCCGTGGATGGCGTGGGGCGGGGAGTTGAGGGGCATCTGGTGGACGGTGCCGCCGTCCAGGAAGCGGCCGTCGCGGATCCGCCCGCACCAGGGGACCATCGGGAAGCACCCGAACCGCTCGCCCTGGCGCAGCAGTTCGGTGCCGCCGACGCGAAGTCCTCCGATACGGCCGCCGTTGCCCGGCTGCACCGTCACCTCCGCGTCGCCCGCGGTCAGCGTGATCTCTTCGTTACTCACGGCACGACCCTACTGGGCCGCTCAACGCCGTTTGCGCAGCACCCTGTTCACCACGATCGCCGACGCCAGGACCAGCGCGGCGGCGGGGGCCGCCCAGCGGAGCGTGGCGTTCGCGGAGACGGTCAGCGGCGCGGGCACGGGTGCGTAACGCCCGCGCGGCGGCGCGTGGTCGACCTCCTCCGCGCTGCGGCCGATCATCGTGCGGCGCGCGTGCGCGGCCTCGGCGGGCGGCTGGGGCGTCTCGGCGAAGGTCTCGGTCACGTGGAGCTCCTCGATGGCACCCGCCAAGTCCGTCTCCGGGGCGTCGAGATCCACGTCGTCCGCTGCCACATCGTCCACATCGTCCGCGTCGTCCGCATCGTCCGCGTCATCGGCTTCTACGTCGTCCACGTCATCGACTTCTACGTCATCCACGGCGTCGGTGTCGTCGGCCTGCTCCGGCTCCTCGCCCAGGTTCGCCGCGAACCGCTCAAGCAGCCTGGTCGTCGCCGCGCTCACCGCGTCCGGGGCCAGTTCGGTGACCCGGCCGTCCGCCGTCGCCGTACCGTCGAAGGTGATCGTGGAGCCGCCGTCGGCCTCGCGGACGCGCACGGTGAGGGCGAGTTTGACCGAGCCGGTGCCGCGGGCCTCGGTCGCGTCGCCCTCGACGGCGTACGTACCGTCGTCCCGGGCGGTGACACGGACGGAACCGCGGTAGGTGATGGAGTGGCCGCCGACGCGGACCTTCAGGCGGCCGGCGACGGGTTCGGTGCCGGCGTCCTGCTGGAGGCCGGGGACGGCGCGGGCGACCCGGGCGGGGTCGCCGAGCGCGGACCACAGCCGCTCGGGCGAGACCGGAACGTGCACCTCAAGCTCCATGCTTGCGGAGCCTACCCAGGTTGGCCGGAGGTGCACGTGCCGTTGCTCGGAAGTGGTGGCGTGTTGGTGCCGGCGTGGGATCAGTACCGCGGGTGCACCAACGTGGAAGCCGGCAGGCCCGGCACCCACGTCCGCTCCGCCGCCCGTTCGTCGCTCTCCAACCCCGGCTCCGCGGGCACCGCCCCCCGCGCCGCCAGCACGAACCCCCAGTCGCGCGGGGAACGCGACGTTCCGGCCGTACGGTCGGGTCCCGCCGCGAAACCCGAGACCCGGCCGCCGACGCGGTACGGGACGGGGTGGAGGCCGGCCGCGCGGAGGGTGGAGACCACCGTCCAGAAGACGCGGCGCCGGGAGGAGACCGGCCCCGCGTGCACGACCAGCCGGCCCCGCTCGGTGAGGGCGCGGCGGGCGAGGCCGTAGAACTCCTGGGAGTAGAGCTTGGTGCTGGCGGTGATGCCGGGGTCGGGGAGGTCGGCGATGACCACGTCGTACGTCCCGGGGTGGACCCGGCGCAGCAGGTCGAAGGCGTCGCCGGTGGTGACGTGGACGCGCCGGTCGCCGTAGACGTGGTCGTTGAGCGCGGCAAGGGCGGCGTCGTGGCGGGCCAACTGGACGACGGCCGCGTCGAGTTCGACGATGTCGACGCGGCGCACGCCCCGGTTGCGGAGGACGTCGCGGGCCGCGAGGCCGTCGCCGCCGCCGAGGACGAGCACGCGCGCGTGGGGGCCGTCCATCGCGGGGTGGACGAGGGCCTCGTGGTAGCGGCGTTCGTCGCGTCCGCTGACCCGCAGGCGGCCGTCGAGGAAGAGGTCGAGGGGGCGGCCGTGGTCGCCGCCGGTGAGGACGACCTCCTGCACGTCCGTCTGGAGAGCCACCCGGACGTCCTTGCCGTAGACCGCGTGCCGGGCGGCCCGTTCGAAGTCGTCGACCAGGACGGCGGCGGAGGCGAGCAGGCCGAGGACCGTGAGGTTGGCGATCACCAGGAGCCAGCGGCCCCGGCGGGTGAGGTCGCGGCGGAACAGGCCGAGGACCAGACAGCCGCCGGCGACCACGTTGACCGTGCCGGTGAGCAGGGTGCCGGTCAACTGGCCCAGGAACGGCAGGAGCAGGAAGGGGAACGCCAGGCCGCCGACCAGTGCGCCCACGTAGTCCGCCGCGAAGAGGTCGGCGACCGCGCCGCCCGCGTCCTGGCGGCGGATGCGCTGGATCAGCTCCATCAGCAACGGCACCTCGGCCCCGATCAGCAGGCCGATCGCGAGGGAGAAGGCGACCAGGAGGCAGCGCGGGCCCTGTGCCCACAGGCCGCCCCAGTTCCCGGTCCAGGCGAAGACCGCGTACAACGCCATCGCGCTGCAGCCGCCGATCAGCGCGAGGGCCGCCTCGACCGCGCCGAAACCGGCCGCCGCGTGCCAGCGCAGACGCTTCGCCGCGAGCGAGCCGATGCCCATCGCGAAGACCATCACGGAGAGGACGACAGACGCCTGGGTGACCGAGTCGCCGATCAAGTACGAGGCGAGGGCGACGAGTTCGAGTTCGTACACGAGTCCGCAGGCCGCGCAGACGAAGACCCCCGCGAGCACCAGGAACCGGCCCGTGCCCGGCCGTACGGGCAGCCGCGCGGGGCCTGCCCAGGGCGGCTGGGTGCCCGGCCGGGCCGGCGCGTGCGGTTCGATCACGCTGCGACGTTACGTCACGGGACGGGCACGCTTCGTCACCCACACGTGTGGAATGTGTTTACGACGGCCGGGACCGGTGTCGTATCCCCGCGGCCCCGAATCCTCGGACAGGGGACGCCACCGGACAGGCCACCGGTCACCGGTCCTCAGACAGGAGACGCCACCGGACAGGCCACCGGTCACCGGTCCTCAGACAGGAGACGGCACCGGATAGGCCACCGGCACCCGCACCCCCACCCTCGTCCGCGTCGCGACCAACTGGCCGTCCTGCGGATAGGCGTGCCAGGTGCGCCAGTGCACCTGGCCCTCGTACCGCTGCGCGAGCATCGCGGTGAAGGCGTGCGGGCTGCCGGGGAAGACGCCCGCCAGACCGTTGGGATGGTCGGCGACCAGGGCCAGCAGCTCCTGGGCGCGGCCCGCGAACTGCCCCGGGGACAGCACCTCGACCCGGGCCGCGAACTCGTACTCCCAGTCGCCGACCCGCTTGGCGACCCCGAGCGGCAGCGGCGTACTGGAACCCGGGATGCACGCGACCGTCTCCGAACAGCTGCCCCGCTCCTCGTCCAGGAGTACCTGGTGGGACGCGCCGAGCAGTCTCAACTGGAGCCGCGCACCGGCGAGTTCCAGGTCGAGTGTGGCCAGCGCGGGCAGCGGCTCGCGCCCCAGGGTCCAGGCGAGGTCGGCCGCGCGCGTGTCGGTGTAGGAGGTCTGAAGGGTCGTGAGCATGGATCGGCTCCGCTAGCACGCAAAGAAAGGGGAGGTGTGGGTCCGGCGCACCCCGGTAGACACCGGGGGATCGGCCCGGTCAGCCCAGTCAGGAGAAGGTGTCTGCGGGCTTCCGAGGGGCCGCGTTGGTGATTTAGAGGGAATCATGAACGGTGGCGCCACCACAGTGTTTTTACCCAACTTCGTGGGGTTTCCATCCCTCAGGGGGCTCCACAGCTCAACTGTTCAACCAAGGCGTACGCCCAGGCGTGTCGAGCGCGCGCCGGAGCGCCCGCCGGGAGCGGACTCCCGACGGGCGCTCCGCCCCCCGTCGCGCCGGTCAGCTGCCCCCTCCGCAGCCGCCTCCGCCCCCGCAGGACGACCCTCCGCCGCACGACGAGCCGCCTCCGCAGGAGGAGTGCCCGCCGCAGGAGTGGTGGTGGCCGTGCCCTCCCCCGGAGGAGGTGCTGCCGTCCTCGGCCCACCAGCTGCTCGTACCGGCCGCGGTTCCCCCGCCGCGGATCCCGGCCCGGCGACCCGACCCCTTGCTGATCCTGCTCCTGCGGCCCGCGCGGACCAGGGCCCCCACGAAAGCGACCGCGATCACCGCCAGGATGATGCCGAAGAACATGTCTCCACCGAGAATGCCGAACATGGCGTCACCCTCCTTCCGATTCCCCCGAAGCGGCCCCCCGTGGGCGCCTCGTGTGGTGCGTGAAGCAGGGATGCCCGGCCGTCTCACCAGCCAAAGCAGAGTTGAGGAAGTCCAGAGCTTGGGCGCAGGATGACGGGCATGACCTCCAGCGCACGCCCCCTCCTCAACCGCCGGCTCGCCGAGTTCGGGACGACGATCTTCGCCGAGATGTCCGCCCTCGCCCTGAAGACCGGCTCGATCAATCTCGGCCAGGGTTTCCCCGACACGGACGGCCCCGAGGAGATCCGCGAGGCGGCGGTCCGCGCGCTGCGCGACGGACGCGGCAACCAGTACCCGCCCGGCCCCGGAGTCCCCGAACTCCGCACCGCGATCACCGCACACCAGGAACGCCGCTACGGCCTGTCCTACGACCCCGACGCCGAGGTCCTCGTCACGGCGGGCGCGACGGAGGCGATCGCCGCGGCGCTGCTGGCCCTGGTGGAACCGGGCGACGAGGTCATCGCGTTCGAGCCGTACTACGACTCCTACGCCGCCTGCATCGCGATGGCCGGCGGCACGCGCGTACCGGTCACGCTCCGCCCGCACGAAGGGGCGTTCCGCCTCGACCTCGACGAACTGCGCGCCGCCGTCACCGACCGCACCCGCCTCCTCCTGATCAACACCCCGCACAACCCGACCGGCACCGTCCTCACCCGCGAGGAACTCACCGCCATCGCCGAACTCGCCGTGGAACGCGATCTGTTGGTGATCACCGACGAGGTCTACGAGCACCTGGTCTTCGACGCGGCCGAGCACATCCCGCTGGTCTCCTTCCCGGGGATGCGGGGGCGCACGGTGTCGATCGGCTCGGCCGGCAAGACCTTCTCCTTCACCGGCTGGAAGGTCGGCTGGGTGACGGGCACCCCGGACCTGGTCACGGCCGTACGCTCGGCCAAGCAGTTCCTGACGTATGTGGCGTCGGGTCCGTTCCAGTACGCGGTCGCGGAGGCGTTGCAGCTGCCCGACTCCTACTTCGACGCCTTCCGCGCGGACATGCTCGCCAAGCGGGACGTCCTGGCGACGGGCCTGACGGAGGCCGGCTTCGAGGTCTTCCGCCCGGCCGGCACGTACTTCATCACCACCGACATCCGCCCCCTCGGCCCCGAACTCTCCAAGAACGGCGACGGCTTCGCCTTCTGCCGCGCCCTCCCGGAACTCGCCGGCGTCGTCGCCATCCCCAACGCGGTCTTCTACGACCACCGGGAGGCGGGGGCACCGTTCGTACGGTTCGCGTTCTGCAAGCAGACCGGCGTGCTGGAGGAGGCGGTGGGGCGGCTCAAGTCACTGGCGGGCTGAGCCGGAGGTCTATCCAGGGGATGTCCTCCCCGGGCAGCAGATACCGCTCGGTCTCGACGAAGCCGTGCCGTAGTGCGAACCGCAGTCCGTCCTCGTTGGAGGACAGGACGACGGTCTCGATCACTTCGGCGCCCAGTTCGCGGGCGCGGTCGAGCCCGCGGGCGTAGAGCTCCTGGCCGAACCCACGCCCGCGGTGCGGGGCGAGGACGCGGGCGATGACGGTGGCCGTCCGCGTCTCGTCCGCCGGCGGGCGGACCGTGCTGCAGCCCGCGAGTTCACCGTCTCCGTCGTCGAGGTAGGCGACCTCCAGGTGGTGGCGCCGGGCACGTTCCCGTACGTCGTCCAGGGAGAGGACGTGGGTCGGGATGATCGTGTTGTGGACGTACCGCCAGTCTTTCAACGTGGCGTCGTCGTCCGGCTGTTGAATGCGAAGGCCAGGCATCCCGGCAGCGAACCCGAACACCTCCTGAACGTCAACTCCGCCGATCACCCGTGTCCGCGCCCCGCGACGACGCGAAGTCGGCCACCAGCACGACGCCCCCGCGGAACCCGCCCTTCGCCAGCATGGTGTGCGCTTCCGCGACCCGCTCGAACGGGAACGTCCTGGCGACCCGCAGATCCAGCCGGCCGCTCTCGACCAGCCCCGCCAGCTCGGCGAGTTCGGCGCCGTCCGCACGCGCCTGCACCAGGCCGACCCTGACACCGCGCTCCGCGGCCGGTGCGCTCGGCGGTGTCACCGCGACGAAGGAACCGCCGTCACGCACGGCCCCGATCACCGAGGACCCGAGCGACGCGGCGTCGAGGAGTCCGTCGACCTCCCCGCCCGGTGCCGCCTTGCGCACCGCATAGGCGGGATGGTCGCCACGAGCGACGAAGGTCGCCCCGAGACCGGTGAGGTACGGCTCGTCCTCGGGGGCCGCGACGGCGACCACCCGCAGGCCCTGGTGCCGGGCCAGCTGGACCGCGAACCCGCCGATGGCACCGGCCGCCCCGGTGACGGCGATGCGGTCACCGGCCCGCAGCCCGAGGATCCGCAGCGCCTGCGCCGCGGTGTGGGCGTTGAGCGGCAGCGTCGCCGCGGCGGCCGGTGTCACGCCTGCCGGGGCGGGCGCGAGGAAGGCCGCGGGCAGCACCACGAACTCCGCCTGCGTACCGACCTTGGTCTCCGGCCAGTTCGACATCGCCACCACCGCCTGCCCGAGGTCGAAGCCGGACACGCCGTCCCCGATCGCGTCGACGGTGCCGGCGGCGTCCACACCGAGCACGTACGTCGGTCCCGGGGGCACCATCGGACCCAGGCGGCCCGCCCTGGCGACCACGTCCAGCGGGTGCACGGCCGCCGCGTGGACTCTTACTCGTACGTGCCCGGCGGGGACCTCGGGCATCGGACGCTCGGCGACGGCCAGTACATCCGGGCCACCGAACTCGGTGAACGTGACGGCGCGCATGACGTCGGTCTGGTGGGTGTGTGGGGATCCAGTCATGGCACCACTGTCCGCCCGGCCCACCTCGCACTCCCAGCCAGATCGCCGTACCGCGGCCGAAGTTCCATGACGATCGATCCGACGCCTCTACACTTCCGTCATGGATCGGACGGACCGGCGGATCGTTCAATGCCTGCTGCGGGACGGGCGGGCCTCCTTCCGGCGTATCGCCGACGTGGCCGAGGTCTCCGAGCAGACCGTGGCCCGCCGCTACCGCGCCCTGGTCGCCGACGGAGCCGTCCGCGTGCGCGCCCTGCCCAGCCATGTGCGGCTCGGCGACCAGACCTGGTTCGTACGGGTGCGGTGCCGGCCCGACGCCACCGACGCCCTCGCGGACGCGCTGGCCGCCCGCGAGGACACCGCCTACGTCAGCGTCACCTCCGGCGGTTCCGAGATCGTCTGCCAGACCCATACCGGCCTCCGCGACCAGGGCGGATCCGTTCTGCAACGCCTGCCCCGCACCGCCAGGGTCCTGGGCTTCGACGCCTGTGCGGTCATGCACATGTACGTGGGCAGCGACGCCAAGTGGCTCGCCTTCGACGACCCGCTCAGCGACGACCAGGCGGCCCTGCTGCACACCTCCGACCAGCAGCAGCACACCACCACCGGCAGCGCGGCCGACCTGGAACTCCGCGACCAGGACGCCCCGTTGATGGCCGAACTCGCCCGTGACGGCCGCGCCGGAGTCGTCGAACTCGCGCGCGTCTGCGGCTGGTCGAAGTCCCGGGTCTCCGCGCGCCTGGACGAACTGCTCGCGGCGGGCGCCCTGCGCGTCGCCGTGGACCTGGCCTACCCACGCTTCGGCTTCCACGCCCCCGCCTACCTCTGGCTCACCGTCGCCCCCGGCCGGCTCGACGCCACCGGCGAACTCCTCTCCGCCCACCCCGAGACCACCTTCGCCGCCGCGGTGACCGGTTCGGCCAACCTCCTGGTGACCGTCACCTGCCGCACCATGGACGACCTCTTCTCCTACGTGACCACCAAGGTCGGCGCCCTCGAAGCGGTCCGCCAGGTCGACGTCGTCCCGGTCCTGCACCGCCTCAAGCAGGCGGGCACCCGACTCCGCGACGGTCGCCTGATCCCGACCTGACGGAAGTACAGGCAGCTGGAATCCACTCCAGTGGAGGTTCGGCCCGCTTTCGCTTGCATCGGCTGTTGGTTCCGCCGTCGCGACGGCACTGTTGAGACCACCCCCGAAACACCCCCGAGTGTGTTCTCAGCAAGGAGCTCGCGATGAGCGACGACGTACTTCCCGGCGGCACCCTGCGCCTCTCCGACACCCTGACGGTGACCCGCGTCGGCTACGGCGCCCTCCAGCTGGCCGGGCCCATGGCCTACGGCCCGCCCCGCGACCGCGTCGAGGCCCTGGCCGTCCTGCGCGCCGCGGTGGACGCGGGCATCACGCACCTCGACACCAGCGACTACTACGGCCCGCACCTCGTGAACGGGCTGGTCCGCGAGGCCCTGCACCCGTACCGCGAGGGCCTGCACATCGCCACCAAGATCGGTGCCCGCCGCACCGCCGAACGTGGCTGGCCCGCCGCGCTGTCCCGGCCGGAACTGGTGCAGGCCGTCCACGACAACCTGGACCACCTGGGCCTGGAGGCGCTGGACCTGGTGAACCTGCGGATGACCGACACCCTGGCGGCGGACGACATCGTCGAACCGTTCACGGTCCTGGCCGAGCTGCGCGAGCAGGGCCTGATCCGCAACCTCGGCGTCAGCAACGTCAGCGCGGAGCAGGTCGAGGCCGCCCGGCGGATCGCACCGGTGGTCGCGGTGCAGAACCACTACAACATCGCCTTCCGCCAGGACGACGCCCTGGTGGACCGGTGCGCCGAACTGGGCATCGCGTTCGTGCCGTTCTGGCCGCTGGGCGGATTCCGGCCGCTGCAGGTCAAGGCGCTGGAACAGGTCGCGGCCGGCCTCGGCGCCACCCCGCGCCAGATCGCGCTGGCCTGGCTGCTGCACCGCTCCCCCACGGTGCTGCTGATCCCCGGCACCTCCACCCGCGCCCACCTCGCCGAGAACATCGCCGCCGCCGAGATCGGCCTGTCCGCGGAGACGCTGCGCACGCTGGACGCGATCGCCGCCACCCCGACCGCCACCTGAGCCCCCTGGCCGACTTAGCCCCCTACTGGAGTCCCCCGCCATGCCACAGCCACAGCCACAGCCCCTCGCCCGTCACCGCACGCTGGTCCTGTCCGGCAGCCTGCGCACCGGCGCCGTCACCACCCGGGTCGCCCACGCGGCCGTGGCGCAGGACGGCCCCGCACACGAAGTCGTCCTGGCCACCGGCCTGGACCAACTCCCCCTGTTCAACGAGGACTTGGACACCGACCCGGCCCCGCCCGGCGTGGCCGCCCTGCGGGCCCAGGTCACCTCGGCCGGCAGCCTGCTGGTCCTGAGCCCGGTCAACAACGCCAGCATCTCGGCCGCCCTGAAGAACGCCCTGGACTGGCTCTCCCGCCCCCGCGACGACTCCCCCCTCGCCGGAAAGCCCGCCACCGGCCTGGTCGTCGGCTACCACTCCCACGGCGCGGAGGACCACCTGGAGACGATCCTCCGCGCCACCGGCGCCCGCACCACCCCGGCCCCGACCCCCGTACTGAACCCGCGCGCCACCGACGGGGACCGGGTCACCACCGCGGTGACCCAGGCCCTCGCAGCCCTGCACACCGCATGACCACCGGCGGGGACGACGAGAGCCCGGTCCCCGCACACGACGGTGATGGTCGCGTACCGGGCCGGGCTCTCGTTCACAGAAGTACATGAAGTACTCCGGGTACTGCAGGTACCGCAGGTACTACGGGCACTACGGGACCGAGGACTACTCCTCGTCGCCCTCGTCCTCAGGCTTCTCGACCGCCTCGTCGACCTCCTCGGTCAGACCGAGCTGCTCGACGAGCCAGCGGTCGAACTCGATGGCGGCGCGCACCCAGCTGACCGTCGAGGAGACGAAGTGGTTCAGGTCGACGCCGGTGCCGATCAGCATCTGCGCCTCACCGATCAGACGGACGGTGCCGTCGTCGTGAGTGTGGCTGTAGACCTTGGGCCACAGGGTGCGCCGGTTCCAGTCGTCGATGGACTCCAGCAGCTGCGGCTTGGAGTCGATCTCGTGGGGACGGTCGTAGAACGTCCGGACCGAGAAGACCAGCTGGTCGTCCTCACCGCGGAACATGAAGTACGTACGGAACTGCTCCCACGGCGCCGCGAGGTCTCCCTCGTCGTCGACGACATACTTCAGCTCCATCTGTTCGAGGAGCTGCTTCACGAGGTCCTGATCCGGGACGACGGGGCCCGCCGGTCCTTGCTGCGGCTCGGGCTGGCCCCCGAAGTTCGGAATCGAGGACGGGTCGATGCTCACCGTGTATTTCCCTTCGTACGGATTCCGCCATCCTCCCCCATGCGGGGAGGGGCGTGGCAACCCCTGCCGGGCCTGTCCGCCACGGGCTGACCGGATACGGTCACGCACATGCGGACGGTGACGCGGTGGCTGCTGTGGGGGACGTGGGGGATCTGCCTGCTCTTCGTGGTGTGGGCGGGCTGGTCGTTCGTACGGACGATGGTCTACACCGCCTCCGGTGACGACCCTCCCGGCACCGTCACCAAGGCCGGCTGCGCCGAGGCCATGGACTTCTCCGGCACCACGCTGCCCGAGGACACCCGGGACGAGGACTGCACCTCGTACACCTGGGGAGGCCAGGCCTACGACGGCAGTTTCCGCATGCCGCGCTCGGCGGTGGGCGGATGGCTGGCCGAGTCGTTCCCGGACGCCGCGGACTTCCCCTGCGACGGGGACGACGACAGATGCGTCCACGTCATCCGCGAAACGCAAGCGCACGCGCACCCGCACACGCACACCCCCGGCGCCTACGACGTGACGGTGAGCGTGCACTACGAGCACGGGGACGAGGACGGGGACGAGAGCGAGGGCGGAGACAAGAGCGAGGGCGGGTCCGCAGGGGACACCGCCCTCGTCAGCTTCGACGCGAGTTCCTACTGACCGCCGGGCGTCACAGCGTCTTCCCGGTCGCCGGCCCCACGATCAGCCCGTCGCCGAACGCGTCCACCCGGACCGTGTCGCCGTCCTTGACCTCGCCCGCCAGGATCTCCTTGGCGAGGCGGTCGCCGATCGCCGTCTGGACCAGGCGACGCAGGGGTCGCGCGCCGTAGGCCGGGTCGTTGCCGTTGTCGGCCAGCCAGGTCAGGGCCTCGTCGGTGATCTCCAGGGTGAGGCGGCGTTCCGCGAGGCGCTTGGCCAGGCGGCCGATCTGGAGCGCGGCGATCCGGCCCAGCTCCTCCCGGTTCAGGGCGGAGAAGACCACCAGGTCGTCGAGGCGGTTGAGGAACTCCGGCTTGAAGGAGGCCCTGACCACCTCCAGCACCTGTGCCTTCTTCTCGTCCTCGCCGGTGAGCGGGTCGATCAGGAAGGTGCTGCCGAGGTTGGACGTGAGGATCAGGATCGTGTTGCGGAAGTCGACCGTGCGGCCCTGGCCGTCCGTCAGCCGGCCGTCGTCCAGCACCTGGAGCAGGACGTCGAAGACCTCCGGGTGCGCCTTCTCGACCTCGTCGAGCAGGATCACCGAGTACGGGCGCCTGCGCACCGCCTCCGTGAGCTGGCCGCCCTCCTCGTAGCCGACGTAGCCGGGAGGCGCGCCGACCAGCCGGGCCACGCTGTGCTTCTCGCCGTACTCCGACATGTCGATGCGGACCATGGCGCGTTCGTCGTCGAAGAGGAAGTCCGCCAGGGCCTTCGCCAGCTCCGTCTTGCCTACGCCCGTCGGGCCGAGGAAGAGGAAGGAGCCGGTGGGGCGGTCGGGGTCCGCGATGCCCGCGCGGGTGCGTCGTACGGCGTCGGAGACCGCCTGTACGGCCTCCTGCTGGCCGATGAGCCGGCGGCCCAACTCCTCCTCCATGCGCAGGAGTTTCTGCGTCTCGCCCTCGAGGAGGCGGCCTGCGGGGATGCCGGTCCAGGAGCCCACCACGTCCGCGATGTCGTCGGGGCCGACCTCCTCCTTGACCATGGTGTCCTTGGAGGCTTCTTCCTCCGCCTGGGAAGCCTCCTCCAAGTCCCGCTCCAGGGTGGGGATCTCGCCGTAGAGCAGCTTGGAGGCGGTGTCGAAGTCGCCGTCGCGCTGGGCGCGTTCGGCCTGGCCACGGAGTTCGTCGAGCTTTTCCTTCAGCTCGCCGACCCGGTTGAGGGACTGCTTCTCCTTCTCCCAGCGGGCGTTGAGGCCGCGGAGTTCCTCCTCGCGGTCGGCGAGGTCGCGGCGCAGCTTCTCCAGGCGTTCGATGGAGGCGGCGTCGGTCTCCTTGTCGAGGGCCAGCTCCTCCATCTTCAACCGGTCGACGGAGCGCTGGAGTTCGTCGATCTCGACGGGAGAGGAGTCGATCTCCATGCGCAGCCGGGAGGCCGCCTCGTCGACGAGGTCGATCGCCTTGTCGGGGAGGAAGCGGGAGGTGATGTAGCGGTCGGAGAGGGTCGCGGCGGCGACCAGCGCGCTGTCCGCGATGACGACCTTGTGGTGGGCCTCGTAACGGCCCTTCAGGCCGCGCAGGATCGCGATGGTGTCCTCGACGGACGGCTCCGCGACCAGCACCTGCTGGAAGCGGCGCTCCAGCGCCGGGTCCTTCTCGATGCGCTCGCGGTACTCGTCGAGGGTGGTCGCGCCGACCATGCGGAGTTCGCCGCGGGCGAGCATCGGCTTCAGCATGTTGCCGGCGTCCATGGCGGAGTCGCCGCCGGCGCCCGCGCCCACGACGGTGTGCAGCTCGTCGATGAAGGTGATGATCTGGCCGTCGGAGTCCTTGATCTCGGCCAGGACGGTCTTGAGCCGCTCCTCGAACTCGCCGCGGTACTTCGCGCCCGCGACCATCGCGCCGAGGTCGAGCGAGACCAGCCGCTTGTTCTTGAGGGACTCCGGCACGTCGCCCTTGACGATCCGCTGGGCGAGCCCCTCGACGACGGCGGTCTTGCCGACGCCGGGCTCGCCGATGAGGACGGGGTTGTTCTTGGTGCGGCGGGACAGCACCTGGACGACCCGCCGGATCTCCTGGTCCCGTCCGATGACGGGGTCGAGCTTGCCCTCGCGCGCGGCGGCCGTGAAGTCCGTACCGAACTTCTCCAGCGCCTTGTACTGCCCCTCGGGGTCGGGTGTGGTCACCCGGCGCCCTCCCCTGCTCTTCTGGAACGCGTCCAGCAGCTTCTTCGCACTGGCCCCCTGCTGGGAGAGTACGTCCCCGGCGGCGCCGCCCTTCGCGGCGATGCCGATCAGCAGGTGCTCGGTCGAGAGGTACTCGTCGCCGAGTTCTTTCGCGCGCTCGTCGGCGTCCGCGAGCACCGCGAGCAGTTCGCGGCTGGGCTGCGGGGGCGCGACGGTCGACCCGGTCACGCTGGGCAGCGAGGCGAGCACGCGCTCGGCCCCGGACCGTACGGCGGCCTGGTCGGCGTCGACGGCGGCCAGCAGGTCGGTGATGTTCTCGTTGTCCTCCCCCGCGAGCAGCGAGAGAAGCAGGTGCGCCGGGGTCAGATCGGCGTGCCCTCCGGTGACGGCGCGGCTGCTGGCCGCGTTGATCGCTTCCCGGCTCCTGTTGGTCAGCTCGGCGTCCACGTTCCGGTACTCCTCCTCCTACAGCCTTCGTGCACGGACTGACTCGGCCAACGTGCACAAAGTTGAGTCTATTCCACTCAAGGCAGTGGCGGGGCGGATCGGGGGACTAAGTTCCGGGTCCATGGCCTCATATCCGGTCGACCCGGGCGACCCCGACCTGCCGTACCTCACCTTCTGGCAGGAACGGCATCTGTGCACCCTCACGACCCCGCGCCCCGACGGCAGCCCGCACGTCGTTCCTGTCGGAGTGACATACGACCCGGAGGCGCGGCTGGCTCGGGTCATCGCGAACAAGTCGAGCCGGAAGGTGGCGAACGTGCTGGCCGCCGGTCCGTCCGGGGCGCGGGTCGCCGTGTGCCAGGTGGACGGGCGGCGCTGGGCGACGCTGGAGGGCCGGGCGTTCGTGCGCGCGGAGCCGGACCGGGTCGCGGAGGCGGAGCGCCGGTACGCCGGGCGCTACGGGCGGACGCCGTCGCCGAACCCGTCACGGGTGGTGATCGAGATCGAGTTGACGCGGGCGCTGGGGAGGGGGTGAAGCGATCAGTTCCGGCCACCACGGCCGGGCCCATACCCTGACATTTCGCCCAAACTGCAGCGGCGTCACCGTGTTCAGGTCACGGTGACGCCGCTGCGGGGGGAAGCACCTGAGCGATCTGTTACGACGGGGGAATCGCGTCAGGCACTGCGGGGGGTGGCTGAGATGGTCTGGACGTCGGGGGCATCCGTTTCCACCAGCCGATGGTCTCGCTGGTCAAGATTCACAAAGATCATTCCGTACCGGATGGCGCATCGCACCGGCTGCGGCGCCCCCCGAGGCCGCCGCAGACACCGGTAGGCACGTACATCCTCGTCCTCGTCCCGCGTCACCACGACCGGCTCACCGAACACGGTCACCATGAGCGAGTCACCGCTGTGGGGGATGGCGGTGGCCAGGTCGATGAAGTGCCAGCCGGAGCGGTAGGCCGTGGCCATTTCCCGGCGGAAGCTGCGGTCGTCCGGAGGAGTCGACATCGGGATCAATTCCAGGAAGTGTCATCGGTGTGATCCACGCCGACAGACACCGAACTCGAAGTACTGTCCGCTCGAACGTCACTCGACTTACCGGCCAGGCCGCTCGCGACCCCAAGAACGACGACGGCGGACAGAGCAGCGGCAAGTACCGAACGAAGGATTCTCTTACGCATAGTCGGCTTCGTCCTCACTTGATGGTCTCCTCTATACCCCCGTCGGATAAGACGATGGCTCATTCAGGCACGTCATGGCCACACAATCGATGCATCATGTTCCTGCATGTTCAGGACCCTGGGGGGTGGAGAATTCGTGACAAAAGGGACGCAATCGGGGCATCCCCATGCTGTAACAGACCTTTGCGACGACGGTAGTCGGCTCTACGCCAACGCACTTCGCGCTGGTCGCATCGCGAGAGCGGACGTGGAGGCCGCTCCCTGCCTGATGGAGTTCGCCCTGCTGTACCCGGACCCCGACGATCCCAATTGGCTGTGCCCCGTGGCTCCCTCGGTCGCTCTGGCGCAGCGGCTGCATCCCGTGGAACGGGAGATCACGGAGCGCAGGCGTTTCTCCATCCGGCTCGCCGACGCCTTCGAGCCCTTCATGGCCGCCACGGCCCAGAGCCCCACGTCCACCCACGCCATCACGGTCCTTGAGGGCCGGGACCGGATCAACGGCGCACTCAACATCGCGACGTCCGAGAGCCAGACCGAGGTGCTCAGCGTGCAGCCCGGGGGCCGGCGCCTGGAGAGCAACCTCCTGAAGGGACTGGAACGAGACAGGCCGCTGCTCGACCGCGGTGTCCGGCTGCGGACGCTCTACCAGCACACCGCCAGGCACAGCCCGGAGACCCTGGCCTACGTGGACCAGATCTCCAGCGGCAAGGTCGAGGTCCGTACCATCGACGAACTCGTCGAGCGGCTGATCATCTGCGACGAGACCGTCGCCTTCATCCCCATACGCGAGGATCGCCAGGTCGCTCTCGAACTGCGCCACCCCGGCCTGGTCCGCTATCTGATCAAGGTCTTCGAGTTCATGTGGGTCCGCGCCGTCCCCCTCCAGGCCGGAACCCCGTACGAAACCGCGCCCGACGGCATCACGGACATCCAGCACTCCATCGCCAAGCTCCTCATCGAGGGCCACGTCGACGAGGCCATCGCGCGCCGCCTCGGCATGAACGTGCGGACCTGCCGGGCCCACATCGCCAAGCTCGCCACGGCCCTGGGCAGCGGCAGCCGCGCGCAGCTCGGCTTCCTGATAGCGCAGTCGGGGATCCTCAACCAGGACCACCCCACGCCGGGAGGAGACGGCCCACTGTGACCGACGCGCACACGCACGGAGCGGACGACCTGTGCGCGGCAGGTCTGAGCCTGTACGTCCGCGCCCTGCAGGCCGGGCGGGTGCGGGTCGACGACACCGACGAGGCACCCTGTCTGGTCGGTCTCGGGCTGCTGCAGCCCGAGATCGAGGACCTGGGCTGGCTACGGCCCGTCGCGCCCGGCTTCGTGCTCCACCGGCTGCACCGGATGTCCGCGGAGCGCATCGCGGACGAACGGCGCCGCGAGGAGCGCCTGGAGACCGTCTTCGGCCCGCTGGTGGGGCTCGACGGCTCCGGTACGGCGGCCACGGACGCGCCGACCCTCACGGTCCTCCGCGGCCGGGACCGCATCAACACCGCGATCAGCGAGGCCATGGCGGACGCCACGGACGAGCTGCTCGCCATCCAGCCCAGCACCAACCGTGACACCAGGCCGACTCCCGAAGCCCGGGCCCTCGCCCTCGTCCGCGACCAGGCCCTGCTGGACCGCGGCGGCCGCATCCGCACCCTCTACCAGCACACCCAGCGCTACAGCCCCGTCGCCCTGTCCCGCTACGAGCAGCTGCGCGGCGACGCGGAGGCCCGCACCCTGGACGAGGTCACCGACCGCCTCCTGGTCGTCGACCGGCAGGTGGCGTTCATCCCGGCGAACGCGGACCTCACCCTCGCCCTCGAAGTCCGCCACCCCACGCTGATCAACTACTTCGTGAAGACCTTCGACCGCCTCTGGCACCTGGCCACCCCCATGCACCCCGAGGCGGTCCAACAGCCCTCCACGAACGGCATCACCCCGCGCCAGCACGCCATCGCGGGACTGCTCGTCGAGGGCCACACCGACGCCGTGATCGCCCAGCGCCTCGGCATGAACATCCGCACCGCCCGCGTCCACATCGCCAAGCTCGCCGCGACCCTCGGCAGCGAGAGCCGCGCCCAACTCGGCTACCTCATCGCGGAATCCGGAATCCTCAGGCAGGAGGGAGCGGCCGAGTGACATCCGCGCGCCATCCGGAACACGGTGTGGAAGACCTCTGTCGCGCCGGTGCAGAGCTGTACGAACGCGCCCTGCGCGAAGGCCAGGTGAACCGCGCGGACGCCGACACCGCGCCGTGCCTGATCGGCCTCGGCCTGCTGCATCCGACCGCCACGGACCCGGACCGGCTGGAGCCGGTCGCGCCGGCCTCCGTGCTGCACCGGCTGCTGCGGATGTCCGCGGAGCGCATCGCGGACGAGCGGCGCCGCGAGGAACGGCTGGAGCGCTTCCTCGGCCCGCTGGCGCGGCTCGGCGACTCCGGTACGGCGGCCACGGAAGCGCCGGCCCTCACGGTCCTCGACGACAAGGACCGCATCAACACGGCGATCAGCGCGGCCATAGCGGACGCCACGGACGAAATACTCGCCATCCAGCCCAGCAGCAACCGTGACAGACGGCTGACCGCCCGAGCCGAGGCCATCGCCGTCGCCCGCGACCAGACCCTGCTGGACCGCGGCGGCCGTATCCGCACCCTCTACCAGCACACCCATCGCTACAACCCGTACGCCATGGCCCGCTACGAGAACCTGCGCGGCGACGCGGAGGCCCGGACCCTCGACGAGGTCACCGACCGCCTCATCGTCATCGACCGGCAGGTGGCGTTCATCCCGGCGAACGCGGACCGCACGACGGCCCTCGAAGTCCGCCACCCGGCGCTGCTCACCCACTTCGTCACGGTCTTCGACCGCCTCTGGCACCTCGCCACCCCCATGTATCCCGAGGCGGTCCAACAGCCCTCCCTCAACGGCATCAGCCCGCGCCAGCACGCCATCGCGGGACTGCTCGTCGAGGGCCACACCGACGCGGTGATCGCCCACCGCCTCGGCATGAACATCCGCACCGCACGCGTCCACATCGCCAAACTCGCCGCCACCCTCGGCAGCGAGAGCCGCGCCCAACTCGGCTACCTCATAGGGCAGTCGGGGATTCTCAGAGAGGAGGGAGCGACGGAGTGACATCCCTGCCCCACACGGAGCACCGTGTGGAAGACCTCTGTCCCGCCGGAACGCAGGTGTACGAACGTGCCCTGCGCGAAGGCCAGGTGAACCGCGCGGACGCCGACACCGCGCCGTGCCTCGTCGACCACGGCCTGCTGCACCCGACCACCACGGACCCGGACCGGCTGGAGCCGGTCGCGCCCGCCGTGGCGCTGCACCGGCTGCTGCGCACCTCGGGGGCGCGCATCGCGGACGAGCGGCGCCGCGAGGAGCGGCTGGCCGAGGCCTTCGAACCGCTCATGCTCATCGACGGCCACCGGCCGACGACCGCCGGTACCGAGACGATCAACGTCCTGAGCACCTTCGACCAGATCAACGGGACGATCGCCGCCGTCATGGCCGAGGCGTCCCGGGAGGTGCTGGCGATCCAGCCGCGCAGACGGAACCCCGAGTCCCTCGAACTCAGCCTCGACGCCCTGAAACAGGACCAGACCCTCCTCGACCGCGGCGGTCGCATCCGCACCCTGTACCCGCACGCGCTCCGGCATCTGCCCGCCGTCCTCGCCCGCTACGAGCAGTTGAGCGGCGACGCGGAGGCCCGCACCCTGGACGAGGTCACCGACCGCCTCATCGTCATCGACCGCACGGTCGCCTTCATTCCCGCGAACGCGGACCGCACGAAGGCCCTCGAAGTCCGCCACCCGGCGCTGCTCACCCACTTCGTCACGGTCTTCGACCGCCTCTGGCACCTCGCCACCCCCATGTACCCGGAAGCGGTCCCACAGCCCTCCCTCAACGGCATCAGCACCCGCCAGCGCGCCATCGCGGGACTCCTCGTGGAAGGCCACACCGACGCCGTCATCGCCGACCGCCTCGGCATGAACATCCGCACCGCCCGCGTCCACATCGCCAAACTCGCCGCCACCCTCGGCAGCGAAAGCCGCGCCCAACTCGGCTACCTCATCGCGGAATCCGGCATCCTCAAGCAGGAAGGAGCGGCGGAGTGAACACGCCGCCGCACCCCGAGCACGACGTGGAAGACCTGTGCGCGGCGGGCGTCGAGGTGTACGAACAGGCCCTGCGCGAAGGGCGGGTGAGCGGTTCCGAGGCCGAACGGGCGCCCTGTCTCGTCGACTTCGGGCTGCTGACCCACTCCGTCACGGATCCACGGCGCCTGGAACCGGTCACCCCCGCGGTCGCCTTCCACCGGATGCTGAGCGCCATGGAGGACCGCGTCGCCGCGGAGCGCCGGCGCGAGCAGCGGCTCGCGGAGACCTTCGAGCCCCTGTTGCGGATCGACGGCCGCCGCGCGGGCCCGGAGCAGGTCCCCACGCTCAGTGTGCTGAGCGGCGTGCACCGGATCGGCTCCGCCATCGCCCAGGCACTGGCCGCGAGTTCGGGCGAGCTCCTCGCCATCCAGCCGCACATCTCCCACTCCAGCCATACGGCCCCGGAGGCCCACGTCGAGGCGCTGGCGCGCGACCAGGCCCTGCTCGACCGCGGCGGCCGTATCCGCACGCTCTACCAGCACACCCTGCGCCACGCGCCCTCCGTGCTCGCGCGCTACGAACGGCTCCGCGGCGACGTCGAGGCGCGCACCCTGGACGAGATCCCGGACCGCCTCATCGTCGTCGACCGGACGGTCGCCTTCCTCCCCGCCAACGCGGACCGCACGATGGCCCTGGAAGTCCGCCATCCCTCCCTGGTCGCCTTCTGCGTCACGGTCTTCGACCGCCTCTGGCACCTGGCCACCCCCATGTACCCCGAGGCGGTCCCACAGCCCTCCCTCAACGGCATCAGCACCCGCCAACGCGCCATCGCGGGACTCCTCGTGGAAGGCCACACCGACGCCGTCATCGCCGACCGCCTCGGCATGAACATCCGCACCGCCCGCGTCCACATCGCCAAACTCGCCGCCACCCTCGGCAGCGAAAGCCGCGCCCAACTCGGCTACCTCATAGGGCAGTCGGGGATTCTTGATCCGCCGGGGTGAGCTGGGCGGGCAGGTCCGGCATCCGTGACGCGGCGCCCTCCAGGCCCGCCTGGGCGATACGGACGCCGAGCTGGGTACGGCTGGCCGCGCCGAGCGTCTCCGACAGCCGGGCGATGTGGGCGCGGCAGGTGCGGACGCTTATGCCGAGCCGTTCCGCGATCACCGCGTCCTGGTGACCCTCCGCGAGCAGGGCCGCGATGGACTGTTCGCGGTGGGAGATGCCCTCGATGCCGGTGTCGGGCAGGGGGGCGGCTACGGGGATCGCGAGGCGCCACAGGCGGTCGAAGACCGTGACGAAGTAGTCGATCAGCGCCGGGTGGCGCAGTTCCAGCGCCATGGTGTGGTCGGCGTTGGCGGGGATGAAGGCGACCGTCCGGTCGAAGAGGATGAGGCGGTCGACGACCTCGTCGAGGGTCCGTGCCTCGACCGCGTCGCCCATCAACTCCAGGTAGTTCAGCAGGCCTTGGCCGTGCCGGGCGACATGGGTGTACAGGTCGCGCATCCGTACCCCGCGCGAGCGCAGGGCCAGGGCGCGGTGCAGGCCCTCGGTGAGTTCCGGTTCGCGACGGATGCCGCCGGGCTGGACGGTGAGGACCTCGCCGGTGCAGGCCTCCGTCGCGGCGTCCATCGCCGCCTGGATGCGGGCGAGACCGTCCAGGACGCGGATCGCGGCGCCCTCCAGCGCCCCGGACGCCAACGCGGACGCCTCGATACGGCGGCCGAGACCGGCGTACCGCTCGAAGGCGTCGACCGCCGAACCCACCCGCCGGTGGCTCTCGCTGACCTCGTCGTAGACCCCGCGCAGCAGCCGGGTCATGACCTCCTGCGGGGAGGTCGGCACCAGCCAGTCCATGTCGTCGGGGTCGGGGTGGAGGAGGGCGAGCTCCAGCAGACACGGCACCGGTTCGGCGTCCGTGCGCGGCACCCGGCCCCGCCGTACGGCCCGTGAGTACACGAGGTCCCCGGCGTCGCAGAGTCGGTCAGCACCGTGTGGATGCGCGTCCGTCCCGTGCCCGGTCATTGCCCATCCCACCCCCGGTTCCCGGCTCTTTGCAGCGCAACTATGCGCGGACCCGACCTGCTCCGCAACACGGCTCCCCCTCGAACGGGCCCCGAAAACCACCGATATCACTCACTATCTCCCCACCTCCGCGTGTCACCTTGCAACAAGCTGGGGGGGGTACCGGGCCCCGGCCGCCGGCCGCTTCGCCGTATCACTTTCCGCGTGAGCTGCCGGAAATCACTCAGAGATCGCCGTGTTACGTACCGCCTCTAACGTCCCCTCATGGCGGACATATTTGACGCATACGCATTGGCCGATGCGTGGGACGAGATGTTTGTGCGGCCGGGTGAGGTCAGAACCGCCTACGAGCCGGTACTGGCGGCACTCCAGCCGATCGAGCCGAGTGAACTGCGCTTCCGCGCGGACCAGATGGCCCGCGCGTTCACCGACCGCGGTGTGACCTACGCCTTCGCGGGCGAGGAACGGCCCTGGCCGCTGGACCTGGTGCCGAGGATCATCGACGCGCTGGAGTGGGATCTCATCCAGCGCGGAGTGGCGCAACGGGTAAGGGCACTCGAGGCCTACCTCTCCGACGCGTACTCCCACTGCCGCGCCTTCGAGGACGGGGTCGTGCCCTGGCGGCTGCTCCTCAACTCGGCCCATTTCCACCGGGCCGCACAGGGCGTCGAGCCACCGGGCGGGGTCCGCATCCACGTCGCCGGCATCGACCTGGTCCGGGACGAGGCCGGGGACCTACGGGTGCTGGAGGACAACGTGCGGGTCCCCAGCGGGGTGTCGTACGTCATCGAGAACCGCAGAGCGATGACGCGGATCTTCCCGTCCCTCTTCGCCGAGCAGCACGTGGTCCCCGTCGACGGATACGCGGGGCGCCTGCTGGCCGCACTGCGGGCCGCCGCGCCCGCCGGGACACAGGACCCCCGGGTCGTGGTCCTCACCCCGGGGCCGGGGAACGCCGCCTACTTCGAACACGCCCTGCTCGCCCGGCTGATGGGCGTGCAGCTGGTGGTGGGGCACGACCTGACGTGCCGCAACAACCGGGTGTGGATGCGCACCACGCGCGGCGAGGTGCCCGTCCATGTCGTATACCGGCGGCTCGACGACGACTTCCTCGACCCGCTGCACTTCCGCCCCGACTCGGTGATCGGCTGCCCGGGCATCATGAACGCCGCCCAGGCCGGGAACGTCACACTCGCGAACGCCGTCGGCAACGGCATCGCGGACGACAAACTCCTCTACACCTACGTCCCCGACCTCATCCGCTACTACCTCTCCGAGGAACCGATTCTCCCCAACGTGGAGTCCTACCGTCCCGACGAGCCGGGCCAGTTGGAGGCGGTCCTCGACCAGATCGAGCACCTGGTCGTCAAGCCGGTCGACGGCGCCGGCGGCCAGGGCATCGTCATCGGACCCAAGGCCGACGCGAAGACCCTCGAACGCACTCGCAAAGCCGTCGCCGCCGACCCGCGCGGCTGGATCGCCCAGCGCCCCGTCGCCCTCTCCACCTCCCCCACCCTCGCGGGTGAACGCATGGCACCCCGCCACATCGACCTACGGCCCTTCGCCGTGAACGACGGCACCGACGTCTGGGTCCTCCCCGGCGGCCTCACCCGGGTCGCCCTCCAGGAGGGCAACCTGATCGTCAACTCCAGCCAGGGCGGCGGCTCCAAGGACACCTGGGTACTCGCCGAGGGCCCCACCGAACAGCCCGAGCCGCTCACCGCGGACGGCACACCCCCCGAGGTGGCCCCGCGCCAGCTCGGCCCCGACGGCAACCCCGCGGTCGTACAGGAAGGGGCGCAGCAGCAGTGAACGACGTGATCCTCTCCCGGATAGCCGAGGCCCTGACGTGGACGGGCCGTTACGTCGAGCGCGCGGACGCCACCGGGCGCATCCTCGACGCCTATCTGCACCGCCTGCTGGAGGACCCCTGGCGCGACGAGGACGCGGCCTGCCGGTCGCTGTACGCGATCCTCGGGGTCGACGCGGGCGGTGAACGCGTCGACATGCAGCAGGTGTTGGACCAGCTCGCCTTCGACGCCCGTTCGACGTGCTCCATCGAGGGCGCCCTGGGCGCGGCCCGGCTGAACGCCCGCAGCGCCCGCGAGGCGGTCTCCTCCGAGATGTGGGAATGCCTCAACTCCACCTGGCACGCCCTGGCCGACCAGCGCCTCGCGGCCCGCCGTACCGGCCCCTACGCCTACCTCGAACTCGTGCGCAGACGCGCCGCGTTGTTCTTCGGCCTCGCCGACTCCACGATGAGCCGCGACGACAGCTGGCGCTTCGTCGTCCTGGGCAGGAGTCTCGAACGGGTGGACATGACCGTACGACTGCTGTCCGTACGGGTGTTGGACGCGGCCCACGCCCCCGACTGGCCGACGCTGCTGAGCGCTTCCGGCGCCGACGAGGCGTACGCGCGCGTCTACGGCGGCTTCGGCGACACCCCGCGCGTGGCCGAATTCCTGCTCCTGGACCGGGACTTCCCCCGCTCGGCACTGCACGCGCTGACGACGGCCGAGGAGTGCCTCACGGCGCTCGGCCGCCAGCGCCAGGACCCCGCGCGCCGCCCCATCGGCCGACTCCGCACCCGCCTCGAATACCTGGACTCGCACGCCTTGGAGGAACAACTCCCCGCGCTCCTCAAGGACTTGCAGCACGCCTGCATGGCCTCGGCGGAGGCGGTCGCGGAGTTGTTCTTCCCGTACCAGGGGCCCGTCGAGTGGGCCCAGGAAGGAGCCTGAGATGACCCGTAGGCTTCGCATCCGCCACACCACCCGCGTGTCGTACGCCCAGGCGGCCGTGTCCTCCCACAACGAGGTGCGGATGACCCCGCTGACACTCCCCGGCCAGACGACACTGGACGCGCGCGTCACGGTGAACCCCACGACCCCCACCTGGTCGTACTGGGACTACTGGGGCACCCAGGTCACCGGCTTCGACCTGATGGACCCGCACGCGGACCTCACGATCACGGCGTCGAGCCTGGTCGAGACCTCCCCCGCGGACGCGCTCGCCCCCGCCCCGACCTGGCAGGAGGTGACCGAACGCACCACGAACTCCCGCCTGTTGGAGTTCATCGGCCCCACGGTCCGTACGACGGTCCCGCCCAAGCTGCTGAAGAAGGCGCGCAAGGCGGCCGTAGGACTGGACCCGCACGAGACGGCGGTGGCGGTCTCCGGGCTGGTCGCCGACCGGGTGGCCTACCTCCCCGGCGTCACCGGAGTGAACACCTCCGCCGCCGAGGCCTGGGAACAGGGCGCGGGCGTCTGCCAGGACATCGCCCACGTCACCATCGCCCTGCTGCGCGGCCTGGGCCTGCCCACGCGCTACGTCTCCGGCTATCTCCACCCCGAACGCGAGGCGGAACTCCACCGCCCGGTGGCCGGCCAGAGCCACGCCTGGATCGAGTACTGGGCGGGCGACTGGTGCGGCTACGACCCGACCAACCGGACCCGCCCCGACGAGTCCCATGTGGTGGTCGGGCGGGGGCGGGACTACGACGACGTGACTCCGCACAAGGGGATCTACCGGGGAGTGGCGGGCGGACCGCCGGAGGTGACGGTGGAGTTCACGCGGGTGGCGTGAACTCCGTGCCTTCGGGCATGGCGGCGCGGAGGCCTCCGCCCTACTTCAGCCCGGCCTCCGTGCACGCCGACTTGAACTTGCTCGTGCAGATGTCGGAGATCTTGTAGATCCCGTCCGCGACCACCGTCGACGCGATGTTGTCCTTCGTCAGCGCGACCACGGACACCAGCTGCGCGGGGATCTTCTTGTTGGTGGGGCTGTCCACCGAGTCGCGGGTGAGGGCGTCGAACTCGATGTCCTTGCCCTGGACCCTGGCGACCGCGATCTTCGCGGCGGCCTCCGCCAGGTCGGGGTAGGGCTTGTAGACGCTCATGTACTGCTCGCCGGTCACGATCCGCTGCACGGCGGAGAGTTCGGCGTCCTGGCCGGTGATGGGCGGCATCTTCGTCACGCCCGCCGCCTTCAGGGCGTCGATGATGCCGCCGGCCATCGCGTCGTTGGCGGAGTACACCGCGGCGATGTTGTCCTTGCCGAGCTTGCCGATCGCCTCGGTCATCTCCTGCTGGGCGACCTTCGGGTCCCACGCCTTGGTGTTGTAGCTCGCGGCGACCGTCACCTTGCCCTGCAGCTCGGACAGCGCCCCCGCCTTGAACACCCCGGCGTTGGGGTCGGTCGGCGAGCCGTTGATCATGACGACCTTGTCGGAGGTGTCCACGTTGCTGCCCAGCGCCTCGACCAGGGAGCGGCCCTGCACCTCGCCGACCAGTTCGCCGTCGAAGGACACGTACGCGTCGATCGGCCCCTCGGCCAGGCGGTCGTAGGCGATGACGGGGATGCCGGCGGCCTTGGCCTTCTTCACCATGGGCAGGATGAGGTGCGAGTCGACGGAGTCGAGGATGATGATGTCGACCTTCTGGTCGATCATCTTCTGCATCTGCGTGTCCTGGACGCTCGCGACACCGCCCGCGTTCTGGTACTCGGCCTTGCCCTTCTTGTCGGTCAGTTCACTGACCGTCGACTTGATGATCGGGAAGTCGAACTCCGCGTACCGCGTGTTCGTCTTCTCCGGCATCAGGACGCCCACCGTGATGTCGTTGCCCTTGGCCGGGGTGGCGTCCGAGCTGCTCCCCGACGAGTTGAGCACGCCACAGGCGGCCAGGGGCAGGGCCAGCGAGGACGCGGCCACGGATATGGCGATACGACGCATTGGTGAGCTCACTTCTGGTGCCGTCCGGACGTGGGCGCAGCATTGCAACCCAGGTGACTGAAAAGCCAACGCGGCTGCGGCCGTCGGCGTCAAGCGGAACTACTTAACGAGATGGCAACACCACGTTCCGTTTGGTATGTGGAGACGTTGCGGAATCCCATCCAAACGCTCTTTACCGACCCTCCACTCAACGGGAGTTCATGAGTGGGCAAAGATCGCACAACCGGGAAGGGGCCCGGAGGCGGGTGAGCCTCCGGGCCCCTTCCCGGTTTGTCGGTGTGTCAGTCCGAGGACTGACGCTTCGGCCGCCACACCACCAGCGCGCTGGTCTGCTGGACCTCCTGGTACGGGACCAGGTCCCGGCGGTAGGAGGCGTGCACGGCGGCCTCGCGCTGCTGGATCGCCGCCGCCGCTCCGTCGACCGCCGCCTGGAGTTCGGCGACGCGCTGCTGGAGCGCCACGACCTGGTTCTCCAGCTCGATGATGCGCTTGATGCCGGCCAGGTTGATGCCCTCGGTCTGCGACAACTGCTGGACGGTGCGCAGCAGTTCGATGTCGCGGGCCGAGTAGCGCCGGCCGCGCCCGGCCGTGCGGTCCGGGGAGACCAGGCCGAGGCGGTCGTACTGGCGCAGCGTCTGCGGGTGCAGGCCGGAGAGCTGGGCCGCCACCGAGATGACGTAGACCGGGGTCTCCTCGGTCAGCTCGTACGGGTTGCGTCGACGGCCGTCCATCTCTCTCATGCTCCCTTCGCGGCCTGGAACAGCTCCGCCCGCGGGTCCTCACCCGCGGTGGCCTCTCTGTACGCCTCGAGTGCGTCACGAGCATTCCCCGTGACGTCCTTCGGGACACTCACCTCGACGGTCACGAGAAGGTCTCCCCGGGTGCCGTCCTTACGGAAGGCGCCCTTGCCGCGGGCCCGCATGGTGCGGCCGTTGGGGGTGCCCGGCGGCAGCTTCAGCGTCACCGGGGGTCCGCCCAGGGTGGGCACCCTGACCTCGCCGCCCAGCGCCGCCTCGGCGAACGTCACCGGGACCGTCACCGTGAGGTTGTCGTCCTTGCGGCCGAACACGGGGTGCGTGTCGACATGCACCATGACGTACAAGTCGCCCGCGGGACCGCCCCGTTCACCCGGCGCGCCCTTGCCGCGCAGCCGGATGCGCTGACCGTCCGTGACCCCCGCGGGGATACGGACCTGCATGGTCCGCGACGACTTGGCGCGCCCGCTGCCCTTGCACTCGGCGCACGGATGCTCGGCGATCAGGCCCCGGCCCTTGCAGTCCGGGCACGGGTCCGTCAGCGAGAAGCCGCCGCCGGAGCCGCGCGCCACCTGGCCGGTGCCGACACAGGTCGGGCACACGCGCGGTGTGCCGTTCTTGTCGCCGGTGCCCGAACAGGCCTTGCAGGGCTGCTGCGAGGACATCCGCAGCGGGACCGTGGCCCCTTCGATGGCCTCCGTGAAGCTGAGCGTGACCTCGGACTCGATGTCCTGGCCGCGCCTGGGCTGGGTACGGGTCGTGCCCGCGCCGCCCCGGTTGAACAGGCCGCCGAAGACGTCGCCGATGCCGCCGCCGAAGCCGCCGGGGGCACCGGTGCCGCCGCCCTGGGCGCCGCCTCCGAAGAGGTCGCCCAGGTCGAAGTTGAAGTTGCCGCCGCCCGCGCCGCCCGGCCCCGGGCGGTAGCCGCCGTTGCCGAAGAGGGAGCGGGCGTCGTCGTACTCCTTGCGCTTCTTGGGGTCACCGAGGATGTCGTGGGCCTCGGAGATCTCCTTGAAGCGCTCCTCGGCCTTGGCGTTGCCCTTGTTGGCGTCCGGGTGGAACTCGCGGGCGAGCTTCCGGTACGCCTTCTTGATCTCGGCCTCGGTGGCGTCCTTGGGGACGCCGAGGACCTTGTAGTAGTCCTTCTCGATGAAGTCCTTGGTGCTCATCCTCGACGTCCCTCCTTCCGCCCGGTCTCCACGTTCTCTGCGTCAGCCCTCCTCAGGGCCGTTGTCCTTCTCGTCGGCGGCCTCGGACTCGTCCTTGACCGCCTGCGCGCCGGGCTGCGGCTCGGCGACGGCCACCCGCGCGGGGCGGATGGTGCGCTCACCGATGCGATACCCGGGCTGCAGGATCGCCACGCAGGTCGTCTCGGTGACGTCCGGCGCGTACGAGTGCATGAGCGCCTCGTGGATCGTCGGGTCGAAGGGCTCGCCCTCCTTGCCGAACTGCTGCAGTCCCATCTTCGCCGCGGCGGTCTCCAGCGACTCCGCCACCGACTTGAAACCGCCGACGAGTTCACCGTGTTCCCGCGCGCGGTTGATGTTGTCGAGCGTGGGCATCAGCTCGGTCAGGAGGTTCGCCACGGCGATCTCCTTGACCGCGATCCGGTCGCGCTCGACCCGGCGGCGGTAGTTCTGGAACTCGGCCTGGAGCCGCTGGAGGTCCGCGGTGCGCTCGTCGAGCGCCTTGCGCACCTGGTCCAGCTGGGCCGTCAGACCGGCGATCTGAGCACTTGCGTCCCCTGCCGGGGCCGCCCCCTCCCCACTGCTGGAGGGGGAGGCGGCCTGCGGCTCGGCGTCGTCGGGGGTGGCGCCGGAGGGGACGTCGGGCTTCTCGTCGAAGCCCGGGGTCTCCTCCGTCACGCGGCACCGTCCTTGCGCTCGTCGTCCACGATCTCGGCGTCCACCACGTCGTCGTCCGCCCGGGGAGCCTCCGCGCCCGGGGCGTCGCCGCCCGCGGCCTGCGCGGCCTGGGCGTCGGCGTACATGGCCTGGCCGACCTTCTGCGAGACCGCGGCGACCTTCTCGGTGGCGGTGCGGATCTCGGCGGTGTCCTCGCCCTTCAGCGTGGCCTTCAGCTCCTCGACGGCGGCCTCGACCTCGGTCTTGACGTCGGCGGGAACCTTGTCCTCGTTGTCCTTGAGGAACTTCTCCGTCTGGTAGACGAGCTGCTCGCCCTGGTTGCGGGACTCGGCGGCCTCGCGGCGGCGGTGGTCCTCGTCCGCGTACTGCTCGGCCTCCTGGCGCATGCGGTCGACCTCGTCCTTCGGCAGCGAGGAGCCGCCGGTGACGGTCATCTTCTGCTCCTTGCCGGTGCCGAGGTCCTTGGCCGTGACATGCATGATGCCGTTGGCGTCGATGTCGAAGGAGACCTCGATCTGCGGGACACCACGCGGGGCCGGCGGCAGACCGGTCAGCTCGAACATCCCGAGCTTCTTGTTGTACGCCGCGATCTCGCGCTCGCCCTGGTAGACCTGGATCTGCACGGAGGGCTGGTTGTCCTCGGCGGTGGTGAAGATCTCGGACCGCTTGGTCGGGATCGTCGTGTTCCGCTCGATCAGCTTGGTCATGATGCCGCCCTTGGTCTCGATACCGAGGGACAGCGGGGTGACGTCGAGGAGCAGGACGTCCTTGACCTCGCCCTTGAGGACACCGGCCTGGAGGGACGCGCCGATGGCGACGACCTCGTCCGGGTTGACGCCCTTGTTGGCGTCCTTGCCGCCGGTGAGCTCGCGCACGATCTCCGCGACGGCGGGCATCCGGGTGGAGCCACCGACGAGGACGACGTGGTCGATCTCGTTGATGGAGATGCCGGCGTCCTTGATGACGTTGTGGAACGGCGTCTTGCAGCGCTCCAGCAGGTCGGCCGTCAGCTGCTGGAACTGGGCGCGGGTGAGCTTCTCGTCCAGGTGCAGCGGGCCCTCGGCGGAGGCCGTGATGTAGGGCAGGTTGATCGAGGTCTCGGTGGAGCTGGACAGCTCGATCTTGGCCTTCTCAGCAGCCTCACGGAGACGCTGGAGGGCCATCTTGTCCTTGCCCAGGTCCACGCCGTGGCCCGCGGCGAACTGCTTCACCAGGTAGTCGACGACCCGCTGGTCCCAGTCGTCACCACCGAGGTGGTTGTCGCCGTTGGTGGCCTTCACCTCGACGACGCCGTCACCGATCTCCAGGAGGGACACGTCGAAGGTGCCGCCACCGAGGTCGAAGACGAGGATCGTCTGGTCGTCCTTGTCGAGGCCGTACGCCAGCGCGGCGGCGGTCGGCTCGTTCACGATGCGCAGGACGTTCAGGCCCGCGATCTCGCCGGCCTCCTTCGTCGCCTGACGCTCGGAGTCGTTGAAGTACGCCGGGACGGTGATGACCGCGTCGGCCACCTTCTCGCCCAGGTACGCCTCGGCGTCGCGCTTCAGCTTCTGCAGGATGAAGGCGCTCATCTGCTGCGGGTTGAAGCTCTTGCCGTCCAGCTCGATCTTCCAGTCCGTGCCCATGTGGCGCTTCACGGAACGGATGGTCCGGTCAACGTTCGTGACCGCCTGGCGCTTGGCCACCTCTCCGACGAGCACCTCGCCGTTCTTGGCGAAGGCGACGACGGACGGCGTGGTCCTGGCGCCCTCTGCGTTGGTGATGACGGTGGGCTCGCCGCCTTCAAGAACGCTGACGACGGAGTTAGTCGTGCCCAGGTCGATGCCGACCGCACGTGCCATGGTTGATTCCTCCAGCAATGACTTGAGTGGAACGGACTCAAGTGTGCACGACACTCACCGCTGGGTCAACAGAGCTGAGTCGAGCAGGCTCAACTCTTATCCGTTCCTTACACGCAACCGCGCCCCGACCTGCGTCGATGCCGCCCGCCGCCCCCCGTAGACAGAGACTCTGAGCAGTCCTCCTACGACGACCAGGGCCCCGCCCGCCACCCACATCACGGCGGATTCACCCGCCCACCCGTTGTGCACGAGCACCCCGACGAGCACCCCGGAGAACGTCCCGATCCCGAGCAGCACCACCGCCCCCTGCGGAGTGAGCCCCAACCGCCGCAGCCGGTGGGCGAGATGGTCAGGACCGCCCCGCAGCAGCGCCCGCCCGGCCAGCCGCCGCGACAGCAGCACCAGGACGGCGTCGGCGCTCGCGACGGCGGTGAGCGCGAACAGCACGCCCGCACCGGACGCGAGATCGTGCCCGGCACAGGTGACCACGGCCGCCGAGGCGAGCACGAACCCCGTGAACAGCGATCCGCAGGCGCCGAGCGCGATCCGCGCGGGATGCCAGTTGTGCATCAGGAACCCGGTGAGCGCGGCGGCCAGCACACTCAGCAACACCGCGAGCCCGTCCATGACTTCCATCGCGGCACAGGCGCCCACCCCGAAGGCGGTGACCACCCCCACGGTCCCCGCGAGCCCGTCGGCGTGGTCGAGCCCCTTGAAGGCGGCGGCGACGAACACGATCCAGGCCGCCGCCAGCAGCCCGCCGGCCACCCCGAGCTCGCCGTACGGCACGACACAGGCAGCCGCCACCGCCGTACCGAGAACCAGGAACCGCGTCTTGAGCCGCCACACGTCGGCGACCAGCCCGAGCGCGGCCACGGCGGACCCGGTGACCAGCAGTCCGCCGACGCCGTCGCCGACCGGCGCGACACCGGTCCAGTCGCACCCCCAGGTCACCGCCGCGACGGCGATCGCGACGGCCAGTCCCCCGAGCAGCGGTACCGGGCGCGTGCGCCGCCGCCGGTCGAGGATCCGGGCGCGCAGGGCGGGCACCCGGAGCAGCGCGGCGAGGAGGGCGGAGAGGAGCAGGGCGGTCGTGGCGGCGAGAATCCCGTAGAGCACGGTTCCAAATTAGACGCAAATGTACCAATTCAGTACGAATAACACGATCGGACCGTCACAGGTTTTTAAGGCGACCCTCAGCGACATAGATCACCGCACCGCTGGCTACAGTGCGACAGAGAATGGGGGTAATCTCGGTCGGACCGATTAAGTTACCGCTTAGTAATGTTCTTGGTTTGGTAATGACCCCTCGCAGGCCCGAGGAGCCCTGAAATGCAACTCGCCGCGATCATCGTGTCGCTGGTTCTGATCGTGGTCGGTGTGGCGCTGTTCGCGCGCGCCGTCCTGCAGATCTACACCTTCATGCGACTCGGCCAGAACGTGCCCGCGGGCACCCGCACCGACGAGCCCGTACAGCGCACCGTCACCGTGGCCAAGGAGTTCCTCGGGCACACCCGGATGAACCGCTGGGGCGTCGTCGGGGTCGCGCACTGGTTCGTGGCGGTGGGCTTCTTCTCGCTGCTGCTGACGATCGTCAACGCCGTCGGCCAGCTCTTCCAGGCCGACTGGCTGCTGCCGGTCATCGGCGAATGGGCGCCGTACAACGTCTTCGTCGAGTTCATCGGCACCATGACGGTCGTCGGCATCCTCGCCCTGATCGTCATCCGCCAGCTCAGCAAGCCGAACAAGCCGGGCCGCAAGTCCCGCTTCGCCGGCTCCAACTTCGGCCAGGCGTACTTCGTCGAGGCCGTCATCCTCATCGTCGGCGTCTGCATCTTCATGCTGCACGCGCTCGAAGGCGCCCAGCACCACGTCGACGCGTACGAGGCGTCCTTCTTCATCTCGTACCCCGTGGTGACGGCCCTTCGGCACCTGGACGTCTCCACCCTCCAGAACCTCACGTACCTCTTCGCCGGCGTGAAGATCGCGACCTCCTTCATCTGGATGATCACGGTCGCCCTGAAGACCGACATGGGCGTCGCCTGGCACCGCTTCCTGGCCTTCCCGAACATCTGGTTCAAGCGCAACGCGGACGGCGGTACGTCCCTGGGCGCCCTGCTCCCGATGACGTCCGGCGGCAAGCCGATCGACTTCACCGACCCGGGCGACGACGACGTCTTCGGCGTGTCCCAGGTCGAGCAGTTCTCCTGGAAGGGCCTGCTCGACTTCTCCACCTGCACCGAGTGCGGCCGCTGCCAGTCGCAGTGCCCCGCCTGGAACACCGGCAAGCCGCTCTCCCCCAAGCTCCTGATCATGTCCCTCCGGGACCACGCGCACGCCAAGGCGCCGTACCTGCTCGCGGGCGGCGGCAAGTCCATGGAGGGCGAGGAGAAGGCGACGGAGGAGCAGCTGGCGGGCGTACCGGCGGCGGCTCTGGCGGAGGCCGAGCGCCCCCTCATCGGCACGCTCGAAGACAACGGCGTCATCGACCCGGACGTCCTGTGGTCCTGCACCACCTGCGGCGCCTGCGTCGAGCAGTGCCCGGTGGACATCGAGCACGTCGACCACATCGTCGACATGCGCCGCTACCAGGTGATGATCGAGTCCGCGTTCCCGTCGGAAGCCGGGACGATGCTCAAGAACCTGGAGAAGAAGGGCAACCCCTGGGGCCTGGCCAAGAAGCAGCGCCTGGAGTGGCTCAAGGAGGTCGAGTTCGAGGTCCCCGTCGTCGGCCAGGACATCGAGGACCTCACCGAGGTCGAGTACCTGTACTGGGTCGGCTGCGCCGGCGCCCTGGAGGACCGCGCCAAGAAGACGACGAAGGCCTTCGCGGAACTCCTCCACATCGCGGGCGTCAAGTTCGCCATCATGGGCGGCGACGAGAAGTGCACCGGCGACTCCGCGCGCCGCCTCGGCAACGAGCCCCTCTTCCAGGAGCTCGGCATGGAGAACGTCATGGCACTCAACATGGCGTTCGGCGAGGAACTGGACGACGACGGCAAGGTGGTCCCGGAGTCGGCGAAGCCCCGCGCCGCGAAGAAGATCGTCGCGACCTGCCCGCACTGCCTCAACACCATCGGCAACGAGTACCCGCAGCTCGGCGGCGACTACGAGGTCATCCACCACACCCAGCTGCTCCAACACCTGATCGACGAGGGCAAGTTGATCCCGGTGACGCCGGTGGAAGGTCTGATCACCTACCACGACCCGTGCTACCTGGGCCGCCACAACAAGATCTACACGCCCCCGCGCGAGATCATCGCCAGCGTCCCCGGCCTCCGCAACGAGGAAATGCACCGCCACAAGGAGCGCGGCTTCTGCTGCGGCGCGGGCGGCGCCCGCATGTGGATGGAAGAGCGCATCGGCAAGCGCATCAACAACGAGCGCGTCGACGAGGCCCTCTCCCTGAACCCGGACATCGTGTCCACGGCCTGCCCCTTCTGCCTGGTCATGCTCACCGACTCGGTCAACGGCAAGAAGAACGACGGCAAGGCCAAGGAGTCCATCCAGGTCGTCGACGTGGCCCAGCTCCTCCTGGACTCGGTCAAGAAGCCGACCGACGACGAGCCCCCCGCGGGCACCGCGGAACCGGAGAACGCCCCGGAGCCCGAGCCGGTCAAGTAACAACCAGCCAGTCCGCTACGACGACGCCCCGCACTCTCACTGGAGAGTGCGGGGCGTTGTCGTGCCGTGCCGTGCCGTCCCGTGCGGAGAAACGGGCCCCTTCACGACGAGCCGCTCGTATGCCGCCCAACTCCCGCCGTCATGTGACTTGTTGAGGAAAACGCACCCCCTACCCCCTACCCCCTAC
>NZ_JAEQAZ010000095.1 GCF_016654115.1 Streptomyces sp. MBT53
CGGCGGGCGCGGACACCCGCCGGTGCGCGGCCAGCAGGTCGTCGATCTCGCCCGCGATACGGACCTTGCCGTCGCCGATCAGCAGCAGGTGGTCGCAGGAGTCCTCCAGCTCGGCCACCACGTGCGAGGACATCACGATCGTGGTGCCGGACTCGGCGGCCTGCGCCATGAGCAGGCCCATCATCTGGTGCCGGGCCAGTGGGTCCAGGTCGGCCATCGGCTCGTCCAGGAGCAGCAGTTCGGGCCGCTTGGCCAGTGCGAGGGCGAGCGCGACGCGGGTGCGCTGGCCGCCGGAGAGCGCCCGGATGCCCGCCTTCGGGTTGAGGTCGCCGTCGGCGACGATGCGCTCGGCGACCGAGGCGTCCCAGCGGTCCGTGTTGAGGTCGGCGCCCATCCGCAGCGTCTCGGCGACCGTGAGCTGCGGATAGAGGGGCTTGTCCTGGGCGACGTAGGAGACCCGCTCGCGGGCCGCGCCCGGACGGTCGCCGAGGACGGACAGCTCGCCCTCGCTGGGGGCCAGCAGTCCGGCGGTCAGCGCGAGGAGCGTGGACTTGCCGGCGCCGTTGGGGCCGACGACCGCGCAGACGCGTCCGGTGGGCAGCCGGAACGCGCAGTCCCGCAGCGCCCATCCGCCCCGTCGGCCGAACCGCTTGCCGAGCGCGACGGCCTCTATCGCGGCGGTGCCTGTCATGAAGGTTCTCCTTGGAAGTGCTTTTCGAGTACGGCGGTGAAGAGCGCGGCGACTTCGTCCCGGCCCAGGCGGGCGGCCCGGGCCCGCTCGGCCCAGTCGTCCAGCTCCAAGCGCAGGGGCGAGTCGGCGGGCGTGGTGCTGAGCCCCTTGCGGACGAAGGTGCCGAGGCCGCGGCGGGCCTCGACCAGTCCCTCGCGCTCCAGCTCGCGGTAGGCCTTGAGGACGGTGTTCGGGTTGATGGCGGTGGCCTCCACGACCTCGCGGGCCGTCGGCAGCTTGTCGCCGGGCTCCAGCATTCCCAGGTGGAGCGCCTGCTTGGTCTGCTGGACGATCTGGACATAGGTGGCCACGCCGCTGTGCCGGTCGATGCGGTACTCGACCACTGGGGTTCCACCACCCTTTCACTAATTGAGTAGTGAAAGGGTGGTGCAGAAGGGCTGAGAAAGTCAAGAGAGATCTGTGCGCCGATCCGTGAACCGGTCGGCGGACCTCGTGCGATGAGGAGATGTGAGCGATACGGGAAGCGACGGGGAGCTGCTGCGGGCCATCGCGGCGGACGGCGACCGACGCGCGTTCGAAGAGCTGTACCGGCGGTACGCGCCATGGCTGACCGCCCGGCTGCGCGGCCGGTGCGCCGACGCCGGGATGGTCGACGACGTCGTACAGGAGACGTTTCTCGCGGTGTGGCGGGGCAGTGCGCGCTACCGCGAGGACGGTGACGTGGCCGGGTGGCTGTGGCGGATCGGGTCGCGGCGGCTGATCGACGTGCTGCGCGGCGACGGGGCGCGCGGCCGGATGCGGCAGGCGCTGGCGCGGCTGCGGCACCGGGACGAGGCGTCGGCGGAGGAACGCGTGCTCGCGGGGGTGGAGCACGGGGACCTCGCCGGCGCACTGGTCCGGCTCTCGCCGGAGCTGCGGGCGGTCCTCCAGGCCACCGTGATCGACGGGCTGACCACCCGGGAGGCGGCCGTCCTGCTGGGCATCCCGGCCGGCACGGTCAAGACGCGGGCCATGCGGGCCCGTAAGCAACTGCGGGAGGAGCTGGCATGACCTGGCATGTGGCCGAAGACGACGTACGCGCCTATGCGCGGGGCGAGTTGGCACCGCCCATGCTCTGGTCCGCCGACACCCACATCGCCCGGTGCGCGGAGTGCCGGGACCTGCTGGCGTCCGTTACCGACCCCGTCTCGCTCGACGCGGGCTGGGAGCGCCTCGACGCCGAACTCGACGCCCCCAAAAGGGGGTTGGTGGAGTCGCTGCTCGTGCGGATCGGTGTCGCCGACCACACGGCACGGCTGCTCGCGGCGACACCGGTGCTGCGCCGCTCCTGGCTCGGCGCGGTGGCCGCGCTGCTGGTGATGACCGTCCTGGTCACCAACGCGCTGAAGACCGCCCAGTCCCCGACCCTCTTCCTCGGACTCGCCCCGCTGCTGCCGCTCGCGGGCGTCGCGCTGTCGTACGGCCCGAAGTTCGACCCGACGTACGAGATGACCGTCGTCGCCCCGCTGCACGGCTTCCGCCTCCTCATGATCCGCACGGTCGCCGTCCTGGCCGCCGGCCTGGGCCTCAACGGCCTCGCCTCCCTGGCCCTGCCCGGCTACGGCCTGGCCGCGCTCGGCTGGCTGCTGCCCGCGCTCGCCCTCACGACGACCGGCCTGGCCCTGACCCCCCGCCTGGGCCCGGTCCTCGCACCGTCCCTGGTCGGCGGCGGCTGGGTGCTGTTCCTGCTGCTCGCCCACGACCGGCACTCCGGAACGCTCGCCCCCTTCACCCCGGCCGGACAGGGGGTCGCCGCGGCGGTCGCCGCCCTGGCGGCCGGACTCCTGTACCTCCTGCGGGACCGCTTCGACGCGCGTCCGGCCGCCTTCGGGCCCCTCATCTGAACCTCTGCACCTCTCGAACCCTGACTGGAGTTCCGTACATGACCACCACCGTCTCCGCGGCCGGGCTCAGCCTGCGCTACGGCTCGACGCGCGCCCTCGACGACGTGTCGCTGCGGCTCGGCGAGGGCGTCACCGGGCTGCTCGGCCCCAACGGGGCAGGAAAGACCACCCTGTTGAGGGTGCTCGCCACCGCGCTGCCCGCCGACTCCGGCGCGTTCACCGTGCTCGGGCACGACCCGAGCACCACCGGCGGACGCCAGGAGGTGCGGCGCGTCCTCGGCTATCTGCCGCAGACGCCCGGCTTCCACCCGGACTTCACCGCCTTCGAGTTCGTCGACTACGTCGCGATCCTCAAGGAACTCACCGACCGCGAGGCACGTCACCACGAGGTGCGCCGGGTGCTGGCGGAGGTCGACCTCTCCGACGTGCGCGGCAAGCGCATCAAGAAGCTGTCCGGCGGCATGCGGCAGCGGGTCGCGCTCGCCGCCGCCCTCGTCGGTGACCCGGGCTTCCTCGTCCTCGACGAACCGACCGTCGGCCTGGACCCCGAACAGCGCATGCGCTTCCGGGAGTTGATCGCGCGGGCGGGCGAGGGCCGCACGGTCCTGCTCTCCACCCACCAGACCGAGGACGTCGCGATGCTCTGCAACCGCGTCGTCGTCATGGCCGGCGGCACCGTCCGCTTCGAGGGCACCCCGGCCGAACTCACCGCACGGGCCGCCGGCCGGGTGTGGAGCGGCACGGAACGCGACCCCGCCGCGATGGCGGGCTGGCGCACCGGCCTCGGCGCCTTCCGCAACGTCGGCGACCCGCCCCCCGGCGCGGAACTCGTCGAACCCACCCTGGAGGACGGCTACTTGATCACCCTCGACGGCATGGCCGCGGAGGTGGCGGCATGAGCGCCGTACTGGAGAAGGCACCCCCGGCCGAACGCGCCGCCGAGCAACACCGTTCCTGGGCGGCGGTGTTGGCGCTGGCCCTCTTCGAGGCGCGCAAACTCCTCCTCCGCCTCCCGGTGTTGTGCATGTTCGCCCTCTACGCCGCCTGGATCGGCTGGACCATGCGCGACGCCTGGACCACCTACCCCGCCCTCCAGGACGTCGACCGCGCCACCCAGACCGGCCCGCTGCTGCCCGCCCTGGCCGTCCTGCTCTGCGCCAACCAGGCCGTGCTGCGCTCCCGACGCCAGGACACCGACCGGCACTTCGACGTGCTCGTCCTCGAACCCTGGCGCCGCACGGTCGCGTTCGCGCTGTCCGTCGTACCGGCCGCCGTACTCACCGCGCTGCTGGTGGCCGCGCAGTTCACCTGGGGCGTGCTCGCGCCCGGCTCGGTCGGCAACGGCTCGGTGGGCGAACTGCTCGTCGGCCCGCTGACGGTGCTGCTCGCCGGAACGGCCGGAGTACTGCTGGCCCGGATCGTGAAGTCGCCGTTCGCGGCCCCGATGCTCCTGGTGCTGGCGTTCTTCTCGACGCTCTTCCTGGGGGCGGTCCCGGGCGACACCAACGGCAGTGCGACGAGGTGGCTGGTCCCGGTCATCGGCGACGCGAGCAGCAAGACCCTCCCCTCCGACCTGCTGGGCCGCCCGGCCGCCTGGCACGCCCTCTACCTGGCCGGACTCGCCCTGACCCTGGCCTTCGCCGCGGTACTGGTCAACGGCGGCCGTACGAAGACCGTCGCCGCCGCGCTCGTCGTGACGGTCGGCCTCGGCGCCTGGGGCGCGGTGGGGCAGGCGGGCAAGGTGTCCAAGGCGACCACCGACGCCCGCGTGCTGGCCACCGTCAACCCGGCGAAGGTCCAGTCCTGCGCCCGGCACGGCAACTCCACGTACTGCGCGTTCCCCGAGTGGATGCCCCGCACCGGCACCTGGGCGAAGGTCACGGACAACGTCCAGTCCCTGGCCGGCGGCACCGCCGCCCAGGAGAAACTCCTCGTACGGCAGCGCGTCGAGGCCCGCTACGGCATGGACGGCGACGGCGCGATCGAACCGTCCACCGTGCCCTACCAGGTGACCGTCGGCACGCGCTGGGGCGGCTCCCGCGTACCGGAGTTCGCCGCGGCGGTCTCCTCCGTGCTCGTCATGGGCAGCGAGAAGAAGACCGAATCGCTCTGCGACGGCCGCATGGTCACCGTCATGTGGCTGGCGCTCGGCTGGCAGTCCGACCCGCTCACCCAGCTGCGCGCGGTCCGGCTCGACGACGGCATCAGCGGCTCCGCGATCGTGCTCTCGCCGACCAACCCGATGTCGATGACGGCCGAACAGACCACGGTCGTACGGGAGTTGCTGGCGGCCGGCCAGAACACCGTCACCCCCAAGGTGAAAGCGCACTGGGCGGAGCTGACGGCACCCAAGGTGTCCACCGCGAAGGTGGCCGAACTGCTGGGCGTCAAGGCACCGACGGGAGCGGACAAGTGCGAGTGACCCCAGGGCTGTTGGGGCAGCTGGCGCGCCCGGTGCTGCGCGCCCTGCCCCGGCGGGCCCTCGGCGCGGGCGCCGCCGCGGGACTGCTGCTGGCCGCGCTCCCGCGCCTCACCTCGGCCGACTTCGACCCGCGGTCGGCCACGCTCCTGCTGCGCGGCGCCGTGCTCGCCTTCACCCTGGGCCTGACGTTCCTCCTGGACGATCCGGCCCGCCAGGTGACGGCGGCGGTGCCGACCCGGCGCATCCTGCGCACCGCCCTGCGCACCGCACTGGTCGCCCCGCTCGCCGCGCTGTGGTGGACCGCCGTCGTGCTGCTGATACCGGCACAGGCCCGGCCCCCGATCGGTGACATCACCCTGGAGGCGGCCGCCGCGGTGGTCGTGGCCCTCGCGGCCTCGGCTGCCTCGATCCGCCTCACCGACGAGGCGGAACCGGGCCAGCGGCTCGCGATCGCCCTCCTCGCCACGTCCATGGCGGCGGCCCTGCTGCTGCCGGCGGAGTGGGGCCTGTTCGCCCTGCCGAAGGACAAGTGGTGGGCGGCGGGCCACGACCACTGGGCGTTCGTCCTGGCGGGGGCGGTACTGGTGTGGGCGGCGTCCGGCCCGGAGCCGGTGCGGCGCAGGCGGCTGAGGCTCACCCCCTCACGACTCGGCCCCTCACGACTCACCCCCTCATGACCCACCCGCTCATGACTCACCCGCTCATGACCCACCCGCTCATGACCCACCCCCTCACAACTCGGCTCCTCACGACTCCGAGCGGTACATCAAGTCCGTCTCGAACGTCGTGAACCCCAGCCGCTCGTACACCGACACCGCCGCCTTGTTGTCCGCGTCGACGTACAGCATCGCGGTCGGCAACCGCTGCGCGGCCAGGTGCCGCAGACCGATCGTCGTCAGGGCCTTCCCCAGCCCACCGCCCTGCGCACCGGGCAGCACCCCGACGACGTACACCTCGCCCCGCTGCTCCTCCGCGTGGACCTTCGTCCAGTGGAAGCCGATGAGCTCGCCGTCGCGTTCGGCGAGGAAGAAGCCCTCGGGATCGAACCACGCCTGGGCCTTGCGGTCGTCCAGGTCCCGCTGGGTGAGGGAACCCTGCTCCGGGTGGTGGGCGAAGGCCGCGGCATTGACGGCGAGCCACGCCGCGTCGTCGGCGCCGGGCACGAAGGTCCGTACGGTCACACCCTGCGGAAGCACCGGCTCGGGCAGCTCCAGATCCGCCAACGACCGCCGCAGCTGGCGCAGTTCGCGGAACAGGGCGAGCCCGAGCACCTGGGCCAGATGGCGCGCGGCGGGATGCCCGCCGTGCGCCCACACCCGCAGCCGCTTCCCCGACGCGGCCAGCAGCGCCGCGCCGAGCGCCCGCCCGTGCCCGTGCCCCCGCTCCGAGGGCCGTACGAGGAGTTCGGCGGCCGGTGCCTCCACCGGGTCGGTGTCCTCCAACTGCCCGTAGCCGACGAGCTCTTCGCCCAGGGTGAGCAGCAGATGCGAGACCCCGGGCCGCGCACCCCCGCGCAGCTGCAGCCGCCCCTGCTCGGACACCGCGGGCTGCCCGTCGGTCCCGGCGGCCTCGGCGATCAGCGCGAGGACGGCCCCGGCCTGGTCCGGGGAGAGCTCGGAATAGGTCTCGATGGAACGCGAGATGGGCGCGGGCCGTGCGGTGTCGTCGCTGGTCATGGCCTCAGAGTAAGCGGACCCACCAGCAAAGTGGCGGCAAAGAAGAAACCAGGATGTAACCAAGAACCCCCTGTCACGCTACGCGCGTTGACCCTAGGCTGCGCCGGAACGTGGTGACTTCTCAGCCGACTCACAGGGGGGCTCATGCCAGCCACTTCCCAGCCGTTCCGCCCGCGCAGACGCCGTGTCGCAGGCCTGCTCGCCGCCGCCGCGAGCCTGGCCACGGCCGGTGCGCTGACCGCCGCGCTGCCCGCCGACGCGCACGGAAACCCGAGCGGCGACCACGGGCACAAGCCCAGCCGCTACCAGGACGTCCAGCTCCTCTCCTTCAACGACCTGCACGGCAACCTGGAGCCCCCGTCGGGTTCCTCCGGCCGGGTCACCGAACTCCAGGCGGACGGCACGACGAAGACGATCGACGCGGGCGGCGTCGAGTACCTCGCCACCCACCTGCGCGAGGCCCGCAAGGGCAACCCGTACTCGATCACCGCGGCCGGCGGCGACATGGTCGGGGCCTCCCCGCTGATCTCGGGCCTGTTCCACGACGAGCCGACCATCGAGGCCCTCAACAAGCTTGACCTGGACGTCACTTCGGTCGGCAACCACGAGTTCGACGAGGGCGCCAGGGAACTGGCCCGCCTGCAGAACGGCGGCTGCCACCCCACCGAGGGCTGCTACACGGACAAGAAGTTCAAGGGCGCCGACTTCCCCTACCTCGCGGCCAACGTCCTCGACGAGAAGACGAAGAAGCCCATCCTCAAGCCCTACTGGGTGTGGAAGAAGAACGGCGTCAAGGTCGGCTTCATCGGCGTCACGCTGGAGGGCACCCCGGGCATCGTCTCCGCGGACGGCGTCAAGGGCCTGCAGTTCAAGGACGAGGTCGAGACGATCAACAAGTACGCCAAGGAACTGCAGAAGCAGGGCGTCAAGTCGATCGTCGCGCTGATCCACGAGGGCGGCTTCCCCGCGTCCTCCTCCTACAACTACGACTGCGACGCGTCCGGCGGCGGCTCCGGCATCTCCGGCCCGATCGTCGACATCGCGAAGAACGTCACCCCGGCCGTCGACGCCCTCGTCACCGGCCACACCCACAACGCCTACGTCTGCACGATCGACGACCCAAGTGGCAAGCCCCGTATGGTCACTTCGGCCGCGTCCTTCGGCCGCCTCTATACGGACACCACGCTGACGTACGACCGCTGGACCGGCGACATCGCGCGTACGGCGGTCAAGTCCGCGAACCACGTGGTCACCCGGACCGTGCCCAAGGCCGCCGACATGACCGCCCTGATCGGCAAGTGGAACACCCTCGCCGCGCCCATCGGCAACCGCGCGATCGGCTACATCTCCGCCGACGTCAACAGCACGGGCACCGAGTCCCCGATGGGCGACCTCATCGCGGACGCCCAACTCGCGTACGGCAAGGAGCTGGACCCGGAGACCGACCTCGCGCTGATGAACCCGGGCGGGGTGCGGGCGGGCCTGACCTACGCGGCCAAGGGCGCGGAGGGCGACGGCGTGGTGACGTACGCCGAGGGCTTCACGGTGCAGCCGTTCGCGAACACCGTGAACCTCCAGAACTTCACCGGCGCGCAGGTCGTCCAGACGCTCAAGGAACAGGTGAGCGGCACGAACGCGGCGGCTCCGAAGATCCTCCAGCCCTCGTCCGGACTGACGTACACGCTGGACCTGACGAAGACGGGCGCGGACCGCGTGGTCACCGACTCGATCCGGCTCGACGGCAAGGCGATCGACCCGGCCGCCACCTACCGCGTCGCGACGAACAGCTTCCTCGCGGGCGGCGGCGACGGCTTCACGACGCTGGGCCAGGGCACCGGTGACCTGGTCGGCACGGACGACCTCACCGCACTCGCCCAGTACCTGACCGCCCACTCCACGGCGGCGAGCCCGCTCGCGCCTCCGGCGGCGAACCGGATCACGATCGTGCAGTAACAGTCAGCAGTTCGTCCCTGCTCAGGGGCCCGGTGCCGCAGTTTCGGCGCCGGGCCCCTTCCTTATTCCCGTTCTAAATTCTGTGTAAGGGCGGGTTCAGTTCCGCGAATTACATAAGAATCTTCCACAGCAATCGCTCAGGAAGGTCTAAGCGAAAATCGCTTTTCCTGCGTCGAAAGTCCAGTAGTGTTTTCCATGTCGAAAGCGAACAGCGCAAACGACAGAGGCAACAGAAGACATAAGGAGAGCACGATGAGCTTCCACAAGATCGTCCCGGTCAAGAAGCACCACAAGCCCGCCCCCGCCCCCAAGAAGGCCACGAAGAAGCCCGCTCCGGCCCCGAAGCGCCGCCCGGTCGGCCACAAGTAAACAGCCCATAAGGCGTCGTAACAGGGAGGGAATTAATCATGAGCTTCAACAAGATTCACCCCATCAAGCAGACCCGCAAGCCCGCCCCGGCCCCCAAGAAGCCGGCCCCGAAGAAGCCCGCTCCGCGGCGTCGCCCGATCGACCACAAGGGCTGACAAAGAATTTACAGGCGTAATTCAAAGGCAGTTGCAGCAGATCGGTAGAGGAACTGTTGCAGAACCGCAGCAGACACCGCGAGAGCCGTACCAGAGAGGGAAACCGTCATGAGCTTCCACAAGATCGTGCCCGTCAAGAAGCACCGCAAGCCGGCCCCGGCCCCGAAGAAGCCCGCGCCGAAGAAGCCGGCGCCGAAGCGTCCGGTCGGGCACAAGTAAGCAGTCCGACGAGCCGCAGAAGAAGACCCGCACCACCCCCCACCCGGCCGCACGGCCGAACCCCCGGAAAGGGAACCCACCATGAGCTTCCACAAGATCGTCCCGGTCAAGAAGCACCGCAAGCCCGCCCCGGCCCCGAAGAAGCCCGCGCCCAAGAAGCCCGCGCCGAAGCGCCCCGTCGGGCACCAGGGCTGAGCCGTCACCCAGTGAGGCGGGGCCACCGGTTAGCGAGTCCGCTCGCGCCGGTGGCCCCGCCTCGGCCACGTCCAGGCCATGTACCGATGTTCTGAAGGGAGTTGTTGACCATGAGGGAAGCCCGTGAGGCCTTCCGCCGTTTCTGGCCGCTGACCCGCGGTGACCGCAAGTGGCTCGCGGTGATCATCACCTGCGTCATCGTGTCCGCGCTCGCCGAGACCGCCGCGATCCTGCTCTTCGCGGAACTCACCGACAACGCCCTCAAGGCCGGTTCGCTGTCCGCGTTCTGGGGCCCGGCCGCCGCCTGGCTCGGCGTCGCCGTACTGGGCGCGCTCGTCGGCTACTTCGGCAACTCCCTCGCCACCTGGACCGCCGAACGCTTCGTCCTGCGCCTGCGCGCGAACGTCTTCCGCCATGTCCAGGACCTCCCGCCCCACTTCTTCCAGAAGCACCGCCAAGGTGACCTGGTCGAACGCCTCACCGGAGACGTCGAGGCCATCGAGCAGATGGTCGTGTCCGGCGTCGTCGGCACCATCTCGGCCGCGTTCTCCGCGGTCTTCTACGCCTGCGCGGCCCTGTACCTCCGCTGGGACCTGGCCCTGGCCACGTTCGTCCTGGCCCCCCTCTTCCTGCTGGCCGCCCGCCGCTTCTCGGGCCGTATCAGGCAGGCCTCGCAGGACGAGCGGGTCGCGGACGGCGCGATCACATCGGTGGTGGCGGAGTCCCTCGGCAACGTGGTCCTCACCCAGGCGTACAACCGCCGCCGGGACGAGGAGAAGCGCCTCGACACCGAGGCCCGCGCGTGGATGAAGGCATCGGTACGCGGCGCCCGCCTCAGCGAGATGTACGAGCAGTTCGTGGAGGTGGTCGAAACCCTCTGCGTCCTCGCGGTCATCGGCCTCGGCGTCTGGGAGATCTCCGCCGACCGCATGACCCTCGGCGCGCTCCTCGCCTTCGCCGCCTTCATCGGCTACCTCTACCCCCCGGTCCGCAACCTCGGCCAACTCGGCCTCACCCTCACCGCCGCGACCGCCGGCGCCGCCCGCATCAACGAGATCCTGGACGCCACCCCGTCCGTGGGCGACCCCCGCGAACCCGTCCCCGCCTGGCCCGTCCACGGCTGGGTCAGCTTCCACGGCGTGACCTTCCGCTACCCCGGCGCGGCCCGCGACACGGTGGAGAACGTCACGTTCAGGGCGGACCCCGGCGAGCTGGTGATCGTCACGGGCGAGAGCGGCGCGGGCAAGTCGACCCTGTCGAAACTCCTCACCCGCTTCTACGACCCCTCCGAGGGCGTGATCTGCCTGGACGGCGTCCCCCTCCGCGACGTACCGCTCGAATTCCTGCGCGAGAACGTGGCGTTGCTGCCCCAGCAGACCCTGATCCTCAACGGCACGATCCGCGAGAACATCGAGTGCGGCCGCCCCGGCGCGACGGACGACGAGATCGAGCGAGCGGCACGGGCAGCGGCGGCCCACGACTTCATCACGGCACTCCCCGAGGCCTACGACACGCAGATCGCCCCCGGCACGGCGGCACTCTCCGGCGGACAGCTCCAGCGGATCGCGATCGCACGGGCGATGCTGCGGCAGGCCCCGGTCCTGGTCCTGGACGAACCGACCGCCGGCCTCGACTCGGTGGCCGCCCGCCAGGTGATCCAGCCCCTGCGCCGACTGATGTCCGGCCGTACGACCATCATGATCACCCACGACCTGAGCCTCGCCCCCGACGCCGACCGCATCCTGGTCGTGGAGGGCGGACGCCTGGTGGAGACGGGCACCCACGCGGAACTGGTGTCAAGGGGCGGCGCGTACGCGCGACTTGCGGGTCCGCTGCCGGAGATGGCGATCACGGGACAGGGCACGGGACGACACCGCGCGGAGGACACGATGATCCTGCGCCAAGTCCCGGACGAGACAATGATCCTGAGGCTCCCGAAGCCGAACAGGTAGATCAGGCACGGGGAGTTGCCCGGAGGGTGTACCCCAGCCCCCGTACGGTGTGGATGAGCCGCGGTTCGCCGCGGCTCTCCAGTTTCCGGCGCAGATACATGACGTAGACGTCGAGGGTGTTGGACGCGGGCTCGAAGTCGAAGCCCCAGACGTGCCGATGGAGCCGGGACCGGGTGAGCACGGTGCCCGGATGGCGGAGCAGGTACTCCAGCAACAGGAACTCGGTCCGGGTGAGTCCGAGCGGCCGGCCGCCGCGGGTGACGGTACGGGTACGCGGATCCATGACGAGATCGTGGAACACAAGCTGTTCGAGCTCGGGGGCGGGCAGCGGCTCACCGACCGCCCTCCGCCCGCTCCTCCGCAGCAACGCCCGTACCCGCGCGAGGAGTTCGTCCACCGCGAACGGTTTGCTGAGGTAGTCGTCGGCGCCGTTGTCGAGGGCGACGATCCGGTCGCCGACGGCGGTCCGCCCGGTGAGCATCAGGATCGGCACGGTGGACCCGGAGGCACGGATACGGCGGGTCGCGGCCAGCCCGTCCAACTCGGGCATGGTGACGTCCATCAGCACCAGGTCGGGCGCGCCACCGAGCAGATCGAGGGCGGTACGCCCGTCCCCCGCGAGGACGGTCTCGTACCCCTCGAACCTGAGCAGCCGCCCGATCCCTTCCCGTACGTCCACGTCGTCATCGGCCAGCAGAATCTTCCGCGCCTCCGCCATTCGAACACGGTGTGACGGGTGGCTGTGGCGGTGCTGGCAGGGGGCTATGTGTGGGCTGGGGCTCGGGACGCGAGCAGGCGGAAGCACGGGAGGAGGAGGGCGTAGGCGGCGAGGGGAGCACAGAGGAGCAGGAGGAAGGGGTGGGGTCCGTCGCCGACGGCCACCTCCCACAAGAGGTATGTGAGGCCGGCGAAGAAGGCGAGCACAACCCCGATGAACGCTCGTTCATGGGCCTTGCGGTGCCCCGCGCGCCGCCTGATCCGCGCCTCGACCCCGGGTCGCGGTTCCCAGGCCATGCCCCGGTGTACGGCGGCGACGGCACGCAGCTCGTCGATCTCGGCCCGGAGATCCGGGAGTTGCCAGTCGTCGACGTGGGGGAGGAGGAACCTGCGGCCGTCGGTGTCGTAGAGGTAGGTCAACGACTGGGCGTCCGCGCTGCGTTGGGCCGGATGCGGTTCGACCCGCAGATCGTAGACGTCGTGCCAGGCCCAGCCGCGCGAGCGGACGACCCGGTGGACGCTGATCCCGCCGGGCCCGGCCAGGGTCCGCCACCAGCGCGGGGTGATGGCCATCCAGGCGACCGCGAGCGCCAGAGGCACCAGCACGAACAGCCCGAACCTGAGGTCGATGTGGTCGGGCTTCGTCATCTGATAGGCGAGGTTCCCCAGCAGAATCCCCAACGCGGCCAGTCGCTTCCGCGACGGCTTCCGCCACCTTCGGTACTCCCGCTCGATCCCGTCTCTGTCCCCGTCCCCGTCCAACACCAACACCCTTCCCCCGAGCCTGTGTTGGGGCCAATGGTGACACGCGGGCCGCGGGCGCCGGCGTGGGGAGGGTCCCCCGAGGATGGTGATCGGTGCGGGCCTAGATCACCATCCCCACGGGGGCGGTCGGTCGACCTACTCGTTGAACCACTCGCTGGAGTACCAGATGCCGTCGCCGTTCCAGGAGACGTCCATCGAGTAGTGGTGGAGGTCGTCGACGTTGTATCCCTTCTTGCCGCAGCCGCTGTCGCCGCCGTCCGTGAGGACGAGCACGGTTCCCCCGTTGTGGGTGATCGAATTCACTTCCCACAACCTGCCGGTGACGCCGTGGCCGTCGGCCTTGGTGTCGCAGACAGAGAAGACGTCGCCGTCGTCGTGGAACTTCATGTAGCCCCTGCCGCTGGGCAGGTTGAGGGTCTTGTCCGAAAGGGCGCTGGCCGGAGCCGCTGAGCCGGCGATCACGGCGAGGGTGGCTGCGCCGATGGCTGCCAGGCGGGCGAGCTTCGATCTGGTCATGATGTCCCCGTTCTCTGCGCTGTGCGGAGTGTCCGAGGGCAGGATGGTCAGGCTGCCGGCGTGGACACTCCCAATGATCAAGGAGAACGCTAGTTCACACGATGGGTGCGTGTCCACGTCAAATTCACCGGTCGGCCACCGTCGGTCAGTGGACCTCGGGCGGCGGAGTCGGCGCCCCCGGCAGCCGTACGGTCGCCACCGTCCCCCCGCCCGACGCGCGGGACAACGTCACCTCGCCGCCGGCCTGTTGGACCGTGCGGGCCACGATCGACAGGCCCAGGCCCGACCCGGGCAGCGCCCGTGCACTCGGTGAACGCCAGAAGCGGTCGAAGACGTGCGGGATCTCGTCCTCCGGGATGCCGGGGCCGTGGTCGCGGACCGTGAGGACACCGCGCGTGAGCTGGACGTCGATGGTGCCGCCCTCGGGGCTGAACTTCACCGCGTTGTCGAGGATGTTGACCACGGCGCGTTCGAGCGCGGAGGGCTCCGACTGGACGTACCAGGGCTGGACGTCCGCCGTGATCGTCAACTCCGGGCCGCGCAGGCGGGCTCGGCGCAGGGCCGCTTCGACGGTGTCCTGGAGCGAGACGATCTGGACGCGTTCACCTCGCTGCCCCTCCGAACGCGACAGTTCCTGCAAGTCGCCGATCAGGGAGGCCAGTTCGGTCATCTGCGCCTTCACCGAGGCGAGCAGTGCCTTGCGGTCCGCCGGGGGGATCGGGCGGCCGGTCTCCTCGCTGCGGGTGAGGAGCTCGACGTTCGTGCGGAGGGACGTGAGGGGGGTGCGGAGTTCGTGGCCGGCGTCCGCGATGAGTTGTTGTTGCAGCTCACGGGAGTTGGCGAGGGACGTCGTCATCGAGTTGAACGAGCGGGAGAGGCGGGCGACCTCGTCGTCGCTGTCCTCGTCCACCGGGATGCGGACGGCCAAGTCCTCGGTCCGGGCCACGTGTTCCACGGCCTCGGTCAGCTTGTCGACGGGGCGGAGACCCGCGCGGGCCACAGCGAGTCCGGCCGCACCGGCGCCGACGACTCCGATGCCGGAGACGAGGAGGAGGACCAGGGCCAGGTCGTCGAGGGTCTTCTGGGTTTCGTTGAGGGGCAGGGCGACCATCAGCGCGTAGTCGCGGTACATCTGGGTACCGGGGCCGAACCCCGTCACGAGAGGAGTGGTCCGTACGCGCACGTCCTTGCCGGACGTGTCGGTGCTGCTGTGGAAGGTGTGCACGCTCAGGTCGGGTTTCGCCGCGACCGCTTTGTCCCTGCCCGTGACCTTCACGACACCCGCGGAGTCACCGAACACGCAGATGGTGCCGTCCGATTTCACGATCTGCGCGTAGTAGTCCCTGGGGCGCATGGTGTCGGACGAGGCGCTCGCCTTTTTCGGACATGCGGCCAGTAGAGCTTCGAGAAGCTGCGGATCCACCTTGATGTTGTAGCCGTCGAGCTGCGCGTCGACCTGGTCGTTCAACTTCCCCTGCACGATGAACCAACACGTGACCGAGACCGCCGCCACGGCGAACGCCACCGCCGCCGCGACCAGCATCGCCAGTCGGGACCTGATCGGCAGGGTGCGGAAGCGGTGGAGGAAGCGGTCGAGGTAGCGGTCGAGGACGTTCTTCACTCCGCTCCACCCTGTCGCAGCACATACCCCACGCCCCGGACCGTGTGCACGAGCCGCGGCTCGCCGCCCGCTTCCGTCTTGCGGCGCAGGTACATCACGTACACGTCGAGGGAGTTGGACGACGGCTCGAAGTCGAAGCCCCAGACCGCCTTCAGGATCTGTTCGCGGGTGAGGACCTGGCGCGGGTGGGCGAGGAACATCTCGAGGAGCGTGAACTCCGTGCGGGTCAGTTCGACCTGGCGGCCGTTCCGTGTCACCTCGCGCGTCGCGAGGTCCATGCGGAGGTCGGCGAAGGTCAGGGAGTCGTCCTCGGGCGCCTGCCCGGCCGCCGCGGCCGCCGCGTACGAACTGCGGCGCAGCAACGCCCGTACCCGCGCGAAGAGTTCGTCGAGTTCGAAGGGCTTGACGAGGTAGTCGTCGGCGCCCGCGTCGAGGCCGGTGACCCGGTCGCCGACCGTGTCGCGGGCCGTGAGCATCAGGATCGGCGTCGTCGTCCCGGCGCCCCGCATCCGGCGGGCGGCCGTCAGGCCGTCCATGCGCGGCATCTGGATGTCGAGGACGACCAGGTCGGGCTGGTAGGCGGTCGCCTTCTCCAGCGCGTCCGCGCCGTCGACGGCGACCTCGGTGTCGTACCCCTCGAAGGCCAGACTGCGCTGGAGTGCTTCACGCACCGCCGGCTCGTCGTCGACGATCAGGATGCGCTGGGTGTCACGGTCGCCTTCGGCGGGGCTCATGGGCTGGATTCCTCGGGTGCGGTGGGACGGGGAGACAACGCTCGGCTGGTCGCAATCAGCCTCGCATGTTTCCCGGCTGGCGCGTAAAGAGGAGGGGAGGGGAGAAACCGGCTGAGATCGACCGCGCGGTGCCCGGACTCACGCTCGCATCGTGGCGAGCCGGTTCAGCGGCACCTTCCGGTGGTGCGGGTGGGCCGCGCTGGTGCGGAGCCCCATCAGCTCCGGGGCGGGCGCCAGTTCCGGTGCCCGGGCCGCCGGTGCGTGCAGTTCGTACGCCACCCCGAGGGCCAGGCCGAGACCGGCCGCTCCGGCGTCGGTCACCGTGTGCGAAACCTGCTTGATCATGACGTACTCCCTACTGGTTGCTGGTGGGGTGGGCCTTCGACCTAGTTGCTGGTACCGCCCGCCCGCAGCGAAGCCAGGTCCGCCTTGACGGTGTTGATCGGGATGGCGAAGCCGATGCCGATGCTTCCGGCCTCGGACGACGAGGACGAGGAGTCCGAACTCGACGAGTACATCGCGGAGTTGATGCCGATGATGTCGCCGTTCGCGTCGATCAGGGCGCCGCCGGAGTTGCCGGGGTTGAGGGACGCGTCGGTCTGGATGGCCTTGTAGGTCGTGGTCGATGAGCCCGTGTCGCCGTTGAACTGCTGGCCGCCGAACTGGAACGGCCACTGGCCGCTGCCGCCCGAACCCTGCCCCTGGCTCTGGCTCTCGTCGGTCGAGACGGTCACGTCACGGTTCAGGGCGGAGACGATGCCGCTGGTGACCGTGCCGGTGAGGCCCTCGGGGGAGCCGATCGCGACGACCGTGTCGCCGATCTGGATGCCGTCGGAGTTGCCGAGGGTGGCCGCCGTCAGACCGGAGGCGTTCTGCAGCTGGAGGAGCGCGAGGTCCTTCTTGCTGTCGGTGCCGACGACCTTCGCGGTGTACGACTTGCCGTTGCTCGTCTTGACCTTGACGGACGTGGCGCCGGAGATGACGTGGTTGTTGGTGACGATCTGGCCGTCGGTGGTGATGATGACGCCCGCACCGGTGGAGGTGCCGTTGCTGAGGGTGGCCTCGACCTCGACCACGCTCGGGCTGACCTTCGCGGCGATGGTGGCGACGTCGCCCCGCTTGCTGGAGGGCACGACCGCCGTGGTGGTGCTGGAGGTGGCGACGGTGTCCTTGCCGGTCAGCTGCTGGAAGGCGTACGCGGTGCCGCCGCCGATGGCCGCGGCGACGATCGCCACCGCGGCGAGCAGCGCGATCGGGCCGCGGGCGCTCTTCTTGGGCTTGGGTGCTTCCGCCTGGACGGGGGTGAGGAGAGCCGTGTCGCCACCGTCGCCGCCACCGGAACCGCCGTAGCCGTCGGCGCCGAACGCGGCCTGCGGGGCGGGCGAGGGGGCGGGCGTCTGGCCGCCCGGCCACACCGTCGTACCCGGCTCGACCGTGACCGGCTCCTGCGCAGGCTCAAAAGGCTGCGCGGGCTGAGCAGACTGCGCGGGCTGCGCCTGCTGGAAGGGCTGGGCCGGCTGCGGCTGGTAGGCCGGCGGGGGCGGCCACTCCGGGTTCACGGGGGAAGAGGCGTGCTGCTGCTGGGGGTACGCCTGCGGCTGGTCGCCCTGGGGGGTCTCGTACTCGCCGCTGCGGCGGAAGCTCTCGGTCATGGAAAAGAGACTGTCGCGCGATCATGAGAGGTACCTGAGTCCCCGCTGAGAAGCCCGACAGAACCTCGTATGCCCGATATAAAGACGCCTGGGGCCCGGAAACTCGGGGAAACGGGAGGTTGCGGGGGAGTGAGGGCACGGCACGGGGCGGACGAATACTTGTGTGACCCCTGTGCGACAGGTGTGCGAGGTGACAGGAGATGCCTACGATCTCCGGGCCGGAGGGGGGCTCCGCGAACAGAGCCGGTACATGCGCTGTCACCGAAAGCATGACGGAAAGCATGTCGTCGGTCCTGCGTGGTCGCGTCGTACGCCCTTCTCGGGCCCACTACGACACCCACACAGGAGTCCCGAGTGATACGTGCCCTGCGCGGCCGTCTGAGACGCCCCACCACGGCGCTCCCGGCCGCCGCCCTCGCGCTGGCGCTGAGCTGCGCCGGCGTTCTCGCGGCCCAGCCCGCATCCGCCGCCGACGGCCCGCCCGGACTGCCGTCCGCCGCCGCTGCCGCCGCCCAGGCGGGGTTGCCGAAGCCCGCCGCGTCCGACAAGGAACTGCGCTCCCGCGTCGTCGACGCGGCCAAGACCCAGGCGACCGCCAAGAAGACGGCGACCAAGACGCCGTACATCATCGGCGGCACGGAGACCACGATCTCCAGCGCGCCGTGGATGGTCCAGCTCGCCTACTACGACGACACGAGCGGCGACGGCTACTTCTGCGGCGGCACCCTGGTCGCCCCGAACAAGGTCCTCACCGCCGCGCACTGCGTCGCGGGCCTGGACTGGGTCAAGAACGGCGCCGTACTCGCCGGTGCGACCGGCCTGTACGACGACACGTCCGGCACGGTCACGGGCGTCCTGCACCAGTGGAACCACCCGCGCTTCAACGCCACCACGGCCCAGAACGACATCGCTGTCCTCACCCTGGACCGCCCCCTGGACCAGCAGTGGATGCGGCTGGCCTACCTGAACGACCTCGGCTACGTCACCCCGGGCGCGAAGGCCACGGTCTACGGCTGGGGCCTGACCTCCGGCACCGGCACCGAGCTCTCCGCGAACCTGAAGAAGGCCACGCTGCCGATCGTCGACGACGCGACCTGCAACAGCGCGATGAAGACGGTCCTCGGGGACGACGAGTTCATCGAGGGCTCGATGTTCTGCGCGGGCACCCCCGCCTCCGGCACCGACGCGGGCACCGTCAGCACCTGCAACGGTGACTCCGGCGGTCCGGTGATCGTCGACAACAAGGTCATCGGCATCGTCTCCTGGGGCGTCGCCGGCTGCACCGCCAAGGGCGCCTACCCGGTCTTCACCAAAGTCGGCTCCTACACCTGGGCGGCCCAGCCGCGCATCGACGACACCGACCTGTCCTTCGACGGCCGCGCCGACATCCTGGGCCGTACGCCCTCGGGCGGGCTGTTCGAGCAGGACAGCAAGGGCACCTCGCTCGCGCAGCGCGCCTACCTGGGCAGCGGCTGGCAGACGGCCAGCTGGGGCCTTCAGGCCGACCTGGACCGGGACTACTACCAGGACCTGATCGTCCGCGACAAGACGGACGGCCACATCTACCGCGACTATCTGGACCACTCCACGGGCGAGTTCACGTGGATGCAGATCAGCTCGGTGTGGGGCGGCTACAAGTCGTACGCGATCCCCGGCGACCTGACCGGTGACGCCCGCCCCGACCTGGTCGCGGTGGACGCCGACGGCTCGGTCTACCTCTACCCGGGCAAGGGCAACGGCCAGTTCTACGGCCGGGTCAAGGTCGTCAACAAGGCGTGGAAGAACGTCAAGATCTTCGGCCACGGAGACCTGACGGGCGACGGCCGCGCCGACCTCCTGGTCCGCAACTCCTCCGGTGTCCTGTACCTCTACGCGGGCACCCAGGTCGAGAAGGCCCCGTGGAAGACCCGCGTCCAGGCCCGTACCGGCTGGAACTTCACCTCGTACGTCTCCAACGGCGACGTCAACGGAGACGGCATCGCGGATGTCGTCACCCGCGACTCGGGCGGCACGCTGTGGCTCTACCCGGGCACCAACAAGGCGACGACCGCGCTCTTCGGGACGCGGATCAAGCTGGGTACCGGCTACAACCAGTACAACCTGCTGTTCTGACCGAGCAGTCGTGAACCGGTGGTCCTGTCAGGCTTCGCAGCCGCAGGACCGCCGGGTCACCAGGCGGGAGGGGAACACCTTCAGCCGCTCGCGCCGGGAGCCCGCCACGCGCAGCCCGTCGTCGAGCACGAGGTCCACGGCCGCCCTGGCCATCGCCGGACGGTCCGAAGCGATCGTCGTCATCGGCGGGTCGGCGAGGGCGGCTTCCTTGATGTCGTCGAAGCCGATCACGCCGAGTTCGCGGGGCACGTCGATCCGCAGCTCACGGGCGGCCCGCAGCAGGCCGATCGCCTGGTCGTCGGTGGAGCAGAAGATCGCGGGCGGCCGCCGGGGCCCGGAGAGGATCCCCAGGGCGACCTGGTAGGCGTCGTAGCGGTTGTACGGCGCCTCGAAGAGCCGGCCCTCGGTGGGCAGCCCGGCCTCGGTCATCGCGCGCCGCCAGCCCTCGACGTGGTCGGAGACCGGGTCGCCGACGGCGGGGGTGTCCGCCGTACCGCCCATACAGGCGACGTAGTCGTAGCCGTGCTCCAGGAGGTGGCGGACGGCGAGCTGGGCGCCGCCGAGGTCGTCCGTGACGACGGCGACGTCGTCGATGGCCTCGGGGCGTTCGTGGAGAAGGACCACGCGGGCGTCCCAGGCCTCGATCTCGGCGGCGGCGAGGTCGTTCAGCGCGTGGCTGACGAGGATCAGGCCGGAGACGCGCATGCCGAGGAAGGCGCGCAGGTAGTGGACCTCGCGCTCGGCGACGTAGTCGGAGTTGCCGACCAGCACCATTTTTCCGCGCTCGGACGCGGCCTGTTCGACCGCGTGCGCCATCTCCCCGAAGAAGGGCTGGCGCGCGTCCGGCACGATCAGGCCTATGAGGTCCGTGCGCCGGGACGCCATGGCCTGGGCCACCCGGTCCGGTCGGTACCCCAGTTCCTTGATCGCGGCGAGGACACGCTCGCGCGTGGCCGGGGCAACCGGCCGGGGTCCGTTGTTGATGACATAGCTGACAACGGCGGTCGAAGTACCCGCCAGTCGCGCTACGTCATCCCGAGTCACCTTGGCCACGCGCGGAGTCTACGCGGATTGACCGGCCCTGGGCAGGGCGTTTCGAAGCTTCTCGTCGCTTCCGCACAGCATCTTCGTGCGGAAGCGACGAGAACCGACGAGTAGCCGTGCGGAAGCGATGCCCGGCCCGGACAGGGCCTAAGCCTGTGCCGGGATCTCGGCCGCGTCCAGGGCGGCCGAGTCGGCCGTCTCGTCCGCATCCTCCGGCTTTGCACCCGCGAGAGCGGCGCTCGCCTTGAGCTTGGCGTCCTCGCCGCTCCGGTCGCCCCGCTCGCCCTTCTCGGGCGTAACGAATCGATAACCGACGTTCCGGACGGTCCCGATCAGCGACTCGTGCTCGGGTCCGAGCTTGGCGCGCAGCCGTCGTACGTGGACGTCGACCGTCCGCGTACCGCCGAAGTAGTCGTAGCCCCAGACCTCCTGCAGCAGCTGGGCGCGCGTGAAGACGCGGCCCGGGTGCTGGGCGAGGTACTTGAGGAGCTCGAACTCCTTGAAGGTCAGGTCGAGGACCCGGCCCTTGAGCTTGGCGGAGTACGTCGCCTCGTCCACGGAGAGGTCGCCGTTGCGGATCTCCATGGGGGAGTCGTCGTTGACGATCTGCTGGCGGCCCATGGCGAGGCGCAGCCGTGCCTCGACCTCGGCCGGGCCGGCCGTGTCGAGGAGCACGTCGTCGATGCCCCAGTCGGCGGTGACGGCGGCGAGGCCGCCCTCGGTGACGACGAGGATGAGCGGGCATCCCGGTCCGGTGGAGCGGAGGAGCTGACACAGGCTGCGTACCTGAGGCAGATCCCGGCGGCCGTCGATGAGGATGACGTCGGCACCGGGGGTGTCGACGAGAGCGGGGCCTTCCGCCGGTGCCACACGCACGTTGTGCAGCAGCAGGCCAAGGGCCGGAAGCACCTCCGTGGACGGCTGGAGGGCGTTGGTCAGGAGCAGCAGAGAACTCATAAGTCTGGTTCCTCCTCGGTCCCTGCGAGGACGTGTGTCATGCGGCACAGCGTTTGCGGTCCCGGGGGCCCTGTATCACCGGCGGCCACCTGTGGTTTCCCGTGGTGTACCGCTTCGTATACAACGCTCCTGGAAGCACAAAAGGACCCGGGGGCTTCGCTGCCCGAGTCCTCTGTCCAGCAGAATAGCCCACATGAGCGCTGGTACGGCAGGTCATGTGGCACGATCCACCGTTCGTCCGAACTCTGAGACGATCAGACGCACACCTTTGCGGACGTTTCTGCACACCGACGACGGGGTGACGATCGATTCCGTATACGACCCGGCAGTGGCCGTATACGACGCCTCCGCGCCATCTTCCGGTGACCTGGTGTTCGTCGTCGCGCACGGTTTCACGGGCGATGTGGACAAGCCGCACGTGCGCCGGGTGGTCGAGGCGTTCGCCCAGTACGGGGCCGTGGTCACGTTCTCGTTCAGGGGCCACGGAAGGTCCGGCGGACGGTCCACCGTCGGCGACCGCGAGGTGCTCGATCTGGCCGCCGCGGTCGCCTGGGCGCGGGAGCAGGGGCACGCGCGCGTGGTCACCGTCGGCTTCTCGATGGGCGGTTCGGTGGTGCTGCGGCACGCGGCGCTCTACGGCCCCGAGGGTGAAGCGGACGGTCAGGGGCGCAGGGGGCGCACGGAAGCGCACACGGACGCGGTGGTTTCGGTGAGTGCGCCGGCCCGCTGGTACTACCGGGGCACCGCCCCGATGCGGAAACTCCACTGGCTGGTGACCCGCCCCGAGGGCCGCCTGGTCGGCCGCCTCGGCCTCAAGACCCGTATCGAGCGCAGCGGTTGGGACCCCGTCCCGCTCTCCCCGGTGGAGGCGGTCCCGCGCATCGCGCCGACCCCGTTGCTCGTCGTGCACGGCGAGATCGACGGCTACTTCCCCCTCGACCACCCCCGCATGCTGGCCGAAGCCGCCGGTGACCACGCCGAACTCTGGCTGGAGCCCGGCATGGGCCACGCCGAGCACGCGGCCGGCGACGACCTCCTGGCCCGCATCGGACGCTGGGCCGGTTCACAGGACAGCTAGCCTGGCGGTTGCAAACACCGATCAGGAACCGATCGATCGAGGAAGCGGATGCCAAAGGTCACGGTGCGCTACTGGGCCGCCGCGAAGGCCGCGGCCGGTATCGCCGAGGAGCCGTACGACGCGGCCACCCTCGCCGACGCCCTCGCCGAGGTGCGCGAGCGACACCCCGGGGAACTCGCCCGCGTACTGCTGCGATGCTCCTTCCTCGTCGACGGTGACCCCGTGGGCACCCGCGGACATGAGACGGTACGGCTGGCCGAGGGCGGCACGGTCGAGGTGCTCCCGCCGTTCGCAGGAGGATGAGCGAAGCGATGAGCAACCAGCCGTACGAGGGCTATGGCGAGGGCTACGACCCCTACGCCCAGCAGCAACAGCCGCAGCAGGCCCAGCAACAGCAGGCGCAGGCCTGGCCCGGGCAGCAGCAGGCCTACGACGATCCGCAGGCCGCGCAGCAGTACACCCAGCAGTGGCAGGGGCAGACCTGGGACACCCAGGTCCAGCAGTCCAGACCCTCCGCGTCCGACCTGGCGTACTTCCCGCCGCAGAACTACCAGGCGCCGACGCCGAGTTACGACTCCCACGCGCCCGTGACCGCGCCTCCGGCTCCCCCCGCCGCGGACGAGGCGGTCGGCTACGGCCCGCCCTCCCTCGCCGGGAACGCCCGCATCACCGACGCCCAGCGGGCCCGCCTCGAAGGCCGCTCGCCGATCATCGAACCCGGGATGCAGCCCGCCGGCCTCACCGCCCTCCTGGCGCTCCTCCTCTCCGTCACCGCGCAGATCGGGTCGTACGCCCTCGTCGTGCCGCTCGTCGTGCTCCAGGCGGTCACGGCGGCGGGCTGGTTCCGGCTGAACGGGATGTGGCCCGCCCGGCAGGGCATCGCGCTGGCCTTCGCGGGCGCGCTCGTCGCGGACGTGGCGCTGCTGGCGGCCGGCCGGGACAACGGCCCCGCCGCGATCCTCGGCACCCTCGGCGTCTGGGTCCTGCTCTCCCTCGTGATGCAGCTGCGCTCGCACGCCGACCCGGACACCCGCATCACCAGCCTGATGGCGACGGTCGCCTCGGCGGCCCTGGCCATCGTCGCGACCGGCCATCTCGCGGCCGACCCGGACGCGGTCACCGTCGGCGCTGCGGCGGTCGCGGTCGCGATCCTGGCCCGCGCGCTGCCGCTGCCGACCGTGGCCTCGGTCGTCGTCTCCCTGCTCGCCGCCGCCGGCGCGGGCATCGCGGTCGGCGGGATGACCGGCCTCGGCGCGAAGGGCGCGCTGCTGGGCGCGGTCGCGGCGGGCTGCGCGCTGATCGGTCACCGGGTGGCGAGCTACGACTACCCGTCCCGCTTCGTCCACTTCACGGCCGGTGTGGCCCTCCCGCTCGCCGCGGCGGCCCCGGCGGTCTACGTCCTGGGGCGCGCGCTGGCGTAACCACGCCGCTTGTCACAGGTGATCGACAATTTCCTGCTGCACGCATCTCGCGGGACTACGCTCGCGATTCGCGGCCACACGGTCGTTGCAGCGTTTTCGTCTTTTCGTCGATGACCGTCAGGTGGGGGAACACCGTAAATGCGTGGGCTACGAATACTTCTGACCGTCGTGGTGATTCTGGGTGTTCTGTTCGTGGTGGTGGACCGGGTCGCGGTCTACTTCGCGCAGGACGAGGCGGCGGGCAAGGTGAAGACGAGTGAGAACCTCGCCTCCACCCCCGATGTCTCCATCAAGGGCTTCCCCTTCCTGACCCAGGTCGCCTCCGGTGAGCTGGACGACGTGGAACTCGGCATCAAGACCTACGAGGCGACGACGGCGAACACGACCGGCAGCGGCACCTCCACGATCCGGATCGACGATCTCAAGGCCGACATGAAGGACGTCAAGTTCTCCAACGGCTACAGCACCGCGACCGCGGCCAGCGCGACCGGCTCCGCGAGCATCGCCTACGACCAGCTGCTCAAGGCCGCCAAGTCCGAGCCGACGAACATCTTCAACGGGGTCGACGCGCAGGTCGTCAACCTCTCCGACGGCGGCGACGGCAAGATCAAGGTCGACGTCAAGATCTCGGTCGGCGGCCAGGAGACGACGTATCCGGTGCTCAGCACGGTCACCGTGGACGGCAACACCGTGAAGGTGCACGCCGACAACCTGCCCAAGCTGGTCGTCGACCTCGCCGACTCGCGGATCCGCTCGATCACCGACTTCCAGCAGACGATCGACCAGCTGCCGGGCGGGGTGAAGCTGGACACCGTCCAGGCCGCGAAGAACGGTGTGGAGATCAAGGTGAAGGGTTCGAACGTCCGGCTGGCCGGGTAGGACGGACGAGGTCCGGCGGACGGCGGCTGTCCGAGGGGCGAGACGGCAGTGTCCGTACGGCAGTTGCGGTAACGGCGGAGGGCGCGCGGATTCCCGGTGACGGGGCCGTCGGCGCCCCGCCGATCTCACATCACGGACGATCGCGTCTCAAAATACGACACACCGGTGACATGTCCCGTCGTCCGTCCCTACGATCGACCCTATGAGGCAACAGGCGGATCTCACGAAGCGGCGGGCAGTGGACCTGTGCCGCGTCGCCGCCATGCTCTGTCGCACTTTCTGAGCGGAAGCGCAGGCTTCCGTCTTCCCCCGTGCCCTCGATGTCAGGGCACCCGCGCGAGCGCGCACCCCTCTCTCACGCACCGCACCGCCGTAACTGCCCCGGAGGAGAAAAGCATGAGCCGCAGTGACGTCCTGGTCGACGCCGACTGGGTCGAGGCCAACCTCGACAACGCGGACATCGCCATCGTCGAGGTCGACGAGGACACGTCCGCGTACGAGAAGAACCACATCCGCAACGCCATCCGGATCGACTGGACCAAGGACCTCCAGGACCCGGTACGCCGTGACTTCATCGACCAGGAGGGCTTCGAGAAGCTCCTCTCGGCCAAGGGCATCGGCAACGACACGCTGGTGATCCTCTACGGCGGCAACAACAACTGGTTCGCCTCGTACGCGTACTGGTACTTCAAGCTCTACGGCCACGACAGCGTCAAGCTGCTCGACGGCGGCCGCAAGAAGTGGGAGCTGGACGCCCGCGAGCTGGTCGAGGAGGTCCCCGCGCGGGCCACCACCGACTACAAGGCCAAGCCGCAGAACAAGTCGATCCGCGCGTTCCGCGACGACGTCGTGGCCGCCATCGGCTCGCAGAACCTGGTCGACGTCCGGTCGCCCGACGAGTTCTCCGGCAAGCTGCTCGCCCCGGCGCACCTCCCGCAGGAGCAGTCGCAGCGCCCGGGCCACGTGCCCTCGGCCCGCAACATCCCGTGGTCGAAGAACGCCAACGACGACGGCACCTTCAAGTCGGACGACGAGCTCAAGGAGCTCTACGCCGAGGAGCAGGTCGACCTCGCCAAGGACACCATCGCGTACTGCCGTATCGGCGAGCGCTCGGCCCTGACCTGGTTCGTGCTGCACGAGCTGCTCGGTGTCGAGAACGTCAAGAACTACGACGGCTCGTGGACCGAGTACGGCTCCCTGGTCGGCGTTCCGATCGAGCTCGGCGCCAACAAGTAAGCCCCGACCAAGCCCAAGCCCTAACCCCGTAAGGACAGACCATGTGTGGAGCGAAGGCCGGCGGCCCCGACGCCTCGACGATCAAGCCCGGTGAGACCACCATCCAGGGCCAGGTGACGCGTAACGGCGAGCCGGTGACGGGTTACGTCCGTCTCCTGGACTCGACCGGCGAGTTCACCGCGGAGGTCCCGACCTCCGCCACGGGCCAGTTCCGCTTCTACGCGGCCGAAGGCACCTGGACCGTCCGCGCCCTCGTCCCGGGCGCCACCGCCGACCGCACGGTCGTCGCCCAGACGGGCGGGCTGGCGGAGGTGGCGATCGCGGTCTGATCGCCGTCGTAGCGCTTGAAGGGCCGCACCTTTTTCCTGGGTGCGGCCCTTTGGCGTGCCCAGGCCTACCCTGGAAACATGCTGGCACGTCGCCGTCGCGTGTACTTCGTCATGATGGGCATCTGCATCGGACTCTTCGTCCTGGCCTGGGGAGTCGTGCGGATCTGGTCGGTGCCCGTGGCCGTCGGCATGTGTGTGGTCGCGATGGTGATCCCGCCCGTCGCCGCCATGGTCGCCAACCGCCGGGGCCCCGACGACCGCTGGTGGGACGACCCGTCCGGCGACCCCAAGTCCGACGAGTGGTGGGACGAGCTGGACGGCAAGAAGCGCCGGCCGTAGAGCGGGCGGGTAGAGGGCGGGCATGTCCCCTACGAGACTGTCCACCGTGGTGCTCGACGCGCATGACGCGCACGAGCTGGCCGGCTTCTACCTCCGCCTCCTCGGCTACGTCGTCCGGGCCGAGGAACCCGACTGGGTCCTCATCGGCCCGCCCGACGGCGGCACCGGCCTCTCCTTCCAGACCGAGCCGGAGTACGTCCCGCCCGTGTGGCCCACCCGCAACCCCGGCGAGCAGCAGATGATGCTGCACCTCGACATCGAGGTGGACGACCTGGAGGGCGAGGTCGAGCGGGCCGTGGGCCTGGGAGCCGTGCTGCACGACCATCAGCCGCAGGACGACGTACGGGTTCTGCTGGACCCCTCGGGGCACCCGTTCTGTCTGTGGCGACAGACCTAGCGCGAGCCGAGGAGCAGTCGGTCGGCCAGGCCGGTCAGGTCGTCGGCGTGCAGGTCGAAGGTGTCCGAGGAGGTGGGCGGGTCGCCGACGGGGCGCGCGACATAGGCGGTACGCAGACCTGCGCCCTGTGCTCCGCGCAGGTCCCAGGCGTGGGCGGCGACCATCAGGAGCCGCTCCGGAGGCCGTCCGGAGACGGTGACGGCCAGTTGGTAGACCGCAGGGTCCGGCTTGTAGGTCCGGGCGTCCTGGGCGGACAGGGCCTGGTGCCAGCGCAGCCCGGCCTGGGCGTTGATTCCCAGGAGTGCCGTCCGGCTCGCGTTGGAGAGTCCGATCAGCGGGAACCGTTCGGCGAGCCGGGCGAGCCCCGCCAAGGTGTCGGGCCACGGCGGGAGCTTGCGAGCCGACAGGGCCAGTGCCGCTACGGCGGCCGGGTCGTCGACTCCGGCGGCATCGGCGACGAGCCGGGCGGCCTCCAGGTCGAGGACGTCGCTGGCGAGGTAGGGCCGGACGCCGTCGAGGACGCGACGCTGCTCGCGCTCGATGTGCCGCTGCCACAGCGACAGCAGCCGCTCGACTCCGGGATCGTCGAGCGAGGGGTCGAGTTCACGGATACCGGCGCGGATACCGGTGGGTTCGTCGACGAGCGTGCCGAGCACGTCGAACACGACCGCATCGATCTCTGGCTCCGACATGTGCCCCTCATCCCCGAACCCGCACGGCCCGCGCGGCAACGGCGTCGACGTTGCCGACCATCATGGCCCAGTCCATGATCCGCCGGGTAGGGCCCGGGCCGGGCGGTCAGTTCGTCGCCGGTGGCGCCGGAAGACGTCCATCGGCGCGCGGGCCGGTACGCGACGGCTGGTTCGGCGGTCCGGGTCGACTGCGCTTGCCCGTTCCGCCTGCGCTTCCTCGCCCTGGTCGACGTCGATCAAGCCGTGGCGAGGATCGCCATCAGCAGGCCGCCGATGCAGAGCGCCGTGAGCGCGCCGCTCCAGAAGGCGTCGTCGCGCAGGGCGCGGGGTGTGCGGAACCGTCGTCGTCGGCGGGTGGGGGGTGTCTGCGGCTCGGGTGCGGCCGGTGGCGGTTCCGGGGGTCGTACGACCGGCATCAGCGGGGGCGGGAGCGTCTGGACCGGGAGTACCTGGATCAGCTGATGGGGCAGTGGGCGGTTCATCCGGGGTGGGCCTCGATCTGGTGTTTGCGAAGCAGGACGTTCGCGTCGGTCTCGGCGCTGTAGTCCTGTTCCGTGCGGGCGGTGGCCCGGAGCCCGGCCAGTTCCGTGCAGGCGGGGCAGTCGGCGACGGGCCGGGGCGGGATGGCGACGAGGAACGGCCCGTCGGTCCGCGCGCGGGCGTTCGCGGCACGGACCTCGGCGCTGAGGCGTTCCTGGTCGGTCGCCGGCCGCAGTGAGGCGGGGTCGGCCTGCCATTCGCGCCCACCGCCGACGGGGCGCAGCAGGGCGTAGGGCCCTGACTTGTCCTGGTACTCGCCGACCTTGTCGGTGGCGGGGTCGTACAGCAGCGCTCCGGTTTCCATCGGCTCCTCCTCCTTTTTGTGCAACTTCCATACAGAATGCGACAGTTGAACTACTCTGTGCATTCGTGGGGTGTTACGAGGATGACCCACGGCGGAGGCGAAAGCAGCGTCAACGGCCGCAAGTTCCACAGCGGGCGGTCCAAATTCCACAAATTCCACAGCAGGAGGGTGCGGTGCCGCAGCGGAGGGTGGTCACGGGACGAAGCCATGAACCTAGGGCGCGGTTCGCGGAGGAGCTGCGGTTACTGAGGGCGGGGAAGGGAGTGAGCCTGCGGGAGTTGGCGGAGGAGTTGGGCTGGGACGCGTCGACGCTAGGGAAGATGGAGAGCGGCAGGAGTCTGGGCAGCCCGGAGATCGTGGAGGCGCTGGACCAGTACTACGGGACGCCGGGGATGCTGCTGGCCCTGTGGGAGCTGGCAGTTGGGGATCCGACGCAGTTCGTCGAGAAGTACCGCGCGTACATGGAGTTGGAAGCGAATGCGGTGAGCCTGTGGCATTACGCCTCCGCGAACCTGCCTGGCCTGCTCCAAACCCCGGGCTACGCCCGCGAGTTCCTGACGGCTGGCGGGCTGGACGGTGACGAGCTGGCCGTACAGGTCGAGGCTCGCATGGGGCGTCGTGAGCTGCTGACCGAGGAGGACGCGCCACGTTTCCGCACGATCATCTCCGAGGCGGTGCTGCGCACGCCGACGCGGGATCCTGCCGAGTGGCAGGAGCAGTTGGAGCATTTGCGGCACATGTCGGAGCGCAAGAACGTCACCATCCAGGTGGTCCCGTTGTCCGTTGGGCTGCACGCCCTGACGAACACCAACACCATGTTCCTGCGCGGCGCCGATGGACGTACCGTGGCCTGGGTGGAGACCGGTTTCACGGCCGAACTGATCGAGGAAAGCAGGGAGGTTGAGCGGCTCCAGCTTCGTTATGATCTGGTGCGCGATTTGGCCCTTTCCCCGGGCGAATCGCGCGAGTTCATCCGGCGGGTGTGGGAGGAAGCGCAGTGCGAGCCATCGACTTGACCCAGGTGACGTGGCGCAAGAGCAGCTACAGCAACCAAGAGGGCGGCGAGTGCCTCGAAGTCTCCGACGACCTCCTGGCCGCCGCCAACTGGCGCAAGAGCAGCTACAGCAACCAAGAGGGCGGCGCCTGCCTCGAAGTCACCGCCGACATCCCCGCCCTCGTCCCCGTCCGCGATAGCAAGAACCCCGCCCTGGGCGCCCTGCTCTTCTCGGCGTCGAGCTGGTCGGTGTTCGTGGAGTCCGTGAAGTAGCCCAGTTGTGCGGGTGGGGCTCCGCCTGCGAAGCGGGTCACGCGGAAACCGCCTGTTCGGCCTCTGTCTCGACCGCGGTCAGCTCGGTCATGCCGAATCGGAAGGCGGGGTCGTCCTTGCTGTCCGTACCGTGCACGGCTGCCAGGGCCCTTTGATAGCGGGCAGACAGGTCAGGGCGGCCCTCGATCTCAACCTGCGCGTGCCAGTACGTGAGCCAGTGCTGGAGGTGCCCGATCTTGCCGTCCGCGATGGCGGCAGTGAGTGCTTGTTCCTTGTGCCGTTCCATCTCACCGAGCCGATGGGGGGCGATATGCGCGAGGGCGACGCGGACGGCATCGGGCGTTCGTTCGGGCTGCGGGATCAGCTCCTGCCCATGCTCAGGCTGGGTTGTCACCGGGCTCCTTAGCTTCGGCATCCTCTCCACCACGGTAGCGGCGGGGGCGGACATCGGAGTGGCGTCGTGGGGCGCAGCGTCAGTAGACGAGCGCCTGCGTACCGTCGGCCATCGCCTCCTGCACGAAAACCTGCGCGCCGGCGATCCGTACGCCCTCGATGACGTCCTTCTCCGTGATGTCCCGCCGGGCCGCGCACTGTGTGCACAGCGTCACGCGGCCGGCGGCGAGGATGGAGTCGATCAGGTCGGGGAGCGGTGCCGCGTGCGGGAGTTGGAACTCGGCGGCGCGGCCCGGCAGCGCGAACCACGCGGATTCGCCGGTCAGCCAGAGGGAGACGTCGACCCCGCTGGCGACGGCCACCGCCGCCACCGTGAACGCCTGTGAGCAGCGTTCGGGGGCGTCGGCCCCCGCGGTCACCTTGATCACGAGCTTCTTCGCCATGACCGAATCGTAATCAACTTCCTTACAACTCCCTGCAACGACCATGAGTCTCCTGTGCGCGCATATGGAATGCGCATGCCATGGTCCGTGGGGGACGTTGTGGAAGTACCCGAAGAAACAGTCTCGGAAGTACCTGAAGTACCTGAAGTACCTGAAGTACCCGAGGAATCAACCGAATTGGTGCCCCGGCCGCCGCGCCGCCGTGGCCGCACCGCGCTCCTGATCGCCGTAGCAGCCGTACTCGGTGTGGTCGCCGGTACGTGCACGGGTTTCCTGGTCCAGGCGAACCGCGCACCCGACAAGCTGCCCGCGCTGTCGCAGCCGAAGCTGACGCAGGCGAAGGGCCCGGCGCCGGAACGGCTGTCTGCCGCGCAGGACCGTAGGGTCAAGACGGACGGTGACCTGCGCAAACTGCTGCTGAAGAAGCCGAGCGGAGCCACGGCGGCGCTCTTCCCTGCGGGCACCGACGGCTGGCAGGACCTGGCCGATTTCTCCGAGGCGTACACGAAGCCGGACGCCACCCTCGGCTACCAGCTCCGGCAGGAGTTCCGGCGCGCGGCCGTCATCGAGTGGGACGAGGGCTCGCGCGAGGTGGACATCTCGCTGGTGCAGTACCGCCAGGAGGACAAGCTCGGGGCCTACGACGCCACCACCGGCGCGTTCTACTACGCCGACCAGGAGCCCGACACCGAGAGCTGGACCGTCCCCGGCACGGCGGACGGAAAGGCGTACGTCCACCACGCCGACGACGACGGCTACAGCGCCGAGGCGCATGCCTACCGCGGCGATATCGCCCTGCACATCTGGGTCTACGACTCGAAGCCGATCACGAAGGCGAAGATCATGGATCTGGCCAAGCGGCAGATGGAGCGACTGTGACCGAGAACCAGTCCGGCGCACTCCCGTCAACTCCGGTCTTCGAGACTGAAGTTGAAGCCGAGGCCCCGAAGAAGCGGGTCCGGCGGGGCCGTGTCGCAGCGGTCGTCGGCTGCGCCCTGCTCGCCGTGGCCGTCGTCGGCGGGGTGGGCTACACCGTCGTGACCGTCAACGGCGCCGACCGGGACGCGGGCGCCCCCGTATGGAAGTTCCCCGACTCCGTGGCGCAGCAGAAGGCGGCGCCGGCGAAGGGACTGGCCGCGATGCTGCGGCCGTACGACTTCGACTACGTCCGCGGGCCCGACATCGCGGAGTTCGGCGCGGACGCGCAGCTCACCGGCCGCGAGGCAACGGCCCTGCGCAAGCAGGAGATCAGCGGCCTGCCCCGCTCCCAACGGCTCCTGTTGGAGAAGCAGATCGACCGGGAGCAGCTCAAGGGCATCGCGATGCGCAGCTATGTCCGAAGCCCTGCCGACGTCGTCGACACCTACTCCGTCGAGGTCCAGCTGGCCCAGATGGACGAGAAGGCCGCGCGGAACCTCGTCACGTACGAGAACGAGATCCTGAACACGGTGGACGTGTTCCGCAAGGGGCCCACCGTCCCCGGCCACAAGGAAGCACGCTGCTTCCTGCCGAAGCAGGTGTCCGGCGAGAAACTCGACGAGATGCTCTGCTTCGCCGCCATCGGCGACGTCCTCATCACCCTCGACGCCTCCGGCACCAGGGCCATGGACACGAAGGGCATCGCGACCTTCCTCCGCGACCAACTCGACCGCATCAAGACGACGGGCCAAGCGGTATGACCAACCAACAAGATCCCGCGACCGAACGGAAGCCCGACCCGAAACTCCCGACGGACCCGCCGACCGCGCCTTCGACCGCGCCTCCGGCGGAGAGCTCTGTGGAGACTCCGGTCACGCCTTCGGCGGAGAGCTCGACGGAGACTTTTGCGGAGACCTCGGTGGAGACTCTGGTCGAGACCACGGCTCCGCTCCCGGCTGTGCCTGCGGCGGAGACTTCGGCTGCGCCTGTGGTGGAGAGCTTGGGGGTGCCCTCGGTGGAGACTCTGGTCGAGACCACGGCTCCGCTCCCGGCTGTGCCTGCGGCGGAGACTTCGGCTGCGCCTGTGGTGAAGAGCTTGGGCGTGCCCTCGGCGGACACCCTGGTCGAGACCACGGCCCCGCTCCCGGCCGCGCCTTCGGCAGGGACTTCGGCTGCGCCCTCGCCGGGGACCCCGGATGCGCTCCCGGTCATGCCTTCGGTAGGGGCTCCAACTGCACCCGCAACGGATGCTCCGGCCGTGCCTTCGGCCGACGCCTCCGTCGTGCCTTCGGTGGAGCCCTTGGCCGGGTCTTCGGCGGAGGTCCCCGTGGAGCCCTTCGTGCCCGCCTTGGCCGACGCTCAAGCTGTGTCTTCGGCCGATACCTCCGCCGTGCCTCCGGCGGAGCCCCTGGCCGGGCCCTCGGCGCAGGCCCCCGTGGAGCCCTCCACGGACGCCCCGGCCGACGCCTCCGCCGTGCCACTGGCCGATACCTCCACGGACGCCCCGGCCGACACCTCCGCCATGCCACTGACCGATACCTCTGCGGCGTTCCCGGCCGACGCCTCCGCCGT
>NZ_JAEQAZ010000096.1 GCF_016654115.1 Streptomyces sp. MBT53
GACACGGAGGACGCGGCGGCGTTGGCCCGGCTGGCTTCCCCGGATGCCCCGTGGAGTTGACGCCCCGTGGAGTTCATGAACCCCGACCCGCCCCCTACTTCTTCTTCCCCCTGGCCGCCTTGCCCGCCCGCGAGACCTTCGGCCTGCGCACGGGATCGGACGGTCCGGGAATGGTGGCGAGGTGCGGGACGGAGAACTGGCGGTTGGCCACGGTCTGTCGGCGGACGGAGGCGGGCAGGTCCGGCAGGGCCAGCAACCTGTCGCATGCCTCGACGGAGGCCGCGAACTCGCCCACCCAGTAGGCGGTGATCGAGAACTCGAAGAGGAGCCCCCATCGGTACACCCAGGGCTGGGTGAAGAGCAGATCGTCCGGTTCCGGTCTGCCGACGACGTCGACGAGCAGGGCGTACGCGGTGCGGTGGCGGCCCGCGAGACGCAGGCGGGACGCCAACTCGTAGCAGGCTTCCAGCCGTTGGGGGCGTCCGTCCCACGCCCGGGAGAACGCGTCCATCGCGCCAGGCCAGTCGTCGGTCCGCTCCGCCCGCAGGACCCCCGCCTCCAGGAGCGAGCAGTAGACCTCCTCGCCCCAGCCGCCCATCCCGGCGCGACGCTCGTAGAGGGCGATCGCTTCCTCCGCGTGCCCGAGGTCGCGTTCGGTGTTGGCCAGATAGAAGACGGTGCGCGGATTGTCCGGGGCGCGCTCCAGCTCACGGCGCAGCAGGCGCGCGTCCCGCTCGAACTTGTCGCCGCGGCAACCGCCGTCGGCCTGGTCCTCGATGACGAGGGCGCCCAGGTTCTCCTGGGTGTCGGGCTCGTCGGTGCACGGGTACTCGTGCGTGACGCCCTCGTAGCGCCACAGCCAGTCGCCCCGCATCAGGTGTTTGAACCGGTGCTGGGTGCCGGGGCCGTCGTAGCGCAGCATGTACGAGCCGGCCGTCAGCCGCGGCAGCGGGGCGTCCTGCCGCAGGACGTGGTCGGCGTCGAGGGTGAGCAGGTAGTCGGCCCTGTCGCGGGCGAGCTGGATGTTCCGGGTGCGGTTGTGCCCGAAGTCGATCCAGGGTTCCTCGTGGAGTTCGCCCGGAACACCGTCCAGCACCTTGCGGATCAGATCCTGCGTGCCGTCCGTGGACCCGGTGTCGGAGATCACCCAGTAATCGATGAGAGGGCGAACGGCCTCCAGACAACGCTCGATCACGAGCGACTCGTTCTTGACGATCATGCACAGGCAGAGGGTCTGCTGCTTCACGGCCTCACCCGTCCCGGACGCTGACGTCCCGTCGGAAACACGCGCGCCACAGTGGCACGCACCCGCTCCCCGCCCACCCATCCACGCGGAGGACCGCGCCCGAGAGCCCCCGAACAGCGGCGACTTAGCCCGGACGGGTGATCGCAGGTAAAAAATGCCCCATCAGCACGCATCGATTAGTCCGATACGACGATAAATGGCGCGTTCCGCGCCACTACGGGGGTCACCCCGGTTCGCCCGGGTCAAGCTCGCACTCGGATTCGGGAGATCACCCGAACCGGTCGAGCAAGGAGCATGTGGATGAGTCCTGAGTTCCGAACATCGCCGCTCGGGCCACTGGCCCGGAACAGGTTCAGGAAAGCGGGCATGGTGGCCTCGCTCGCACTGGCCCTGGCGGCCGGAGCGGCCGGCCCGGCCACCGCGGCGGCACGGACCATGCCCGAACAGGTCAGAGCGGCAGCCGGCAACGGCGGCGGCGACTGCAAGCCGCACCACCATCACAAGTCCGAGGCGACCCAGTCCGGCGGCAAGGACCACTGCAAGGGCCCGACCGGGCCTACCGGGCCCAAGGGCCCGAAGGGCGACCCGGGTCCGGCTGGCCCGAAGGGTGACCCGGGCCCGGCCGGACCTGCCGGATCTGTTGGACCGCAGGGCCCCGCCGGAGCCGTCGGACCTGCTGGACCTGCCGGAGCGCAGGGCCCCATCGGACCCGTCGGACCTGCTGGACCTGCCGGAGCGCAGGGCGCGCAAGGACCCATCGGACCCGCCGGCCCCATGGGCCCCGCCGGAGCCCAGGGCGCGCAAGGCCCCGCCGGAGCCGTCGGACCGCAAGGCCCCGCCGGACCGCAGGGTGCCACCGGCCCCTGCTCCGACATCGACGCCTACCACCCCCAGGGCAACGTCGAGTACCGCAGCGTACTGACCAACGGGCGCTACTACGCAGGCATTCGCGACCTCACCGGCAGCGAGGCCAACCCGATGCTGTGGACCGACCTCACCAACCACACCGGATACCCCGCGGGCGGTGCCGCGGGTCTACCGTGCGGCACCGCCGTGAGCGAGCACCCGACGTCCTCGGGCGTACAGTTCGACGTCCTGACCACCACAGGACGGGTCTACGAGATCACCTGCGGGTTCAACTCCAACGGTCCCAACCCGGCGATCCTGAACTGCGGCACCAACACCGGCAACGTCTGGGCCGAGATGAACCGGCGACCGGCGACCGGCGCCGTCAACGGCGGGACGGTCGTCCCCTAACTTGTGAACGGGGGTCCGCCGGACCGGCTTCCGCTCCATCGGACCCCCTTCGCACCCTCAGTGCGCGTGCCCGCCACCCGTCCCCGCAGGCTGCTTCACCGTCAACGGCAGCAGCTTCTTCCCCGTCGGGCCGATCTGGATGGACGTGTCCATCTGCGGGCGCACGCAAACAGGCACTCGGGGCCGAGGGCTGCACCAAAACAAAGATCATCGAGACCAAGCCCGGACAGCTCCCCACCACGTAGGGGCGCCGCACGAGCGCCCCGGCCTCAACCAAAAGGCGAGGCTCAATGCAGACGAGCGAGGCCTCGACTACGACGCCACGGTCTCGCCACACCCCCCTTACACTTTCGCCACACACCTTGGGGGGTAAATGAGCAGCGACACCACACCCGCGCGAAGATCGCGGAGGCACGTCATCCTCGCGGGCGTCCTCATCGCCGTCCTCGCCGCACAATCCACCGCACTCATCGTCCAACAGACACAGATCAGCAACCTGGAACACAAGGCCAGCCGGCCCGGCCGCGCCGGCCCCTCAGGTCCTCCCGGACCAGCGGGTCCACCCGGACCGATCGGCCTCACCGGACCAGCAGGGAAAGACGGCAAGGACGGGCAAGACGCCATCGGAACCGCCAGCATCCCCAGCAACCCCCAGGTGCAGCTCACCGAGACCGAGGCACGCGCCCACTGCGAGACAGTCGCCGACCAGGCCTACCCCAGCGGCAGCAACACCGGCGACCAGTCACTCGACACCCTCACCGATGCCTACAGCGCCACCATGCACGAGAAGATCTTCAAGCAGTGCATGGGCGAACAGGGCTACCCGCAGTAGAAGCAACAACACCCGCCTCGGCGGCGGACGCGATCCGCGATCGCCCGCCATCCTCTGCACGAGAGCAGAGGCAAGACCCGGAGGGATGGATCCGCGGCTCACAGCGGGTCAACCAGAAACGCGACGCGTTCTACGCCTTGGCCCGGCATGACCTGGGGGTCACCGAGCCCCCGCCGCCATCCCGGAACTGACCCCGTGAATGGCAACCGCAGGACCGGTCCGCCAGCTGAGCACATGGACCAGGCCGCACTTCAGCCGTGCAGCGCCTCAAACTTCAGGCTAAGGGCCTCGCGGACCTCAGACCCACTCCACACCTCAGAGTGAATCCCCAAGGAGGCTCCTGGCGGCGGCAGCGGCGTCCACGGCATCTCTCGCACGATGGGCTGCCGTCCGGACTGCGCCCCGAGCGCCCTCAGGACGGCAGCCGCCTCTTCCTCGCCGCCGTCCTCCAGGGCCTCCGCAATGCACCGCAACGCCTCACTCACGTCAGTGCGTATGCCCGCTGCTCGCAGCACCCTTGACCGTCAGAGGCAAAAGCTTCTTACCGGTCGGGCCGATCTGAATGTCCAGGCCGAGCTGCGGACACACCCCGCAGTCAAAACAAGGCGTCCACCGGCAGTCCTCGACCTCTGTCTCGTCGAGGGCGTCCTGCCAGTCCTCCCAGAGCCAGTCCTTGTCGAGGCCCGAGTCCAGGTGGTCCCAGGGGAGGACCTCCTCGTAGGTCTTCTCGCGGGTGGTGTACCAGTCGACGTCCACGCCGAACGCCGGCAGGGTCTTCTCCGCGCAGCGCATCCAGCGCTCGTAGGAGAAGTGTTCGCGCCAGCCGTCGAAGCGGCCGCCGTCCTCGTAGACCGCGCGGATGACCGCGCCGATGCGGCGGTCGCCGCGCGAGAGCAGGCCCTCGACGATGCCGGGCTTGCCGTCGTGGTAGCGGAAGCCGATCGAGCGGCCGTACTTCTTGTCGCCGCGGATCTTGTCCCGGAGTTTCGTGAGGCGGGCGTCCGTCTCCTCCGCCGAGAGCTGCGGGGCCCACTGGAACGGGGTGTGGGGCTTGGGGACGAAGCCGCCGATCGAGACCGTGCAGCGGATGTCGTTCTGGCCGGAGACCTTGCGACCCTCGGCGATCACCCTCGTCGCCATGTCGGCGATCTGCATGACGTCCTCGTCGGTCTCCGTCGGGAGGCCGCACATGAAGTACAGCTTGACCTGGCGCCAGCCGTTGCCGTACGCCGTCGAGACCGTGCGGATGAGGTCTTCCTCCGAGACCATCTTGTTGATGACCTTGCGGAGGCGTTCCGAGCCGCCCTCGGGGGCGAAGGTGAGGCCGGAGCGGCGGCCGTTGCGCGTGAGTTCGTTCGCGAGGTCGACGTTGAAGGCGTCCACGCGGGTCGACGGGAGGGACAGGCCGATCTTGTCCTCCGTGTACCGGTCCGCCAGGCCCTTCGCGATGTCGCCGATCTCCGAGTGGTCCGCCGAGGAGAGCGACAGCAGGCCGACCTCCTCGAAGCCCGTCGCCTTCAGGCCCTTCTCGACCATCTCGCCGATGCCCGTGATCGACCGCTCGCGCACCGGGCGGGTGATCATGCCCGCCTGGCAGAAGCGGCAGCCGCGCGTGCAGCCGCGGAAGATCTCCACCGACATGCGCTCATGGACCGTCTCCGCGAGGGGGACCAGGGGCTGCTTCGGGTACGGCCATTCGTCGAGGTCCATGACGGTGTGCTTCGAGACACGCCAGGGGACGCCCGACTTGTTGGGGACCACGCGCGCGATACGGGCGTCAGGCAGGTACTCGACGTCGTAGAACGCGGGGATGTAGACCGAGCCCGTCTTCGCCAGGCGGAAGAGGACCTCCTCGCGCCCGCCGGGGCGGCCCTCCGCCTTCCAGCCTCGGACGATCTTCGTCATGTCGAGGACGGCCTGTTCGCCGTCGCCGATGATCACCGCGTCGATGAAGTCCGCGATCGGCTCGGGGTTGAAGGCCGCGTGGCCGCCCGCCAGCACGATCGGGTCGTCGAGCGTCCGGTCCTTGGACTCCAGCGGGATGCCCGCCAGGTCCAGGGCCGTGAGCATGTTCGTGTAGCCGAGTTCGGTGGAGAAGGACAGGCCGAACACGTCGAAGGCGCCCACCGGGCGGTGGCTGTCGACCGTGAACTGCGGGACGCGGTGCTCCCGCATCAGCGCCTCCAGGTCCGGCCACACGCTGTACGTGCGCTCGGCGAGGACGCCCTCCTGCTCGTTCAGAACCTCGTAGAGGATCATGACGCCCTGGTTGGGCAGGCCGACCTCGTACGCGTCCGGGTACATCAGCGCCCAGCGGACGTCGCACGACTCCCACGGCTTCACCGTGGAGTTGAGCTCGCCTCCGACGTACTGGATCGGCTTCTGCACATGCGGGAGCAGGGCTTCGAGCTGCGGAAACACGGACTCTGCGGCCGCAGCGACTTCGGCAGGCATCTCGCGAACCTTCGTGAGCGGTACTGAACGGACGGGTGACCATCCAGACTAACGCGATCCCGGACCTCACCCGTAACCCGTACGCCCCGGCCGTCAGCCCTGCACGGACCCCTCGGCCACGATCGCCTGCCACGCCTCCGGCAGCGCGGCCTCCACCGCCGCCGCCCGCTGCTCCTCCCGCCCGTACAGCACCCCGTACGTGAACGAGTTCTCCCCCGCCGCGTGCGCCACCGCGGACAGCTCGCGCAGGGTCTCGCGGACCATGACGCTGTCCTGGTGCTCGCCGAGCAGGCTGGTCAGGGACTTCATGGACTTGGCCAGCCCACGGGCCGGGGCGCCGAGCGCGGGGCTCGCCGTCTCCGCCGCGTACCGGGTGCGCTTGGCCTTCTTGCGGGCCTCGTGCAGGGCGAGGTCGCGGTCCGCGCCGGGTGGAGCGTCGATCGCCTCCGCCACGAGCGCGGAGACCTTTTCGAAGTCCTTGCGTACGGCCTTGCCGATCACCTTCTCCGGTGTGCCGGCCGCGTCCGGCAGCAGCGGCGGTTCGGCCACCAGCCCGTCCAGGGTGTCGAGCAGCGCGAGATACCGCTTGGAGTCCAGGACGCCGATGAGCCTGCGGCGCGAGCCGCCGCGCCGGGCGTTGGCCCAGGTGCGCATCCGGGTGCGGATCGGGCCGGAGACCAGGGTGCGGGGCAGTTCGGCGAGGACCGCGGTGAGGCGTTCGGTCATCACCTCGCGGTCCCGGTCCACGCCCAACTCGCTTGCCAGCCACTTCAGTTCATCGCCGACCGGGTCGGTGACCGTGCGGTCGAGGACCTTGCCGTAGGAGCGGAAGGTGCTGCGCAGCCGGCGGGTGGCGACCCGCATGCGGTGCACGGAGTCGTAGGCGTCCTGTCGTACGGCGGGGTCGAGTTCGAGGATCGCGTCGCGCTGCTCGCGGACGTAGGCGAGGACGTGGTCACCGGCGGTCCGGGGTTCCTCGGGGGCCGGGGGTGCCTTGCGCTTCTTCGCCTTCTTCGGCTGCTTCGAAGCGGTCTCCGCGAGCGCCCGCGCCAGCTTCGACGCGGACGAGGACGGTCGTACGCCCGCCTTGCGCAACCGTTTCTCCACCTTGTCGAGGAAGGCCGGGTCGCCGTCGTCCGCCAGCTCGACCTCGATCTCGGTCCACTGCGCGGTGGCGCCGCCGTCGGCGAGGCGTTCGGCGTGTACGGCGTCCACGCTGACCTCGGCGAGCAGCGTGCCGTCCGCGTCCACGAGGTGGCGTACGTCACGGTCGGAGCGGAGCCGGACCACGGGCAGCAGTTCGGCCTCGCGGACCCGGGAGCGGACCAGCCCGGCGAGGGTGCGCGGCACGGTGTCGGAGAGCGGCTCGCGGATCTCGTCGCGGACCCCGGGCGCGACCGGCACCTTCAGGTGCCAGCCGGCGTCGGAACCGCCGGTGCGGCGGCGCAGCGTCATCGAGGCCTTGGCCAGGCGCTCGTCGGCCGTGTCGTAGTAGACGGCGTCCAGGTTCGCGACGCCCTTGTCGATGACGGCCCGGACACCGGCGACGCCGGTCAGGTCGGGCAGACCACTCTCGTCGGACTCGTACTTACGCTCGATCTCGCGCTTTGTGTCCGCCATGAACTGAATCTAGTTGCTGACGGGCCGGGATGGCAGGGGGCGTCCCAAATGAACCCTGGGGAAATCCGAGCGAACCCGCAGGTAACGGCTACGCGGACATGGGGCGCTGGACCCTGATCGACTGGAGCAGGCCCACCGCGATCCACACCGCGAACATCGAGGTGCCGCCGTAGGAGACGAAGGGCAGGGGCAGGCCGGTGACGGGCATGATGCCGAGGGTCATGCCGACGTTCTCGAAGGACTGGAAGGCGAACCAGGCGACGATCCCGGCGGCGACGATCGTGCCGTAGAGCTCGGTCGAGTCGCGGGCGATGCGGCAGGCGCGCCACAGGACCACGCCCAGGAGGACGAGGATCAGGCCCGCGCCGACGAAGCCCAACTCCTCGCCCGCGACCGTGAAGACGAAGTCCGTCTGTTGTTCGGGGACGAACTGGCCGGTCGTCTGCGAGCCGTGGAAGAGGCCCTCGCCGGTGAGGCCGCCGGAGCCGATCGCGATGCGGGCCTGGTTGGTGTTGTAGCCGACGCCGGCCGGGTCGAGGCTCGGGTTGGCGAAGGCGGCGAAGCGGGCGATCTGGTACTCGTCCAGGATGTGGAGTTGCCAGACGGCGATCGCGCCGATCGCGCCCGCGCCGAGCAGTCCGAAGATCCAGCGGTTGGGGGCGCCGGAGGCCAGCAGGACGCCGAGCACGATGATGACCATGACCATGACCGACCCGAGGTCGGGCATCAGCATGACGATCATCATCGGGACGGAGGCCAGGCCCAGGGCCTGGAGGACCGTGCGGTGGTCGGGGTAGGGCTTGTCGCCCGCGTCGACCCGGGCGGCGAGCACCATCGCCATGCCCAGGATGATCGTGATCTTCACGAACTCCGAGGGCTGGAGCGAGAAGCCGCCGCCGAGCACGATCCAGGAGTGCGCGCCGTTGACCGTGGAGCCCAGCGGGGTGAGCACCAGCAGGATGCCGAACACCGAGGCGCCGTACAGGAACGGGACGACGACGCGCAGGGTGCGGTGGCCGACCCAGATGACGGCGATCATCAGGGCGATGCCGATGCCGGCGTTCATCAGGTGCCGGATCAGGAAGTAGTACTCGTCGCCCTGGTTGATCTCGGTGCGGTTGCGGGTCGCCGAGAAGACCAGCACCGAGCCGATCAGGGACAGGCCGATGGCCGAGAGCAGTATCGGCCAGTCCAGGCGGCGGGCCAGCGAGTCACGGGCGAAGACCCGGGTCCAGCCGGCCCGCTCGGGGCCGTATCCGGAAACGGAGAAGCTGTTGCCGGTCATGTGAGCATCCTCCGGCTTCCCCTTCTGCGCGGGCGCCTGCGGGTGTTGCTGTTGGTGGTGGTCGGGGAGGGCGAGGTGGCGGGCGGCTGGGTGTCGTCCGTGGCCGTGACACCGCCCTGGGTCGCCTTCTCCTGCTGCTTCTCCAGCTCCTTGGCCGGGTCGGCGGTGATCTTCGGGGAGGCGATCGTGCCGTCGGCGCGGACCTTGGGGAGGCTGGTCTGCGGGGTGGGCAGCAGCGCCTTCTTCTTGTCGATGGAGCCGTCGGCCTGGACGCCGTACATCGCGTTGTAGATGTTGCGCACGGCCTCACCGGAGGCGCCCGAACCGGTACCGGCCTGGGCGATCGTCATGACGACCGTGTAGTCCTTGGTGTACGTCGCGAACCACGAGGTGGTCTGCTTGCCGTAGACCTCGGCGGTACCCGTCTTGGCGTGCAGCGTGATCTTGTCCTGGGGCCAGCCCTGGAACTTCCAGGCGGCGGTACCGCTGGTGACCACGCCCGCGAGGGCCTTGTCGATGCCCTTGTGCGTGGCCGCGCTGATCGGCAGCTTGGCCTTCACCTGGGGCTTGATCTCCTGGACGGTCTTGCCGTCGGCGCTGACGATCGCCTTGCCGATGGTCGGGACGTACTCGGTGCCGCCGTTGGCGAGGGCGCCGTAGATCATGGCCTCCTGGATCGGCGTGACGAGGGTGTCGCCCTGGCCGATGGAGTAGTTGATCGAGTCGCCCTCACGCATCTTGTTGCCTTCGAGGCAGTTCTCGTACGCGATCTGCTGGACGTACGTGCCGCCCTTCTTGCCGGTCCTGCACCAGTAGGCCTTGTTGGCCTCGTAGGTCTCCTGCTTCCACTTGCGGTCCGGGATGCGGCCGGTGACCTCGTTCGGGAGGTCGACGCCGGTGGTCTTGCCGAGGCCGAACTGGTGGGCCGCCTTGTAGAAGTAGTCCTTCGGCTCGCCCTTCTTCGGGTTGATGCCGCCGTCCTTCTTCCACTGGGCGTCCGCGAGACCGTAGAACACGGTGTCGCAGGAGACTTCGAGCGCGCGGCCCAGGGAGATGGGGCCGAAGTTCTCGCCCTCGAAGTTCTTGAAGACCTGGCCGCCCACCGAGTACGAACTCGTGCAGGGGTAGCCGCCGTCCCACGCGTAGCCGGCCTCGACCGCGGCGGCCGTGGAGACCACCTTGAACGTCGAACCGGGCGCCGACTGACCCTGTATGGCCCGGTTGAGGAGCGGGTAGTCGGAGTTCTTGCCGGTGAGCTGCTTGTAGTCCTTGGCGGAGATGCCGCCGACCCAGACGTTCGGGTCGTACGTCGGCGCGGACGCCATCGCGACGATCCGGCCGGTCTTGGCCTCCATCACGACGACGGCACCGGAGTCGGCCTTGTAGTTCTCGCCGGTGATCTTGTCGAACTGCTGGCGGGCGGTCTTCATCGCCTTGTCGAGCTGGTACTCGGCGACGCGCTGCACGCGGGCGTCGATGCTGGTGACGAGGTTCGAACCGGGCTCCGGGGCATCGGACTTGGCCTTGCCGATCACACGCCCGAGGTTGTCGACCTCGTAACGGGTGACGCCGGCCTTGCCGCGCAGCTCCTTGTCGTACTGGCGCTCAAGGCCCGAGCGGCCGACCTGGTCGGAGCGCAGATACGGCGAGTCGGAGTCCTTGGCCTGGGTGATCTCGTCGTCGGTGACCGGCGAGAGATAGCCGAGGACCTGGGCCGCGTTGGCGTCGCCGGGGGCCGCGTAACGGCGGACGGCCTCGGGCTCGGCGGTGATGCCGGGGAAGTCCTCGGCGCGCTCGCGGATCTGCAGGGCCTGCTTGGCGGTGGCCTCGTCGGTGATCGGGATCGGCTGGTACGGCGAGCCGTTCCAGCAGGGCTGCGGGGTCTTCGCGTCGCACAGCCGGACCTTCTGGATGACGTCCTCGGGCTTCAGGCCCAGGACTCCGGCCAGCTTGGTGAGGACGGCCTTGCCGTCGTCGGCCTGCTTCAGCAGGTCGGTGCGGGAGGCGGAGACCACGAGCCGGGTCTCGTTGTCCGCGAGGGGCACACCGCGCGCGTCCAGTATCGAACCGCGCACCGCGGGCTCGACGACCTGCTGCACATGGTTGCCGGACGCTTCCTTCTGGTACGCGGCGCCCTCACGGATCTGCAGGTACCAGAGGCGCCCGCCGAGGGTGCCGAGGAGGGAGAGGACGAGGATCTGGATGACGACGAGCCTGATCTGAACCCGTGGAGTCCGTCCGGTCTCCGGAATGTTAGTCATGGGCGTAGCCCATCCCTTTGAGGGTGGTGGTGGGAGACGGGTGGGCGTTGGTCATTGGTGCTGCCTCCCCCTCTCAGTGCGTGTACGAGTCGCTGTGTGTATGAGTCATATACGACCTACCTGTGTGGCCGTACGCCGACTCCCGTGCCGCCAACTCCTGGGCCCTCAAAGCCGCTTGACCCCCTTGATGCGCCCGGCCCGGGCCACCCGCGCGCGAGCCGTCTTCATCCGCAGGCCACCGCGCTGGCCGCCGATCTTGAGACCGGTGCCGGAGGAGAGCCAACCCGAGGAGATGTCGGCCGACTTGGCGGCGTTCGTCTCGGCGAGGGGGTCGTTGTCGGCGCGGCGGGCCAGCGCCATGACGCCGGGGACGATGAACGGGGCGAGCAGCAGGTCGTACAGGGCGGCCGTGAACAGCAGGCTGGGCAGGCCGACATGGCGGGCGGCGGTGTCGCCGACGAGGGCGCCGACACCGGCGTAGAGGAGGGTGGAGCCGATCGCGGCGGCGACCACGACGGCCATCGGGCCGCTCGCCGACTTCAGGCGGCCGTTCTCCGGCTTCGCGAGGCCCGCGAGGTAGCCGATCACGCAGAGCACCAGCGCGTAGCGGCCGGCCGCGTGGTCGGCGGGCGGGGCGAGGTCGGCGAGGAGGCCGGCGCCGAAGCCGATGAGGGCGCCGGTGACATGGCCGTAGACCATGGCGAGGCCGAGGACCGTGAGGAGGAGCAGGTCGGGGACGGCGCCCGGGAGGTGGAGGCGGGCGAGGACGCTCACCTGGATCACCATGGCGACGACGACCAGCGGCACGGAGAGCAGGATCCGGTTGACACGCATGGGGAAGGGCTCCTAGCTCCTACTGCTGTTGCTGGCCGTCGACCGGCGCGTTCGCGGACGGGGTGACCGTGACGGTCACCGTCGGGATCGGGGTCGGCTTGGGCTTCGCCGGCAGGACCGTGTCGCGGGGGTCCTTCTTCGGGGCCTCCACGACCACGCCGACGATGTCGAGCTTGGTGAAGTTGACGTACGGCGTGACGTAGAGCGTGCGGGTCAGGCCGCCGCCGGAGGGGTCGACGCGGGAGACGACACCGACCGGGACACCGGGCACGAACGGCTTGTCGGCCTGCGAGCCGAAGGTGACAAGACGGTCGCCCTTCTGGACCTCCGCCTTGCCGTTGAGGAGTTCGACGCGCAGCGGGCCGTCGCCCTCGCCGGAGGCGAAGCCGAGTTCGTCGTTGCCCTCCATGCGGGTGCCGACGGTGAAGTCGGGGTCGTTGGCGAGGAGAACAGTCGAGGCGTCCGGGCCTACGGTCGTCACGCGGCCGACCAGCCCGTCGCCGTTGAGGACGGTCATGTCGCGCTTGATGCCGTCGTTGGCGCCGACGTCGATGGTGATCGTCCAGGAGAAGCTCTGCGCGGCTCCTATGGCGATGACCTGGGCGCCCTTGATGCCGTACTGGCCCTCGCCGGCCACCTTCATCATCTTGTCGAGCTGGGTCAGGCGGCTGCGGTTGCGGTCGTCGCTGCCGAGCTTCGCCTTGAGGGCCGCGTTCTCCTTCTCCAGGAGCGCGAGCCGGTCGTGCCGCTCACCGGAGTCGCGGACCGCGGAGATCGCGTCGCCGACCGGGTTCACGGCGGACGACACGCCGTTCTCGATCGGGCCGAACACGGTGGCCGCGGCCCGGCGGGCACCCTCGACCGGCGAGTCCTGCCCTCCCCGGATGTCCACCGTGATCAACGCGAACGCGACGGCGATCAGCAGCACCAGGAGCAGCCGGCTCTCTCGTGTGTCCCTCACGTGCGGCGGCCGTGCCTTCCTCATAGAAATGTGCAGAGGTTCGGGTATGCAGATGTGCGGGTGTGCAGGTGTGTACGAGGGCCCGTCAGATGTGAATGGAGGCCCATGACGGAGCCTATGCCTCCGTATCAACGATCCGCCGCACGAGAAGAGATCATCCCGTACGGCGGAATCGAAGCGTTACGTCATCTGCGCGGCTGGGCGTCCAGAACCTGCTGGAGCGCCTCGAACTCCTCGACGCACTTGCCGGAGCCGAGCGCCACGCTGTCCAGCGGGTCCTCGGCGATGTGGATCGGCATTCCGGTCTCCCGGCGCAGCCGCTCGTCGAGACCCTTCAGCAGGGCTCCACCGCCGGTCAGAACGATTCCGCGGTCCATGATGTCCCCGGAGAGCTCCGGCGGGCACTTGTCGAGGGTCGTCTTCACCGCGTCGACGATCGCGTTGACGGGCTCTTCGATCGCCTTGCGGACTTCGCCGGCGGAGATGACGACGGTCTTGGGCAGGCCGGAGACGAGGTCCCGGCCGCGGATTTCGGTGTGCTGGTCGTCGTCGAGGTCGTACGCGGAACCGATCGTGATCTTGATCTGCTCAGCCGTCCGCTCACCCAGAAGGAGCGAGTACTCCTTCTTGATGTGCTGGATGATCGCGTTGTCCAACTCGTCGCCCGCGACGCGGATGGACTGGGCGGTGACGATGCCACCGAGCGAGATGACCGCGACCTCCGTGGTGCCGCCGCCGATGTCCACCACCATGTTGCCCGTCGCCTCGTGGACCGGCAGGCCGGAACCGATGGCCGCGGCCATGGGCTCCTCGATGATGTGCACCTGACGCGCCCCGGCCTGGGACGACGCCTCGATGACGGCACGGCGCTCGACGCCCGTGATGCCCGAGGGCACACAGACGACGACACGGGGACGGGCGAGATAGCGCCGCTTGTGGATCTTCAGGATGAAGTAGCGGAGCATGCGCTCGGTGATCTCGAAGTCGGCGATGACACCGTCCTTCAGCGGACGTACGGCAACGATGTTGCCCGGTGTCCGCCCGATCATCTTCTTGGCTTCGGAGCCGACCGCGAGAATGCCACCGGTGTTGGTGTTGATGGCGACGACGGACGGCTCGTTGAGTACGATCCCGCGACCCCTGACGTACACCAGCGTGTTGGCGGTCCCGAGGTCGACAGCCATGTCACGGCCGATGAACGACATTGAGTTCCCCATCAGGATTCGTCTGGCCTTCCCGGGAGCTTTTGAGGGCTTTTCAGGTCGGCGAAGTGGGTGCAGTGACGTGAAGGCTTCCATCGTAGACGCGCCATCACGAACACTGCGCGAGGGTCTTCGCCATTGTCAGCATGTGAGGCACTGCCTCGCTTGTGGAGACGGCCCAACGGGGGCACTCGTTCCCCCGATCGGCACGCATATGCCAAGAGACGGCCGGAAAATCGCGGCCGTCCCTGGTCAGGCATGTGGGTTACGGATGGAGATGTGCGGGCTGCTGATGGAGATTCAGGAACGCCCCGGGAAGAAGATCTTCACCTCGCGTTCGGCGGACTCCTCCGAGTCCGAGGCGTGGATCAGGTTCTCCCGCACGATGACACCGAAGTCCCCGCGGATCGAGCCCGGCGCGGCGGCGATCGGGTCGGTCGGACCGGCCAGCGCGCGCACGCCCTCGATGACCCGCTCGCCCTCGACGATCAGTGCGACGACCGGACCGGAGGCCATGAACTCCACCAGCGGCGCGTAGAAGGGCTTGCCCTTGTGCTCGCCGTAGTGCTGCTCCAGGGTGTCCTGGTCCAGGGTGCGCAGCTCCAGCGCGGTGATCCCCCAGCCGTCCTTGCGCTCGATGCGGCTGATGATCTCGCCGGTCAGGCCACGACGAACGGCGTCGGGCTTGAGCAGGACGAGGGTGCGCTGGGTCACGACGGGACTCCTTCTGATCATGATGGTGCGGGGCGGCTCACAACAAAGCCGAGGCTACAGGGCGTGTCCATGCGTCCGTTACGCAGCGTCAGGTGTAGTGGGGTCGGCCTGCGCCGCGAACCGCGCCTTCGCCTCGTCGATCTTCCGGCCGTAGTGCACCGACGCCCACCACAGGGCCGCGAAGATCACCCCGAGGAAGAACATCGACGGCACCACGAAGCCCGCCGCGATCAGCGCGATCTGCAGCGCCCAGCCGAGCACGATGCCGGCCGGCCGGGTCACCACGCCGCACAGGGCGACCGACAGGAACATCGCGATCCCGCACACCGTCCACACCGTGGACGTGGTCAGATCCGGGTCCTTCATGGCGACCAGACCGGCGAACCCGATCACGAAGAACTCGCCGAGCAGAGTCGAAGAACAGAGCGTGCGCACGGAAACTCAGCCCCTCCCGAGAAGCAGTCGGGCCTCACCTACGGTGATGACGGAACCGGTGACCAGCACACCGCCGCCCGCGAACTCGCCGTCCTCCTCGGCCAGCGTGATCGCCGCCTCCAGCGCGTCCGGCAACCGCGGCTCGACCTGCACGCGCTCGTCGCCGAACACCTCGACGGCGATCGCGGCCAGCTCGTCCGCGTCCATCGCGCGATGACTGGAGTTCTGCGTGACGACGACCTCGGCGAACATCGGCTCGAAGGCTTCGAGCAGCCCGCGGACGTTCTTGTCGCCGCTGGCCCCGACCACCCCGATCAGCCGACTGAAGTCGAACGCCTCCGCCACGGCCTCGGCGGTCGCACGGGCGCCCGCGGGGTTGTGCGCCGCGTCGAGCACAACGGTCGGCGACCGCCGCACCACCTCCAGCCGCCCCGGCGAGGTGACGGACGCGAAGGCCTTCCGCACGGTGTCGATCGCGAGCGGATCGGGCCGCTGGGCCCCGACCCCGAAGAACGCTTCTACGGCGGCCAGGGCGACGGCGGCGTTGTGGGCCTGGTACGGCCCGTGCAGGGGGAGGTAGATCTCCTCGTACTCGCCACCGAGACCGCGCAGGTTGATCAGCTGTCCGCCGACCGCGACGCTCCGGGACACGACCCCGAACTCCAGCCCCTCACGGGCCACGGTCGCGTCCACCTCGACGGCCTTCTTCAGCAGCACCTGCGCCGCGTCCACCGGCTGCTGCGCCAGGATCACGGTCGCGTCCTGCTTGACGATGCCGGCCTTCTCGGTCGCGATCTCACCGGTCGTCTCACCGAGCCGGTCGGTGTGGTCGAGATCGATGGGCGTGACGACGGCGACATCGGCGTCGATGACGTTGGTGGCGTCCCAGGTGCCGCCCATCCCCACCTCCACGACGGCCACATCGACGGGCGCGTCCGCGAACGCGGCGTACGCCATCCCCGTCAGCACCTCGAAGAACGACAGCCTGAACTCCTGCTGGGCGTCCACCATTTCGATGTACGGCTTGATGTCGTTGTACGTCTCGATGAACCGCTCGGCGGAGATCGGGGCGCCGTCGAGGCTGATGCGCTCAGTGATCGACTGGACGTGGGGAGAGGTGTAGCGGCCGGTGCGGAGCTCGAAGGCGCCGAGGAGGGCCTCGATCATGCGGGCCGTGGAGGTCTTGCCGTTGGTGCCCGTGATGTGGATCGAGGGGTACGAGCGCTGGGGGTCCCCCAGGACGTCCATCAGCGCGGCGATACGGGTGACCGACGGCTCCAACTTGGTCTCGCCCCAGCGGGTGGCCAGCTCTGCCTCCACCTCGCGGAGGGCGGCGTCCAGCTCGGGGTCGTCGGGGCGACCGGGTACGTCGGCCTGGGGGGCGCCGGTGCCCTGGGTGCGGAGGGTTCGGCTGCCGGCCTCGATGACCGCGAGGTCGGGGTCGCGGTCTGTCTCGGCCTCGATGATCTCGTCGAACGGGTCGCTGTCAGTCACAGGGCCAGTTTAGGGGTGCGCCGAAGGATGGGGGTGGCTGGTCCTGTTTGGCGGGCGCGGGGAACGTTGTGGCTGGTCGCGCTCACGCGGCGGAGCCGCAAATCGAGCACTGCCCCGCGCCCCTGGTGGGCTACTGCTGAGGCAGGCTCTCCAGCTGGGCCTTGATGCGGTCGATGTCCTCGTCGGCCTTCGTCAGGCGGCCTCGGATCTTGTCGACCACGTTGTCCGGGGCCTTGGCCAGGAACGCCTCGTTGCCGAGCTTGGCCGTCGCCTGGGCCTTCTCCTTCTCGGCGGCGGCGAGGTCCTTGGCGAGACGCTTCCGCTCCGCCGCCACGTCGATCGTGCCGGAGAGGTCGAGGGCGACCGTGGCGCCGCCGACCGGGAGGGTGGCCGTCGCCGCGAAGGCGTCGCCCTCCGGCTGGAGGCGGAGGAGCTGGCGGATGGCGGCCTCGTGGGGGGCGAGGGCCGTGCCGGTCAGCGTGAGGCGGGCCGGGACTCGCTGGCCGGGCTGGAGGCCCTGGTCGGCGCGGAAACGGCGGACCTCGGTGATGACCTGCTGGAGCGTCTCGATCTCGCGCTCGGCCGCCTCGTCGCGGAAGCCACTGTCCTTCGGCCAGTCCGCGACGACGATCGACTCGCCGCCCGTGAGGGTCGTCCAGAGGGTCTCCGTGACGAACGGGACGATCGGGTGCAGCAACTTCAGGGTGACGTCGAGGACTTCACCGAGAACGCGGCCGGAGACCTTCGCGGGCTCGCCGCCCGCCATGAACGTGGTCTTCGACAACTCGACGTACCAGTCGAAGACTTCGTCCCACGCGAAGTGGTAGAGCGCGTCGGAGAGCTTGGCGAACTGGAAGTCGTCGTAGAGCGCGTCGACCTGGGAGACCGTCTTGTTGAGACGGGAGAGGATCCAGCGGTCCGTGGCCGACAACCGCTCGGCGGGCGGGAGTTCGCCCTCGATCGTCGCGCCGTTCATGAGCGCGAAGCGCGTGGCGTTCCAGATCTTGTTGGCGAAGTTGCGGGAGGCCTGGACCCAGTCCTCGCCGATCGGGACGTCCGTACCGGGGTTGGCGCCGCGGGCCAGGGTGAAGCGGACGGCGTCGGAGCCGTACGCGTTCATCCAGTCCAGCGGATCGACCGCCGTGCCCGAGGACTTGGACATCTTCTTGCCGAACTGGTCGCGGACCAGACCCGTCAACGCGATGGTCTTGAAGGGGACTTCGCCGTCCATCGCGTACAGGCCGAACATCATCATCCGGGCGACCCAGAAGAAGATGATGTCGTGGCCGGTGAGCAGGACGTCCGTCGGATAGAACTTCTTGAGATCCGGGGTCTGTTCGGGCCAGCCGAGGGTCGAGAAGGGCCACAGGCCGGAGGAGAACCAGGTGTCCAGGACGTCGGAGTCCTGCGTCCAGCCCTCGCCGCTCGGCGGCTCGTCGTCCGGTCCGACGCAGACGACCTCGCCGTCCGGGCCGTACCAGACCGGGATGCGGTGGCCCCACCACAACTGCCGTGAGATGCACCAGTCGTGGAGGTTGTCGACCCAGTCGAAGTACCGCTTCTCCATCTCCTGCGGGTGGATCTTGACGCGGCCGTCGCGGACCGCGTCGCCGGCCGCCTTGGCGAGCGGGGCGACCTTGACCCACCACTGCATGGACAGGCGCGGCTCGATGGTCGTCTTGCAGCGCGAGCAGTGGCCGACGGAGTGGACGTAGGGCCGCTTCTCGGCGACGATCCGGCCGTCGGCGCGCAGTGCGGCGACGATCGCGGAACGGGCCTCGAAACGGTCCAGGCCCTCGAAGGGGCCGTGGACGGTGATGACACCGCGCTCGTCCATGACGGTCAGCGACTCCAGGTCGTGCCGCTGGCCGATGGCGAAGTCGTTCGGGTCGTGGGCGGGCGTGACCTTGACGGCGCCGGTGCCGAACTCCGGGTCGACGTGCGTGTCCGCGACGACCGGGATGGTGCGGTCGGTGAGCGGCAGCTTGATGTGCCGGCCGACGAGGTGCTTGTACCGCTCGTCGTCGGGGTGGACGGCGACAGCCGTGTCACCGAGCATCGTCTCGGCGCGGGTCGTGGCGACGACGATGGTGTCGTCCCCCTCGCCGTACTTCATGGAGACGAGTTCGCCGTCGTCGTCCTGGTACTCGACCTCGATGTCCGAGATCGCGGTGAGACAGCGTGGGCACCAGTTGATGATGCGCTCGGCGCGGTAGATCAACTCGTCGTCGTAGAGCCGCTTGAAGATGGTCTGGACGGCCTGGGAGAGGCCCTCGTCCATGGTGAAGCGCTCGCGGGTCCAGTCGACGCCGTCGCCGAGGCGGCGCATCTGGCCGAGGATCTTGCCGCCGTACTCGTCCTTCCACTGCCAGACACGCTCGACGAAGGCCTCGCGGCCCAGGTCGTGGCGGGACTTGCCCTCCTTGCCGAGCTCGCGCTCGACGACGTTCTGGGTGGCGATCCCCGCGTGGTCCATGCCCGGCAGCCACAGCGACTCGAAACCCTGCATGCGCTTGCGACGGGTCAGCGCGTCCATCAGCGTGTGCTGGAAGGCGTGTCCGAGGTGGAGGCTGCCGGTGACGTTCGGCGGCGGGATGACGATCGTGTACGGCGGCTTGTCGCTCTTCGCGTCCGCCTCGAAGTAACCCCGCTCGACCCAGCGCTCGTACAGCGGCCCCTCTACGTCGGCCGGCGCGTACTGGGTCGGCAGTTCGGAGTCGGGCGCTGATGGCTGCTGCTGAGCGTTCTCGGTCACGGGGCCAGTTTAGGTGGCGATACCTGTGCTCCGAACCTCGATTTGGGGTGCGGAGAAGACCGCTCCAGCCCTGCGGGCACCCACGCGGTACCCACATCGAACAAATGAGCTGGGAATGTTTGTCCGATGGGGTAAATTTTTACATGTTCACGCCACCCCGTCGGACGAGGAGACTCCGTGGCTCACAAGTTGGTAACCGCAGCACGAGGGCTGGCCGCGACCGGCTTTATCTTCACGTGCACGATCCTGTTCGCGCAGCCCGCCTCAGCCGCCTATCACGGCTGCACAGCCATTTGGTCCGAGGGCGTCGAAGTACCGCACAGCGTAGCCACAGGTGGTGGCTCTCAGGCCTACACGGGCCGTAACACCCTGACCGACGTCACCTTGACCGTGGCGGACACAAGAGCCGACGGACACCATGTCGCGATCAGACTGGTCACGCGGAAGTCCGACGGCAGTGACCACTACTGGACTTGGCACCACCTCTACGCGGGTGAAGGTACGAGTCAGACCTGGGACACGACGGCGTCCGACTCCGCCGGCATTCACACGGTCTGGCGCCAAGTCGGCCTGTTCGAAGGGGACTCGCTGATCACTTCCTGCGTCACGGCCGGTGAGAGCAACCCTCTGTGGTAGGCCGCGTCAACCCGGTACCAGCCGACCACTGAACCCGTTCAACCCCAGCACACGCCGTCCGCCCGGCTGCATCGTTCGCCTGTTTGGTAACGATGCGGGCCCGTCAACGACTCGTGTCGGTCCTTCCGCGAGGATGTCGCGCAAAGCACGGACAACGGGAGGAAACCAGCCATGAGTTACAACCAACCGGGGCCGTACGGGGGGCAGCCTCAGCAGCCCGGCCCGTACGGTCAGCCGGGTCCCTACGGCCCACCTCCGCAGCAGGCCCCGCAGGGCGCCCCTCAACCCGGCTACGGCTACCCCCAGCAGGCTCCCCCGGCCCAGCCCGTCCACGGGTACCCGCAGCAGCCCTACGGCCAGCCGCAGCCGCCGTATGGTCAGCAGGCGCCCTATGGTCAACCTCCTTACGGGCAACCACCGTTCGGGGTTCCACAGCCCCCGCCGGCCGGCGGGAAGAAGAAGACCGGGCTCATCATCGGCGCGGTGGCGGTCGTGGTCGCGATCGGTGTGGGCGTGTACTTCGTCATCGGTGGCAGCGGGTCGTCCGGCCTCGCGGACGACGGTCCGCACAAACTCACGACGCCGGCGAAGGTACTCGGGAACTACAGCCGGGCGACCAAGGACGGCGACACCAGCGACAGCGGCTCCTCGACCGTGAAGGACCTGGAGAAGAGCGGCGTCAAGAACGGCACCGCCGTCTTCGGCGCCTACACGACGGCCGACCTGAGCGGCTACGACCCGAGCGATCCCTCCACCGCGCCCGGCGAGACGGAACTCCTCACGGCCAAGGGTGTCCAACTCATCGGCGCCTACGGCAAGATCGCCGATCCGGAGAAGGCCCTGGACGCGTTCTTCGCGGACATCCAGAAGGACGTCAAGGAGAGCAACTCGTCCAGCAGCAGCACGACGGGCGGGAGCGAGCTGGTCGGGGAGCCCGAGTCGGTCGACATCGACGGCGCGGTCATGAAGTGCCAGGCGGCCAAGGGCACCAACCAGGTGACCAAGAAGACGCAGACCGACTGGTTCTGCGCCTGGGCCGACTACAGCACCATCGCCATGGTCTCCCCCGGTGACAACACGGCCGACGTGTCGAAGACCACCGCCGCCGACATGACCACCAAGCTCCGCAAGGAAGTTCGGGTGAAGAGCTAGCCCGCCTCCGACGAACCGCGAAGGGCGCCCGGTCAGTTGACTGACCGGGCGCCCTTCATGTTGTACGGAGACTGTCGGTTACGCCGTCTTCTGCTCCCCCGGGCCACGCCCCCGCGCGTCACGCGGGATCAGCGTCGGGTTGACGTTCGAGAGGACGACGTCCGCCGTGATGACCACGCGGGCCACGTCCTTGCGGGACGGGACCTCGTACATGACGCCCTGGAGGACTTCCTCCATGATGGCGCGCAGGCCGCGTGCGCCGGTCTGGCGGAGGATGGCCTGGTCGGCGATGGCTTCGAGGGCCTCGCGCTCGAAGTCCAGCTCCACACCGTCGAGTTCGAAGAGGCGCTGGTACTGCTTCACCAGTGCGTTGCGCGGCTCGATCAGGATCTGGAGCAGGGCCTCGCGGTCCAGGTTGTGGACCGAGGTGATGACGGGGAGGCGGCCGATGAACTCGGGGATCATGCCGAACTTGACCAGGTCCTCGGGCATGACGTCCTCGAACTGGTCCTTGGACTGCAGCTCCCGCTTGGAGCGGATCGTCGCCCCGAAGCCGATGCCCTTGGCGCCGGCCCTGGACTCGATGAGCTTCTCCAGGCCCGCGAAGGCACCGCCCACGATGAACAGGACGTTCGTCGTGTCGATCTGGATGAACTCCTGGTGGGGGTGTTTACGGCCGCCCTGCGGCGGGACCGAGGCCGTCGTGCCCTCCAGGATCTTCAACAGGGCCTGCTGGACGCCCTCGCCGGAGACGTCACGGGTGATCGAGGGGTTCTCGCTCTTGCGAGCCACCTTGTCGATCTCATCGATGTAGATGATCCCGGTCTCGGCCTTCTTGACGTCGTAGTCCGCCGCCTGGATCAGCTTGAGCAGGATGTTCTCGACGTCCTCGCCGACGTAGCCCGCCTCCGTGAGCGCGGTCGCGTCGGCGATCGCGAACGGGACGTTCAGCATGCGGGCCAGGGTCTGTGCGAGGAGGGTCTTGCCCGAGCCCGTGGGGCCGAGCAGGAGGATGTTGGACTTCGCCAGCTCGATGGCGTCCTCGCGGCTCTGGCCGCCGCCGTTCTCACCGGCCTGGACGCGCTTGTAGTGGTTGTACACCGCGACCGAGAGTGCCTTCTTCGCCGACTCCTGGCCGACGACGTAACCCTCGAGGAACTCGTAGATCTCGCGGGGCTTGGGGAGTTCCTCCCAGCGCACCTCGCTCGTCTCCGCGAGTTCTTCCTCGATGATCTCGTTGCAGAGGTCGATGCACTCGTCGCAGATGTACACACCGGGCCCTGCGATGAGCTTCTTGACCTGCTTCTGGCTCTTGCCGCAGAACGAGCACTTGAGCAGATCGCCGCCGTCACCGATGCGTGCCACGGTGTGCTTCCCCTTCGCCTGGGAGCCGCCTGGGTACAGCGACTCCTGGTGCTGCCTTATGTCCGACGGTACCTTGCCGGGCCCCCCGTTCGGGCCCCCCTTGGCACGGTTCACTTCCACGTGGACCGTGCCGAGGGGTGGTGGACGATACAGGGTCCGCGTCAGCGGACGTCGGCGTTGTTCATCTTCCGGGTGGAGATGATCTGGTCGATCAGGCCGTACGCCAGGGCGTCCTCGGCCGTGAGGATCTTGTCGCGCTCGATGTCCTCGCGGATCTTCTCCAGCGGGGTGGTCGAGTGCTTGGCCAGCATGTCCTCCAGCTGACCGCGCATGCGGAGGATCTCGTTGGCCGCGATCTCCAGGTCGGAGACCTGGCCCCGGCCCGTCTCGCTGTAGGGCTGGTGGATCAGCACGCGCGCGTTCGGCAGCGCCATGCGCTTGCCCGGCGTACCGGCGGCCAGCAGGACGGCGGCGGCGGACGCGGCCTGGCCCATGCAGACCGTCTGGACGTCCGGCTTCACGAACTGCATCGTGTCGTAGATCGCGGTCAGCGCCGTGAAGGAGCCGCCGGGGCTGTTGATGTAGATCGAGATGTCACGGTCGGGGTCCATCGACTCCAGGCACAGCAGCTGCGCCATGACGTCGTTGGCGGACGCGTCGTCGATCTGGACACCGAGGAAGATCACGCGCTCTTCGAAGAGCTTCGCGTACGGGTCGTACTCACGGACACCCTGCGAGGTGCGCTCCACGAACCGCGGGATCACGTAACGGGACTCGGCGGCGGGGGCCGTGTATTCGGCGCGTGCGTGGTCGTACAGGCCGTTGCCGGGGAAGTTGTTCACTGTCTCTCTCCTGGGGGCTGTGGCGGTCGGCTGGGGGCTGTCCTGGGGCCTCAGGCTGCCCCGGTGCCGCCGCCGCCCGGCATACCTGCGGCCGTGGGCATGATGTCGTCGATGAGGCCGTACTCCTTGGCCTCGATCGGGTCGAACCAGCGGTCGCGGTCCGAGTCGCGGGTGACCTGCTCGACCGTCTGGCCGGTGTGGAAGGAGGTCAGCTCCGCCATGCGCCGCTTGGTGTGCAGCAGCCGCTCGGCGTGGATCTTGATGTCCGACGCGGAACCGGCGAGGCCGGCCGAGGGCTGGTGGATCAGGATCTCGGCGTTCGGCAGCGCGAAGCGCTTGCCGGGGGTGCCGGCGCTGAGCAGGAACTGGCCCATCGAGGCCGCCATGCCCATGGCGATGGTCACCACGTCGTTCTTGATGTACTGCATGGTGTCGTAGATCGCCATGCCGGCCGTGATGGAGCCACCGGGGCTGTTGATGTAGAGAAAGATGTCCTTGTCCGGGTCGGAGGCAAGGAGGAGGAGCTGTGCGGTGATCTTGTTCGCGATGTCGTCGTCGACCGCCTGGCCGAGGAAGATGATCCGCTCACCGAGCAGTCGGTTGTAGACCTGGTCGCCGAGGCCACCGAAAGAGGGCTCGCCGGCGGCTGTAGGCATCAGATTCGTCACGTATCCACCTGCTCGTCTTTACGACGGCGCCGGGCCGTCTCACGTGTACTGCCGGGGGCAACGGGGACTCCCCTGCCCTCGTATTCATGGACCCTAACGCGCGGGTCCCTTCGGAGAATCCCGCAAAGGGAACTGTTCGCTGTCAGCGCATGTACCGCACTGGTGAGACCCCGGGTAAGGGCAGGGGCCCCGGGGTGCGATGTCCCCGGGGCCCCTGTGTGCCTGTGTGTGCCGTGCCTACGCCTCGGCGGGCTCCTCGGCGGCCTCGACGGTCTCGACCGTCTCGGTGGCCGTCTCGTCCTCGTCCTCGTCGTCCAGGTCGACGATCTCGCCGTTGGTGTCCTTCACGGTGGCGGCCTCGACCACGACGGCCAGGGCCTTGCCGCGGGCCACCTCGCCGACCAGGAGCGGAACCTGACCGCCCTCGACGACCGCCTGGGCGAACTGGTCGGGGGACATGCCGGAGGAGGCCGCGCGCCGCATGAGGTGCTCGGTGAGCTCCTCCTGGTTGACGTTCAGCTTCTCCTTGTTGACGAGCTCGTCGAGGACGAACTGCGTCTTGATGCCCTTGACCGCGGCTTCCTTGGTCTCGGCGTCGAACTCCTCGGCCGTCTTGCCCTGGATCTCGAGGTACTTCTCGAGGTCGAGGCCCATCTGGCCGAGCTGGTGGTGCTCCAGGTTGTGCTTGCGGGTGTTGATCTCGTCCTCGAGGAGCTTCTCGGGGACGGGCACCTCGACGAGCTCCAGCAGCTTGTCCAGGACGCGCTCCTGGGCCTGCGTGGCCTGGTCGTACTGCTTCATGTTCTCGAGGCGCTTGCGGCTGTCGGCGCGCAGCTCCTCCAGAGTGTCGAACTCGGAGGCGAGCTGGGCGAACTCGTCGTCCAGGGCCGGGAGTTCACGGGCGGCGACCTGGCTCACCTTGACGGTGACCTGGGCCTCCTGGCCGGCCGCGGAGCCGCCCTTGAGCTCGGAGGCGAAGGTGGCCTCGCCACCGGCCTCCAGGCCGGTCACGGCCTCGTCGATGCCCTCGAGGAGCTCGCCGGAGCCGATGGTGTACGAGACGCCCTCGGCGACCCCGTCCTCCAGGACCTCGCCGTCGACCTTGGCCTCCAGGTCGAGGGTGACGACGTCACCGTCGACGGCGGCGCGCTCGACCGGGGAGGTCGAGGCGAAGCGCTCGCGGAGCTGCTCGACGGACTTGTCGATGTCCTCTTCGCTGACCTCGACGGCGTCGACCTCGACCTCGATGCCCGAGTAGTCCGGGATCTCGATGGTCGGGCGGATGTCGACCTCGGCGGTGAAGTTCAGCGTCTCGCCGTCCTTCAGCTCCGTGATGTCGACCTCGGGCTGGCCGAGCGGGTTGAGCTCCGCCTCGTTGACCGCCTCGGTGTAGAACTTCGGGAGCGCGTCGTTGACCGCCTCCTCCAGCACCGCACCGCGGCCGAACCGCTGGTCGATGACGCGCGCCGGGATCTTGCCCTTCCGGAAGCCCTTCACCGTGACCTGCTGGTTGATCTTCTTGTACGCCGCGTCGAGGCTGTCCTTGAGCTCCTCGAAGGGCACCTCGATGCTGAGCCGAACCCGGGTCGGGTTCAGGGTCTCCACGGCGCTCTTCACGGTTCGGTCTCCTTGGGGGCTGACTTCTTGGGTTGCGGACCCAGACAGGTCCGGCGGTTTCTGGTCGCCCGGAGGACTTCAGAGTGTGAGAGACACACGGGCGCGCAGCTTGCATAGTAGCCGCAGCGGCTGGACGCCCCAAAAGGCGATCGCGCGAGGTACTGGTGTGGTACCGGTCCCGGAGGTCCGGCACGTGGTCGGGGTGGCGGGATTTGAACCCACGGCCTTCCGCTCCCAAAGCGGACGCGCTACCAAGCTGCGCCACACCCCGTCTGGTGCGACACGTAGGGTACATGGCCGCAGGCAGTGGAGCCGCCGCATTTCACGAGCGCAGGGGTGCGGGGCGAGCCGAAGGGCGGGGCACGGAAAAGGCGGTGTGCGCCGAGGGCACCCGACCCGCTACGATGCCTTCTGTGCCGCGGTCGTCTGACCTGCGGCGCGTCATGTGCGGGCGTAGCTCAATGGTAGAGCACTAGTCTTCCAAACTAGCTACGCGGGTTCGATTCCCGTCGCCCGCTCTGAAACGCCGAAGGCCCAGGGGCAGTGAATTCACTGCCCCTGGGCCTTCGCTCGATTTCCGGGCTGTTCAGCCCTGTGTGTCCCCCGCGTGCCCCTTGGGCTCACGGCAAGGGCGTTGCTCGTGTCTCGACAGGGGTATGGAGTGGAGCGGACGCCAGCCGCACCCTGAGCCGATCGAGCCTGGCGCCGGCGATCCGTTCCCCCAGCAACGCCCTTCCGCCACGAGTCACTGTCATCGCTCTGCCGGTGGCCACGGCCCGGATTCGAACCGGGGTTTCCGCATCGGGGCGAACCCGAGTGCGACGTCTTGGGCCGCTAAAACGACTCATGGCCAGGCGGATCGTAGTGACTCGGAGACCGGCGAGCCCACCTCCTTGTGCGGCATGACGCCTCGGCGTGCCCGGCCGAGGTCGAACCCGTCACACCGCCTGGATGGACATCTTTGCGCCTGATCGTCAAATGAGGCCAAATCGCGCCCTACTGAGATTTGGTCAGATTCGCTCACACTCGAACACATGGGGGCGATTCGGGATCGTGACCAGCCGGCATGCCATCGCTGCGGGGAGAACAGCCCCAGCGTGCGCGAGCGCGGACGGTTCGGCTTCATGGCGAGCTACTGCGAGGGATGCTGGAACACCTACGCCAACGAGATGGCCGAAGCCGACGGGGCCACGGCCCCGCCCGGACCGGACCCCGGCCCCGAGGACATGTCCTGGATCGAGCCGCCACGCTGCCCGGAATGCGGCGCCTCGGTTCGCGTGTACCCGACCACCTACGACCGGTGGGTCAGCCTCGCGATGGTGGAGTTGCCCGCGAAAGACGTCCCGGCGGCCTTCAGGTGGCGTTTGACGAGGGTTCCGGATCGATCCCCCGTCCCCACGGATCTCGTGGCCGTACGGGTCCGCGGAATCGATCCGCTACCGAGCGAACCCGTCGTGCCGGCTCACCGCATGCTGTGCGTCCCCGAGTGAGCCGAGCCACAGATCGCACGGCAGCGGGCAGGAGGCCGGGGCCGTGTCCTCCGCGCGCCCGATCGAGCGGCGACCGGCGGGGAGCAGCGGCGAACGCCGGCGACCGACCCGGGAACCGACAGGTCGATGTCTCGCCGGCTCAGCCCCGGTCCGCATACGCCATCTTCCGAACTGGCTGCGCGAGTTGGAATCCCGGCGCCAGGAACGCGCGGTCCGGTGTCCCGGCCGGTCAGGGCAGGCGGCGGAGCCAGAGCGTGGCGAGGCCGTAGGCGACGGCGGCCACGGTGAGGCCGGTGAGTGTCGTGGCCCGGTATGCCCAGTCGGGCAGCGCGTGCCGGAAATAGCCGAACGTGGCGTCGCGAGTGAGCAGGAACGCGGCGACGGCCGCGAACATGGCGCCCGCCGACTGTCTCGTGGAGCGGTGACGCATCAGAAGCTGATCTGGTTGATCGTCTCCGCTATCGAGTTCAGGAACCGGTTGATGGACGGTGCCATGCCGGTCGAGGCGAGGAAGAAGCCGAAGAGGATGGCGACTATGGCTGGGCCCGCCTTGATCGATCCCCCTCGGATCAACACCACCAGGATGATCGCCAACAGCAGCACCACAGACAGTGAAATGGCCACAACTGATCACACACCCTCGGTCGGTCCGCTCTCCCGGCCCGGGGACGCGACCCCGCGCACCCCGCCAGAACCATCGTGCCACCAACCCGGCCCACCTATGCGGCGGGTGACGCATCGTTGGTCGCAAAGGTTCGGAAGAGAAGCGTTCGCCGCCAGTTCGAATTATTGGCAGCAGCACACGAACAGGCGTTCCCGACATGACATTTTGCGCCTTTTGTTCGGGATGAATCATGACATCTGAGAAACTTTTCGGACGCGCGTCCGATGGTTTCACTGATTCCCACAGGCAACGCTAGGGTGCCTCAGATGTTCCACGCTCCCACGCCCTCCGGCCAGAACGAACAGAGCAAAAAGAACGAACAGACCGAACAGACCGAACGGCGCGAACAGGCCAGACACCGCGACCCGTTCTTCGACAACGCGAAGTACCTGGCGATCCTGCTGGTCGCCATCGGGCACTCCTGGGAGCCTCTCAAGGGCGACAACAGGGTGCTTCAGGGCCTGTACATGGTCGTGTACAGCTTCCACATGCCGGCCTTCATCATCATCTCCGGCTACTTCTCCCGGAGTTTCGACCTCCGCCCCGACCGCCTGAAGCGGCTCATCACCGGCGTCGCGGTGCCGTACGTCGTCTTCGAGATCGCCTACTCGCTCTTCAGCCGGTACGCGAACGACGACCCGCACCAGAAGATCACCCTCCTCGACCCGCTGTATCTCACCTGGTTCCTCTGCGCGTTGTTCATCTGGCGGCTGACCACCCCGATCTGGAAACTGGTCCGCCACCCGCTGCCGTTCGCGCTCGGCATCGCCATGCTCGCCTCCTGCACCCCGGACATGACCGACGACTTCGATCTGCAGCGGCTGGCGCAGTTCCTGCCGTACTTCGTGCTCGGTCTGGTGCTGCGGCCCGAGCACTTCCAGTGGGTGCGCCGGCGTGCGGTGCGCGTGCTGGCGGTGCCGGTGTTCGCCGGTGCCGCGCTGTTCGGCTGGTGGGCGGTGCCGCGGATGAACGCCGGCTGGTTCTACCACCACGACTCCGCGCAGGAGTTCGGCGCGCCCTGGTGGGCCGGGCCGGTGATGACGCTCCTGATGTTCGGCTGCTCGCTGCTGCTGACGGCCGGCTTCTACTCCTGGGTGCCGAGCCGGAAGACCTGGTTCACGGCGCTCGGCGCGGGAACGCTGTACGGCTATCTGCTGCACGGGTTCCTGGTCAAGGGCGCCGGTTACGCGGGCCTGTTCCACCACACCTGGCTGCACCGGCCGTACGGTGTGCTCCTCGTGAGCGCCCTCGCGGCCACCGCCGTCACCCTGCTGTGCACCCCGCCCGTACGACGGGTGTTCCGCTTCGCGGTCGAGCCGCGCATGGAGTGGGCGTTCCGGCGCGACGCGGCCGAACTGGCCCGCGACCGGGCGCGGTTCGCGCAGCCTGTCGTGCGCGAGAAGGTCAACGCCTAGTCGGAGACGCCGAGTCCGAGAAGTGCGCGCATCCGCGCGTACTTCTCGGTCAGTCGTGCGCGGGTCGCCTCGTCGAGGACGGCGAGGCGGGCCGGGTCCGCGTTGTGGGCCAGGTCCGCTTCCTTGACGAGGAGCGCGCCGGGGGTCGCGAGCACGCGCCCGGCGTACGCCTCCGGGCTCTCCCCCGCCCGCTTGGTGACCGCGAGCACGATGTCCTTCGTCCGACGGCTCAACTCGGCCTCGCGCAGCCACCGTTCGCTGAGCGCGTCGTCCTCGACGGAGTCGTGCAGCCAGGCCGCCGCGATCTGTTCCGCGTCCCCGCCCCGCACCCGCACACCCTCCGCCACGGCCCTCAGGTGCTCGGCGTAGGGGCGGCCCGCCTTGTCGGTCTGGCCCTCGTGCGCGGCGCGGGCGATGGCCTCGACCTCGGCAAGGGTCAGCGGCCCGCTCACCGGGACAGCCCCTGTGCGGTCGCCGAGGCCGACGCCGTAGGACCCTCCCGGCAGACCAGCAGCAGGGCGCGGTCGTCGTTGACGTCCTTGGCGACCGCCTCGATGAGGTGCCAGGCGGCGCCGTGGAAGCCGCCGGCGACGTAGCGGTCGGCCTCGCCGGTGAGGCGGTCGATGCCCTCGACGATGTCCCGGTCGGAGGTCTCCACGAGGCCGTCCGTGAACAGCATGAGTACGTCTCCGGGCCGCAGCGAGCCCTTCACGGGGTCGAACTGGGCGCCGTCGTAGACCCCCAGCAGTGGCCCTTCCGCCGCCTTCTCCTCCCAGCGGCCGCTGCCCGCGCTGAGCTGGAGGCCCGGCGGGTGGCCGGCGGAGAAGAGTTCGTAGTCGCCGGAGTCGAGGTCCAGGACGAGGTGGATGGAGGTGGCGAAGCCCTCGTCCCAGTCCTGGCGGAGGAGATAGCCGTTGGCGGCGGGCAGGAAGGCGTGCGGGGGCAGGGAGCCGAGCAGGCCGCCGAAGGCGCCCGACAGCAGCAGGGCGCGCGAGCCGGCGTCCATGCCCTTGCCGGAGACGTCGGTGAGGACGACCTCCATGGTCCGACCACCGTTCGTACGGGCGGCCACGACGAAGTCACCGGAGAACGACTGGCCGCCCGCCGGGCGCAGCGCCATCTCCCGGTGCCAGCCCTGGGGCAGTTGCGGGAGCTTGCTCTGCACCCGGATGCGTTCGCGCAGGTCGAAGAGCATGGTGCCGCCGCGCCGCCAGGGCACGCCGACGCGGCTGCGGAACTGGGCGATCAGCAGCCCGAAGAAGCCGCACGCGGCCACCACGAGCACCACGCCCGGGGTCACCCGCGCCGGGCCCTCGGTGTACGGGCCGAGCTTCACCGACTCCACGATCAGGGCGGTGGCCGCCGCCGCGTACAGCCCGAGCAGGCTCGCGGGCCGCAGCAGCAGGCCGCCCGCGACGATCGGCAGGACCAGCGCGGCCGGTGAGAACCACACCGCGTTGGCGAGGGTCGTGGCCGCGATCACCGGGATCGTGATCAGCAGTCCGGCCAGCGCGACCCAGTCCGAGCCGTCCCCGCGGAAGTAGTCGACGGCACTTCTGCGCAGGCCGGTGCGGACCCGGTGAACCAGCTTCCTCAACCGGGCCATGAACGTGTCGGCCTCCGCGCGCCGCTCTCGTCCTGCTGCCATTAGTTCGGGACCCTATCCATCCGACCAGCCGCTTGGCACGGGAGGTCCCACTTGTCCCCCCTGCGAGGTTCAACTTCACAGTGAACTTCACCAGAGGCTCCTGTGCGGGCACGGAGCGGAAATTCCCTGGCTCGTCCCGCAATGCGCTGATAGGCATGGTCCATGGGGACAGATGCGCGAAACATGCGGGCCGACCGGACCGAGCTGCGGGTGCTGCGGCGGGACGAGTGGAACACCTGGTACGACACCCTGATCACCGCGTTCGGCGGGACTCCGGAGGCGCCCGAGGAGCGTGAGCTGTGGGACGGGCTCACCGAGGTCGACCGCTCCCTCGGCGTCTGGGACGGCGACGCGTGCGTGGGGACCGCGGGCGCGTTCAGCTTCCGGATCACGGTTCCCGGCGGCGCCTCCGTGCCCGTCGCGGGCATCACGATGGTCAGCGTGGCCGCCACCCATCGGCGCCGCGGCCTCCTGACGTCCATGATGCGGCGGCAGTTGGACGACGTACGGTCCTGGGGCGAGCCGCTGGCCGTGCTGACGGCCTCCGAGCCCGAGATCTACGGCCGGTTCGGGTACGGCATCGCCACGCTGCGCGGGAGTGCCGACATCGACACCGCCCGGGTACGGCTGACGGTGCCGCCGGGCACGGACGACGTACGGCTGCGCTACGCCGAACCCGGCGCCGTACGCGAGCAGTGCGAGGCGGTGTACGCGCGGCAGGTGGCCGGGCGGCCTGGGATGCTGGCGCGGCGGCCCGGGTGGGAGAACCTGCCGCTGCTGGACCCGGAGAGCGAGCGGCAGGGCGCGTCACCGCTGCAGTGCGTGGTCGCCGAGCGCGAGGGTGAAGTCGTGGGCTACACGCGGTACTTCGTCAAGCCCGATTGGGACGCCGCCGGGCCGAAGGGCGAGATCCGGCTGCGCGATCTGGAGGCGCTGGACCCGGCGGCGTACGCGGCGCTGTGGCGGTTCCTCTTCGGCATCGACCTGACGTCGAAGCTGTCGCTGCGCAGTCGTCCCGTCGACGACTCCTGGCAGCATCTCGTCTCCGACCTGCACCGGTGCGGTCTGCGGCAGGCGGACTCGCTGCACGTACGGCTGGTGGAACTGGGGGCCGCGCTGGAGGCGCGCACCTATCAGACGCCCGTGGACGTCGTGTTCGAGGTCGAGGACGTCTTCTGCCCCTGGAACGAGGGGCGTTGGCGGCTCACCGGCGACGCGAAGGGCGCATCCTGCAAGCGGACCGAGGAACCGGCCGATCTCGCGCTGTCCGTACGGGAGTTGGGGTCCGCGTATCTCGGCGGGTTCTCCCTCGCGTCACTCGCGGGCGCCGGTCGGGTGCGGGAGCTGCGGGCGGGCGCGCTGGCGGAGGCGTCGCTGGCCTTCGGCTCGGCGGTCGCGCCCTGGCTGCCGCACGGGTTCTAGAACCGGCTTACGCCCGCTGGCAGTTGGGGCACCAGAACAGATTGCGGGCGGCGAGGTCGGCGGTGCGGATCTCGCTGCCGCAGATGTGGCAGGGCAGGTTGGCGCGGCGGTAGACGTAGACCTCGCCGCCGTGGTCGTCGACGCGCGGCGGGCGGCCCATCGCCTCGGGGGTGTGTTCGGGGCGGACGGTGTCGATGCGGTTGTTGCGGACACCTTCCTGCATCAGCTCGACGAGGTCGGCCCAGATCGCGTCCCACTCGGCGGGGGTGATGTCCCGGCCCGCGCGGTACGGGTCGATGCCGTGCCGGAAGAGGACCTCGGCGCGGTAGACGTTGCCGACGCCGGCGATGACCTTCTGGTCCATGAGCAGGGCCGCGACGGTCGTACGGCTGCGGGAGACGCGTCGGTACGCGGGAGCCGGATCGGAGTCCGGGCGCAGGGGGTCGGGGCCGAGGCGGTCGTGTACCGCCCGCTTCTCGGTGTCCGTGATCAGGGCGCAGGTGGTGGGGCCGCGGAGATCGACGTACGACGTGTCGTTCGCGAGGCGCAGGCGGACGGTGTCCGTGGGCGGGGGCGCGGGGGCGTCGCCGAAGTCGACCTTGCCGAAGAGGCCGAGGTGGATGTGGACCCAGTCGGCGTCCCGGAAACCGAGGAACAGGTGCTTGCCGTGGGCCTCGGTGCGGGTGAGTTCCGTGCCGTTCAGCAGCGCGGCGGAGTCACTGAACTTGCCCTGGGGGCTGGTGACTTGTACGGCTCGGTCGGCGAAGTGGCCGCCGTAGTCCAGCGCAAGCCGATGAATCGTGTGCCCCTCTGGCACTACCGCATTTCCTTTCCCACCCGCCCACCCGCCTCGGTCACTCGACGGGTGAGCCTCGAAGAACCTTCTACCGCTGC
>NZ_JAEQAZ010000097.1 GCF_016654115.1 Streptomyces sp. MBT53
GTGGGGTGGAAGCGGGGCTCTTGGGAGGCTGGGAGGCCCAGGTGGAAGTCCAGGGCGTAGGGGGCGCGGACTCTTTCCTCGTACACGTCCTGGAGGGAACGGCCCGTTGCTCGTCTTACGATCTCGCCGGTCAGGGCGCCTATGACCAGGGCGTGATAGCCGAAGGTCGTGCCGGGGCGCCAGAACGGGCGCTGGTCGGCCAGGCGTTCGGCGACCGCGCGGTCGTCGGCCAGCTCGTCCAGGGTGAAGCCGGTGTCCGTGCCCACCAGGCCCGCCCGGTGCGCCAGCAACTCGCGTAGAGTCAGCGCGCCTTTGCCCTCCGAGGCGAACTCCGGCCAGTAGTAGGTGACTTTGCGGTCCAGTTCGAGGGTGCCGTCCTGGACCAGCAGGGCCACCACGAGGTGGGCCGCGCCCTTGGTGGACGAGAACACGCCGTAGAGGGAGTCGCCCTCCGTGCCGGGCCCCGCCCAGAGGTCGACGACCTGCCGGCCGTGTACGAATGCGCACAACTGGCCTTCGTAGTCCGCGCGTTCCGTCGACACGAACGCGGCGAACTCCTCCCGGACCGTTTCGAAGCCGTCGGCTACGGTGCCGTGGATCTCCTGGGTCATCCGCTCTCCTCAACTGATCCGCTGCTCGCGTGTGCCATGGTGAACAACGCCTGTCCGACCTGCGGGAGTTCCCCCTCGGACCTCCTCCTGGTTCCAGAGATCGGTACGGCGAGCGGCACCCGTTCGACTCAATGGGCGAGGGAAGGCGCAGGGAAGGTGTTGGTGTCGTCGATGCCCGGATGTCGCATTCAGGGGGGTGGGGAGTGGGCAGGATGAGTGCAGGTGCCGGGGTGCGGGCGCGTGGAGAGGGGTTCCCATGGCTACTATTCCTTCGCTTCCCAGCCGGGATGATGTGGTGCGCATGGCGCGCAGCACCGGCGACATCACCGGGCAACTCCTGGACACCGCCGGGAACATCACCAGAATCGCCATCAACACCCTTGATCCACGGGACGGTTCGGGTGCCGAGGCGCTGCGGGTGTTGCGGGAGACCACTGCCGAGCTGGCCGAGGCGAGTGCTTCGCCGCAGGCTCAGGAGGCCTTCTATCGCATCATCGACACCCTGACGCGGCTCGGTACCACCGGTGCGCCGCTGGCCGTGCACCCTGTGAGTCAGCCGGCGCAGGTGTTGCTGGGTGTGCTCGGGGACAGTCTGTTGCCGGTTCTCGATGCGGTGGAACCGGCCGTTGAGGAATTTGCCGCCGCTCTTGGGGATCTTGTCGAAGCGGCCTCGCCGTTGCTGCCCGCGGTGGCCGGCGTGGCGGCCGGTGTCCTGCTCGCCCTCACCCCGCTGCTTCGCGCGGGCGCCGACGCGCTGGCCGACTCCTCTCCCGAACTCCGGCGCATCGCCGAGGCGTTGACGGCCGCGCTCGCTCCGCTGCTGCCCCCGCAGGTGGCCCTCGCGCAACGGGCGGCGACCGCCGGCACGACGGTTCTCCGGGCTGCCCTCCCGCCCCTCGCCGACGTCACGGAGGCCGCGGCGGCCACGGCCAAGGCGGCCGGGCCCGTGCTGGTCGCGGGGGAGGAGTTGTTCGTCGCTGCCTTGGAGCGGGTCCAGCCGGTTCTGCTGACCGCGGCCTTCCGCGCGGGGCGGGTGGCTCGGGCCACCGCGGTACGGGTGACCGCGGCCGTCTCGCCCGCGGCGGATCAGGGGGTCGTGGTGGCGGTGTCGGCGGTCTAGACGCTGAGTAAGGTTCTCCCCATGCATGATCTTGGGGTGGGATTCGGCTACCTGCTGAAGGGCCAGCGCTGGGTGGCCCGGCACGGGCGGCAGTATGGGTTCGGGCTGGTCCCCGGGCTGATCACGCTGGTTCTCTATGTCGCGGTGCTTGTCGCGCTCGCGGTGTGGGGTGACGACTTCGTCGGCTGGGCGACGCCCTTCGCGGACGACTGGTCGAGCCCTTGGCAGGGGCTGTTCCGGGGATTTCTTACGGTCGTGTTGTTCGTACTGGCCCTGCTGCTCTCGGTGTTGACCTTCACCGCGGTCACCCTGCTGATAGGGCAGCCCTTCTACGAGACCCTCTCCGAGAAGGTCGACCGGGACGTCTCACCCGACGGCACGGCCCCCGAGTCGGGCCTTCCGCTCTGGCGCGAACTGTGGGTCTCCGCTCGTGACAGCCTCCGTGTGCTGGTGCGTGCGCTGGTGTGGGGCGTGCTGCTCTTCGCGCTGGGGTTCCTGCCGTTCGTCGGGCAGACCGTCGTTCCGGTGGTCGGGTTCTTCGTCACCGGGTTCTTCCTCACCGAGGAACTGACGGCCGTCGCCCTGCAGCGCCGAGGCGTCGACCTCCGCGCCCGGCTCACCCTCCTCCGCTCCCGCAAGACCCTGATCTGGGGCTTCGGCACCCCCCTCGGCCTCGCCTTCCTGGTCCCGTTCGTCGCCGTCTTCCTGATGCCGGGTGCGGTGGCGGGGGCGACGATGATGGCTCGGGATCTGTTGGGGGAGGAGGCCGAGGGGAGCGACGAGGGGGAGGACACGGAGAGCGGGTCCGCGTCAGTCGACGGCTGACGCGTTCATCGCCGCTGTCACCATCGCCCTGACCTGGTCGATGATGTCCAACCGGTTCTGTATGAACTGGGGATCGGTGATCGTCCCGGTCGCCGGGTCCGTGTTGCCCGTTCCGAACTGCAGCACCGGTGTGTGGATGTGCCCGCCCGGCAGCGAGTCGTGCAGTCCGAGTCGGTCCCGCAGCAGGGTCGCGCGGTAGGCGATCTCGTTGGAGAGGTAGTTGCCGCCGCCACCGGCGCGGGCCGTGGAGCCGGGAGTCGGGCCGTCCGGTCGTACGACGGGAGTCGTCCCGCCCGCCGGGATCTCGGTGACCTCGGTGTGGTCGTAGACGGGGAAACGTCCCGTGTTCGCGGCCACGATCGCCTTGTACGGCAGGGTCGTCGACGTCCACTGGGGCTGCGAGGCCGGGTCGGTGACCGGGACCGTCTCCGTGCGCGAGACGGTGTCGTTGTCCGGATAGCCGCCCCGCCAGGCCCCGTTGGTCCGCTCGACGTCGAAACGGCCCACCCGGCCCTGGCTCACCGTCGTGAACAGATCCACCTTCGGGAGATACGGCCGCAGCGTCCGTTCCACGGTTCCTTCCGCGAAGTCCGCCCAGCGCACGGGGAACATGGCCGTCTCGATGCGTGCCGGGCCGTCCGCCGTCTGGATCACCGTGCCGTCGAGCGCGAGCGCGGTGGCCCCGGACGGGTTGGAGATCCTGATGTCCGCGTCCAGCGTGAACGGGTCGAAGCCGGTGACGAGGATGCGCTTGAGCCCCTTGTCGCGGGCCGGGTAGCGGATGCTGCTCTGACCTCGGGAGGTCTGTTCCAACTCCGAGAGGAGAGCGGCTCGTTGGGCGGAGCTGATCCCGAACTCCGGTTCCCAGGTCCGTACTTCCCTGGTCATTCCCAACCGCGCCCAGTAGAGCGGCCGGTCGTCGTCCCGGCTGAGATCCCCGCCGGCCGGTCCTCGTCCCTGCGCACGGTCGACCGCCCGCTGCCACAGCGCGGTTCCCTCGCGTACGACGACGCGGCGGGCCTGCGCGTAGCTGTGCGCCCCTTCGAGGGCTTGGGTGAACTCCGGCGCCACGGTGTCGAATCCGGAGTGTTCGAGGATCTCCTGGGGGACCGCTCTGTCGAGCCGCTGCTCCTCGACGGTCGGGGGCAGTGCGGTGTCGGCCGCCGCCGCGCTGGTGCCGGGGGCGGAGAAACCGGCCAGCAGGGCCAGTCCGAGGACGCCTGTCCGAACTCGTATGACATTCAAAGTGGTTGAGGCCTTCCGTCGCAGTGGGGTGCGGTGCCGGACGGCCGCAGTATCGCGTGACGGGAGTGGTCTACGCCACGGGTGCGGCGGACGATCCGATCCGCCTCGCCTCCTCGGCCAGCACCCCGAGGAACGCCTTCGTCGCCGGGGGCAGTGACCGGCCGCGCATCGTCGCCGCGTACACCGCCCGCGCCGGTGCCCCCTCGTCCAGGACCGGCAGCAGTGCGATGTCCGGGCGTACGGAGTCTGCTGCGAGCGCCGGGACCAGGGTCACGCCGAGGCCCGCGGCGACGTAGCCCTCCTTGGCGGTCCACTCGCCGACGATGTGCGCGATGCGCGGGCGGAAGCCCTCGCGCAGGGCCGCTTCGAGGAGAGTGCCCTCGGGGTGTGCGCTGCCGGATATCCAGTCGGAGTCGGCGAGTTGGGCGAGCCGGACCGGGCCCTGCCCGGCGAGGGGGTGGGCGGTCGGCACGGCTACGTACAGCGACTCGTCCAGGAGGTGGTGGAGTTCGTACGCTTCGAGCGGTGCTCGTCCCGTGGTGGAGACGATCGCCAGGTCCAGGTGGCCGGACGCCAGTCGGTCCAGGAGGCGTGGGGTGAGGCCCTCCTCCCGGGACAGCCGTATGGCTGGATGGCGGTCGCGGAAGGCGGCGAGGGCGCGGGGGACCAGTGCCGAGTCGGCTGTGGGGAACGCCCCGAACTGCACGTGCCCGCCCGCGAGTTCGCGCAGTGCCGTCAGCTCGCGACTGGCCCCGTGCAGCGATTCCGTGACCGCCTCCGCATGCGGTACGAGAACTTGGCCGGCCTCCGTGAGCCGTACGCCCCTCGGCAGGCGGTCGAACAACTGGGTGCCGTCCAGGGCCGATTCGAGCGACGAGATCTGGCGTGACACCGCCGACTGGGTCCAGCCGAGTGTTCGTGCGGCCACCGTGAACGAACCGTGTCGGGCGACCTCCAGGAACACCCGCAGCCAGACCGTGGCGAGGTCGGGGACCGGAGTGTTCGGTGAACTGCCATGCGGAGTCGGCATGTCGGCCATGCTAGACATTCGCTTGTCGCACCGCAGGGCCGGACCTAGCGTCGACGCCATGCGCATCACCCTGGACAGTCCCGCCTCCGCACCCCAGCCTCTGAGCCCCTACTACTCCCAGGTCGCCCGCGTCGAACACGCCGACGGGAGCGCCCTGTTGTACCTCTCCGGCCAGATCGCGGAGGGTGCCACGCTCGCCGAGCAGAGCCGAGGCGTCTTCGAGACCATCGCCGCTCTCCTCGAGGCGCACGGCGCGACCCTCGCGGACGTCGTCAACATCCGCACCTATTTGACCGATATCACCAGGCTCGGTGAATACGGCGCTGTGCGACGGGAGTTCCTCACCGGGACCCCGCCCACCAGCATGACCTTCGAGGTGTCGCGGCTGTTCCGGCCCGAGGCGCTGGTCGAGATCGAAGTCGTGGCCGCCGTGCCCGGGACGGAGTGATCCGCTCCGGGTGATACTGCCGCTCATGACGGCAGTGAAGACAGCGAAGGCAACGAACCTCGGCGTGCTCTTCGCCATTGAGCTCGGCGCTCTTGTCGCTGTTGCTTATTGGGGGTTCACCCGGGACCTGGCCACCCCGCTGACCTGGCTGCTCGGCCTCGGCGCGCCCGTCGTGCTCGCCGTGCTGTGGGGGCTGTGCGGTTCGCCGAAGGCCAAGTACAAGACGCGTGGCGCCGGCCGGGTCGCGTTCGAGGTGGTGTGGTTCGGGGCGGGGGTCGCCGCGCTGGTCCTTGCCGGGGCCTACGACTGGGCGCTCGTCTTCGGCCTCGTGTGCGTGGTGTGCAAGACGCTCGCCGTCATCTGGCGGCAGACGTAGGGGAGTTGGGCGGGGTCATGTCTCGCCCAGCAGGGTCAGGAAGTCGCGGAACGCCCCGGGCATGTCCACCGACTCCGGGTCCAGCAGCCACTGGTACTGCAGGCCGTCCATCACCGCGACCAGCAGGGGGGCCGTGCGCTCGGGCGTGAGGCCGTTGGGCAGGGTGTCGCCGTACTCGGCGCGCAGTACCCCTGCCATGCTCGCCCGCACCCTGGCGTACCGCGCGGTGAAGTAGTCGCGCGCCGGGTGTCCCTCCGTGACGCTCTCGCCGAGGAGTGCGGAGAAGGTCTGGATGATCGCGGGTCGCATCGCGTTGTACTCGACGAGGGACGCCAGCAGGTCGATTCGCCAGCGGCTGTCCGGGACCGCGTCCCACTGGTCGCGTTCCTCCAGGACGGCGACCAGCAGCGCGTCCTTCGTGGGGAAGTAGTGCAGCAGGCCCTGCTGGGTCAGTCCGACCCGTTCCGCCACCGCCGCCAGGCTCGCGCCCCGGTAGCCGCGCTCGGCGATCACCTCCAGCGCCGCCCGCACGATCTCGGCGCGCCGCTCCCCGCTCTTGGCCCTGGCGTTCATGGCGTCACCGTACGACATTCGCCGATTGTGAATATAACGGCAAGGTTACGAAACCTACCGATCTACAGGTAACCGATGCACGATGGAGGCACAGGGCACAGCGCACAGGACGGACCCGGACTCAACGAGGAGGCGCCTCGGTGGCGGAAACCCATGAAACCCAGGTAGCGCGTGAAGCAGTCGTCGAAGCGGCCCTCGGCGCACTCGACCTCGACGCCAAGACCCGGCTGCTGGCCGGTCAGGACATGTGGTCGCTGCCCGCGCTCCCGGAGATCGGCCTGGCGTCCCTCGTGATGTCCGACGGTCCGATCGGTGTCCGCGGGCGGCACTGGACCGCCGACGACCCCTCCGTCGCACTGCCCTCACCCACCGCCCTCGCCGCCGCATGGGACCCCGAACTCGCCCGTCGCGCCGGTGTGTTGCTCGCCCAGGAGGCCCGCCGCAAGGGCGTCCACGTGCTGCTCGCGCCCACCGTCAACCTGCACCGCTCGCCTCTGGGCGGGCGGCACTTCGAGGCGTACAGCGAGGATCCGTACCTCACCGGGCGGATCGGCTCCGGGTATGTGGAAGGGGTTCAGTCGGGTGGCGTGGGCACCACCGTCAAGCACTTCGTCGCCAACGACGCCGAGACCGAGCGCTTCACCGTCGACAATCTCATCTCTCAACGCGCGCTGCGCGAGCTGTACTTGGCGCCCTTCGAGCTCATCGTCGAGCAGGCCCGGCCCTGGGGCGTCATGACCGCCTACAACACGGTCAACGGCACGACGATGACCGAACACCGGTGGCTGGTGAACGAGATCCTGCGTGGTGAGTGGGGGTTCGACGGCTTCAACGTCTCCGACTGGACGGCCGCGCGCTCCACCGTCGGTGCGATCGAGGGTGGTCTCGACGTCGCCATGCCCGGCCCGAAGACCGTCTACGGCGAGGCCCTCGCCCAGGCTGTGCGCGACGGCGAGGTCGCCGAGGCCACGGTCGACGCGGCCGTACGGAACGTGCTGCGGCTCGCCGCCCGCGTCGGCATCCTGGCCGGCGCCGAACCCGTCGTCGCGGAGGACCGACTCCCGTCCCCCGTCGACGGCGAGGCACTCGCCCGGGAGATCGCCCGGCGCTCCTTCGTCCTCGTACGGAACGAGGGCGACGCCCTTCCACTGAAGCCGAGTTCGACCGTCGCGCTCATCGGGGCCGCCGCCCGCGACGCCCGTGTCCTCGGCGGCGGCTCCGCCACCGTCTTCCCGGACCGGATCGTCTCCCCGCTCGACGGCCTCACCGCCGCCCTCCCCGAGGGCGCCCTGAGGTACGCCGTCGGCGCCGACCCGAACACCGAACTCGCCGTCGCCGAGCAGGGGTTCACGCTGCGCGCGATCTGCCGGGATGCGGAGGGTCAGGTCATCGCGACCGTCGGCCTGCCCAACGGGCAGATCAAATGGGTGGGTTCGGACCTTCCCGACGGTGTCACCCACGACACCCTCCACACCGTCGAGCTCACCGGCACCTTCACCCCGCGCGCCACCGGACAACACACCTTCGGCATCAAGGGAATCGGCGCGTTCACCCTCACCGTCGACGGCACGACGTACTACGACGACGTCCAACGCCCGGCCAAGGACGACCCGTTCATCTCCTTCTTCGGCGCCCCCGAGCCCCGGGCCCTCGTCGAACTCACCGCCGACGCCCCCGTCGAGGTGTCCCTGGCGTACACCGTCGCCCGTCCCGTGGGCATCCCTCTCCGGGTCGTCGGCTTCGAGCTCGCCCACCAGGAACCGCAGCGCGACCCCGACGAACTGATCGCCGAAGCCGTCGCGGCGGCCCGCGCCGCCGACACCGCCGTCGTCGTGGTCGCCACCACCGAGCGGGTCGAGTCGGAGGGCTACGACCGGACGGACCTCCAACTGCCGGGGCGGCAGGACGACTTGGTGCACGCCGTCGCCGCCGCCAACCCGAACACCGTCGTGATCGTCAACTCCGGCTCGCCGGTCGAACTGCCCTGGCGCGAGGAGGTCGCCGCCGTCCTGCTCGGCTGGTTCCCCGGCCAGGAGGCCGGTGCCGCCCTCGCCGACGTCCTCACCGGCGCCCACGAACCCGGCGGCCGGCTGCCCACCACCTGGGGCTCCCTCACCGACGCCCCGGTCAGTCAGGTGGTCCCGGAGAACGGTGAACTCCCTTACACCGAGGGCGTGTTCATCGGCTACCGGGCCTGGGAGAAGGCGGGCCGCGTCCCGTCGTACCCCTTCGGGCACGGCCTCGGCTACACCGACTGGACCTACGACGACATCAAGGCCGACGGGTCGTCGGTCACCGTCCGTGTCACCAACTCCGGTGCCCGGCACGGGCGTGAGGTCGTCCAGGTCTATTTGGCGCCGGTCGAGCACGACCCGGAGCGTCCGGCCCGTTGGCTGGCCGGATTCGCCGGGGTCGAGGCCGGGCCCGGCGAGAGTGTCGAGGTGCGGGTCGAACTCCCGCGCCGATCTTTCGAGATCTGGGATGAGACGGCGAACGGGTGGGCAGTTGTAAAGGGTTCGTACGAGATCCAGGCGGGCCGCTCGATCACGGACCGCAGGGTCGCCACGACGATTAACGTCTGACCCGGGACCCGTCTCCCCACAGACAGCCCCGGTCCGGGACCTGACCCCTGGACCGGGGCTCATTTCATGACCGGGGCGCCGCAGTGTCGATGGGCCGCCGTCAGCGGGTCGAGAAGGCGTACACCGTCTCCGAGCGGTACGTCCCGCCCGGGCGCAGCTCCGTGCTCGGGTACTCGGGGCGGTTCGGGGAGTCCGGGAAGTGCTGGGTCTCCAGGGCGATTCCGGCGCCCGGGGTGAACGGGTCGCTGAGATGGTCACCGGTGTAGAGCTGGATGCCGGGCTCGGTCGTCGCGATCGTCAGGACGCGGCCGGACGCCGGGTCGTGCAGCTCGGCGATCTCCACGGGGGTCGGGGTCAGGCCCTTGTCGAGCGCGAAGTTGTGGTCGTAGCCGGTGCCGACCTTGCGCGACTCGCGGAAGTCGAAGCGGGTGCCGGTGACGTCGTCGAGCGGGCCGGTCGGGATGAGGTCGGCGTCGACGGGGGTGAACCGCGAGGCGGCGAGCCGCAGTTCATGACCGTCAGGGTTTCCGGTGCCGCTCAGGTCGAAGTAGCTGTGGTTCGTGAGGTTCACTACGGTCGGCGCGTCCGTCGTCGCCTCGTAGGCGATGCGCAGTGCGCCCGACGCGTCGAGTGTGTAGGTCGCCGAGACGTCCAGGCGGCCGGGGAAGCCCTCCTCGCCGTGCTCGCTGACCCGGCTCAGCCGCAGCCCGTGCTCGACCGGCTCGACGTCCCACACCCGCTTGTCGAAGCCGCGCTCGCCGCCGTGCAGGGAGTTGGGCGCGTTGTTCTGCGCGAGGGAGTACGTCACGCCCTCCAGAGGGAAACGGCCGCCCGCGATCCGGTTCGCGTACCGGCCGACCAGCGCGCCGAGATACGGCTCCGGGTGGGCGAGGTAGCCGTCCAGGTCCGCGAACCCGAGCACCACGTCCGCCGGGTGACCCGCCCGGTCCGGCACCTCCACCGACTGCACGATCCCGCCGTACGACAGCACCCGCACCCGTATGCCCGCCCGCTCCAGCGTCCAGCGGTGCACGGGAGTGCCGTCGGGAAGGGTGCCGAAAAGTTCGCTCATGAGGGAAACCCTAGGTCACGGGTTCGGCCGCGGTGATCCGCCGGTAGGCCATCGCCGCGAGCTGTGCCTGGCCGTCCTTGCTCGGATGGAACCAGTCCCAGTGGCTCAACTGGTCCGTGCCGAAGCGGTAGTCGTACACCGCGTTGTCGTCGAAGCGGCAGCGGTCGTCCGTCGCGCACACCTGCTCCAGAACCTTGTTGTACGCCTCCACCCGGTCCTGCACCGTGTCGCGCCGCTCGGTCGCCGCCGAGTCCAGGGCGTCCGCGTCGGCCAGCATCGAGGGGCAGATGCCCAGCTTCCACACCGCCTTGCCCAGCGGGTTGGTCCGCCCCTGCGACCAGAGGCGCTTGAGATTCGGCACGCTCGCGACGTAGACCTGCGTCTTCGGCAGCGCCCGGCGCAGGGACTTCAGCGAGGTCTCGAACTCGGTGCGGAAGTCGGCGACCGAGGTCATCGCCGAGGTCGAGGCCCGGCAGGCGTCGTTGGCCCCGACCATCACCGTGACCAACTGCGGCTTGCGGGCGACCGCCTGGGTGATCTGGCCGGGCAGGTCGGCCATCTGCGCGCCGGTCTCCGCGTAGTTCCAACTGCGTTCGGCCGCCCCGGTCTTCCCCAGCAGCCGTACCGCCAGACTGTCGACCGAGGCCTCGGTGCCCGTCGCCCAGGACACCTCGGGGCAGTCCGACAGGACCGTACAGGCGTCGAAACCACGGGTGATGGAGTCGCCCACGGCCGCGACCGAGGACGGGCTGCGGTCCCACACCGGGGTCGGGGAGGGCTTCGCCTCGGCCGCCGTACCGCTCTTGCTGTGGGTGCCGGAGGACGCGCCCCCGCCCGAGTCGCAGCCGGCCGCGCCCAGCACGGCCGCTGTCATGAGGGCGAGCGCGGCCTGTGAACGACGACGTCGCATTCGCATGTTGAGACCCATCCCCTCCATAACGGTCTCAACCCATAACAACGCGCCATGGTTCCCGTTGCGGTCCGATGCAACGGCTCACCCCGTACAAGCGTCCCCCTGGGTGAATGGCGGGGTTTCCTGGCACCTGGAGGGACGGTACGTCACACTCCGCGCGCCGCCGCACGGTAGCCTCGCCCTCAACGTGGCTGCCCCGCCACCGCCGTTTGCCAGTCAGCAAGATGCCCCGCTCTGTCCGGAGGTCCCGGTGACGACACGTGGAGTTCTGTACGTGCACTCCGCGCCGCGCGCGCTGTGCCCGCACGTCGAGTGGGCCGTCGCCGGGGTGCTCGGCACACGCGTCAGCCTCGACTGGATCCGACAGCCCGCCGCGCCCGGAACGTGGCGCTCCGAATTCTCCTGGCAGGCGGAGGCGGGCACCGCCTCCAAACTGGCGTCCGCGCTGCGCGGTTGGCACCTCCTCCGCTTCGAGGTCACCGCAGAGCCCTGCCCCACCGCCGAGGGCGAGCGCTACAGCTGCACCCCCGACCTCGGCATCTTCCACGCCGTCACCGGCATCCACGGCGACATCCTGATCCCGGAGGACCGCCTGCGCGCGGCCCTGACGAGGTCCCAACAGGGCGAGACCAACCTGGAGGCCGACATCTCCAAACTCCTCGGCAAGCCCTGGGACGACGAGTTGGAGCCGTTCAGGTACGCGGGCGAGGGTGCGCCGGTGCGGTGGCTGCACCAGGTGGTCTGAAAACGCCGCCAGGGGCAACGCTGTTAGGGGCGCGGGGAACTGCGCGACCAGCTCCCACCGGCCGTGAGCCGACAAACGACGTGTGGCCCGCCCCCAACCCGGGGAGCGGGCCACACGCCGTTCACAGCAATTCTCAGACCGTACGGAACGCCAGCACCACGTTGTGCCCGCCGAACCCGAACGAGTCGTTCAGGGCGGCGATACGGCCCTCGACCGGGAGCTTGCGGGCCTCGCCGCGGACCACGTCCGCGTTGGCCTCCGCCTCCGGGTCGAGGTTGTCGACGTTGATGGTCGGCGGGGCGATCCGGTTGTAGAGCGCGAGGACGGTCGCGACCGACTCCACGCCGCCCGCGCCACCCAGCAGGTGACCGGTCATCGACTTGGTCGCCGAGACCGCCATGTGGTCGGCGTCGTCGCCGAACACCTTGCGCAGCGCCTTCAGTTCGGCCACGTCACCGGCCGGCGTCGAGGTCGCGTGCGCGTTCACGTGCACGATCTCCGCCGGGTCCAGGTCGGTGCTGTCGAGCAGGTGCTTCAGGGCCTGCGAGATACCGCGGCCCTCCGGCTCCGGCTGCACGATGTCGTGGCCGTCGGCCGAGATGCCCTGCCCGACCGCCTCCGCGTACACCCGGGCACCGCGCTGTGCGGCGTGCTCGGCGGACTCCAGGACCAGGACGCCGGCGCCCTCGCCGAGGACGAAGCCGTCACGGGCGGTGTCGTAGGGACGCGAGGCGCCCTGCGGGTCGTCGTTGTTCTTGGACATCGCCATCATGTTGCCGAACGCGGCGATGGGGAGGGGGTGGATGGCCGCCTCCGTGCCACCCGCGACGACGACGTCGGCGCGGCCGGTGCGGATCATCTCGATGGCGTAGCCGATGGCCTCGGCGCCGGACGCGCACGCGGAGACCGGCGTGTGCACACCCGCGCGGGCGCCCACGAGCAGACCCACGTTGGCGGACGGGCCGTTCGGCATCAGCATGGGGACGGTGTGCGGGGAGACGCGGCGGACGCCCTTCTCCTTCAGCACGTCGTACTGGTCGAGGAGGGTCGTCACACCGCCGATGCCGGAGGCGATGACGGTGCCCAGGCGGTCGGGGTCGACGGCGGGGTCGTCGCCGGCCTTGTCGGTGAAGCCGGCGTCGGCCCACGCCTCCTTGGCCGCGATCAGCGCGAACTGCGCCGAACGGTCCAGGCGGCGGGCCTGCGGACGCGGGATCACCTCGGAGGGGTCCACGGCGGCCGGCGCGGCGATACGGACCGCCTGCTCGGCGGCCCACTCCTGCTCCAGGGCCTTCACACCGGACTTGCCGGCGATCAGACCTTCCCAGGTCGAGGCTGCGTCGCCACCCAGCGGTGTGGTTGCGCCGATACCGGTGACGACCACGGTGCGATTGGTCGGGCTCACGGGAATTCTCTCTCCAACGGTACGAGGATTAAGCGGCGCCACCGCCGGGTGGCGGGGCCATGCAGCCGTGCCTAGGGGGTGGCTCGGGCCTGGTGGTGGTCCGGGCCTAAGGGGTGGCTCAGGCCTGGTTCTTGAGGATGTAGTCGGTCGCGTCGCCGACCGTCTTGAGGTTCTTGACGTCCTCGTCGGGGATCTTGACGTCGAAGCGCTCTTCGGCGGCGACGACGACCTCGACCATGGACAGCGAGTCGACGTCCAGGTCGTCGGTGAAGGACTTGTCCAGCTGGACGTCCTCAACCGGGATGCCGGCGATCTCGTTCACGATGTCGGCGAGACCGGCGACGATCTCTTCCTGAGTGGCGGCCATGTCAGGCGCTCCTTCTTTGTGATCCAGAGGGTGTGGCGGTGCCCGCCGCGGCAGCGGCAGGTAAGTACAGCCGCGCCGGATCCGATGATGATCCGGCACGGAGTGCCTAGGGGAGGGTAACGACCGTCGCGGCGTACACGAGACCCGCCCCGAAGCCGATGACGAGCGCGGTGTCGCCGCTCTTCGCCTCGCCGGTCGCCAGAAGCCGCTCCATAGCGAGCGGAATCGAGGCGGCCGAGGTGTTGCCGGTGGTGCGTACGTCACGCGCGACCGTGACGTGCTCCGGCAGTTTCAGCGTCTTCACCATCGAGTCGATGATCCGCTCGTTGGCCTGGTGGGGAATGAAGACATCCAGGTCGTCCGGGGTGATCCCGGCCGCGTCCAGCGCCTGCTGGGCGACCTTCGCCATCTCGAACACGGCCCAGCGGAACACCGCCTGGCCCTCCTGCGTGATCGCAGGGAACTTGCCCGTGGAGTCGTACTCGTTCCACGGCACGGTCTGCTTGATGGTGTCGGACTTGTCGCCCTCCGAACCCCACACGGTCGGGCCGATCGCCGGCTCCTTGGAGGGGCCGACCACGACCGCGCCCGCGCCGTCGCCGAACAGGAAGGCCGTCGCGCGGTCCTCCAGGTCGGTCAGGTCGGACAGCCGCTCCACGCCGATGACGAGGACGTACTCCGCGCTGCCCTCGACGACCATGCCCTTGGCGAGCGTCAGGCCGTAGCCGAAGCCCGCGCAGCCCGCCGAGATGTCGAACGCGGCGGCCTTGTTCGTGCCCAGCTTGTCGGCGATCTCCGTCGCCACGGCCGGGGTCTGCTTGAAGTGCGAGACCGTCGACACGATCACGCCGCCGATCTGCTCGGCGGTGATCCCCGCGTCGGCGATCGCCTTGCCGGACGCCTCGACGGACATCGCGGCGACGGTCTCCTCGTCGTTCGCCCAGTGCCGGGTCTCGATACCGGAACGCGAGCGGATCCACTCGTCGGAGGAGTCGATCGTCTCCAGGATCACCTCGTTCGGGACGACCCGGACCGGACGGTAGCCGCCCACGCCGAGAATGCGCGCGTACGGTGCGCCCTTGCTCGGCTTGATCTTCGTCGACATTTCCTACGGCTCCTTCGTCAGGCGTGGGCGCCCGCTGCGCCAGCAGCAGAATCAGACGCAGCTGCGATGAGCTCGCGGGCCGCGTCCAGGTCGTCGGGGGTCTTCAGGGCCAGCGTCTTCACGCCGGGCAGGGCGCGCTTGGCGAGGCCGGTCAGGGTGCCGCCGGGGCACACCTCAAGGAGCGCGGTGACGCCGAGCTCCTTGAAGGTCTCCATGCACAGGTCCCAGCGGACCGGGTTGGCGACCTGGCCGACGAGGCGGTCCAGCACCTCGGCGCCGGTGGCGACCGCCTTGCCGTCCTTGTTCGAGATGTACGTCAACTTCGGGTCGGCGGGCGTCAGTTCGCGCGCGGCCTCGGCGAGCGCGTCGACCGCCGGGGCCATGTGCTCGGTGTGGAACGCGCCAGCCACCTTCAGCGCCACGACCCGGCGCACGCCCTCGGGCTTGTCGGCCTCCAGGGCGGCGATCTGCTCCAGCGTGCCGGCGGCCACGATCTGGCCCGCGCCGTTCACGTTGGCCGGGGTCAGGCCCAGCTTCTCCAGGTGCGCGACCGTGGTGTCCGGGTCGCCGCCGAGCAGCGCGGCCATCCCGGTCGCGGTGATCGCGGCGGCCTCGGCCATCGCCAGACCACGCTTGCGTACGAGGCGCAGGGCGTCCGTGTCGTCGAGGACACCGGCGAGGACGGCGGCGGTGATCTCGCCGACGCTGTGACCGGCGACGGCGCCCGGGGACACCTCGCCGAGTGCGGTCGCGGAGACCAGTCCGGCGGCGACCAGCAGCGGCTGGGCGACGGCGGTGTCGCGGATCTCGTCCGCGTCGGCCTTCGTGCCGTAGTGCACCAGGTCGAGACCGATGGCGGCCGAGAGGGCACGCAGACGGTCCTCGACACCGGGGAGGTCGAGCCAGGGGGTCAGGAAGCCGGGCGTCTGGGCGCCCTGGCCGGGAGCGACGAGTACGAGCACTCTCACACTCTCTCTTGGGGACGGGCACGGCCGCCCGTGGGGACAGGGACGAAGAACACGAGGGGGTTTTGTGGGGCCCCGACAAAAACCTAGGTCTGGAGATCTCCATCGGCCAGACGCCCCAGGATCAGCGCGATCCGCAGCGTGAACGCGGAACGTACATCGGACGGCGACCAGCCGGTGACGTCAGTCACACGTCGAAGCCGGTAGCGCACGGTGTTGGGATGGACGAACAGCATGCGCGCCGCACCTTCGAGACTACTCGCCTGTTCCAGATAGACGCTGAGCGTCTCCAGGAGCGCGGAGCCGGCCTCCTCCAGCGGTCTGTAGATCTCCTCCACCAACTGGTCGCGCGCACTGGGGTCACCGGCCATCGCGCGTTCCGGAAGCAGGTCGTCCGCCAGCACCGGGCGCGGTGCGTCCTGCCAGGCGGAGCAGGCCTTGAGCCCGGCGGCGGCGGCCTGCGCGGACCGGGTGGCGGCGAGGAGATCGGGCACGATGGGGCCCGCGACGACCGGTCCGGCCGCGTAGGGGCCGATCAGTGACTTGGCTACCGCGAGGGGGTTGTCGCTGCCTCCCGCGATCACGACGAGTCGGTCGCCGAGCACCCCGGTCAGCACCTGGAGCTTGGCGTGCCGGGCGGCGCGACGGATCGCCTCGACGGTCAGTTCGCTGTCGCCGTCGGGGGCGGTGCCGAGCACTACGCAGACATGCTCGGGCGAATTCCACCCGAGGGCCGCGGCGCGCGAGACGGCCCCCTCGTCGGCCTCGCCGCTCAGCACGGCGTTGACGACGAGGGACTCCAGCCGGGCGTCCCACGCGCCGCGGGCTTCGGCGGCCTGCGCGTACACCTGCGCGGTCGCGAAGGCGATCTCCCGGGCGTACACGAGCAACGCCTCACGGAGGATGGATTCGTCGCCCGGTGCCGCCACCTCGTCGATGGCCGACTCCATGACCTCGATCGTCGTGCGCACCATCTCCACGGTCTGGCGCAGCGTGATGGCCCGGGTCAGCTCGCGGGGCGCCGTACCGAAGACGTCGGTGGAGATGGCCTGGGGCGCGTCGGGATGCCGGAACCACTCGGTGAACGCGGCGATACCGGCCTGCGCGACCAGCCCGATCCAGGAACGGTTCTCCGGTGGCATCGCCCGGTACCACGGCAGCGACTCGTCCATGCGCGCGATGGCCTGGGCGGCGAGACTCCCGGACGACTGCTCCAGCCGCTTGAGGGTCGCGGGGTGCGAGTGGGCGCGGGGGAGGGGGCCTGCGGGTTTGGTGGTTTCGGGTTCGGGCACGGAACAAGACTGCCTTATCCGGTGTGGCTTGGTTGTCTGCGGGGCGGCCGGCCGGGGTTTGGTAGGCGGCGCGTGGGTGGGCCGGGGTTTGGCAGGCGGCGCGTGAGTGGGCCGGTGCTGGATAGGCGCCGTCGCGCGCACCTCTTTTGGTTCGGTCGCCTTCGGGGCGCTGGGAGCCGGTGTCGAGAGGCCCACCGTGCTCGGCGCTGCGCGCCTCCGCGCGCTGGTCCTCTCGACACCGGCGCGCCCCTACGGCTCCCTCTCGGCCGGTGGCGTGGGGACGGAACAAGTGGGTGGGCCCGCACCGTGGGCGGGACTACCTTGGTGGGTGTGATGGACGTGCGGCGCTCTGCGGAGCGGTACCCAGGCGGTGACCCGCAGGCCGGGATCCAGTCGTGGCACGCCTTCTCGTTCGGGCCGCACTACGACCCCGGCAATCTTCGGTTCGGCGCTGTCATCGCGTGCAACGAGGAGCGGCTCGCCCCGGGCGCCGGGTTCGGCGAACACCCGCACAGCCACACGGAGATCGTCACGTGGGTCGTCGAGGGGGAGCTCAGCCATCGCGACTCCACCGGCCACCTCACCCGCGTCCGGCCCGGTGACGTGCAGCGCCTCAGTTCGGCGGCCGGGGTGCGGCACGTCGAGCGCAATGACAGCGACTCGCCTCTGACCTTCGTGCAGATGTGGCTGGCGCCGTTGGAGCCCGGTGGCGAACCGTCGTACGAGATCGTCCACGGCATCGCCGACTCGACTCCGTATGCGGTGCCGGAGGCGGGGGCGATGCTGCACGTGCGCCGTCTTACGCCCGGCGAGCGGACGGCCGTACCGGACGCGGTGCATGTGTACGTTCATGTGGTGCGTGGTGAAGTGAGCCTGGGCGGGGAGAAGTTGGGGCCGGGGGATGCTGCTCGGATCACGGACGCGCGGGATCTGGCGGCTCAGGCGGCCACCGGGGCCGAGTTGTTGATGTGGGAGATGCTCTAGAGCTCCGTGAGTTCCGCGAGCACCGCGTCCGTGAAGGGCGGCCATGCCTCCGTCGCCCATGGGCCGAACGCGCGGTCCGTCAGGGTCACGCAGGCCGCGCCCGCTGTCGGGTCCACCCACAGGAACGTGCCGGACTGGCCGAAGTGGCCGAAGGTGCGTGGGGACGATGAACTGCCGGTCCAGTGGGGGGACTTGGAGTCGCGGATCTCGAAGCCCAGGCCCCAGTCGTTGGGGTTCTGGTGGCCGTAGCCCGGCAACACGCCCTTGGTGCCCGGGTATTGGACCGTCATCGCCTCGGCGACCGTGCGGGGGTCGAGGAGGCGGGGGGCCTGGAGTTCGGCGGCGAAGAGGAGAAGGTCGGCGACCGTGGAGACGCCGTCCTTCGCCGGGGAGCCGTTCAGCGAGGTCGAGTTCATGCCGAGGGGGGCCAGGACCGCCTGGTGCAGGTACTCCGCGAACTCGATCTCCGTGGCCTTCGCGATGTGGTCGCCGAGCTGCTCGAAGCCCGCGTTGGAGTACAGGCGGCGTTGTCCGGGGGGTGCCGTCACGCGGTGTTCGTCGAAGGCCAGGCCCGAGGTGTGGGCGAGGAGATGGCGGACGGTGGAGCCGGGCGGGCCCGCCGGTTCGTCCAGCTCGACGGCGCCCTCCTCGTACGCTACGAGGACGGCGTAGGCCGCGAGCGGCTTGGTCACCGAGGCGAGCGGGAAGCGGTGGGTGGTCGGGCCGTGGGTTCCGAGGACGGTTCCGTCGGCTCGTACGACACCGGTCGCCGCGGTCGGTACCGGCCAGTTCTCGATCAGCGCGAGGTTGTGCAAGGGCATGCCGTCGAGCCTAAGCGCTCGGTCTCGGCCGTCCCGCCGATTTCTTACCGGTTCCGCTTGCTTCGAGTGCACTCCAAGGCCATAGCGTGGTGGCCATGACGGTGATGGAGACCACGGGTACCAGGACCGACAGCTGCGGAGGCCCGCCGCAGGGCGAGCGGCGTCCGGACGGCGCGGACAGCTACACGATCAGCGAGGTCGTCGCCTTCACCGGCCTGACGGCACACACCTTGCGCTGGTACGAGCGCATCGGGCTGATGCAGCACATCGACCGCTCGCACACCGGCCAGCGCCGCTACAGCAACCGCGACCTCGACTGGCTCGACCTCGTCGGCAAGCTCCGCCTGACCGGCATGCCGGTCGCCGACATGGTCCGCTACGCCGAGCTCGTGCGCGAGGGCGACCACACCTACGGCGACCGCTTCGACCTGCTGGAGGCGACCCGCCGGGACGTCCTGGCCAGGATCGCCGAACTGCGCGACACCCTCGCCGTACTCGACCGGAAGATCGCCTTCTACGGCGACGCCCACGCCTACGAGAAGGAGAAGGCAGGATGACCGACACCACGATCCCGACCGCACGGCTCGGCGCGGACGGCCCCGAGGTCGGCGTCCAGGGCCTCGGCTGCATGGGCATGAGCTTCGCCTACGGTCCCCCCGACGCGAAGGAGTCGCTGGCCACTCTGGACCGGGCGCTCGAACTCGGCGTGACCTTCTACGACACCGCCGACGTGTACGGGGCCGGGGAGAACGAGCGGTTCCTGTCGCCGTTCTTCAAGGCGCACCGTGACGAGGTCGTCGTCGCCACCAAGTTCGCCATGTCGATCCCGGCCGGTGAGCCCACCCGGCGGGTCATCCGCAACGACCGGCCCTACATCCGCCAGGCCGTCGAGGCGAGCCTGCAGCGTCTTGGCATCGATGTCATCGACCTCTACTACATGCACCGCCGCGATCCGGCCGTCCCCATCGAGGAGACCGTCGGCGCGATGGCGGAACTGGTGCGCGAGGGCAAGGTCAGGCACCTCGGGCTGAGCGAGGTCACGGGAGCGGAGCTGCGCGCCGCGCACACCGTGCACCCGATCGCCGCCGTGCAGTCGGAGTGGTCGCTGTTCAGCCGGGACGTCGAGATCAGTCTCGTCGGGGCGGCCGTCGAGCTGGGCTCGGCCGTCGTGCCGTACTCACCGCTCGGCCGGGGCTTCCTCACCGGCTCCTTCGCCAACGCCGAACAGGACCTGACGGAGGGCGACTTCCGCCGCCACCAGCCCCGCTTCACCGGCGAGAACGCGGCGGCCAACGCGACCCTCCTCGACCCCATCCGCACGGTCGCCGCCGCCCACGACGCCTCCCTCGGCCAGATCGCCCTGGCCTGGGTACAGCAGCGGGCTCAGATCCATGGCCTTCCCGTGATCCCGATCCCCGGCACCACCAAGCGCAGGCGGGTGGAGGAGAACACGGCGGCGACGAGGATCGTCCTGACCGACGACCAGTTGAGCCTGCTGGAGCCGATCGCCGGCAAGGTGGCGGGCGATCGGTACGCGGACATGACCTTCGCTTCCACCAGCAGGGAGTAGGGGTTCTTACAGTTCCGCGAGGAGTTCCGCTTTCTTCACGCTGAACTCCTCATCCGTGACCAGCCCAGCCGCATGCAGCTCCCCGAGGTGCCGAATCCGCTCGGCAATATCCGCGGGGTCGCGGCGCGCGGCCGGGATCACGGCCGTAGGACGCGCGGAGCGAACGGCGGAGAGGACCGCTGCCGCGAAGGGCAGAGACTCGTGCACCGGGCCGTATCCCAGCCCGAACACCACGGCCGCCGGGTCCTGGTCCACCGGCACCGGCGGCGCAGCCCCGCGCAGCAGCCGTAGATGACCCTCGAAGACCTCGGGGGAGCGCCACTCGACGCCGTTGAGGTCGGTGACCGGGAAGCTCTGGTCGCCGGCCTTCCACTTGGCCGACGAGGCGCCGGTCCAGAACCAGCGGAAGGAGACCGTCTTGCCGTCGAAGGTCGCCTTTCCGTCGTACGCCTTGAAGCGCAGCGGTACTTCGGGGGCAGCCACCAGGAAGCGTTCGGCCGGGCCGCGGTCGCGCTTCAGCTGGGCGCGCAACTCGTCGGCGTAGTACTCGGCGAGGGTCTCGCGTTCGGCGGGGAGTACGAGTTGGTAGGGGTCGCTGCCCTCTTTGAGCTGGCCGGCCGCCGCCTCCACGAGGGGGTCGGCGCCGGCGCGCGGTACGAGGCGCAGGACGACCGTGCCGCGTCTGCCGGGGGCGAGCGTCACGGTGTCGATCGCGTCGAAGGGGATCCGGCGTTCACCGAGTGCCTGGAACAGCTTGGGGGTTCGAATGCCCCGCTCGTAGCGGATGCGCACGAAGTCGGACTCGAACTCCCAAGCGGCATGAAATCCGGCCAGTACGTCACCCATGCGGCTCATCGTAGGCGGCACATGTCCTCCGTCCCATCCCCGCGCAGACCGCAGTTCCTGCTGTTTCTACGCGCGTCCGGCCGCCGAGGCGTCGGACAGACCCTGTCGGCAGATGTCGGTGTCGTGCGCGCACGACACCGCGTCGTACGCGCCCACGCCGATGTCGGCGAAATTGGCGAGGCTGTCGGTGCCCGACGCGAAGTAGCCGGTGTGACCCTTGGCGTCCTTCGCGGCCAGCACCCGTGCGCCGAACGCCCTGGACACCGGGTCCTCGCCGTGGCCGAGACCGCCGACCTCCATGTACGGCACGTCCTGGATCCAGTCGTCGGCGTCCCGCATCGCCCACACCCGGGCGAGGGTGTGCAGGTGGGCGGCGTTCGAGGTGCGCATGCCGGGGCTGCCGGCCACCGCGATGTCGGTCACCCGGGGCGGCAGTTCGTGTGCGGCGACCCCGCACACCACCGAGCCGTAGCTGTGGCAGAAGAGGGCGACCTGCGAGGTGCCGGGCAGCGCGCGCAGCAGGGCGTTCAGCCGTACGGCGCCTGCCTCGGCGCGGCCCGCGGTGGCCGAGTCGATGCCGAGGCCGCCGGGCGCGGTGTAGTCGGCCCAGGCGATCACGGCGGTGCGCGTGCCGGTGTCGGTCGCGGACTTCGCGGTGTTCTCGGCGGCGTACAGGTTCTGCGCCATCCCGACCGGTGCCGAGTAGCTCTTGTTGGTCTTCTGGAAGGTGAGCAGGTCGGTGTCGACACCGGGGACGATGATCGACACGCGCTGCGCGGTGTCCAGGTCGCCGAAGACCTCGGCGATGCGGCCAGAACCCTCGGGGTCGAAGGCCAGGATGTGGCGGTTCCCGCTCATCAGCGCCTCGAAGCGGTGCATGAGGCGGCCCGCCTCCTGCTTGCCGTAGGGCGTGAGGCGGCTGTCGTGCATGCGCCTGCGCTCGACCTTGCGGGCCTGGTCGAGGGCGATGTGGTTGGCGCGGTAGCGCAGCTGGACCGGGGCGCCGTTCATGTTGCCGACGGCGAGGGGGTAGCGGTGCGCGAGGCGGGTGCGCTGCTGTGCGGTGAGCGAGGCGAAGAAGCGGGCCAGCCGGGTCGGGGAGGCGTCCGGGTCGGGCAGCTCGCGCCCGTTTATGTGGCCGTGCTCCCATGCGGAGAGGGAGGCCTGGAGCGCCGTTTTCCCGGGGTGGCTGCGTACCGCGGTCCAGCCGGTGGTCGCCAGCATCACGAACACCACGGCCAGCGCGAGCAGCGCGCGCCAGGCGTTCAGCGTGGGGGAGGAGTCGAAGGAAGTCACTGGGAGGACACACTAGGAGAACGAGAGGGTCTCGCGTTAACCGAGTGACGGGGATCACGTTTCAGCGGTACGTGATGAGGAACTCAGTACGACTCGCTCGTGCGCCAGTTCCCCGCCAGCGCCGGACCCACCCCGTCCAGGTGGGCGGCCGTCAGCTCCCGCATCGCCTCGATGCTGAGGTCGTCCCCCGCGATCCACATCCGCTCCACCACCCGCATCACCCCGCCGAACACCGCCACCACCAGCCGCGGCCGGGGGTCCGTGCCCATCGCCAGCCCCTCGCGCACGGCGATGATCTGCGCGAGTTCCTCCTCCAGCTCCATCGAGCGCCGCAGGTGCGCGGCCAGCAGTCCCGGCGTCGACTCGATGACCCGGTAGGTGCGCATGTGCAGTTCCAGCGGTACGACCTGCTGGATCGCCTCGTTGATGGTGTCCCAGCTCTCCAGCACGGCCCGGCGCAGCGCCTCGAGCGGGGCCTCGTGCGGCGGGCGGGCGCGGACGGCCTCGACGAAGTGCGTCTCGGTGAGCCGGGGCACGAAGAAGGCGGCCTCCTCCTTGCTCGCGAAGTAGCGGAAGAAGGTGCGCTGCGAGACGTCGACGGCCTCGGCGATCTCGTCGACGGTGGTCTGTTCGTAGCCCTTGGTCGTGAACAGTTCGAGGGCGGCACGCAGCAGCGCGTCCCGCGTGCGGGCCTTCTTGCGCTCGCGCAGAGTCTCCATGCCGTTCTCCTCGTAATTGTTGACAGCCGCCGACATCTGAACCTGTTTGTCAACTGTCAGCGGCTGACACTAGCCTCGAACACATGACTAGTCAGACCACCATCAGTTCGACGGGGCCGGGGGACAAGGCAACGGTCGCCCCGTCCGACCCGACGCCCTCCACGGGGCTGCGCGGCCACCCGTGGTTCACCCTCATAACCGTCGCCGTCGGCGTCATGATGGTGGCCCTCGACGGCACCATCGTCGCCATCGCCAACCCGGCCATCCAGAAGGACCTCGGCGCCAGCTTCGCCGACGTCCAGTGGATCACCAACGGCTACTTCCTCGCCCTCGCGGTCTCCCTCATCACCGCCGGCAAGCTCGGCGACCGCTTCGGCCACCGCCAGACCTTCCTGATCGGCGTCAGCGGCTTCGCCCTCGCGTCCGGCGCCATCGGCCTCTCCCACAGCATCGCGTTCGTCGTCACCTTCCGCGTGCTCCAGGGCCTGTTCGGCGCCCTGCTGATGCCGGCCGCGCTCGGCCTGCTGCGGGCCACCTTCCCCGCCGAGAAACTCAACATGGCCATCGGCCTGTGGGGCATGGTCATCGGCGCCTCCACCGCGGGCGGCCCGATCCTCGGCGGCGTCCTCGTCGAACACGTCAACTGGCAGTCGGTGTTCTTCATCAACGTGCCGGTCGGCGCCGTCGCCCTCGTCCTCGGCCTGCTGATCCTCCGCGACCACCGCGCCGAGAACGCGCCCCGCTCCTTCGACATCCTCGGCATCGCGCTGCTCTCCGGCGCGATGTTCTGCCTTGTCTGGGCCCTCATCAAGGCCCCCGCCTGGGGCTGGGGCGCCGGCACGACCTGGGCGTTCCTCGCCGCGTCCGTCCTGGGCTTCGCCCTGTTCGCCTTCTGGGAGCAGCGCGTCAAGGAACCCCTCATCCCGCTGGGCCTGTTCCGCTCCGTCCCGCTGTCCGCGGGCGTCGTGCTGATGGTCCTGATGGCGATCGCCTTCATGGGCGGCCTGTTCTTCGTGACGTTCTATCTGCAGAACGTGCACGGTATGAGCCCCATCGACGCCGGTCTCCACCTCCTCCCGCTCACCGGGATGATGATCGTCGGCTCCCCGCTGGCCGGCGCCGCGATCACCAAGCTCGGCCCGCGCATCCCGCTGGCCGGCGGCATGGCGGCCACCGCGATCGCCATGTACGGCATGTCCACCCTGGAGTCGGACACTGGCAGCGCGGTCATGTCCATCTGGTTCGCCCTGCTCGGCTTCGGCCTCGCCCCGGTGATGGTCGGCGCGACCGAGGTCATCGTGGGCAACGCGCCCATGGAGCTGTCCGGTGTCGCCGGCGGTCTCCAGCAGGCCGCGATGCAGATCGGCGGCAGCCTCGGTACGGCCGTCCTCGGCGCCGTCATGGCCTCCCGCGTCGACAGCGACCTGCCCGGCAACTGGGCGGACGCGGGCCTGCCCAAGCTCACCCAGCCCCAACTGGACGCGACCGCCGAAGCGGTCCAGGTCGGAGTCGCCCCGATCGCCAAGGGCACCCCGGAGGCGGTCGCCGCGAAGATCACGCAGGTCGCCCACGACACCTTCATCTCCGGCATGAGCCTGGCCTGCCTGGTCGCGGCCGGTGTAGCGGTGGTCGCGGTGTTCGTCGCCCTGCTGACCAAGCGCGGCGAGAACGCGGAGGCGGGCGCGGGAGCGGCCCACATCTGACGGCGTATCCAACCCTGATTCAGGGCGAGTTCGCCTATCAGGGTGACTGCGCTAAAGATTCCTGGCGTTCGGTACGCGCCGCAGGTCACAGTAAGTCAAGTCCTCCGCAGGGCAGGGGGGACGGGTGGTCTGCGGCGCGCTGCCGGAGGGGGGCAGCGCGCAAGCAGGCTTTTTTCATGCGTACGGGGGTAAGCGTCGTAGGACGGAACTGGCGTGCACCCCCAGGGAGTTGACGATGACGCGCTCAGGAAACGCAACACGTACCCGGCCGGACCACGCGACGCTCGCCGTCGTCGGACTGGTCTGCGCGATCGCGGGCTTCTTCCTGGCGGGCAACCTGGGGATCGTCCTCGGCCCGATCGCGGTGATCTGCGGCTGGCTCGCCATGGGCCGCAGGTGGGCGGGCGCCCGCCGGGTGGTGGCCCTGGTGGCCCTGGTCCTGGGCGCGATCGACACGGTGGCGGCGGTCCTATGGACGTTCTTCTGAACCGACGGAACCGGGGCTGACCAGACTCGGCACCCCCGCTCCCTGCACCCCCGACAGCGCCGCCACCTCCGCCCGCAGCGCCCGTACTTCCTCCGTCAGCGCCTCGATGGCCTCGGTCTGCCGGCGCTCCTCCACGTCGTCCTTCTCGAACCGGGCGATGAACCAGGTGGCGATGTTCGCGGTGACGACACCGAGCAGCGCGATCCCGGACAGCATCAGCCCGACGGCGATCATCCGACCGAGACCGGTGGTCGGCGCGTGGTCCCCGTACCCCACCGTCGTCATGGTCGTGAACGACCACCACACGGCGTCACCCAGCGTCCGGATGTTCCCGTTGGGCGAGTCCCGCTCCACGGACAGCACCGCGAGCGAGCCGAACATCAACAGCCCGACCACCGCGCCCGCGACATACGTCGTCAGCTGGATCTGCGAGGCCATCCGGGCCCGCCGCCCGACGAGTATGAGGGTCGACACCATCCGCAGCAGCCGCAGCGGCTGGAGTATCGGCAGCACGACCGCGCACAGGTCCATCCAGTGCGTCCGCACGAACCGCCGCCGGTCCCGGGACATCGCGAGCCGCATCAGATAGTCGGCGGCGAACGCCGCCCACACCACCCACTCGACGCCCGTGCACACCGCCGTCAGCGAATGACCGGCGGTGGTGTCCACGATCGGCACGGCATAGGCCACGGCAAACGCAACGGCAAGCGCCAGCAACGGCCGCTGAGTCCGCTGCTCCCAACGGGCTTGCGCCGATTGTTGCTTCATGCCCGCATGTTAGGGGGAGGGGAGACGGCCTATGGGCGCCCCGAAGGGGCCGCCCTCCAGGGGCGCGGGGAACTGCGCGACCAGCCCCCACGCACCCGCAGGCAAAAAAACTACGCGTCTCCTCCGGCCACACCCGGATCGGCCGAGGCAACATCCAGCAACTGATACCGATCGATCGCCTGCTTCAACACAGACCGATCGACCTTCCCCTCCCGAGCCAACTCCGTCAGCACAGCCACCACGATCGACTCCGCGTCGATGTGGAAGAACCGCCGAGCAGCCCCGCGCGTATCAGCGAACCCGAACCCATCAGCCCCCAACGACTGATAAGTACCTGGCACCCACCGAGCGATCTGATCAGGAACCGACCGCATCCAGTCGGAAACCGCCACGAACGGCCCCTCCGCCCCGCTCAACTTCCGCGTGACATAAGGAACCTGCTGCTCCTCCTCGGGATGCAGCAAGTTGTGCCGCTCGACCTCGACCGCCTCGCGCCGCAGCTCGTTCCAGGAGGTCGCCGACCAGACATCGGCCCGCACGTTCCAGTCCTCGGCGAGAATCCGCTGCGCTTCCAGAGCCCACGGCACCGACACGCCCGACGCCATGATCTGCGCCGGAACCGTGCCGGAGGCACCCCGGCTGATGCGGTGAACACCCTTGAGGATGCCCTCCACGTCCACATCGGAAGGCTCCGCCGGGTGCTGGATCGGCTCGTTGTAGACGGTGAGGTAGTAGAAGACGTCCTCACTGTCGGGGCCGTACATCCGCCGCAGCCCGTCCTGCACGATGTAGGCGATCTCGTACGAGTACGCCGGGTCGTAGGCGACACAGCCCGGGTTGGTCGAGGCCAGCAACTGCGAGTGCCCGTCCGCGTGTTGCAGGCCTTCACCGGTCAGAGTCGTACGACCCGCGGTCGCGCCCAGGACGAAACCGCGCGCCAACTGGTCGGCCATCTGCCAGAACTGGTCACCGGTGCGCTGGAAACCGAACATCGAGTAGAAGACGTAGACCGGGATGAGCGGCTCGCCGTGCGTGGCGTACGCCGAACCCGCCGCGATCAGCGAAGCCGTGCAGCCCGCCTCGGAGATGCCGTCGTGCAGCATCTGCCCGGTCGGCGACTCCTTGTACGCGAGCAGCAGATCGCGGTCCACCGACTCGTACTGCTGGCCCAGCGGGTTGTAGATCTTCGCGCTCGGGAAGAAGGAGTCCATGCCGAACGTGCGGTACTCGTCCGGTGCGATCAGCACGAACCGCTTGCCGATCTCCTTGTCCCGCATGAGGTCCTTGAGCAGCCGTACGAACGCCATGGTGGTGGCGATCGACTGCTGGCCGGAGCCCTTCTTCACACTCGCGTACGTCTTGTCCTCGGGAAGGGCCAGCGGCTTCGAGCGGACGACGCGGGTGGGGACGTAGCCGCCCAGCGCGTTGCGCCGGTCGTGCATGTACTGGATCTCCTCCGAGTTCCGGCCCGGGTGGTAGTACGGCGGCGCGCCGGACTCCAGCTCCTGGTCGGTGATCGGGAGGTGCAGGCGGTCGCGGAAGCCCTTGAGGTCGGCGACCGTCAGCTTCTTCATCTGGTGCGTGGCGTTGCGGCCCTCGAAGTTGGGGCCCAGCGTCCAGCCCTTGACCGTCTGTGCGAGCACGACGGTCGGCTGGCCCTTGTGCTCCTTGGCCGCCTCGAAGGCCGCGAACACCTTGCGGTGGTCGTGCCCGCCGCGCCCCAGGTGCAGGATCTGGTCGTCGGTCATGTTCTCGACCATCGCGCGCAGCCGGTGGTCGTGCCCGAAGAAGTGCTCGCGGATGTACGCGCCGGTCTCCGTGGCGTACGTCTGGAACTGGCCGTCCGGCGTGGTGTTGAGCTGGTTGACCAGCACACCGTCGCGGTCCTGGGCCAGCAGCGGGTCCCAGGTGCGGTCCCAGACCAGCTTGATGACGTTCCAGCCGGCGCCCCGGAACTGCGACTCCAGCTCCTGGATGATCTTGCCGTTGCCGCGCACCGGGCCGTCGAGCCGCTGGAGGTTGCAGTTGACGACGAAGGTCAGGTTGTCCAGGCCCTCGCGGGCCGCGATCGACAGCTGGCCCAGCGACTCCGGCTCGTCCATCTCGCCGTCGCCGAGGAACGCCCACACGTGTGACCTGGAGGTGTCCGCGATCCCGCGCGCCTCCATGTAGCGGTTCATCCGCGCCTGGAAGATCGCGCCGAGCGGGCCGAGGCCCATGGACACGGTCGGGAACTCCCAGAAGTCCGGCATCGACCGCGGGTGCGGATACGAGGACAGCCCGTACGGGGCCTTCGACTTCTCCTGGCGGAACGCGTCGAGCTGCTGCTCGCTGAGCCGGTCCAGGAGGAACGCGCGGGCGTAGATGCCCGGCGAGGCGTGCCCCTGGAAGAAGATCTGGTCGCCGCCGTCGCCCTGGTCCTTGCCGCGGAAGAAGTGGTTGAAGCCCACGTCGTAGAGCGAGGCGGAGGAGGCGAAGGTGGCGATGTGGCCGCCGACCCCGATACCGGGACGCTGGGCCCTGGACACCATCACCGCGGCGTTCCAGCGGGTGGCGTTCAGGATCTTGCGCTCGATCTCCTCGTTGCCGGGGAAGAACGGCTCGTCCTTGGTGGCGATGGTGTTGACGTAGTCCGTGCTGCGCATCTCGGGCACGGCCACGCGCTTCTCGCGGGCCCGCTCGATCAGCCGGAGCATCAGATAGCGGGCCCGCTCACGGCCGCGCTGGTCCACGGCGGCGTCGAGCGAGTCGAGCCACTCCTGGGTCTCTTCGGGATCGAAGTCAGGAACCTGACTCGGAAGGCCGCCAATGATGATCGGATTGCGATCGGATCCGGAAGCCACGCTGTTCCTTACCTGTCAGAGGGAGCTGGGTGAGGGGGCTGCACCGTTCCCCATGGTCTACCGCGGGGCGGCAATCGTCATCTCTACCGTGAGGTAACCGTGACTCGTTTAGCAAAGTCATTCGAGTCGCGTACCCTCGGAGGGTTCTCAAACGTGCAAACCGGGCAGAACGCTGTGGTGTACGTCACCAGTGGCCGCGATAGCGTGCCTGGAGTTGCGGCGACACGGCCAGGATCGTCACCGTTTCGGCGTTCCGAATCGCCGGGTACTTGCGCGATCCGGCCCGTCCGTGTGGACTACGGCCAATGCTTCGCGCACGCGCGATGCTGGACATTCATCAAGACATGATCAGGAGGCAACCCGTGAGCGCGACCGCGGACCACGCGGAGGAGCGGACGAACCCTGCCGCAAGGCTGGGGTTCCAGCCCGAGCAGGTGGTCCAGGAGATCGGCTACGACGACGACGTAGACCAGGAACTCCGCGAGGCCATTGAAGAAGTCATCGGCAGCGACCTGGTGGACGAGGACTACGACGACGTCGCCGATGCCGTGGTGCTGTGGTTCCGCGACGAGGACGGCGACCTGACCGACGTGCTGGTGGACGCCATCTCGTACGTCGAGGAGGGCGGCTCCATCCTGCTGCTGACGCCGAAGACGGGCCGTGACGGCTACGTCGAGCCGAGCGACATCTCGGAAGCCGCCACGACCGCGGGACTCTCCGCGGCCAAGAGCGTCAGCGTGGGCAAGGACTGGAGCGGCAGCCGGCTGGTGACGCCCAAGGCGGCCAAGTCCAAGAGGTAGTCCACGGAGGTACCTCGATCGTCGAACCCCGGACGGGCTGGCCACGCCAGCCCGTCCGTCCGCATGCCGTGATCGCTGCGTAGGGTGGTGGGCCCAGGGTGCTCTCACCCGAACAGCCCCACCGAAGGGATGCAGGACGAGATGGCGATCCAGGTCGGCGACAAGGCCCCCGATTTCGAGCTCAAGGACAACCACGGCGCCACCGTGAAGCTCTCCGACTTCCGCGGTGACAAGAACGTGGTGCTGCTCTTCTACCCCTTCGCCTTCACCGGCGTCTGCACCGGCGAACTGTGCTCCCTGCGCGACAACCTGCCGCAGTTCACCGACCGCGACACCCAACTCCTCGCGGTCTCCAACGACTCCATCCACACCCTGCGCGTCTTCGCCGAACAGGAGGGCCTGGAGTATCCGTTGCTCTCCGACTTCTGGCCGCACGGCAACACTTCGCGCGCGTACGGCGTCTTCGACGAGGACAAGGGGTGCGCCCTGCGCGGCACCTTCATCATCGACAAGGAGGGCGTCGTGCGCTGGACCGTCGTCAACGGGCTTCCGGACGCACGCGACCTCGGCGAGTACGTGAAGGCCCTCGACACCCTGTGATTGTTAGGTTCCAGGGCCTGCGAGGGCCGGGAACCCGTCACTAGGATCGAGACGTTGATCCGATACCGACGCACTACGGGGCATCCCCGCCCCTGGACACCAATGGAGGACTCGTGGGAGTCAGCCTCAGCAAGGGCGGCAACGTTTCACTGACCAAGGAGGCCCCGGGCCTGACCGCGGTCATCGTCGGTCTGGGGTGGGACGTCCGCACCACCACCGGTACCGACTTCGACCTCGACGCCAGCGCACTGCTGCTGAACAGCGCGGGCAAGGTCGCGAGCGACGCCAACTTCGTCTTCTTCAACAACCTCAAGAGCCCCGACGGCTCCGTCGAGCACACCGGTGACAACACCACCGGTGAGGGCGAGGGCGACGACGAGGCGATCAAGGTCAACCTGGCGGCGGTCCCGGCCGACGTCGACAAGATCACCTTCCCGGTCTCGATCTACGACGCCGAGAACCGCCAGCAGTCCTTCGGTCAGGTCCGCAACGCGTTCATCCGCGTGGTGAACCAGGCCGGCGGCGCCGAGATCGCCCGCTACGACCTCTCCGAGGACGCCTCGACCGAGACGGCCATGGTCTTCGGCGAGCTCTACCGCAACGGCGCGGAGTGGAAGTTCCGCGCCATCGGCCAGGGCTACGCCTCGGGCCTGCGCGGCATCGCCCAGGACTTCGGCGTCAACGTCTGACGTTCCAAGGCTTCACCGCCCGGCGCCGCACGGTCAGCGTGCGGCGCCGGGGGGTTCCCCTCCGGGGGAGCGCAGGACAACTCACACAGCAGCATCGCCTCGGGGAGGACCAGCACAATGGGCGTCACACTCGCCAAGGGGGGCAACGTCTCCCTGTCCAAGGCCGCACCGAACCTCACGAACGTACTGATCGGGCTCGGCTGGGACGCGCGTTCCACCACCGGAGCCGACTTCGACCTCGACGCCAGCGCACTGCTGTGCAACGGCGGCCGGGTGCTCGGGGACGAGTGGTTCATCTTCTACAACCAGCTCAAGAGCCCCGACGGCTCGGTGGAGCACACCGGCGACAACCTCACCGGTGAGGGCGAGGGCGACGACGAGTCGATCCTGGTCGACCTCTCCAAGGTCCCGGCCAACGTCGACAAGGTCGTCTTCCCGGTCTCCATCCACGACGCGGACAACCGCGGCCAGACCTTCGGCCAGGTCAGCAACGCCTTCATCCGCGTGGTGAACCAGGCCGACGGCCAGGAACTCGCCCGCTACGACCTCTCCGAGGACGCCTCCACCGAGACGGCCATGATCTTCGGCGAGCTCTACCGCTACCAGGGCGAGTGGAAGTTCCGCGCGGTGGGACAGGGGTACGCGTCGGGACTGCGGGGCATCGCCCTAGACTTCGGGGTCAACGTTTCGTAAAGGGCCGCTCACTCGGGGTGGCTCGGCGACGACAAGAGAGAGCCACCTGCTGCGCCTGGTAACGAGGCAGGTGGCTCTCGGGAGCTCGCCGCCCTCGGAAGGACGGGAGTCCGTTCATTATGCCCAGTGAACCGCAGCAGCCCGAACAGCGCCCCGCCCAGGCGATCAACGCACTCATGTACTGCGCGGCCCTGGTCGCCGGTGTCGTACTGGTCGTGGCCGGTCACGCCACACCCGTCGAGGCGTCCGGCTACGTCTCCCCGTTTCTCGTGATCTTCGAGGGGACGAAGTCGCGTTCGCACGGCTGAACCCCCAGGACCTGCGGGTTACCCGACCGGTACGGGGTAGCTGTCCCGGTCGGGGCGGTCTCCATCTAGACTCAGTGCCCGACGTCAAATTTTAAGTAAAGCCGAGTGCGGCGCGGGGGAGACCCGTACACACAGGGATTGGGTAGCCAGTGCTTCTGAAAACCTTCGGCTGGTCGTTCGCGGTCACCGCGCTCGGCCTGGTCGCGGCGGCGTTCTACGGGGGGTGGGAAGCCTTCGGAATCGTGGCGATCCTGGCCGTCCTGGAGATCTCGCTGTCATTCGACAACGCGGTGGTCAACGCCGGGATCCTGAAGAAGATGTCCGCCTTCTGGCAGAAGATCTTCCTCACGGTGGGTGTCCTGATCGCCGTCTTCGGCATGCGGCTGGTGTTCCCCGTCGTCATCGTCGCCGTCACCGCCAAGATCGGCCCGATCGACGCGGTCGACCTCGCACTCAACAACAAGGACCACTACCAGCAGCTGGTCACCGACGCCCACCCGGCGATCGCGGCCTTCGGCGGCATGTTCCTGCTGATGATCTTCCTCGACTTCATCTTCGAGGACCGGGACATCCAGTGGCTGCGCTGGATCGAGCGCCCGCTCGCCAAGCTCGGCAAGGTCGACATGCTGTCGGTCTGCATCGCGCTGATCGTCCTGCTGATCACGTCGTTCACCTTCGCGGCCCACGCCCACCAGCACGGCGGCGCGCACACCGACAAGGCGCAGACGGTCCTGATCGCAGGCATCTCCGGCCTGATCACCTACATGATCGTCGGCGGGCTCTCCGGCTACTTCGAGGACAAGCTCGAAGAAGAGGAGGAGCGGGAGCACGAGGAGGAGGAAGAGGCCGCGCGCACCGGCAAGCAGCGCTCGGCGGTGGTCCTCGCCGGCCAGGCGGCGTTCTTCATGTTCCTGTACCTCGAAGTCCTGGACGCGTCCTTCTCCTTCGACGGAGTGATCGGCGCCTTCGCCATCACCAACGACATCGTCCTCATGGCGCTGGGCCTCGGCATCGGCGCGATGTACGTCCGCTCCCTGACGGTGTACCTGGTCCGCCAGGGCACCCTGGACGACTACGTCTACCTGGAGCACGGCGCCCACTACGCGATCGGCGCCCTCGCCGTGATCCTCATGGTCACCATCCAGTACCAGATCAACGAGGTCATCACCGGCCTGGTCGGCGTGGTCCTGATCGGCTGGTCCTTCTGGTCCTCGGTCCGCCGCAACAACGCCCTCGCGGAAGCCGAGGGAAAAGCCGGCTCGGACGAGAAGACTGAGGTCTCGTCCGGGGTGTGACAAGCTCCCTGGTAAGGGAACGCTCTGTTCGGGGCGGCAGACAGAGGACATGCCCTCGGTCCGCCGCCCCGTCAGTTTTGTCGTGCGTGATGTGGACGTGGGGGCGGGAATGGGCTTCTTCGACGGAATCTGGCGGCGCGAGATCGACTTCGACTCGGGCAGCGCGGCCAGCAACGCGATCGAACTGACCAAACGGCACCACCAGGTCTCGCTCACCAAACAGGGCGCGGCCACCGGCAACCTGCGCGTCAACCTCACCTGGCGGATGCGCACCTCCGACATCGGCGGCCTCCAGCGGGACAGCCTGCTGCGGCACCCCTTCAAGGCCCTCAAGCCGCCCGAGGTCATGGGCCACAGCCAGAGCATGGTCAACGTCGACCTCGACCTGGGCTGCCTCTACGAACTCATGGACGGCACCAAGGGCGTCGTCCAGCCCCTCGGCGGCCTCCTCGGCGACGTCAACTCACCCCCGTACGTCAAGCTCAGCGGCGATGACCGCTTCGGCTCCGCGTCCGGCGAGACGATGTACGTCAACCTCGACCACCGCGACGAGATCAAGCGCCTACTGGTCTTCGTCTACATCTACGACCAGACCCCGGCCTTCGACCGCACCCACGCGATCGTCACCCTCTACCCCAGCAACGGCCCCCGCATCGAGATAGGCCTCGACGAACGCCACCCCCAGGCCCGCTCCTGCGCGGTGGTGATGATCGAGAACGTCAAGGGCGAGTTCGTGGTCCGCCGAGAGGTGAAGTTCGTCTACGGCTTCCAGGCAGAACTGGACCGCTTGTACGGGTGGGGACTGCAGTGGGGGCGGGGCTACAAGACGAAGGTGGAGCGCTGAAGCGCCCCGAAGGGGCAGCTTCAGGGGCGCGGGGCTGTGTCGATTTGCGGCTCCGCCGCGCGGGCGCGCCCAGCCCCCACCGGCCCGCACCCGAAAAACTACCCACTCACCCTCAGATGAACTGCGGCCCCTGCGGCGGCAACCGGAAGTCAGGATCCACCGCACTCGCCGCAGGCATCGGCTGGGGATACCCATAAGTCCCGGCACCCACAGGTGCGGCCTGCGGATACCCGTAAGCCGGCTGAGTCACCGGCTCCTGCGCGGGTGCCGCCGCCGGCGGATACCCGTACCCGGACTGCACCGGAACCGCCGGAGGCAACTGCGTGGAAACCGCCGGAGGCAACGGCTGCGAGACCTCGGGGACGCTCGCGGCCTCCGACTCGTCGACCGTGATCCCGAAGTCCATGGCCAGCCCGCGCAGCCCGTTCGCGTACCCCTCGCCCAGCGCCCGGAACTTCCACCCCTCACCCCGCCGGTACAGCTCCCCGCAGATCAGCGCGGTCTCCTCGCCGGTCTCCGGCTTGATGTCGAAATACAGCAGCGGCTCACCCTCGGCGACGGCGGCGTCGTACAGCGAGATGCGCAGGCCCAGTACGCGATCGAAGGTCTTGTCCTCCGCCGATGCGACCACCAGAATCCGGCTGACTTCGGGCTCGACACCGGCCAGATCTGTCTGGATCGTGTCGGTGGGGCCCTCGGCGACACGCTTCTTGCCGAGCCACCAGACCTTCCCGGACGGGTGCCGGGGCTGGTTGTAGAAGACGAAGTCCTCGTCGGAACGCACCTGACCGGCGGGGCCGAGGAGCAGAGCAGAGGCATCCACGTCCGGGACACCCTGTCCGGGCGTCCAGCGCAGCACGGCACGTACCGTGGTGGCCTCCAACGGGACGTTCGACCCCTTCAGCATCGCGTGCGTCATGCGGTCATCCTGCCCTCTCGGTCCTGGTCACGACAACGTGGGGGTTCGGACACCGACACGGCCGAGTTACCTGAAGTTCATGCCCGGCGGGAACCCCTGACATGGATTTGTACGTACTATTACCGGCCACCTATCGAAAACAATCACGAGTCACATCGTCACCACGGGGGAGCTTTATGCGTCATTTCGGGCACATTGCCCCTGAGGTACGGCAGCGTCTCTTCTTCCAGGAGCCCTGCGAGTTCGACGCGGACTCACCGGCCCGGCTGCTCGCCGCGGCCCTCGGCGCCACGCTCTACAGCCCGGCCACCCGGCCCCACCTGGCCGACGACATCGTCAAGCTGGCCGGGCGCGGCGTCGTGTCGATGGTGCTGTGCCTGGAGGACTCGATCGGCGACGAGGACGTCCCGGCCGCCGAGGAGAACCTCGTCCAGCAGTTCACCGAGCTGGCCGCCCGCCCGGGCGCGGAGCTGCCGCTGCTGTTCATCCGGGTCCGCGTGCCCGAACAGATCCCCGATCTCGTCCGCCGCATGGGCCCGGCCGCACGACTCCTCTCCGGCTTCGTGATGCCGAAGTTCACCGAGGAACGCGGCATGCCCTTCCTGGAGGCGCTGTCCGACGCCGAGACGGAGAGCGGCCGGCGCCTGTTCGGCATGCCGGTCCTGGAGTCGCCCGAGCTGCTCTACCGCGAGTCGCGCGTCGAGACCCTGGAGGGCATCTCCCGCGCCGTCGACAAGTACCGCGACCGCGTCCTCGCCCTGCGCCTGGGCGTGACGGACTTCTGCTCCTCCTACGGCCTCCGCAGGGCCTCCGACATGACGGCCTACGACGTCCAGATCGTCGCCAACGTGATCGGCGACGTGGTGAACATGCTGGGCCGCGCCGACGGCACCGGCTTCACGGTGACCGGCCCGGTGTGGGAGTACTTCCGGGTCCAGGAGCGCATGTTCAAGCCGCAGCTGCGCCGCAGCCCCTTCCTGGAGGGCCAGGCGGAGGAGCTGCGCGAGGCGCTGATCGAGCACGCCATGGACGGGCTGCTGCGCGAGATCGCCCTCGACCAGGCCAACGGGCTGATGGGCAAGACCTGCATCCACCCCACCCACGTGCTGCCCGTGCACGCGCTGTCCGTGGTCAGCCACGAGGAGTTCTGCGACGCGCAGGACATCCTGCGGCCCGAGCGGGGCGGCGGGGGTGTGCTGCGCTCGGCGTACACGAACAAGATGAACGAGGTGAAGCCGCACCGCGCCTGGGCCGAGCGGACCATGCTGCGCGCCGAGATCTTCGGCGTCGCACGCGAGGACGTCGGCTTCGTGGAGCTGCTCGCCGCCGGAATCCCCGGCTGAATCGCAAGGGACGCATGAACAAGGCAGTGAACAACGGGGTCTGGTCCGGCAGTTGGGTCGCGGAGCGGCTCGGCGTCGAACTCCTCGGCGACCCCGAACTGACCGACCTCCTGGGCCTGGCTCTCCGCCGCAACCCCAAACGGGCCCACCTCCTCGTCTCGAACGTGCTCGGCAAACACGTCCCCCAGTCCCCGTCGATCGTCTACGGCTACGGCTTCACCCTGGGCCGCAGAGTCCGCGACCTGCTGGGCCCCGACGAGTCCGCCCGCTCGGTGGTCCTCGGCTACGCGGAGACCGCGACGGGCCTGGGCCACGCGGTGGCCGACGGCATCGCCGTCGCCCCCTACCTCCACTCCACCCGCCGCCCGGTCCCCGGCGTGGCCACGGCAGGCGGCTTCGAGGAGTCCCACTCCCACGCGACGTCGCATCTGCTGCTGCCCGAGAACCCCGAACTCCTTGCCGGCAAGGGCCCGTTGGTCCTGGTGGACGACGAGTTCTCGACCGGCAACACGGTCCTGAACACGATCCGCGACCTCCACGGGCGCTATCCCCGAGACCGGTACGTGGTGGTGGCCCTGGTCGACATGCGCTCGGCCGCCGACTCCGGACGCCTGGACGAGTTCGCGGCGGAGATAGGCGCGAAGGTGGACCTGGTGGCGGCGGCCTCGGGCACGGTTCGCCTGCCGGCGGGGGTGCTGGAGAAGGGGCAGGAGTTGGTGGCGCGGTACGAGGCAGGGGGTGCCGGGACAGGTGGTGTGTCGTCTGCGGCGCCGTCCGGGCTGGGCGCGCAGTTCCCCGCGCCCCCAAAAACTCACCTGGACGCCAACCCCCTAGGGGCGCGGGGAACTGCGCGCCCAGCCCCCACCGGCCCGCA
>NZ_JAEQAZ010000098.1 GCF_016654115.1 Streptomyces sp. MBT53
GGGCAGCGGGCGTACGAGATGGTGGCCGTTGAACTCCCCGAGGTGGGCGGCGGCTTCACGGTAGTCGTCCGCCGTCCACTCGCCCTCGGACTCGTCGATCCGTTCCAGGCGCAGCGCCACGCGGCCGTCGGGCCGGCGTTCGACGGCCAGGGGCCGTGGTGGGCGCAGCGGCAGTCCCACGGCAGGCGGCCACTCGCCCGAGGCGACGGCCTCGTAGAACCGCTGTTCGCGGGCCCAGTAGTGGCAGTCGCCCTCGTCCCGCCCGGTCCCCGGTCCCATGCCGTGCACATTGCCCGCGTCCGGGGAGAGCACCTTCAGCACGTGCGCGGGCAGGCCGTCGCCGGCCGGTATCCGCGTCACCCCCTCGGTGGAGGAGCCGAAGTGCCGCAGTGCCACGGAGGCGTCCGCGGGGCCGCTCAACGCGTCCGCACCAGGCTCGTGAGCCGCTCGCGCAGCTGCGGCCACTCCTGGGCGAGCACGCTGTAGACGGCGTTGTCCCGGACGGCTCCGTCGTACCCGGCCTGGGCCTGGCGCAGCACTCCGTCCAGGTGGGCGCCGAGCCTCTCCAGTGCCCTTCGGGAGCGTTCGTTGCGCGCGTCGGTGCGGAAGGTGACGCGATGCAGCCGCCAGCGGTCGAAGGCGACGTCGAGCAGTAGCAGTTTCGCCTCGCGGTTGACGCCGGTGCGCTGGGCGTCGTGGGCGAGCCAGGTGTATCCGATCCGTCCGTTCGTCCGGCTGCCAGGCGGGGCGGGTGCGGTGTTCCTGGCGCCAGCGCCAGTGCTCGAAGTAGCAGAAGCGGGTGGTGCCCACGACGCGGTCGTCCGCCCGGGAGAGGACGGCGAACGGCACCGCCTCCCGGGCGGCACGCGCCGCCCGGGCCCGCTCGACGTAGGCGTGCATGCCGACCGGGTCCGCGGGCACGTCCGTGAACCGGAACAGTCCCCGGTGCCCCTGCGCGGCCGAGACCAACGACGGGACGTGTCCGGCGGTCAGCGGCAGGAGCCGGACCAGCTTTCCCTCCAGCGCGGGGACGTCGAAGAAGTCCGCCTGCCCGCAGGGCACGTCCCGTTGCACAGGCGTGGATCTCACCGGGTGCCGCCCGTGTGCAGGAAAGGCGAACCGCCCGACGGAGCGGTACCGGTCCCGGCCAGCCGGACCTCGCGGTCCAGCAGGGCGAGCCGTCCGTTGGCGAGCAGCAGCCGGTCGTTGGAGTACATCATGGAGGCCGAACGCAGGTCCCGGAACGCCCGCTCCAGAGGGGTGTGCGGAGAGCGGGTGTACCCATGGTGCAGTCCCGCGATGGAGACCAGGTCGTTCACCGCCTCGAAGGCGGTCTCGGAGACCAGTACCTTGAGCCCGTTGATGTGGAGTTGGAAGGCGGGGTCGGAGAAGCGTCCGGGCCCGTCCTCCTCGCGGGCTCGCAGTTCCTCGTACTCCACCAGGCACGTCCGGAGGAAGGCCGCCGCCCCGTCCAGCCGCAGCCGTGCCCGGGCCAGGTCGTGCACGGTGAGGTCGGACAGCCCCCGTCGGGCCCGCACGCCGGGATCGCGCAGCAGCGCGACCACACGGGCCAGCGAGCCCTGGGCGATGCCCAGCCAGACGCTGGACCAGGCGAGGTGGCCCACGGGCACGAGCGTGGCCACGGCCACCGGAGGAAAGCCGCCCGGGCCACCGATCAGCTGGTGCTCGGCCAGCCTGGCCCGCAGCCGCAGGCCCACGCTGGCCGTGCCGCGCATCCCGAGGGTCTCCCAGCCGGAGCGAAACTCGACCTGGGCGTCCCGGCGGGGTACGAACGCCAGGGACACGTCGTTGTCCTGGCTGTCGGCGCCGGTGCGCATGGTGACGAGGTAGGCGTCGGCCTCCATCCCGGCCGTCACCACCGGGGCGTCCCGCTCCAGCAGCAGCCCGTCGTCGTCCGCGCCGAGCGGGGCGCGTGCGGACAGCAGGTGTCCGCCCTTGCCCGCCTCCGTGGTGATCGACGCCAGCAGGCAGTCGCCGGCGGCCACGGCGGGCAGCACCTGCTCGCGCAGGGTCTCCCCGCCGTGCGCCACGAGGGTCGCCACCTGCTGGCAGTGCATGGCCCAGATCATCGCCGTGGACGCGCAGCCGTGCCCCAGCAGTCGGCCGACGGCCGACATGTCGGCGAGGCCGAGGTCCGGCCCGCCGTAGCGGCGGGGCACCAGGAGACCCAGCAGGCCGGTCTCACGCAGGCGCTGCACATGGACCGCGGGGAAGGACGCGGACTCGTCGGTCTTGGGCGCCGTACGGCCGAACTCCTCGGCGAGGTCGCGGGCCAGGACGCGCGCCTCCTCCGCGGTGGCGACCGGTGGCGCGCCGGACGGCGAGCTCACCGCGTCTGCCTCAGTTCGAGCACTGTGGCCCACAGCGAACCCGTCGTGCTGAACCGCTCCGCGGTCAGCAACTCCTCCGGGAAGGTGAGCTCCAGGGCTTCCTCCAGGGCCAGCATCAGGGAGATGGAACCGAGCGAGTCCAGGCCGTAGGAGCTGAGGGGGACGTCCGGCTCGGGGTGCTGTCCCGGTTCCAGACCCGGCAGGTACTCCCGTACGACGGCGAGGAACTCGGCGGTGGGAGTCTGTGTGGTGGCGTTCGCCATGTCCGTCACTGTTCTTCTTCTCCCGTGGTCTCGGGGGTGGAGTCGTGGCCGATGAGCCGCAGTGCGGCGCGGACGACGTCCGCCGCGCCGAGTACCGCCTGGCTCTCCAGCTCGCGGGCGACGGGCTGCACATCGGCGCAGGCCAGCGTCGTCAGCCGGGCGCCGGGGGCGCGTTCATGGAGTTCTGCGGCCAGACGCGGTCCGAGGGCCTGGCTGCGGGCGGCGGGGTCCACGAAGACGGCGCGGCGGGTGCGCCGCACCGACTCCTCCAGCGTCGTCCAGTCCATGGCCGGCAGGTCCAGGGCGCGCAGATCCACCACGTCGGCCCGCACGCCCCCGGCCGAGAGCCGTTCGGCGGCCTCGGCGGCCCAGGAGACGCCCAGTCCGTAGGTGAACAGGCTCACGTCGTCGCCGGTGCGCAACACTCTCGCGCCCTCCAGGGGAAGACGTGCCTCGAAGTCCTCCTCGGACAGCTCGTGCACCTGGTCGTACAGGGGCGAGAACTCCACGATGAGGACCGGATCCTCGTCCTCCAGCGCGGAGTTGAGGACACCGACGTACTCCCGGGCGTCGGCCGGTGCGTGCACCCGCCAGCCCGGGAAGGAGGCGAACAGGCCGACGGGGTTCAGCCCGTGCTGCGGGCCGTAGCCGAGCCCGGTCGGCACCTTGGTCCGTACGACGACGGGTGCCTTGGCGGTGTTGCCGTACAACGCCCGCATGATGCCTATGTGGTTGAACAGCTGGTCGGCCGCGACCAGCGCGAAACTGCCGTACATCAGCTCGACCAACGGGCGGACCCCGGCCATCGCGGCACCGCCGGCCAGTCCGGTGAACGCGGCCTCCGAGATGGGCATGTCGAGAATCCGGGTGCCCACGAGCGCCGGGTCGAGCCGCCCGGTCCGGGCGAGTACGCCGCCCGGTTTGGCGACCTCCTCGCCCAGGAACACCATGTTCCCGGTGCGGCGCAGGGCGCGAGCGATGCCTTCGCCGACGGCCTCCTGGAAGGTCATGCTGCGCAGCGTCCCGGTGCCCCCGCCGCGTCGGGCGGCGGGACGGCCGACGGATCCCGGTGCGCGCAGGAGTCTTACGGGGTCCAGGGGTTCCGGGTGTTCGGTCCGGGTGCTGTCCACCACCGCGAAGACGGCGGTCACGGCGTCGTACGCCCGAGCCGCGACTGCCTGGTTCTCGGCGTCGCACAGCACGTCCCGCGCCAGCAGGACGCGCGGCAGCGAGGCCAGCGGGTCGCGCCGCAGCCAGGTCTCCTCCTCGGCGGCGTTGCGGTAGCCGGCCGTGCTGCCGGTCAGTCCGCCGGTGTGGTCCAGGTGGCGGTACGTCTCGACCTCCAGCAGGGCCGGTCCCTCGCCTGCGCGCACGGAATCCACCAGGGTGCGAGCGGCGGTCAGCAGAGCGGCGACCTCGTCGCCCGGAACGTGCGCCGAGCGCAGGCCGTGCGCGCTCCCCTGGGTGGCGAGCGGCAGGACGGCCGACACCTCGGCGGGTCGGGTGGCCTCCGCGTAGCCGTTGTTCTCCACGACGATCAGCAGCGGCAGGTTCAGGATCTTGGCCAGGTTGGCCGTCTCGTGGAACGTGCCTTGATTGACGGCCCCGTCACCGATGAAGCACACGGCGCAGCCGCCGGTGTTCTGCAGGGACTGCGCGAAGGCGAGCCCCGCGGCCAGCGGGACCCCGCCGCCGACGATGGCGGTGGAGCCCGTGAAGCCGACCTCCGCATCCCGCAGGTGCATGGACCCGCCGGCCCCGCGGCCCACGCCCGTGGTCAGCCCCATGATCTCCGCGAACGACCCGGCCAGGTGCTTGGCCACGGTCTCGGGCAGCGGATCGGTGAGCGGGTCCCAACTGGCGGGGAGCGTGCCCGTCAGCGTACGGACCAGAAAGTGGTGGTGGGAGCGATGGCTGCCCAGCACATGGTCGTCGGGTCCGAGACAGCGCGCCACGGTGGCGGCCACCGCCTCCTGCCCCACGGCCGTGTGCACCGGGCCGGAGACCTCGCCGCGCTCCGCCCGCTGCAGCAAAGCGGTCTCGAAGCATCGCACGAAATGCATGTCGAACAGCAGCCGAAGTAATTCTGGCCGGTCAATACCGGCATACATGCCCAGGTTCTCTCGAAAGTGGGTCACCGGGCCTAAAGACGCATAGGTGTTTCCTAGCAAGTCGCTTGTCCTGTCCCCTGTGGAAAGGCTGTGAATCCCAGCCCCGCCCCGTTCAATGCCGACCTTGCTGTGAGCGATGGCGGGCACTTTAACCATGTGCTCCGGCGAGCCGCCATAACGTGTCCACAATGTGAACAGCCAAGCAAAGCAATGGCGTTGATCGCCGAATGTGGACAGTGGGACCCTCGACCGTAATGCGGTCGTGATGGTAAGTTCCCCCTCGCTCGAACCAGTTCCATGCTTTGAGACCGCCCTGTCCTCCCCGATTTGCGGGGTAATCCTGAGCGCATCACGGACAGCTGTGCGGAAGCGGAATACGTAATTCCTGGTTCCAGTCTTTCCCGAGCCCATCCGCACGCCGGAGGCGCGGGAAGTGCTGCGCATAACTGAGCCGAACACCATGGGGGAATGATGAGCTGCGGCACGAGGCGTGCGGCCTCATGAGCGAGTGCGCGGACGCCGTCGTCGTCGGCGGCGGGGTCAACGGTGCCTGCGTCGCCTACCACCTGGCGGAGCTGGGTGCGCGCCGGGTCGTGGTGCTGGACGCCGGTAACCCGGACGCGGCCACCGCCCGCTCGGGGGCCATGCTGACGCTCCATCACCACGACCTGGCCGACTCGCTGTTGGCACACGCCGGGTTACGGAGTCTGCGGGAGTTCACCGAACGGACCGGCTTGCCCACCGGGTTCACCCGCTGCGGCATCGTCCAGCTGTTTCCGCTCCGGTTCACCGACGCGGTCCGCCGCAACGTGCGGCGGCAGCAGGAGGCCGGTATCCCGATCGGGGTGCTTTCGCCCGCCGAACTCGGCGAACTGCTGCCCGCGGGCACGTTCGACGACGTCGGCTGTGCCGTCGTGGAACCGGAGAGCGGGTACGCCGCACCGTCGACGACGACCCGCTCCTATCTCCGGGCCGCCCTCCGGGCGGGAGCCGTCCTGCACCGGACGGCCGCCCACGGGCTCGTCGTGAACCGCGGCCGCGTCACAGGCGTACGTACCGGCCGGGGAAGGATCCGGGCCCCGGTCGTGGTGGTCGCGGCGGGCGCCTGGTCGCCGGAACTGCTCGCCGGGGCAGGAGTGGAACTGGCCCTGAACACACGCCGGGTGCGGATAGCCCGGTTCCGGGTCGCACCCGGTGCGTGGCGGGGACGACCGGTCCTGCTGGACCAGGTCCGCAGCAGCTGGATCCGCCCGGACACCGAGGAGACCGTCCTCGCCGGACTGGAGCTGGGCCTGCCCGCTCCGTACCCCTCGCCCGGGGAGAAGGGCATCGAGCCCTGGTACAGCAACCTCTGCCGCGGCCGGCTCACCGAGCGCTTCCCCGTCCTCGGCGGGGCCCGCGAGGACGGTGGGTGGTCCGGTCTGATCAGCATGAGCCCGGACGGCAGACCGGTGGCCGATCGTCTCGCGGAGGTCGACGGCCTCTACTGCGTGGCCGGTGACAGCGGCACCTCGTTCAAGCTGGCGCCCGTCATGGGCAAACGCCTGGCCGAGTGGATCGTCGAGGGCGCGCCCCGCGGCCCGGACCTCGCCCCGCTGACCCGGTCCCGCCTGCCCACCGCCCGGCCGTCCGACGGCTACGGACGTTTCAGCAGCGCCGCGAAGCTCGCCCGTGAGATCCGCCGGTCGCGGCAGCCCATCACGAACAGCCAAGAGGTCGATCGACGTGACAGTTGACGAGACAAGAATCATCCCCGTGGCGGCGAACGTACCGGACGCCCCCTGGCTCAACTGCGACAACGCCCATCTGGCGGCCCTCCAGCAGTTCTACGGCGTCCCCGCACCGTCCGCCGCCGTGGGCATGCAGTGGTCCTTCGCCCTTCCCTCCACCGACGCGGTCCCGGTCACACTGCGCGTCCCCGTGCTGGAGGCCGTCGCCCTGGAGACCGGGCTCGTCCTGGAGCGGCAGCGACTGGACGACGGCCCCGGCTACTACGACGCCGTGCGCGCACTGCTCGCCGAGGGCACCCCGCTCATCATCTACGGCGACGCCTTCCACATGCCCTGGCTGCCGTACTTCGGCCACGACAGCTCCGCACATCCGACAGTCCTCGTCGGCGCCACCGACGAGGAGTTCCACCTCGTGGAGGCGTACACCAACAGCACACCGTGGGGGAAGGTCGTCCCCGGCCCGGCCCGGGTCTCGCGCGCGGAGTTCGAAAAGCTCGTGGAGGCCCTCCCACCCGGACAGCGCGGCGAGATCATCGCCCTGACGGGACGGTGTACGGCGCGCCCCGCGAACCCGGCCGGGACGCTGCGCGCCAACGCCCGCTCGATCCTGGACCGCGTGGGAGAACACGGTGACCTGACCGCGTACGCCGAGTGGGCCCGCGAACACGCCGCCGACGCCCGGGCCATGGCTCTGTACGACCTCGGCTGTTGGGAGGTGACCCGGGCCCGGAGCTGTCACGCCGTCTGGCTGGGGAGGCTCTCCGACACCTGCCCGGAACTGCTCCCGCCCGGCCTCGTGCGCCGCTTCCACGAGGAGATCGACCTGGTGTGGCGCAGGGCCTCGCAGTTCGCCTTCGTCAATGCGCAGCGGGTCGCCAAGGGTGCCAAGCCCTCCTTCGTCAGCCCCGATCTGCTCTCGGGCAGGTTGGCCGAGGCCGAGCTGTCCTTCGCCCGGGACCTGCTGGCCCGGCTCGACGCGTGTGGGGTGTGAGCATGGAACGCGTCGCCGACGCCTTCCTCGCCGTCGCCGATCGGCAGCCCGACGAGACGGCGCTCGTCCATCGCGGCCGGCGCATCGGCTACGGGCACCTGAAGCAGCGGGTCCTCGAACTGGCCGCCGCCCTCGACGCCTTGGAGCCCCGGGCGCCCGTCGCACTGCACGCGACCAAGACGCCCGGGACCGTCACCGCCATGCTCGCCGCACTCGTGGCCGGCATCCCCTACGTGCCGGTGGACCCGGCCATCCCGGCCGCCAGGCGGTCGCACCAACTGCGCGACAGTGGTGCCCGGGTGCTGCTGGTGGACGACGAGGACGGCCCCCCGGCCCGCCCGCCGGCCGTCGACCCGGACTGCCCGGTCACGGTGACCCCGCTGTCCGAACTGACCGTGCCCGCCGGCGGATCCACTGGCGGCGATTTCTCGAACATCGCCAACATCCTGTACACCTCCGGGTCCACGGGCCTGCCCAAGGGCGTGCTCACCACACACGAGAACGCGACCACGTTCCTGCGCTGGGCCCAGGAACTGATCGACGTGGGGCCGCGGGAAACCGTGGCCTGTTACGCGCCGCTGCACTTCGACATGCATGTCTTCGACGTCTTCGGCACGCTCTCCCAGGGCGCCACCGTGCTGCTGTTGGACGACCGGACCATCTTGTTCCCCGAGGCGGTGTGCCGCACCCTGCGCGAGGAGCGGGCCACGCTGATGTACGCCGTGCCGTCGGCCTGGATCGGCCTGCTGCGCAGTGCCGGACTCACCGACGGAGGACTGCCCGAGCTGCGCACACTCATGTACTCGGGCGAGGAGTTCCCGGTGCCCCGGCTGCGGGAACTGGCCGCACTCCTGCCCCGGCCGCGGATCGTCAACATCTACGGCCCGGTCGAGACGAACGCGGTCACGGCCCTGGAGGTCACCTCCGAGCATCTCGCCCTCGACCGCATCCCCATCGGCCTGCCCTTCGGAGCGTCGAAGGTGTTCCTGGTCGACGCCGAAGGCCGCCCGGTCGTCCGCCCCGGCGCCGAGGGGGAGATCGTGGTCCACACCGCCACTCTGTGCGAGGGCTACCTGGGCGATCCCGAGCGGACCGCGGCGACGCGACTCGCCGTGCAGACCGACGAGGGAACGTACGAGACCTACCGCACGGGCGACTTCGGCTGCTGGGGCGAGGACGGCCTGCTGCACTTCCGCGGCCGACGGGACGGCCGGATCAAGACCCGAGGCTTCCGGGTGGAGATCGGAGAGGTGGAAGCCCGGATCCGGGCGCATCCCGATGTCGAGGACGTCGTGGTCGCCACTCGGCCGCACCCCGAACGCACCCACGAGCTGGTCGCCTTCGTCACGCTCAGCCCCGGCTGCGGGCGCACGGGTGCCGAAGTGACTGCCTGGTGCCGGGAGTTCCTGGCGCCCTACATGGTCCCCCGAGAGCTGCGACTGCTCGCGGACATGCCACGCACGGGTACGGGCAAGGCCGACCGAGTGGCACTGGCGCGGGCCGCCCGCACGGAGGAGAACAGATGACCCCGCCGTCCCTGCTGGAGAGTGTTCTGGTCGCCCTGCAAGAGGTGATCCCGGGCACCCCCGACCTCACCGCCCGTACCGAACTGCTCGACTCGGGCCTGCTGGACTCACTGGGGATCGTCTCGGTCGTGGCCGTGCTGGAGGAGCGGCACGGAGCGCAGTTCCCCCCGGAGCTGCTGGTGCCGGAGTCGTTCGCCGACGCCGCCGCCCTGACCGCCGCTCTGGCCGCGGTGCTCGCCGACAGCTCCGCGACCCTCCCCGATCCGGCCACAGGAAGGACCACGACGCGATGACCCACCACCAGGAGCCCGCTCCGGTCACCCGGCAACCCCGTGGCCCGGTGCGCAAGTTCGGCCGCGCCCTTGCGCCAGGGGTGACACTGCACGACCTGGTGCTCCCCCCGGATGTCGAGGCGGACAAGCCCTTCGTGCTCAACACCGCCGTGCTGGAGGAGGGCGCCGAACTTCCGTTGCACGCACACCCCGAGCACGAGATCTGGGTGGTGTCCTCGGGGCACGGGCGACTCGACCGGGGCGCCGAGACCCTCGACCTCACCGAGGGCGACGTCGTGCTGTTCCACTCCGGCGTGGAACACCATCTGGCGAATACCGGAGACGGGGAGCTGCGTCTGGTCTCCGTGTACTGGGGAGGCGCCGCATGACGGGAAAGGGACGCGTCCACGACCTGCTCGACCTGGCCGCAGCCCGGGATCCGGACCGTACGGCGCTGGTGACCGCCGAGCACGTGCGGACCTACGCCGGGCTGCGCGACGATTCCCTGCGCCTGGCCGGGAAGCTCGACGAACGGGGGGTACGGCCGGGTGACCGGGTCGTCCTGCTCGGCCACAACGGCGCCGCAACCGTGGCCGCGGTGCATGCCCTGTCCCGGCTGGGCGCCGCGTTCGTCGTGGTCGCGCCGTCGGTCCGGCCCTTCCACCTGCGGCACATCCTGGCCGACTGCGAGCCCGTCCTGGTCCTCGCCGACGACGACCACCGGCATCTGATCACCGAGACCGGCGCCACCGTGCCGGTCCACCCGTTGGCCCTGCCCGGGCCGGGCCCCGTGCCGGTGGTGGCCGACCGGACCGAGGCGCACGACATGGCGGCGCTCATCTACACCTCCGGGAGCACCGCACTGCCCAAGGCGGTGATCAGCACCCACGCGCAGATCCGGTTCGCCGCCGGTGCCGTACAGGAGCGGCTGGGACTGCTGGCCGAGGACGTGATCGGCTGCTTCCTCCCGCTCGCCTTCGACTACGGGCTGTACCAGGCGTTCCTGGCCTGCGCCGGCGGGACGACCCTCGCACTCGGCCGCCCCTCGGACGTGGGCCCCGGGCTGCTGGCACGGTTGCGCAACTGGAACGTCACGGTGCTGCCCGCCGTACCGTCCCTGGTCGCGGCACTGCTGAGCCTGGGCGCCCGCCGCGCCGGCCCACTGCCGGCCCTGCGGATGCTCACCAACACCGGCGCCCATCTGCCGCAGACACATGTGACGCGACTGCGCGAGCTGTTCCCCGGCCTACGCGTTCACTTGATGTACGGCCTCACCGAGTGCAAGCGGGTCTCGGTGCTGCTGCCCGAGGAACTCGACGATCGGCCCGGCTCGGTGGGCCGTCCGCTGGAGGGCACCCGGTGCCTGGTGCTGGACGCCGCGAGTCGCCCGGTCCCCCCGGGCACGAAGGGCGAACTCGTGGTCCAGGGGCGCCATGTGATGTCGGGCTACTGGCGCGCGCCCGAGCTGACGGCACACCGCTTCCGGCGGTACGAGGGCGAACGGGCGCTCTTCACCGGTGACCTGTGCTCGATGGACGAGGACGGCTACCTCTACTTCCACGGGCGGGAGGACGACATCTACAAGAGCCGCGGTTTCCGGGTCAGCGCCCTGGAAGTGGAGGCCGCCGCACTGGACGTGCCCGGAGTGGAAGGCGCGGCCCTGGTGGTGCCCGGGGCCGACCGGCCGGTGCTGTACACCGTGGGCGCGCCGGACCCGTCCGAGGTCATGGCGGGCCTGCGGGAACGCCTCGACGACCACAAGCTCCCCGTCCGGGTGCAGACCGTTCCCCGGCTGCCGCTCACGAGCAACGGGAAGGTCGACAAGAAGACGCTGCGGGAGAGCCTCGTACCCGGTGAGCCCGTGGAGGCCGCCCGGTGAACGATGTCCTCCCGCCGCCCTGGGGACCCCTGGTCGAGACGTACGGCAGCCCTCTGTACGTCTACCGGCTGGACGAGGTGCGCAGTGCCCACGCAGATCTCGCGGCGGCGCTGCCCGCCGACGCCCGGGTGCTGTACTCGCTCAAGGCCAACCCGCATCCGGCCGTCGTGGCGGAACTGGCCCGGCGGGGCTGCGGGGCCGAGGTGTCCTCCCGTTCGGAGCTGCTGACCGCGCTCGACGCGGGCATGGATCCCGGCGCGGTGCTCTACACGGGGCCGGGCAGGTCGGCGGCGGAGGCCGAGACGGCGATGCGGGCCGGGGCCCGGCTGTTCTCGGTGGACTCCGCCGCTCAATACGGCGTGCTGCGCCGGGCGGCCGCGCGGACCGGTACCGAGGCCGAGGTGCTGTTGCGGGTCAACCCGATGCGGGCCACATGGGGTTCGGGGCTGACCATGACCGGTGTCCCCTCGCAGTTCGGCATCGACGAGGAGGAACTGCTGGCCCGGCCCGAGCCGTACGCGCAGGCGGAGGGCTGCCCGGTCGTGGGCCTGCACTTCTACCTCGGCAGCAACATCACCTCCGCCGACGCGCTCGCCCGCCAGTTCGGCGACTCGCTGGAGGCGGCCACCCGGGTCTGCGGGCGACTCGGTATCCAGCCCCGGCTGCTCGATCTCGGGGGCGGCTTCCCGCGGGCCTATGCGCGTTCGGACGAAGTCCTCGACCTCGGTTCCATCGGCCCGGCCGTGCAGAAACGGCTCGCCGAGTGCTTCCCGGACCCGGCGCACCGGCCGCGCCTGCTCTTCGAGTCGGGCCGCCACCTCGTCGGCGCGGCCGGCTCGCTGATCGCCCGGGTACTGGACGTCAAGGAGTCCAAGGGCCGCACGTTCGCCGTCCTCGACTCCGGGATCAACCACCTCGGGGGCATGTCCGGGCTCGGCCGACTGCCGCGCATCGAGACCGAGTTCGTCTGCGACCCGCCACGGCAGGAGGGCGAGGAGGAGGTCCCCGTCGATGTGGTCGGCCCGCTGTGCACCCCGCTGGACTTCTGGGCGCGCGGACGGTCCGCGCGGCTGCGCGCCGGGGACCTCGTGGTGGTGCCGAACGTGGGCGCCTACGGGCTGACCGCCAGCCTGCTCGCGTTCCTGGGCCGGGACTGCCCCGTGGAGGTCGTCCTGGACGGGGACACGGTCGCCGGTGCTTCCCGCCTCGTCTACGAACGGCGCCCGCTGTCGTCGGCGCCGTGAGGCCCCAGCAGGCCGGAGGCGAGGAAAGCGTCCGCGGTGGCGGGGTCGTCCAGGGCACCGACCTCGGTCAGATACCGCACGGCCGCGCCGGCCGCAGCGGCGGCGTCGGCGATCACGCGGTCCTGGGGCAGCGACTCGGCCAGCACGCGCGTGATCTCCTCGGCCGACAGGCCGACGTCCCGCAGGGCCAGCCCGAGCGCGTCGTAGTCCGGCTCCAGGAACGCGAGGACGACATCGGGCAGCAGCAGGCCCAGCGCCCGGCGCTCCGGCCCGCTCAGGGCCGGCCAGAACACCTGCAGGACATGGCGGAAGTAGGCGTGGTGGCGTCCCTCGTCCTCCGCGTGGTCGCGCACCAGGTCGCGCACCGCGGACGCCAGCCGTACATCGTGCGGGAGTCCGCTCAGGATGGCGGAGATGAGCGTCTCGCTCACCACGCTGAACATCAGCGCCTCGACCCCCCGCAGCTCCGGGGCGAGGCGGGCGCGCACCGAGTCCAGGCGGGCCACGAAGCCCGGCAGCTCCGGCAGCCGCGGAGCGATCCCGGAAGCCACCGTCAGCTGCTCGACCAGGTCGTGGGAGAACTGGGCGTGCCAGGCCTCATCGGTGAGGATCTTGAAGGCATCGGCTCGCATCCGAGGGGGCAGGAACAGCCCGGAGCGGTCGCGGCTGATGCCCGCCACCACCGGGATGACCGCGAGTTCCTCGAGTTCGGTGGTGAAGTGCAGGTACTGATACAGGCACTGGGTGAGCACCCGCCGGACGGCCGCCGGCCCGCGCCCGGCGACGAGCGGATGGGTCGCGACCGGGGCCAGCTCCGGCGGGAACGGCAGCAGCGCGCCCGCCTCGTCCCCGTCGAGCACCCGGCGGGGCTTTCGGCGCACGCTTGCCCGGGCCTCCCAGTTCCCGAACCGGCTGTCGTATGCGGCGACGGCCCCCTGCGCGGCCCTCACGCGGACGATCTCGGCCCGCGCGAGATCCCGGTAGTGCCCCGGGCTCATGAATCCAGCTCCACCATGCCGTAGGGGTGCAACGCCTCCACGACGGCGGTCACGTCCTCCAGGGCCTCGTCGGAGGAGATTCCGTACTCCTCGGCGAGCAGCGCGGAGACCTGCGCCAGCGAGCGGTGTCCGGCGATGGCGCGCAGGATGAAGCCGGCCGACTCGGACAGTTCGACCAGCCGCTCCCCGTGCATCACCAACAGGCCCTCCTGGAGGCGGCGGATGCGCAGGTCCAGCGGCAGTCGGGGGACCGTGTCCCCGCTGAGGGAAGGGCCGTTGAGGGCATCCATGTCAGAGCACCACCTCGAAGGAGATCTTCCGGCACAGCCGTACGACGTGCTCCACCCACCGCGCCGGGTTGTCCGGGTCGTAGTCGCGCATGGTTTCCACGGACCAGTACTCGTCGAAGCCGAGGACGCTCTGCCCGACCTCGCGGAACTTGCGTGCCCGCCACTTCCAGCTGCGGTCCACCTCGCCGTGGGAGGCGAGCAGTGCGTCGACCGCGTGCCCGAAGGCCATCTTGGCGGAAAGCACCGAACTCTCCAGATCGCTCGCCCGCAGCTGGCCCACGGCGTCCTCGATGTAGGCGTCGGCCAGGTTGAGCTGCGCGGACGCCGCGACGGAACGCAGTGCCGACGACTTCACCTGCGATCGGCGTTCTTCCAGCCATGCGGCAGGCGTGAGCGGGATCGCGTACGGCAGCCGCTCCAGGAACTTCAGCTCGTGCTGGAGCGGCGAGGTCATCAGCGCCGTGGCGTTGGGATCGCCGTCGAACGTTGCCCAGGACGCCTTGTCCATCAACTGGTCGACCTGGCTGTCGAGCCAGTACTCGATGTCCCAGCGCACCTTGTCGACGTGGGTGACCTCGACGGCCACCATGTTGGGCACGAGCGCCACGGGGGCACCGATGTCGCTGCCTTCCCAGGGCCGCTCCGTGATGACGTAGATGTCGAGGTCGCTCGTGTCGTTGCCCCAGCCGCGGACGACGGACCCCGAGACGTAGACCGCCAGATGAGGCTCGGGAAGCAGACCGCGTCGGCGCAGTTCGGGCAGGCAGTCGTCGAAATGGGCAACCACAGATCAACACCTCAGCTCGGGAACCCGGTCGGGGCCGGAAGTCCGCGAGAGACTAGTCAGGCCCGCGACGCGTTTGCCATGAATTCGGCGAGAGCCGAATGGCCCCGGGATCGGAGCCCGGACACACCGAATCCGGGGTGTTTCGGAAGCCGCCGAAACGCTTGTCGGGGCCCTGCCACCGCCGTCTAGGGTCGCCGACATGACCGATCTGGCGATCAAGGCCGACGGGTTGTGCCGCACCTACCGCTCGCGTCGCGGTTGGCTCAGGCCCTCCTGGAACACGGTGGAGGCGGTGCGTGGCATCACCCTGGAGGTGAGGCGGGGCGAACTGTTCGGTCTCCTCGGCCCCAACGGCGCGGGCAAGACGACGACCATCAAGATGCTGAGCACTCTACTGCTGCCCACCGAGGGCAGCGCGAGCATCGCCGGGTTCGACGTGGTGCGCGACACCCGTGAGGTGCGTCGCCGGATCGGGTACGTCTTCGGCGGCGACCGGGGACTGTACGACCGGCTCAGCGGGTTGGACAACCTGCGCTACTTCGCCGAGCTGTACGGCGTTCCGGCGCGTGAACAGCGGTCCCGCATCGCGGAGTTGCTGGAGGTCGTCGGGCTCGCCGGCCGGGAGCGGGAGAAGGTCGAGGGGTACTCGCGCGGTATGCGCCAGCGGCTGCACCTGGCCCGTGGGCTGCTGCACCGCCCCGAGGTGCTGTTCCTGGACGAGCCCTCCATCGGAGTCGACCCGGTCGGTGCGCGCGAACTGCGGCAGACCGTCGCGGAGCTGGCGCGCAACGGCACCACCGTCCTGCTCACCACCCACTACATGGCCGAGGCGGAGGAGCTGTGCGGGCGCATCGCCGTGATCGTCGGCGGGACCATCCGCGAGCTCGGCACCGCGCAGGAGCTGAAGCGGCGGGCGGACGGACGGCGGGTGCTCAGCGCCGAGGTGTTCGGGGCCACCGACGACCACCTGGACCGCATCCGCGCGCTGCCCCCGGTCCGCGGCGTCAGTGTGGACGCTCAGGGCCTCGGCCAGCTCGTCACCGTCCAGTCGGACGCCGGGGCGGACGTCGAGCCGCAGGTGCGCGAGATCCTGCACGGCATCCGCGTCGGCCGGCTCGACACCCGCGAACCTTCCCTGGAGGACGCGTACGTCGCCATCGTCACGGCCGCCGACGAGCACCGGGCGCATCACGAGTCCGCCGCGGTGAGCGGCTGATGGGCCGGCTCCGCTGGGTGTGGGTGGCGGTCCTCCTGCACGCCAAGCAGCTGAGCCGGTCTCCACTGGAGATCGTGATCTCCCTGGTGGACCCCCTGGTGTACGCGACGCTCGCGGTGTACCTGTTCCGTGTCGGCGGCGAGCGCCACAGTGTCATCGAGGCCGCCGTGGGCGCGGGCATGATGGCGGTCTGGGCCTCGGTGCTGTTCGGCTCCGGCGGGGCCGTACAGCGGCAGCGCTGGCAGGGCACGCTGGAGCTGTTGATGCTCGCCCCGCGGCGTCCCGCCCTGTGCTTCCTCCCGATCACGCTCGCCACGGCCGTGATCGGTGTCTACGGACTGCTGGCGACGCTGCTGTGGGGCGTGGTGGTCTTCGGCATGCCGCTGCAGATCGCGAACCTGTCGGCATTCGTGGTCGCGGTGCTCGGCGTGGTGGCGAGCCTGGGCATGATGGGGCTGCTGCTCGCCTCGCTGTTCGTGCTGCTGCCCAACGCCAACGCCCTGGCCAACACGCTGAGTTACCCGGTGTGGATGCTCTCCGGGATGCTCGTGTCCCTGTCCGTGCTGCCCGGCTGGACGACACCGCTGTCCGATGTCCTGCCCACTACCTGGGGGGCGCGGGCCGTTCGGCAGGCCGCCGAGGGCGGCCCCGTGTGGCCGTCCCTCGGTGTCGGGGTGGGGCTCGGCCTGGTGTGCCTGGTCGCCGGGACGGTGTCCATGACCCGGATGGAACGACGGGCACGCGCCGCCGCGACCCTCGGCCTCGCCTAGGAGGCAGGAATGGAAACTGACATGCGGGCGCATCTGAGGCTGGTGGGCACGGGCGGGATTCTCGCCTACCGGGCCCTGTTCAACTGGGCGACCCCGCCCCTGTTCATCGGCACGCTCCTGGCCGAGCCCGTCACCCAACTGGTCTTCTTCGTCTACCTCGGTCGCCAGCTCGGTGTCGCCGACGACCGGTTCTTCATCATCGGCAACGCCGTGCTCGCCGCGTCCAAGGCAGGCGTGTACGGCGGGACGATGGCGGTGGGCAACGAGCGTCGCTTCGGCACCCTCGGCAACATCCTGCTGTCACCGCGCAGCCGGACCGTGCTCTTCCTCGGACGAGCACTGCCGTACGCGGCCAACGGGGTGTTCGTCGCCCTGTTCACGCTGGCGGCCGGCACGGCCCTGTTCGGCCTGGACGTGTCCCTGTCGGCCCTGCCCGGAATCCTCGCGGCCGTGCTGCTCGCGGCCCTGTCCTGCGCCTTCCTCGGACTGACGCTGGGCGCCCTCGGACTGCGGTTGGTGGACATCTGGATGGTGTCCAACATCGCGTACGCCCTGCTGTTGATCCTCACCGGGGTCAACGTGCCGAGCACGGCGCTGCCCTTCTGGCTGCGCACGCTCGGCCGGTTCGTCCCGGTGACCCACGCGGCCGAAGCCGCGCGAGCGGCGACCTCCGGCGGCGCCGTCGTCGGCCCGCTCGCCGCGGAGGCCGCCCTCTGTCTCGGGTTCGCCGCGCTGGCCGCCCTCCTGCTCCGTGTGTTCGAGCGGGCGGGCCGCGCCAGCGGCGCGCTGGAGACGATCTGAGACCGACCGGCCCCTGGTCCGGTCAAAGCAACGGCTCCCACCGGGAGCCGCACGGAAGGAGGTGATCGATATGCGTAAGTACAACAAGCCGGCCGTGAAGCCGGTCGACGCCAGCAACATCCTGCGTACCAACGCCTGATCCGGGCGAAGGGAATCAAGGGGGGTGCCCGGTACCGGAGCTTCCGGGCACCCCCGCCCGCCACCCTATGGAAGCGAAGAGAGGTAGTCCATGTGCGGCCTGGCCGGACTGGCACGCATCGACGGTTCGCAGTTGACGCCCGACGCGGACGCCCTGCTGGCGCGCATGGCCGACGTCATCTCGCATCGCGGTCCGGACGACCGTGACATCCTGCGCCAGGGCCCGGTGGGCCTCGCCTTCACCCGGCTGTCCCTGGTCGGACCGGACAATGGGAACCAGCCGCTGACCAGCGCGGACGGCTCGCTCGTACTCATCGCGAACGGCGAGGTGTACAACCACCGCGAACTGACCGCCCGGCTGCCCGCGGGCAGCGTGCGCACCGCTTCCGACTGCGAGGTGCTGCTGCCCCTGTACCAGCGGCACGGCAAGGACTTCCTGGACTCCGTGCGCGGCATGTACGCCGTGGTGCTCTGGGACCGCAGGGCCGATCAACTGGTGCTGGCCCGCGACCGGTTCGGCGTGAAGCCGCTCTACTACCACCGCACGGCCGAACGCATCGTCTTCGGTTCCGAGATCAAGACCCTGTTCGCCGACGCGGACACGCCCCGCAGCCTCGACTGGGCGACGGCGCTCGCCCATCCGGCGATGACCGCGGCACCGCACCTGGCCGCGCCGCAGCCGGTGAGCTGGTTCCAGGACATCCATCTGGTGCCCGCCGGCTGCGTCGTCCGTATCGACCTGTCCAACGGCACCACCACCACGCACCGCTACTGGGACTTCCCCGGCGAGACACCCGAGCTGTCCGCCTCCGACGACGAACTGGTCGAGGAGTACGGCCGGCTGCTCGCCGAGTCGGTCGCCGAGTGCGCCACCGCCGACACCGAGCTGGGCCTGTTCCTGTCCGGCGGCGTCGACTCCGCCTCCGTGGCCGCCCTGGCCGCCCGGCACACCGGACAGCTGCACACCTTCACCGTGCTCAGCGGTGCCACCTACAGCAACGGTGACGCCGAACACGCCGCCCAGGTCGCCCGGTTCCTCGGCCTGCCCAACCATCAGGTGCTGTTCGACGCCGACCGGATCCCGGACCCGGCCGAATGGCGGCGACTGGTCTGGCTCACCGAGACCCCCGAGTGCGGGCCCGAGCAGTTCTACAAGCACGAGCTGCACCGCTACGCCAAGCTGGCCCGCCCGGACCTGCGGGGCATGCTGCTGGGCTCCGCCAGCGACGAGTTCAACGGCGGGTACTCCCCGGACCTGGCCGGCGGGGGCACCTGGCAGGACTTCCAGGCACACCTCGGCGACATGGCGCTGCGCGGAGCCCTCCTGGACCGGCCCGACCTCGCCCCCTGGTGGGAGCGCGCCGGACGGCCCCTGCTGCGGGCGGGCGCGGTGGGGGAGGCCCTTCCCGACGGCTGGGGGACGGGCGAGCACGACCACTACGCCGACTACCTGGTGCGGGAGTACCGCAAGATCCAGCAGTACAACTGCTGGCACGAGGACCGTACGGCCGCGGGCAGCGGCATCGAGGCCCGGGTGCCGTTCCTGGACCATCGGCTCGTGGAGCTGTCGGGCTCCATCCCCGCCGGGCGCCGCGAGCGGCTGCTGTGGAACAAGCAGATCCTGCGGGAGAGCGTCGGAGACCTGCTGCCGTCGAACATCGTCCAGCGGGAGAAGGTCCCCTTCTTCTACGGCTCCGGCGACATGCACACCTTCCGCGTCTTCAGCCTGATGCTCGCCCAGGACAAGGGGGCGCTCCTCGACGAGGCCCTCGCCACCGAGGAGGCACGTCGCCACCTCGACGCGGACGGGCTGCGGGCCGCCGTGGCCGACCTGTCCGAACGGCCGACCATCGACGTGCAGTTCGTGCTGCGTCTGGTCAACCTCGGGCTGATGGCGAGCCTGGCCGCCGATGTGCCGCCCCCGCTGGTGTCCGTGCCCGCGGGCCCGGCCCCGACGGCCCTGCCAGTGGACGACTGGGAGGGCGGCCGGACCCGGCTGGAGGAACGCCTGGGCATCGCACCGGAGTTCACGGACGGCTTCGTGCCCGTACTCGCGCCGGGCGTGCTGCTGCTGTCCGGCGCCGAGCCCGAGGGACCGTGGTACGTCGCCGTCGACGGTGCCGTCGAGTACGTCGTGGACGAGGAGCCGTGGCTGACGTTCCTTCGGGCCGTGAACGGCGAGAGGCCGCTGGGCGAGCTGCTGCGCCTGGCCGGGGTTGAGCTGAACGAGGTGCGCGGGGAACTCGTCGGCTGTCTGGAGACGGGCCTGCTGCGCGAGGTGCCGGCGTGACGCGGGCGACGGAGGCGGCCGTGCCGCTGATCGACAAGCGGGCCACGGTGATCGTGGTCGAGGGCGTCGACGGCTCGGGCAAGAGCACCCTTGGCCGGCGCATCGCCGACACCCTGCGGCTCGGGGGCCGTTCGGCGGCCTGGTACCCCAACAAGAACCTGGCGCCGGTGCGCGACACCCTGGACGCCATCGCCCGTGAGCAGGGCCTGGCCGACCGGTTCGAACTCCTCGGCCGGGACGAGGCCCAGTTCCTCGCGTCCGTCCTGAAGTGGCGGGACATGCTCGACCTCGGCGAGGACATGGAACGCCCGGACCACATCCTCGTCCTGGACCGCTACTTCTACACCCACCTGGCGCTGGCCGCCGTCTCCGGCACCCGCAACCTCGACCGGCTGCGTCGGCTGTACGGCCTGCTGCCGCGCCCCGACCTGGTGCTGCTGCTGCACCTGCCGCCCGAGGAGGCGCTGCGCCGGGTACGGGAGCGCGGCACCGACGACAACTCCCTGGGATTCCTGCGGCGATTCGCCGCCGCCTACCGGGATCTGGAGGAGTACCGCAACGGCGAGTTCACCGTGCTGGACGCCGCGGAGGACGCGGACAGCGTCTTCGCCGCGGCCTGGCACCACGTGGTACAGGGCCCGTTCGCGGCCACACGTGCCCCCGGCATCGAGGAGAGCGTGGGATGACGAATCAGGTACCGGGTGCGACCGGGGCGGCCGTGCCGGGCACGCAGGGACTCATCGACCGCTACCGCGCCTGGCTTCCGGTGACCCCGGACACCCCGGTGGTCACCCTGCACGAGGGTGGCACACCGCTGCTGCGGGCCGATCACCTGTCCGGTCTCACCGGGTGCGAGATCTGGCTGAAGGTGGAGGGCGCCAACCCCACCGGATCGTTCAAGGACCGCGGCATGACCGTAGCGGTCAGCAAGGCGGCCGAGTCGGGGGCGCGGGTCGTGGTGTGCGCCTCGACGGGCAACACCAGCGCTTCGGCCGCGGCGTACGCGGCGCGGGCCGGGCTGAGCGCCGCGGTGCTGATCCCCAGGGGCCGTGTCGCCCTGGGCAAGCTGGCCCAAGCCGTACGGTACGGCGCCGAGATCGTGGAGGTCGACGGCTCCTTCGACGACTGCCTGCGCATCGCCAGGGACCTCGCCGACCATCACCCGGTCACCCTGGTCAACTCGGTCAACGACCACCGTCTGGCCGGGCAGCAGACCGTGGCGTTCGAGATCGTGGACGCCCTCGGCGATGCCCCCGACATCCACTGCCTGCCCGTCGGCAATGCCGGCAACATCACGGCGACCTGGCGCGGTTACGGGACATACGCCCAGGCCGGTCTCGCCACCCGGCGGCCCAGGCTCTGGGGCTTCCAGGCCAAGGGGGCGGCCCCGCTGGTCACCGGCGCCGTGGTGGCGAACCCCGAGACGGTCGCCAGCGCGATCCGGATCGGCAACCCGGCCTCCTGGCGGGGCGCCCTCGCGGCCCGCGACGAGTCCGCGGGGCTGATCGCCGCCGTCGACGACCAGCAGATCCTCGACGCCTACCGGCTGCTGGCCCGCCGGGAGGGCGTGTTCGTGGAGCCCGCCTCGGCGGCCGGCGTGGCGGGCCTGTTGGCCGAGAGCACGGCGGGCCGCCTGGAGCGAGGGACCCGAGTGGTGGTGACCGTCACGGGGCACGGTCTCAAGGACCCGGACGCGTCCATGGCCGACGGCTACACCGCGCGGGCGTGCCCCGCCGAGACCGTCGACGTCGTGCGGGCGCTGCGGCTGACGGGCGGTCGTGACTGAGCCGGAGCGGGCCGACGGGCGGGCGGAGCCGGGCGGCCCCGCACCACTGGTCGTCGTGGTCGGAGCCGGTCATTTGGGGCGGGCTGTGCTCATGAGGCTGCTCACCGCGGGACACCCCGCCGGCCGGCTGTGTGCCGTCACGCGCACAGCCGAACAGGCGCGGCTGCTCGCGGACCGTTGTTCCTGCCAGGTGACGGCCGACAGCGGGACGGCGGCGGACGGGGCCGATGTCCTTGTGCTCACCGTGCGCCCCGAGCAGGCCCGCGCAGTGCTCGCCCGGACGGCTCCCCGGCTGGCTGAGGGCGCGGCCGTCGTGTCCTTCGTGGCGGGCCTGTCCCTGGCGGGCCTGCGCGAGGTCGTCGGCACACGGGTGCACTGCCTCCGCGCGGCGACGAACGCGGTGTCGGTCGGGCGCGGCGGGACAGTGGCCCTGACGCCCGACGCGGAGCTGTCCGCAACGGACGGCGAAAGGCTCGCCTCGCTGCTGTCGGCCCTGGGCACGGTGGTGCGCGTCCCGGAGGCCCAGCAGGACATGGCCGCGTCGACCCTGGGCAGTGGCGCCGCGTTTCTCGCGGCAGCGGCAGCCGGGGTGGTCGCCGCAGCCGATGCGGTCGGCGTCGAGGGGCATACGGCGAGGCTGTTCGCGGCGGACGCGCTGGAGAGCGCGGCCGTGCTGATCCGCCGTGCCGAGCACACCGGGCAGCCCGTCTGGCACGAGCTGGCCACTCCGGGCGGCATCACCCGCGCCGGCTTGGACGTGCTCCGCGCGCACGGCATCGACAGTGCGCTGGCCGAGGCGGTGGCGGCGGCAGTGGCCCGAGCGGCGGAACTCTCCGCCGCCGCCGAACGGAACTACAGACTCCGCACAGGAAATTGATACGTCTTTTGTGAAGCGGCTTTTTCCGTCTCAATACTCGAACAGCCTCTTGTGAAACGGGTGTTGGAACGGTCAATCTGTATCTGATGCGGGTTCGCCGTCGGTGGACCAAGCCACGGGGGTATACGTGATTGAGATTCCGTTGCGGAAATCTGAGCACGGGGCTGTACGGATCGCCAGCAGTTCGCTGTGGGAGAGCTTAGGCAGTATCGGACTGCTTGCCTCTCATCGAGGTCTCGGCCCCTGGCCCTATGTCAACTGGGCCAAAAATGCCCGACGTTCACTGAACCGGTCGAATATGGTCGTCCCGGGCTGGCTCCTTTATTTGTGCTCCGCATGCGGTGGGACACTTCCCTCGTTCCTTTCTGCGGTCCCCTTTTCGACGAAGGGTGACCTGGAAGAGGAAATCGAGTTGTTGCGCGCAGTGTCACCGACCCGGGTCAGGGCAGAACTGGAGCAGTGGTTTCCGCAAGGCATACCGGTCGAAGTCGCCCCGCTCCATTCCGATCCCGGGGCAGCCGTCGCCGAGCTCTGTGCATTCCTTCCACAATATTGGCGGGCGGCGCTGGCCCCGTTCGCCGCGCCCCTGCGGGCGGCCACCGAGGAGGAGATCCTCCTGCGCGCCCGTGTCCTGGCCACCCAGGGCCAGGAGAAGCTGTTCGACAGCCTGCACGGCCGTCTGACGTGGCGCGACGATCTGCTGAGGTTGGACGTCGGCACCCTTCGTGTCACGGTGCCCGACGTTTCCCGACTGGTCATCGTTCCGCTGCTGTTCGGCCGCGGAGCCTCCTTCTTCACCGCGGCACCCGACGGTACGGCGGCCCTGTCCTACCAGGCGAAGGGGGCCGCGGTGCTCGTCGGAGAGGCTCCGCCCGACCGGCGGTCCGACGTGCCTTCCCGCGGGGACCGGCTGGAGATCCTGCTCGGCCGCAGCCGGGCCGGCGTGGTCCGCGGCCTCGTCGCGCCCACCACGACCTCGGCGCTGGCCGCGACCCTGGGCCTCGCCCCGAGTACGGTCTCCGAGCACCTCACCTCGCTGGTGGCGGCCGGACTGGTGCAACGTCGCCGGGCGGGAATGCGAGTTCTGTACGAACTGGACGGCTCCGGGGCCGCGTTGCTCGAGTACCTCGACAACCGCCACAGTGTGCTGGCGGACCGCCGGCAGGGCCTGTCCGGCGGATCGGGTCGCAGCACGGTGACGGTTCCTGATCGGCACCGGTGAGCGGGGTCCGGTGGGTGCGGCCGCAAGGCGGAGAAGACGTTGACATCAGCGGCTTCGCCGCGGGCGACGCGGAGCGATGGGACCCTCGTGATCGGGCGAAGCCGAGACCGGGGGAGAGTGACGATAACGCCGCTGGGGGTCCCCACGCCTCTGAGGCAGTGGGGGAGGGCGTGCCGGACCCCGCGTCTGCGGCATGATCCGCCGGACAGGCCCTGGTGGGCACGATGACCGAGGCTCCGGCCGGCCCACGGGCCTGGACGGTAGTGGGACCGGACGCAACCTTTGAACGAGACGGACATTCGGTGATCGACTACGACGGTGAGGCGCGCGACTACGACGCCTCGCGCGGCGGTGAGCCCCGCGCGCGGGCGGCGGCCGACGCACTCGAACGACTGCTGCCACAAGGACGATGCTCGGTCCTCGACATCGCCTGCGGCACGGGCATCGTGACCAGGAGACTGCTACGCCCCGGGCGTACGGTCCTGGGAGCGGACCGTTCACCGGCCATGTTGGCGTTGGCGGACAGGCGGGTACCGGGCGGTGTCGTACGCGCGGACGCGACCCGGCTCCCCTTCGCATCCGCCAGTGTGGACGTCGTCGTCATCGTCTGGCTGCTGCATCTGCTGGAGGAATCGGTCCCCGTGCTGACCGAGGCGGCCAGGGTGCTGCGCCCCGGCGGCACGCTGATCACCACTGTCGACAAGGACGAGGCGTACTTCGTCCCGGACAGCGATGTCGCCCGCGCGACGGCCGAACCGCGCCTGCGGTACGCGCCCCAGGTGCCCGATCACTCCTCCCGGGTGACCGGCTGGGCGGCCGGCGAAGGACTGACCGTCGCGGGCGAGACGGTGTTCCGGGGCACCGGCCAGGGGCGCAGCCCGCGCACCTGGCAAGAAGTGATCCGGGCGGGACGCATCCCATGGGCACCCGCGGGCGAGGCCGCCGGCGTGTGCGAACGGCTGGCCGCCCTGCCGGACCAGGACACCGCGCGCCCCGATCCGCTCTACCGGTTGATCGCGTTCCGGCGCCACGGCCCCGGCACTAAGGTCGACTCGGCCCACACGCACACGATGTGAAACAGGAGAGTCTGATGGCTGCGGACGACGCCGACGGCACCTACGGCAAACTGCTCGCTCTGCTCGACGAGCACGGGGCCGCGTACCGAGTGATCGAGCACGCCCCGGAGGGTGGAACCGAAGCGGTCAGCCGCCTCCGGGGCCACGCCCTCGACCAGGCCGCCAAGTGCATCATCGTGATGGTGAAGATCGGCAAGAAGGAGAAGCGCCACGCCCTGGTGGTCGTACCGGGCGACAAGCGGATCGACCTGCCGGCGGTGAAGGCCCTCTACGGCGGCAGCTACGCGTCCTTCGCCTCGCCCGACGTCGCCGAGGAACTCGCCAAGTCGCCGAGCGGCACCATCCTTCCCTTCTCCTTCGACGACCGGTTGGAACTGATCGTCGACCCCGGGCTGTTGAACCACCCCGAGTTCTACTTCAACGCCGCCCGGCTCGACCGGTCGCTCGCGCTGTCCACGGACGCCTACCGGTCCATCGCCGAGCCCCGGGTGGAGCCGGTCTCACTGGACTGACGGGGTGAGCGCCAGGGCCATGCCCAGACAGACGAGCACGCTGCCGATCACCTTGTTCAGCACGGCCTGCCGCAGCAGCAGCCGGGCGCGCAGACTCTGGTTGGAGAAGAGGGTCGCGGCCAGGGCGAACCAGACCAGATGGGCGAAGGACATGAACAGGCCGTATCCGATCTGCTGGGCGATCGGGGTGTCGGCGCTGACCACCTGGGTGTAGGTGCTGAGCACGAAGAGCATGGTCTTGGGGTTCAGCGCGTTGGTCAGGAACCCGGTCCGCAGGGCCCCGGCCTTCGACAGACCGCCCCTGTCGGAGAGGTCGATGTCCACCTTGGCCTTTGTGACGAACGTCTTGTACCCGATGAACACCAGGTACGCGGCACCGATCAGTTTCATGGCGGTGAAAAGGGCGGGAGTGCGTGTCACCAGCAGCCCCACCCCGAGCATGGTGTAGCTGACGTGGACGAGCACCCCGAGAGAGATACCCACCGCCGCCAGAACTCCCGCGGTCCGTCCATACAGATAGCTGTTTCGGACGGTCATCGCGAAGTCCGCTCCCGGACTGATGACAGCCAGGATGGTGATGACCGCTACGGCGATGATCTGACCCATTTCCCCGTTTCCTGTTTTCTCGCTCGATTGGCGCGAATTGTGCGGGGGCGCCGTTTGGCGCCCCCGCACACCCTCGACGTCAGGGCTTATGACGATAGGTGATCACCAATACGTCACGTGAGGCGGGGGTCTCGGGATCCAACTGCTCGACGGGCGAGACGCCGTGGAAAACCCGTTCGTCGTTGACGAGTGCGATATCAAGGGTTTCGGCCAGGGTGAATTTCTCCACCGGGGACTTCTCCAGATTGAAAATGGTACTTTCGCCGCCGATGGCGTTGTTGCGGCCGATCATGGCCATCAGGACGAAAGTGACACCGTCCCGGTGCACCCCCTCGGGGGTCGGTCTGCCGACCTCCTGGCCGTTCACCTCGATGCGGAACTGGTGCGCCTCGATGTGCCAGCCCGAGTAGGGGGCGAGGCCGCCGAAGACGCCGGCACCCAGCCTGACCAGGCTGTCCATGGTGTTGCCACGCAGGATCTCGGCCTCGAACGGCTTGTAGTGCCTGGCTATTCCGCCGTTGAGGTTGTTGTAGTCCAGCGTCTGGTAGTGCGGCTGATGGTCCTCGACCCGGTAGTCGTCGCCCGCCCTGGGTGCGCTCAGCGTGGCGTGGCGACGGCGCCGGTAGCGGCCACCGTCGGCCATGTAGCCGTCGAGCGGCATTCGGCTCCAGCTCTCGCGGAACGCGCCCAGGTCGGCCAGCGCGTTTTCGGACCGCTCCAGGAGAAGTTCCTTCACCCGGTCACCGGGAATCAGTTCGTAACTCTTCCCGGAGAGAGCCGTGCGGATTTCTTCGATTCCGGAATCGTAACGCGAAGACATTCATCCCCCTGGCTTCGTGATTACCACTACCTCCGATCATGAGGTTTGGGGTGCCGCGTGTCAACCGGAATCCGGGCCGGGTCGTGAATTCTCTGAATTGGAGTATCCTCTGCCGGGTGTATTTCGGCAATAAATCCAATCGATGGGGTGTTTCGGTTCTGGCCGAATTATTGGTGGAGGCTTTTCTGCTTCCTCTATGCTGAGGAATTATTGGAGCTGCCATTGAGCCGTGGCGGCCGGCGGGGGCAACCGGTGGTGCTTCAGGGCGCCGGGCCGCCCGTCCCTGCTAAAATCCCCCAGCTCATTCCTTCGGGTCGACACCTCCGGTCATCGAACAACCGGACCGGGTGTCGACCCTTTTTGATGTCACCCCAGCAGCACTCCGCACCGACGGGCCACTCACCGCGCCCGCCGGTCCTTCGTCATGGAGTTCGACAGATGACAGACACCGCTCTGCCCGTCCCTCATGTCCCGCCCCTCCGGCGGAGCCCAGGCTTCCGGAACTTCTGGCTCTCCCGTGCCGTGTCCGGTCTCGGGTCCGCCGTCACCACCGTCGCGCTGCCCGTCCTGGTGTTCCAGCAGAGCGGGTCGCCGCTGCTGGTGTCCCTGGTCGCGGCGGCCGGGACGCTGCCCTACCTCGTGTTCGGGCTGATCGCGGGCGCGGTCGCCGACCGCGTGGACCGGCGCACCCTGATGATCGTCACCGACTGCCTCAGCGCCCTGTGCCTGGGCTCCGTCCCACTCGCCCAGGCCCTGGGCGCGCTCACGGTCGGACACGTCGTCGCGGTCGCGTTCCTCTCCTCCACCCTCTCCCTCTTCTTCGACGCGGGCGGCTACGGCTTCGTCCCCGCCCTCGTCGGCAAGGACAGGCTCCCCGACGCCAACAGCGCGCTCTACGGCGCCGAGACCGTCGTCCGCATCATCGGCAACGGCGTCGCGGGCGTCCTCATCGCCCTCGTCCACCCCGTGGGCACGCTCACGCTCGACGCCCTGAGCTTCGCCGGCTCCGCGCTGTTCCTCCGGGCGGTCGCCAACTCACCTGCCCGCACTGCCAGTTCCTCGGGTCCGCGGCCGGGGTGCCGGGAGTCCGTCGGAGAGGGGCTGCGCTTCCTGGCCGGGCATCCGACGCTGCGGGTCATGACCGTGGTCGGCACCCTCCAGTCGTTCTCCGGCGGAGCCATCGTCGGCCAGCTCGTCGTCTTCGCCGACCGCGTCCTCGGCATCCACGGCACCGACGGCCGTATCGGCCTCCTCTACATGGCGTGGAGCGCCGGCGGCATCGGCGGCTCCCTGCTGCTGCCCCGACTGCGGCGCCGCTACGACGCCTTCCCGCTGCTCCTCCTGGTGCTGCCGGCCGGCGCGCTGCTCGGACTGGTGGTCGTGTGCTCCACCGACCGGCGGATCGCGCTGGTCGCGCTGGCGGCCTGGGGAACCGCCTATCTGGTCGTGCTGGTGAACACGATGACCTACTCCCAGGAGGTGACTCCGGCCGAGCTCCAGGGCCGGGTCAACACCACCCGCCGCATGCTCTCCTCCGGCCTGGGCGTCCCGCTCGGCGCCCTGGTCGCGAGCGCCGTCACGGTGTCCGCCGGCATCCGCGCCGGGATGGCCACGGCGGTCGTCTCGATCACCCTGGCCGCGATCGTGGTGTGGGTGGTGCGGCTGCGCGGTCTGCGGGAACCGGCCGCCGGGGCGTAGCCGTCACGCGAGTCCCCCGGAGGGGTCACGACCCCGCCACCCGAGTGAACCGCCCCGCCACCCGCAGATCCGCCTCGATCCGCCCCGCCGTCTCCAGCAGTTCGGGCAGCACCGCCCCGACGTACTCCTCGGCCGGCCGGCGTGCCACATGGGTCGCCGTGTTCAGCGCGGCGACCACCCGGCCGGTGCGGTCGCGGACCGGGACGGCGAGTGAGCGCAGGCCCACCTCCAACTCCTCGTCGACCAGGGCGTACCCCAGGGTCCGGACCCGTTCCAGGGCGGCCGACAGCGCCTCGGGATCGGTCAGCGTGTGCGGGGTCAGGGGACGTGGGGCCACCAGGGCATCCCGTACGGTCGCCGGCGGCGCGTCGGACAGCAGCACGCGGCCCAGTGCCGTCGCGTACGCCGGGAAACGGGTGCCGACCGCGATGTTCACGCTCATCACGCTGCTGGTGGCGACCCGGGCCGTGTACTGGATGTCGCCGCCCACGAGGATCGCCAGGGACGCCGACTCGTGGATGCGGGCGGCCAGGGCGGTCAGGTGCGGGGTCGCGAGGGACGGCAGGGTGGTGCGGGAGAGCGGGGGGAAGCCCAGCGACAGCACCCGGGGTGTCAGGGTGAAGCGGCGGTCGCCGGACGCGGCGACCAGGCCCAGGTGTTCGTAGGTGATGAGCGCGCGGCGGGCGGTGGCCCGGGCCAGGCCCGTCGCCTGGGCGACCTCCGTGAGGGTCAGTTCGGCGCGGCCCTCGCCGAAGGCCGTCAGGACCGTCAGTCCGCGGGCCAGGGACTCGACGAACTCCCGGCCCAGTTCCTGCTTGGACGCGCCCGTCCAGGTCGCCAGGCCCGAGGGCGCGGCCACCGGGTCCGGCCGGGGCGCGGTGCGCAGGTCCTCCTCCATCGCCTCGACCGCCGCCCGCAGCCGCGGCAGCAACGTGTTCCGCAACTCCGCCGCCGTATGCCGGCTGGTGTGGCTCACGATGCTGGCCACGCACGCGATCGTGCCGGTACGGGGATCGCGGACCGGTACGGACACCGCGACCAGGCCCGGTTCGATGAGCTGGTCGTCCAGTGCCCAGCCGTTCTCGCGGGCCAGGGCCACCGCGCGTTCGAAGTCGGGGCCGGGTGACGACGGCGAACGCGGGGGTACGGCCGGGAAGCCCCGGTCCTCCGGGTCCGCCGTCCGGCGCTCGCGCCAGCGCGCCCAGTCGCGGTCGGTCCACTCGGTCGCGAACAGCGGTCCCGGCGCGGTGCGTTCGGCCGGCAGCAGGTCGCCGATGCGGAAGCTCAGGGACATCGCGCGGCGGCGGGTCGCCTGGTGGATGAAGCGGATGCCGTCCCGGTCGGCGACGGCGAGGGACACCGACTCGTCGAGCTCGTCGGCGACGGCGTCCGCGCGGGCGTCGAGGACGGCCGGCAGCCGCAGGGCGGCCAGGTAGGCGTTGCCCAGTTCCATGATCCGAGGGGTGAGAACCGTGTCCCGGCCGTCGAGACGGACGTATCCCATGCGGGCGAGCGTCGCGGTGATCCGGTCGACCGTGGAACGGGCCAGGCCGGTGGCCCGTTCCAGCGCGCTGAGGCTCAACGTGCCGCCCGCGTCGGTGAGTTGACGCACCACGGCGATCCCGCGGATCAGCGGGGCGACCGCCTCGACGGGCACGGCTCCGGCACGGTCGTCCAACGTGGTCTCAGCGGGCATCGGCTCTCCGGTACGGCGATCTCGGCAGCCCTACGGTAAGCCCGCGCCCGGTGCGGTCACCGTCGAGCCTGCGACACCCGCTTCAGGAGAGCGGTGCTCCATCCCCTGAGCACCGTCACCCCTACCGCGTCCGCGTGACCGTCACCCGATAGTTCCCCGCCGCGTCGGCCCCCGTCACCGCGACCCGAACCCCCCTGCGAGGATCGTTGAACGATTCCCCCGCAGTGAACGGCGCATCCGACAACTCCGCATGCACATTGGGACTCCGAGTGCAGCCCCCGCTGTCCCGGTGCGCGTCGTACACCTTCACCGGGCCCATCCCCGTGTCGACGTCCGCCTCCACCTTGTAGATGAGGACACCGGGGCGGCACACCGCCTCGTCGTTGCCCTCGTGGGTGCGCAGTTCCAGGGCGTAGCCCGTCCGGCGGGAGAGCGGGACGAAGACCAGGCGGGTGCCGTCGCCGCCGGGGCGTTCCAGCGGAGTCAGCGTGTACTCCGAAGTGCCGCCGGTCATCGCGCAGTTGACCTGGGACGGGTCGAGCCAGCCGAGTTTCCACTTGTGCCAGCCCAGGAGGTCGTTGTCGGCGCCCCAGTCCTCGCTCATGATGTCCCAGTGGCCGACCGCGCCCCCGCCCTCCTGGGTGTAGAGGTCGGGCAGGCCGAAGACATGGCCGTTCTCGTGGGGGAGGACGCGGTAGCCGGTGCGGGCGTAGGAGCCGGAGCCGTCGTCCTGGCGGGAGTAGACGAAGGAGGCGTTGGAGACGGGAACGCCGTCCGCGACCGGGGCCTCGGTGTTCCCGGCGAACGTCACCGAGAGGACCGTGTCCAGCGCGGAGGGGCCCGCGTTCGGGGTGACCAGGACGTTCAGGAGGTCGTACGACCGGAAGTCCACGGTCGGGTCGGCCGCGGCCACGATGTCCTGGACGAGCTGCCGGTACCCGGGGTCGAAGGGCGCGCCGCGTTCTATGCCGTAGGACTTGAAGGGCTTGGGCATGCGGAGCCAGTGGGTGACCGGGGTCTCGGGGCGGTAGTCGAGGCGGCCGTAGGAGCTGGTGCGGAACCACTCCTGGGTCTGGGGGAAGAACTCGTGGTAGCGGTCCATGGCGGTGCCCTGGCCGGGGGCGTCGGAGAAGTCGACCATCAGGGTCAGGGCGTGGACCGTGCCGGTGGAGCGGGAGTAGCCGCCCGGGGTGGGGATGCCCTCGGACATCTCGGTGTCGAGGGGGCCGTTGATCATGCAGGCGCCGAGTGTGGAGGTGCGGGCGAGCGCGATCGGGCCCGCCGCCGTCGTGGCGCCCGGGGTGAGGCGTCCGGTGCCGGCCGAGGTGCTGACCGCGAGGGTCAGGACGGTCACGGACGCGAGGGCTGCCACGCGGCGCGGGCGTATCCGACGGCTGGGCTGCATGCAGGGAGACCCTTCGCGCCACGGCAGCCGCCGGTCTCCGGCTGCACCCTTTCGATCACCCTGTGTCGTGCGGTGCGAGGGCGCGCGCTGGAGGAGACCGACCGTGTGGTCGTGCGGGAAAAGGGGTCCGAACAGGGGCCCAATGGAGTGTGACCCAGGTCACATGAAATGTCCCACTGAGTGGGAAATAACCGGGGAGCGTTTCCCCGTTTAGCCATGTGTCCGAGCGAAACGGGGAGTGGGTCCCCGGATCGCGTCAGCAGTCCAAGACCCTCAGAGCCTCAGGAGCAGCCGTGACGACCGCGACCCCCGTACAGCGAAAGGTGCCCCGGCCGCGTGCCGACGCTTTGCGCAACCGGGAGCGGATCGTCACCGCCGCCCGCGAGATGTTCACCGAGTTCGGCCCCGATGTGCCGCTCGACGAGATCGCCCGCCGGGCCGGCGTCGGCAACGCCACGCTCTACCGCAACTTCCCCGACCGTGACGCTCTCGTTCGCGAGGTGGTCGTCTCGGTCATGGACCGTACGTCGGAGGCCGCCGAACAGGCGCTCACCGAGACCGGCGACGCCTTCGCCGCTCTGGAGCGCTTCGTGCACGTGTCCGCCGACGAACGGATCAGCGCGCTGTGCCCGATGATCTCCAGCACGTTCGACCAGTTCCACCCGGATCTGGAAGCCGCGCGGGAGCGGGTCGAGCAGCTCATCGACGAGGTCATGGACCGCGCCCGGCGGTCCGGACAGCTCCGCCCGGACGTGGGTGTCGGCGATGTGATGGTCGCCGTGGCCCAGCTCAGCAGGCCCCCGGCCGGCACCGGTTGCCTCAGCGCCGACCGCTTCGTACACCGACACCTGCAGCTGTTCCTGGACGGACTGCGGGCCCCGGCCCGCTCGGTCCTGCCCGGTACCGCCGCGACCATGGAGGATCTCCGGCAGCCCTGACCGATCAGTTCGGCGCCGATTAGTTCCGAGCGTCACGCCTGTCTCAACAACAAGCGTCCCCGATCACGTTCTTCGACGTTTCACGTCCTTCTTCCGTATTTTTCCGTCACGAAGTCCCGAAGTGGGTACCACCATGTCTGAAACAGCTCGAAGCGCCTCCGGCGCTCTCGACAAGGCCTCCGAGGCCGCCGAGCACGAAGCCCATTCCAACCGCTGGAAGGCGCTCGCGTTCATCGCGCTCGCCCAGCTGATGGTCGTGCTCGACGCCACCATCGTGAACATCGCCCTCCCGTCCGCCCAGACCGACCTGGGCATCTCCGACGGCAACCGGCAGTGGGTCGTCACGGCCTACGCCCTCGCCTTCGGCGGTCTGCTGCTCTTCGGCGGCCGTATAGCCGACCTGTGGGGCCGCAAGCGCGCCTTCGTCGTCGGTCTGACCGGCTTCGCCGCCGCGTCCGCCCTCGGTGGCGTGGCCACCACCGGCGCCATGATGTTCGGCGCCCGTGCCCTCCAGGGCGCCTTCGGCGCACTGCTCGCGCCCGCCGCGCTCTCCCTGCTCGCCGTGATGTTCACGGACGCCAAGGAGCGTGCCAAGGCGTTCGGCATCTACGGTGCGATCGCCGGTGGCGGCGGCGCCGTCGGCTTCATCCTCGGCGGTGTGCTGACCGAGTACCTCGACTGGCGCTGGACGTTCTTCGTGAACATCCCGTTCGCGATCGTCGCCGCGCTCGGCGCGTACTTCGTCATCCGTGAGCCGGAGGGCGGCCGCAACCGCAACCCGCTCGACATCCCGGGTGTCCTGCTCTCCACCCTCGGCCTGGTCTCGCTCGTCTACGGCTTCACCCGCGCCGAGTCCGACGGCTGGGGCGACTCCTCGACCATCGCGCTGTTCATCGCTTCCGCGGTCCTGCTGGTCTCGTTCGTGATCGTCGAGTCCAGGGTCAAGGCCCCGCTGCTGCCCCTGCGTGTGATCACCGACCGCAACCGCGGCGGTATCTACCTCTCGCTCGGCATCGCCATCATCGCGATGTTCGGCACGTTCCTCTTCCTCACCTACTACCTGCAGGTCGTGAAGGGCTTCTCGCCGATCAAGACCGGCTTCGCCTTCATGCCGATGATCGTCGGCATGATGGTCGGCTCGACCCAGATCGGCACCCGCCTGATGACCCGCCTGCCGGCCCGCCTGCTCATGGGCCCCGGCTTCCTGGTCGCCGCGGTCGGCATGCTCCTGATGACGCAGCTGGAGATCGGCTCGTCCTACGCCTCGATCATCCTGCCCGCGATGCTGCTGCTCGGCCTCGGCATGGGTACGGCGTTCATGCCCGCCATGTCGCTGGCCACCCTGGGCGTCGAGCCCCGGGACGCGGGCGTCGCCTCCGCGATGGTCAACACCTCGCAGCAGGTGGGCGGCGCCATCGGTACGGCCCTGCTGAACACGATCGCCGCCTCCGCGACGACCGCGTACATCAAGGACCACATCGCCGGCGCGGGTACCTCCAAAACCCAGCAGCAGCTCGTCGCGCTGCAGGGCCAGGTGCACGGCTACACCAACGCCATCTGGTTCGCCGTCGGCATGCTGGTGACGGCCGCGGTCATCGTCTCGGTCCTCGTCAACGCGGGCAAGCAGGGTTCCGACCCGGTCGCCTCCGGTGACGGAGTCGAGGACGAGTTCAAGGTCCCGGTCGTCGCCCACTGACGACGCCCGACCCGGTCGTACCCCCTTCGCACCATCCGTACGTACGGGGAAGGGGACGCCCCGTACGTACGACTCCCAGGAACTGCCCTGGCCCTCCGCCGAGTTGAGCGGCTCAGCGGAGCCAGGGCAGATCCGCGCCCGCCTCGTCGGGCTGAAGTCCCTCGGCGACGATCTCCATGATCTCGCCGAGGGACTTCTGCTGTTCCGGGCTCAGCCGCTCGAACAACGCCTGCCGTACGGCGGTCACATGACCCGGCGCGGTACGGCTGAGCACCTCGTACCCCGCGTCGGTCAGCACCGCGAACTGGCCGCGCTTGTCGGAGGGGCAGTCCTCGCGGCGCACCCACCCGTTCTTCTCCAGCCGCGCGATCGCGTGCGAGAGCCGGGAGCGGGTGATCTTCGCGTTCATGGCCAGCTCGGTCATCCGCAGCCGGCGGCCCGGCGCCTCGGCGAGCTGCACGAGGAGGCCGTAGTAGATGTGCGGCATGCCCGCGTCCCGCTGGAGCTGGCGGTCCAGATGGTCCTCCAGGAGGGTGCTGGCGTGCATGTAGAAGCGCCAGACACGCTGCTCCTCGGCGGTGAGCCAGCGGGGTTCGTCAGCGGAGACCGCTTCTTCAGCGGGTGCGGGTGCCGTGTTCATGCCCCCCACTGTACGAGAGCCCTCCTTGAAAGTTAAACAAACGGGGCGTAAGCTGCGCTACAGGGAATTTGAGAGTTCAAGCATGGGGAGTGACCGTCATGTCCACCGCCGCACCGGAGCGCATGCCCGCCCTCTATCTCAGCCACGGCGCGCCGCCCCTCGCGGACGACCCGATCTGGCCCGGCGAACTCGCCGCCTGGTCCGCAGACCTCCCCCGCCCCAAGGCGATCCTCATGGTCTCCGCCCACTGGGAGGAGGCCCCCCTCGCCCTCGGCGCCACCGACCCGGTCCCCCTGGTCTACGACTTCTGGGGCTTCCCCGAGCACTACTACCAGGTCCGCTACGACGCCCCGGGTGCACCCGAACTCGCCGAGTCCGTACGGAAGTTGCTGCGCGCCCCGGGCATCCCCGTGCAGGACGTCCCCGACCGCGGCCTCGACCACGGGGCGTACGTCCCGCTCGTCGAGATGTTCCCGGCCGCCGACATCCCCGTCCTCCAGGTGTCGATGCCGACCCTCGACCCGGTGAAGCTGATGGAGATCGGCCGCAAGCTGGCACCCCTGCGCGACGAGGGCGTCCTGATCGTCGGCTCCGGCTTCTTCACCCACAACCTGGCCGCCCTGCGCCACACCGGCGGCGGAGTGCCCACCTGGTCCTCCGAGTTCGACGACTGGGGCAGGCGCGCGCTGGAGGCCCGGGACTGGGACGGCCTGCTCGACTTCCTCCACAAGGCACCGGCCGGGCGCTACGCCCACCCGCGCACCGAGCACTTCGCCCCGCTGTTCGTCACCATGGGCGCGGCGGAGGCCGCCGGCGAACTGGACGCGCAGCACTCGGTGATCGACGGGTTCTGGATGGGGATGGCGAAGCGGTCGGTGCAGTTCGGCTGAGCGCCCCGCGGGGCTACAACTCCTTCTCGTACCAGGCGACATCCCAGTAGCGGCCGAACTTGCGGCCCACCTCCCGGTAGGTGCCCACCGGCCGGAAACCGAAGCGTTCATGCAGCCGCGTGGACGCTTCGTTGGGCTGTGCGATGCCCGCGTACGCCCGGTGCACGTCCTCGGTCGCCAGATCCGCGAACAGGGCCTTGTAGAGCAGCGTTCCGATACCGCGCCCGCCGGCGCCCGGGGCGAGGTAGACCGTGACCTCGACCGAGGTCGAGTAGGCGGGCTTCGCCCGGTAAGGGCTGGATGTGGCGTAGCCGAGGATTCGCTGTGAGTTTCCTGGGAAGGTCCCGTCCACGGCAACCTTCAACCGGTATGGGCCGTCTTCAGGGTGGGAGAGCAGCCAAGGACGGCGCTCCTCCGGCGTGAAGGCGGCGGTGTCGAAGGTGATCGGGGTCTCGCGTACGTAGTGGTTGTAGATGTCGGTGAGGGCATCGAGGTCGTCCTCGACTCCCGGCCTGACCTGCACCTCTGTACGTTCCGACGGCATCATGCCTCCCTTGTGGCCGGACAGGGTACTGCAAGATCAGAAAAATAGGGGAGTGGGTCGGGAATTCTGTCCGGATTCCAGTCGTTGTTTCCATCAGATGCAGGGCACACGAGAAGAGTCACGAAGAAGACAGTGCCCGAGCATCCGACGAACACCTGCTGACCCACCATCGCAAGGGAGCACGCATGGCAACCCGTGCCGTCGCCCGTCGTAAGTCCGCCTCCGGCGAGACCTCCGGCGTGGCACGCAGTGTTCGCGCCCATGGCGGCGAGATCGCCGACCGCGACCTGGTCGGCATGTATCTCGACGAAATCGCGCGCACACCGCTGCTCGACGCCGCCAAGGAAGTCGAGCTTTCACAGACCATCGAAGCGGGCGTGTTCGCGCGCCAGGTCCTCGACGGCGAGGAGGAGTCCCAGGCGGACGCCACCCGCGAAGAGCTGGAGGCCCTGGTCGCCGAGAGCGAGCGTGCCAAGGACGTCTTCATCCGGTCCAACCTCCGCCTGGTCGTGGCCGTGGCCCGCCGTTACCCCCGTAGCGGCCTGCCCCTGCTCGACCTGATCCAGGAGGGCAACGCGGGCCTGGTCCGCGCGGTCGAGAAGTTCGACTACCGCAAGGGCTTCAAGTTCTCGACGTACGCGACCTGGTGGATCCGTCAGGCCATCACCCGCTCGATCGCCGACCAGTCCCGGACCATCCGGCTCCCCGTCCACCTGGTGGAGGAGCTGGGCCGGATCCGGCGCGTGCAGCGCGAGTTCAACCGGAAGAACGGCCGCGAGCCCGAGCACGCGGAGATCGCCGCCGAGCTGGACACCACCCCGGAGCGGGTGACGAACGTCCTGGACTGGGCGCGCGACCCGGTCTCCCTGAACATGTCGGTGGACGACGACGGCGACACCCAGTTCGGTGACCTCCTGGAGGACACCTCCGCGGTCTCGCCCGAGCAGTCCGTGATGACCCTGCTGCGCAGCGAGGAACTGGACGACCTGATCGGCCGCCTCGACCAGCGCACCGCCTCCATCATCAAGATGCGGTACGGCATGGAGGACGGCCGGGAGCGCACGCTCACCGAGGTCGGCAAGGAGCACGGCCTCACGCGCGAGCGCATCCGGCAGATCGAGAAGCACGCCCTGCTGGAACTGAAGAAGCTGGCCAGCCAGACCGGTTTCGACGCGGCGGCGTAAGCGTCGGACCCTCCGGCGGGGGCGCCGGAGGGTCCGACGGCTCGACAACCCCGGCGGCCTCCGCGGCCCCGGGGGCGCGTACGACTCAGGGTGCGCGCCCGGCCGCGTACGCCGGGTGGCGGGAGACCGCGCAAACATGGCCGCGCAACGCCGCTTCAATCCGCGAGGCCCGGGGAACAAGACTTCAGGGCCCAGGAGTTGGGGATACGGGCGTTGCCCCGCGACCCACTGAGCCAAGTCCCGACGCAAATCCCCCCCCCCCGGCGCCGGGACTCTCCCGAGCCGGGCTTCGGCGCCTGTCCCCCCAGGCGTCGGGGCCCGGCTCTTTTTTCACGCGCGGGCGAGGCGGAGAAGCCGCGGACATGGTGGGATGGCGGGGCACCCCGTACCTGAACCCCGGGGTGGCCCGCCGAATGGCAGATTGTGCCACAGCGGCATAGCCTGCCGGTGTGAGCAGCCCCACCCCAGCCCCGGATTCCCGTCCCGTCTCCCCCTCCGCACCGCTCTCGCTGACCGAGCGGCGCAAGGCCGAGACCCGGATGGAGATCGCCAGGGCGGCGGCCGGACTCTTCGCCAGACACGGGCTACGAGCCACCCGCGCCGAGGACATCGCCCAGCGTGCCGGTATCGCCCCGCGCACCTTCTACCGCTACTTCGCCACCAAGGAAGAGGCCGTCGCCCCGCTCTACGCGGCCGGCGCCCAACGCTGGGCGGACGCGGTACGCGCGGCCCCGCCCGCACTCTCGGTGCCGGAGGCCCTGGAACACGGCGTGCGCCACACGCTCACCCCCGGGGTGGGCGTCTCCACACACTCGTGGACCTGGGCGCGCACCCTGATCGGCATGGCCGAGTCCAGCCCCGGCCTGCGCAAGGTGTGGGCGGAGGTCTGCCAGGCGTCGGAACGGACCCTGGGCGAGGTCCTGTTGGAACGTGTCACCCACGGCGACCCCGCCTTCGCCGACCCCGCCCTCGCCGCCGGCGCCCCGAGCGCGACCTCCCCGGAACTGCGCTTCGCCGCCGCCGTCGCGAGCGCCGCCGTACGCACGGCGGTCGAGGGCTGGGCCACCGGAAAGGAACACCCGGGCACGCTCGCCGGCCCGGCGGAGTCGGCACTGCGGAACCTGCGGGCGCTGCGGGACTTTCCCTGGGGGGACATCGGGGCGGCTCGGGGGGTGGGGTGAGCCCCAGTGGAGTGGGGTGAGGCGCGACGGGGTGGCGTGCGACCGCCCTACTCACGCCGTTCCCCCAACACCGGTCCGCCCCCCGCCGCCCTGCTCAGCCGTTCCCCCAACTCCCGTACGCAGCGCACCAGTTCCGCCGGTTCCTGGACCGTGAACTCGAACTCCAGCAGGGCCAGCCGGGCGGCCAGCCAGCGCACCTCGTCGCCGGTCGTGGCCCGCAGACGGCAACTGTGCGCGTCGAGCGGCTCGGGTGTGCCCATCCAGGCCGGGACGCGCGCGGCGACCACGTCGGCCGGCGCGGCGAAGGTCACGGTGTACTCGTAGGCCCGCTGCTGCCGGTACATCGACTGCCGCAGATACTCCGCCGCACTCCCCGTCGGCAGCTCGCGCGGCGCGAACCGCGCCCCCGTCGCGAACGGCTCGCTCACCCGGTCGACCCGGAACGTCCGCCAGTCCTCGCGGTCGAGGTCGTAGGCCACCAGGTACCAGCGCCGCCCGGTCGAGACGAGGCGGTACGGCTCCGTCACGCGGCGCGACTCGGTGCCGTCCTTCGCGCGGTAGGCGAACCGCAGCCGCTCGTGGCCGGCCACCGTCGAGGCCATCACGGTCAGCGTCTCGGGCGCGATGCTCGCCCCGTCGCCACTGGTCAGCGCGGTCGTGGCGGCCTGGAGGGTGGCGACGCGATGCCGTAGCCGAGAGGGGAGCACCTGCTCCAGCTTCGCCAGCGCCCGTACGGACGCCTCGTCGACGCCCTCGACCGCGTGCCCGGCGCCCGCCCGCAGGCCGACCGCGATGGCCACCGCCTCCTCGTCGTCGAGGACCAGCGGCGGCATCGCCTTGCCCGCGACCAGCCGGTAGCCGCCGTCGGCGCCCAGGGTCGCCTGTACCGGGTAGCCCAGTTCGCGGAGCCGGTCGATGTCCCGCCGGACCGTGCGGCGGGAGACCCCGAGCCGGTCGGCCAGCTCGCCGCCGGGCCACTCGCGGGGCGTCTGGAGGAGGGAGAGGAGCTGGAGGAGCCGGGCCGGGGTGTCCGTCGTCATGAGTTCGAGGATGCCGTAGAACTAGGACACGATCTGACCTAATGGGGTCATAGCTTCAAGCCATGACCTCCACCGAACTCCTTGTGGACAGCCCGGCCGTCTCGACGGAACCGGCACGTACGGCCGACCGGCGGCGCTGGTTCGCCCTCGCGATCGTGATGACCGCGGCCTTCATGGACCTCGTCGACGTCACGATCGTCAATGTCGCGATCCCCTCGATCCAGCGGGACGCGGGCGCCTCCTTCAGCCAGATCCAGTGGATCACGGCCGGTTACGCGCTCGCCTTCGCCGCCGGACTCATCACCGGCGGACGGCTCGGCGACATCTACGGCCGCAAGCGGCTGTTCCTGCTCGGGATCGGTGGCTTCACGCTCGCCTCCGCGCTGTGCGGCTTCGCCGCGAACCCGGAGATGCTGGTCGCCTCGCGCATCCTCCAGGGCGGGATGGCCGCGATGATGGTGCCGCAGGTGCTGTCGATCGTGCACGCCACCTTCCCGGCGCACGAACGCGGCAAGGTCTTCGGGCTGTTCGGCGCGATCGTCGGGCTCGGGGCCGTCTCCGGACCGCTGCTCGGCGCACTGCTCACCGAGTGGAACCTCTTCGGTCTCGAATGGCGCCCGATCTTCCTGATCAACCTGCCCGTCGGCATCGCGGGCCTGATCCTCGGCAGCCGTTTCATCACCGAGTCGAAGGCCCCGCGCGCCCTGAAGCTGGACCTCGTCGGCGTCGCCCTGGTCACCCTCGGGCTGCTGATGCTGCTCTATCCCCTCACCCGGGGCGACGAACTGGGCTGGCCCGCCTGGGGGTTCGTGTCGATGTCCGGTTCGGTGGGCGTCTTCTGCGGACTGGTGGCGTACGAGAAGCGGAAGGCCGAGCGGGACGGGTCCCCGCTCGTCGAGCTCTCCCTGTTCAAGGTGAAGAGCTTCGCGGCCGGCATCGCCGTGCAGACCGTCTTCGGCGTCGGACTCGGCATCTTCTTCCTGGTCTGGACGCTGTACATGCAGACCGGTCTCGGCTGGAGCCCGCTGCGGGCGGGGCTGACCGGCGTACCGTTCTCGATCGCCTGCTCGGTGGCGGCGGGGATGTCCGTGCAGAAACTGGTGCCGCGTGTCGGCGGACGCAATGTGCTGCAGGCCGGTGCGCTGGTGATGGTCGTGGGTGTGCTGCTCTACCTCTGGGAGGCCGACCGGTACCAACTGGCCATCGCCTCCTGGCAGATGGCGCTCCCGCTGGTCGTGATGGGCGCAGGCATGGGCCTGATCTTCGCCCCGCTGACCGACACGATCCTCTCCGAGGTGCCGCGCGAGTACGCGGGTTCGGCGTCCGGACTCATCAACACCGTGCAGCAGATGGGCAACGCGCTGGGGCTCGGGCTGGTGTCGGTCGTCTTCTTCGGGTCGATCGGCGACCGGCTGACCCAGGCCGAGGTGGGCCCGGCGTTCGTCGACGCCTTCCAGAACGCGCTGGGTTGGGTCGCCGCGGTGATGGGCGTGATCTTCCTGCTGATGTTCGCGCTGCCGGGGCGGGCGGCCACGGCGGAGGCGGCGGCCAAGGGGGCTGCCTCCGACGGGAGTTGATGTCATCCGCTGCTGCCGTCCGCTGACGCACCGCAGTCGAGCGCCCCGCCCCGAGGCCGTACCGGGGGCGGGGCGCTCGACGCGAGCCGCCGGAGTTGGCGTACGCCGGTGCGTGAGGGGAGGCGCACGCCGGGCGGATCCGACGGCGGACTCGGTACCGAACGCCACGCTGTGTGCCGAAATCACCGCTTCTGGACCGGACACTCCGGCTTCGGAGCTGCTCGGGCGCTCAACTCGCCTGCCCCGCAAGAAAACTGACAGGGTGAAAGATGGGGCGGGAGGGGCGGTGGGAGGGAGAGCGGGAGGGGTGAGGTGATGCGGCCGAACGGTCGTGCCCTTATCCATTAGTCGATATTTGGTGATGTGCTGTGGTGAACCGTTGATTCATGGACGGGAATCCGTTCCTGGCGCCGATTCGCCGTATTTCCTCTCGGCTCGGATTGCCTCTCGGAAAGTAATTGCCGAGGCGTCGGCCGGTTAATTGGGCGGGTGTGCCGTCGGCCGATAGGGGTGTCGTCGGGGCGGGGGCGCTTTGGCCGAATCTGTTTGGTCTTGATCGATTGCTGTCACGTGGGGAAGTCGTCCCGCGCCGGTGCGGATAGGGGCGGTCTTGCTCGCGCATGCATAAAAGGGGTAAAGCGTGCGGCCGGGCGGGATGTCTCGACGGCGTGTGCGGAAAGGTGAGCGGTCGGTGACACCCCCACGGTTGGGGATTTGGGCCGGTCGTCCGGCGGCGCGGGCCGCTTCCTGCCTGACGGGGAGTGACCCAAAGCAGGTCCGTGGTGTTTACTGGGCAGCGGTCTGATCCTGACGGGTCCGGACCTTTCCGGGAGGTCCTGGGGGTGGTGCCCCGGGGCCTCTCGTCTTCGCCGCCCGTTTGTGTGGACGTCATATGTCGCCCGGCGGAGAAGGTCCCCGCCGCGCCCCGGAGGGCATGCCGATAACGGGGATAAGCGGATTGGTAATTACGCAATGGGTGGCTACTTTTCCATTCGAAGCGCGCGTGATCTCCCGTCGTAAAACCCCATGGCGAGGGGGTTTCGACCATGATCGCTAACCGTCCCGGTGCCTTCGGAATGCCGACTGGCTTATCTCTCGCGACCAGCGGTACGGTCTGTCCCGCTGCTGTTTCCGCCCGCCCGGCCTCACCAACCGGGCGGTTGCCGTACCTCCCGGAGAGGGAGGCCGGACCCGTCACTCCGGAACCTCGCCGACCAGCGGGGTTCCAGAGCCTCAACAGAACAGAGAAACAGGGAAAGGAATTCAGACCCCATGCATACCGTGATACCTCGCCGACAGCGCGTACCGCAGGGCGCGTACGCCGGAGCGGGGGAGTGAGCGTGCCCTCGACCGTCGACACCGCCCGCCCGCCCGATCTCCTCCTGGCCCCCGAGAACCAGCCCGAGGGGAGCTTCCTGCGGTGGCTGGCGGCCGAGGACTGGTGTTCGCTGCTGCGGACCGGTCTGCACGGCCGTGCCTTCGCGCGCGACGAGCAGCTGCCGATCGGGCCGGCCGACCAGGACGTGTACATCATCTGGGACGGCGTCGTACGCCAGGACCGCTTCCCGCTGGGCGCGGGGGAGAACGTCCCCACCGTCACCCGGTTCCGGGGCCGCGGCCAGCTCGTCGGCGAGGCCAAGCTCGTCACCGACGACTCCGCCGTCCGCACCAAGTGCCTGACCGGGACCGTCGTCATCCCCTGCCGCGCCCACGACTTCAACCTCCACCTGCGCAAGCGGCCCGCGGTGCAGCGCGCCCTGCTGCGCAGCCTGGAGGACCGCAACCGCAGCGACGAACTCGTCTACACCATGGCCACCAGGCCGCCCCTGGAGCGGGTCGGCAGGCTGCTGGCGCACCTCGCCGACACCGCCGGCCGCCCCGACCCCCGGGCGGACCGCGTCCGGATCACCGGCCCGAGCCAGAAGGACCTCGCCGCCGCACTCCAGCTCGCCGTCTCCACCACGGAGAACGCGATCAGGACCCTGCGCTACCACGGGATCGTCGAGGCCGGGTACCGCCGGTTCGTCGTCCACGACGTGGACGCGCTGCGCCACCGCGCCGCCGGGAACGCCCACCCCTGAACGGACCACAGCATGATGACCAGCACCCTCCTGGTGCCCCTCGCGTCCGCCCTCGGCGGGGGTGTCATCGGCGTTCTGATGTACCGGCACCAGCGACGGGTCTTCGCCTGGACCCGGATGATCCGTCGCAAGGACGAGACGAACGCCGAGTACGACAAGCCCGCCGAATGGCTCGCCGATCTCTACAAGGCCCAGTGCCGCCTCACCCGGAAGCCCTGCGCGGCCGACGACTTCGCCGAGATCTCCCAGACCGGCAACATGATCGAGGGAATAGCCGACACCACGGAGGCCGTCCGCTCCGAACTGCGGAAGGTCGTCGAGTGCGTGAAGGACTACGTCGCCACCGCCCTGCCCGAGTCCGCCCCGGCGGCCGGACGCATCGGCGTCCAGCAGCACCGTGCCCAGCTCGTCCAGGCCATGCGGCAGGAGACCGCCCGGGGTGACCTGGTGCGCGCCGTCCTCGCCGCCGAGAAGAGGATCAAGGACCTGCGCCGCAGCTGATCCCCGTTGAGCCCCGGTGACCCCCGATACCCCGTCGATGTTTGCCTCTCTGCCCGTTCATGTCCGCCTGATGCCCGAACCTGTTTACTTTCCGGAAATGTGGGCGTAGCCTCCGAGCGAAACCACAAGTTCGGGCACTGGTCGGAGGCGAACGGACATGTACGCACCGGAGCGGCAGCAGGAGATCCTCCGGCTGGCCCGTGACGGCGGCCGGGTCGATGTCGTGTCGCTGGCCGAGGAGTTCCAGGTCACCGCGGAGACGATCCGCCGCGACCTGAAGGCCCTCGACCGCGCGGGCCTGCTCCGCCGGGTGCACGGCGGGGCCATACCGGCCGGACGGCTCGACTTCGAGCCCGACCTCGCCGAACGCGAGTCGACGGCGGCCGACGAGAAGGACCGCATCGCCAAGGCGGCCCTCGCCGAACTGCCCATGCAGGGCACGGTGATCCTCGACGCCGGTACGACGGTGGCCCGCCTCGCGGGCATCGTCCCGCTCGAGGCCGAACTCACCGTCGTCACCCACTCGTTGCCCATCGCGGCCCGCCTCGCGGACCACCCGGGCATGCAGCTCCACCTCGTCGGGGGGCGCGTGCGGCACCGTACGCGCGCCGCCGTCGACGCCTGGGCGCTGCGAGCCTACGGCGAGATCCGCGCGGACGTCGTGTTCGTGGCGGCCAACGGCTTCTCCGCCGAGCACGGGCTGACCACGCCCGACCTCGCCGAGGCCGCGGTCAAGCACGCCGCGATGGGCGCCGCCCGCCGCGTCGTGCTGCTCGCCGACTCCGCGAAGCACGGCCAGGAGCACTTCGCCCGCTTCGGCGCCCTGAGCGACGTGGACCTCCTGATCACCGACAGCGGGCTGAGCCCAGAAGACGCCACCGCCATGGAGCGCGGCGGCATGGAAGTAGTGCGCGCATGATCCTCACGGTCACCCCGAACCCGTCCCTCGACCGCACCTACGAGGTCCCCTCCCTCGACCGCGGCGAGGTCATACGGGCCACCGGCGAGCGCATGGACCCGGGCGGCAAGGGCGTCAACGTCTCCCGCGCGGTCGCCGCCGCGGGCCGTCGTACGGTGGCCGTCCTGCCCCTGGGCGGTGCGCCGGGCGCGCTGGTCGCCAGCCTGCTCGACGCGCAGGGCATCGAGGTCGCGCCCGTTCCGGTCGCCGGGGCCACCCGCTCGAACATCGCGCTGGCCGAGGCGGACGGCGTCCTCACGAAGATCAACGCCCCCGGCCCCGAACTGACCGCCGCCGAACAGGAGTTGCTCCTGGAGACGGTCAGGCAGCAGTCCCGTGACGCCGACTGGATCGCCTGCTGCGGCAGCCTCCCGCGCGGCCTCGCGCCGTCCTGGTACGCCGAGTTGGTCGCCCGCGCGCACGCCGCCGGCGTCCGGATCGCCCTGGACACCTCGGGCCCCGCACTCATCGAGGCCCTGCGCGAACGCCCCGACGTCGTCAAGCCCAACGCCGAGGAACTCGCGGAGGCCGTCTCCCGCCCCCTCGCCACCGTCGGCGACGCGGTCAAGGCCGCCGAAGAACTACGGGAGTTGGGCGCGGGCGCGGTCCTCGCCAGCCTGGGTGCGGACGGCCAGCTCCTGGTCGACGCCTCGGGCGCCTGGTACGGCAGCGCGCGCGTCGACGTCGTACGCAGCAATGTCGGCGCGGGGGACTCCTCACTGGCCGGCTTCCTGATCGCCGGCGGCCACGGCCCGGAGGCCCTCGCCTCGGCCGTCGCCCACGGCGCGGCAGCCGTCCAGCTCCCCGGCAGCGTGATGCCCACCCCGGCCGACCTCGACCCGGCCGCGGTGACGGTCACAGCCGACGTCCCGGTGGACCTCGTACTGACGGAGCCGGTCGCATGAACGTTTCTACGGCCTTCAGATCTACGGCCTTCAGGGCGCCCCTCGAACCGGCCACAAGGTTGCGGCACTCCCCGCTCTTAACCGCCGCCGCCACCCCCACCGCGACACCCCGCAGTACCCCCG
>NZ_JAEQAZ010000099.1 GCF_016654115.1 Streptomyces sp. MBT53
AGCGTACGGGGTCACGCGCTGGACAGTACACGCTACGTTCCGTGACCATGTGCGCGGGAGGTGGGTGACCATGGTCGAGGGCAGCGGCGAGCCGGAGGCGTCCGACAGCCTGCGGACTTTCGGGGCGATGTTGCAGGCGTTGCGGGAGCATGCGGGGCTGGGGCGGGAGGAGTTCGGGCGGCGGATCGGGTTCTCCAAACACACCGTCGAATCCGTGGAGTTGGGGAGGCGAATGCCTGACCAGGCCTTCGTCGAGCACTCCGAGCCGGTGTTGGGCAATACCGGGGCGGTACGGCGGGCGGCGGAACACCTGGAGCGGCGGCCGGGGTTGGCGTCCTGGTTCCGGCAGTGGGCGCTGAAGGAGAAGACGGCGATCACGCTCTACACGTACGAATGCCGGATGATTCCAGGGCTGTTGCAGACGGAAGCGTACGCGCGGACGCTGTTCAACGAGCATCTACCCCCGATGGACGACGCGCAGATCGAGACACAGTGGATTGAACGAGAGAAGCGGCAAAGGCTCTTGTGGGAGCGGCCGAACACGGCGTTCAGCTTCATCCTGGAAGAGGGCATGTTCCTGCGTCGCACAGGTGGGCTGGAGGTCACGCGGGAACTCCTCGACCACGTGCTGAGGATCGCCGAACTGCGGAACGTGGAAGTCCAAGTCGTGCCCCAACTGCTGGACTGTCACGCCGGGTTGAACGGTCCCATGCAGCTGCTCGAAGAGCCCAACAACCGGTGGTATGCGTACTCCGAAGGACACGCAAGCGGACTGCTGATCACTGATCGAAAAGTGGTGAGCATGCTCCAGATGCGGTATGCCAGAATGCGATCGCAGGCTCTCACCATCCAGGACTCCTTGAGCCTGTTGAGGCGCATGCGAGGAGACCTATGAGCACCACTGAACTGACCTGGTTCAAGAGCAGCTACAGCAGCAGCAGCGATGGTGACTGCGTAGAGGTCGCCCTCTCCTGGCACAAGTCCAGCTACAGCAGCAGCGGAGACGGCGACTGCGTCGAGGTGGCCACCTGCCCCTCCACCATCCACATCCGCGACTCCAAGAACACCGCGGGCCCTCAACTCGCCCTCGCCCCCGCCACCTGGACGAAATTCATCCGCGCCGTCTGATCAAACGCCGCATATGATCTCCGCACATTGATCCGGGGGGGGAGATCACATGCAGCACGTTTCCACGCCGCTTGCCAGAACTCTCGGCGCGGCGGCCATGTTGTCGGTGGCCGTCGCCTGGGGTGCGGCGGCGTTCCAGTACGACCCGCACCACGCGCGCTTGGACATCCTCGTGCCGTTGGGCTTGGCGGCGGTGTTCGTCGTGGGGTGGCTCGTCGCCTGTCGGGCGGCGCCGCTCGTGGAACCGATGACGGTGGCCGGTTCGGCCCGGGAGGCGATACCCGGCACGTTGGGGACGGTGCGGCGGGACTGGGGGCTCGCCGCGACGGCCTACCTCGTCGTCTGGGCACCCTTCGCCGCCGCCAACAGCGCTTACGGCGGGCGGGGTTCGCAACTCGGTGCCGTGTACTGCCTGCTCACTTTCATCGTCGGCGTCGTGACGTCCGTGTGTCTTCTCTCCCTGTTTCAGAGCTACCTCGGCCCCATGCAGCGCATGCTCAAGGAGGACGCCGCCAAGGGTGCTGTCCACGCGGTCCGCGTCCGGTTCGGGACCCCTGTGCTGGAGACGTACCGGTATCCGACGGGACAGGGTCTCGGCAAGATCGCCGCCAGCACCACCTACGGCGTCGAGCTGGTGCCCGAGGGCGAGAGCGACGGGCAACGGACCGTGCGGCTCCAGGCCATGCAGGCCGGGCACAGCAGAGCCGTCGGCAACAAGCACCTCGCCAACGCCGTGGCCCAACTCGGCGGCCACAGCGGCTGGTTGTGCTGGCCCACCCGGTGGAAGGACATCGCCGGAACCAACAAGGAGCACCTGGTCCCCGCCGCGTTCGTCTCCGACTCCGGGCTCGTGGTCTGGGGGCAGACAAAGGAGGAGGACTACGAACCCTTCCTGCGCGACGGTGCCGCTCCGCTGCGGGAGACCGATCCCGCGCTCGCCGTCGCGCCGTTGCCCCGGCCCGCCCGGTACCTCCCGGGCGTGCATGCCTCGCATCTGCGCATCGCGGCGGTCGGTGCCTTGTTCGCGCTGCCGTTCCTGCTTGATGTCGTCCCGGACTGGGCCGCCCTGCTGCTGGGCGTGGTCTCGGGGGCACTTGGGCTCCTCGCGGGGATGACGCTGGACAGCGTGCGCATGGACCCTGAACCGTGGACCGTGCGCACGACGTCATACCCCTCGCTCCAGTGAGCCCGCCGTCAGCCCGGGAATCCTGACCGTCTGCCCGCCCGCGCCACGGGCTCCGGCTGCTTGCGCAGTGGGCAGTCCGTGCCGACGCGGGCCGTCAACTCAGTGCGGAGGGCGGCCAGTTCGGCCATGCGGGCGTCGATGAGGCTGATCTTGTCGGCGAACAGGGCGGACAGGGCCGCCGCTTGGTCGGGGGCCTCGGTCAACAGCTCACCCTGCTCGGCGATTTCGGCCAGGGAGAAGCCGAGGGCCTGGGCCGTGCGGACGTATTCGAGCCAGGGGACCGCCTCGGGCGGGTAGTCGCGGTAGCCGTTCGCGCGGCGCTCGCTGGTGAGGATGCCCACCTGTTCGTAGAACCGGAGGGCGTCCCTGCTCAGGCCCACCCGTGTCGCCAACTCCCCAATTCGCATGCCCTCATGATGACGTGATGACTCGACGGCTTGACCTTGGACCGCACTCCACTGTTTAGCGTCGGCGGCATGAAGATCGCTTCCTATCTCCGGGTCGTGCGGGCCAGTGCCTGGTACGACCTCGTCGTGACCGCCGGCTTCGCGACCCCGTGGACGTACGCGCTGGTGCACAACGCACTGTCGTCGCTGGGCTCGCTGCCCGAACTGGACCCGATACAGACCCTGTACGCGAATCTGATGGGGTCGGTGGTGATCGTCTGGGCCGTGTTGCGGCTCGTCCGGCCGCTGGCCGCGCACGGGCTGTTCGACGGGGTGGCCCGGGTACTGTTCACCGCCTGGCAGGGGTACGCGCTCGCGCAGGGTGCTCCTCGGTTCCTGTGGCTGTTCCTGGTCGTGGAGGCGTCGTTCGGCGTGCTCCAACTGGCGCCGTGGTGGCGGCGGGGAACGGAGTTGCGGGAGTCGCTGGTGCGATGATGCGGGCATGGCTCAGTCATCGCAGGATTCCTCGGTCACCAAGGACGGCATGACCGCGGCACAGGCCGTCGACCGGATCGAGGCCGCGGCGCCACCGCGCCCGCACGACCGACGGCTGCACGCGCGCGGCGCCGTCTACGACGCGCACTTCGTGCCCAGCGGGCAGGTCTCCCGGTGGACGACCGCCGCCTGTCTCACCGCCGAGTCCGAGGCGGTCGTACGGTTCTCCAACGGGTCGGGCCGCTACGACGCCGACGACCGGGCGCGCGGCGTACGCGGGATGGCCGTGAAGTTCCTCGACGCCGACAAGGGCGTGATGGATCTGGTGGCGGCGACCTTCCGGGTCTTCCCCAGTCACAATCCCGAGGGGTTCATCGACCTCGTCGAGGCGCTGGGCAAGGCCGGTACGGAGGGCGGGCTCGCCGACCGGGCGAAGGGGAAGCTGGCGGCGGCCGAGGGGCGTTGAAGTCCTTCGCGGGTCAGCAGGCGCCCGCCAGTTTCGCCACCGCCCGCTACGACGGGCTGCACGCCTTCGTGTTGGTGGACGAGGCGGGCGAGCGCAGGCCGTTCCGCTACCGTCTCGTGCCCCAGCTCGGCGAGGTGGAACTGGATTCGGCGTACGGCGAGACGCTGGCCCCGGACTTCCTGATCGGCGACCTCGACTCCCGGCTCGCGACCGGGCCCCTCTCCTTCACCCTGGTGTTCCAGTTCGCGGAGCCGGGCGACCCGACCCACGACCCCTCACAGGCCTGGCCCGAACACCGCCCGCTGATCCCGGCCGGACAGCTGCACGTGACGGCCCGCTCGGCCCGCGAGGACCACTGGCAGCAGCAGGTCTTCGACCCCACCCGGATCGCCCCCGGCGTGGAACTCTCCGACGACGAGATGCTGACCTTCCGCCGCCACGCCTACTCCGTCTCGGCCGAACGCCGCCTCGCCCCCTGAAGGGTGTTGCAGATCCCTTCGCGATCGTTCTTCCTGTATGACCTCCGCTGAAGACCTCCCGGGCGGGGACGAACAGGGCCATCATCGTCAAGTCCGATCACGGTCGGACGGGGTCTCCGGACGCCGGGCACAGGAAGCGCAACTCAGGGGTGGGAGTGGGCCCATGGGACTTTCGGCGGGTGGGCGCGTGCCGGTGGCAGCGTTCCTCAGAACGAGTACGAGTCTGCTGCTGTTGTCGCTCGTCCTGTGTCTGCTGGGCGCGGCCCGAGCCGGGGCCGCAGACGGCCAGAAGCCGGAACGGCAGACCGCGACGCTCACCATCGATGTCGGCTGGAGCCGCTCACGGCAGGAGGTACTGGTCCGCGCGATCTGCACGTACACCCTGCCCGCGCACAGCCGGGCGCTGGCGACGGTGCGCGAGAACGGGGCACCGTACTGCGACGGATTCGACATCCTCCGTGAAGGCAAGGCCGCAGGCTGGGTGGGTTCGAGCAAGAGTTCCGCGAACCTGACGCAGAAGTCCCCCGACACCTCGGCGCGGGAGAAAACTGTCCACGGCACCTACCTGCCGCGCCGATCGGGTCCCCAGGACGTCACGATCAGTGTGAACGTGAAGAACCTGGTTAAAGGGATGCCCGCCGAGGCGGGATTCCCCACAGTCTGGATCGTGCGGGTGAACGCTCCGAAGTGGTCATTCGGGCGCACAGCGGGCCCTGTTCAGACACAGACCGAAAGCGCGGTCGTCTGGCGCCTGGACACGGCGCCCGCGGCGCTGGAGAGGACGGCGGCGGTCGCCCGCTCGGTCAGCCTGAGCCGCTCGATCAGGACGACAGGGCCTCCGTCGATGCGCCACCAGACCCGCGGCGAGATGCTGACCGTCTTCGCGGTCGCGGTCGCCGGCATCGTCGCCGTCACCGTATTCCTGGTCACCGGACTCGCGGGGGCGGTTGTCCGGCGCAGGTGGGCGGTGGCCACGCTGGTGCTCGCGGTGCCTGTGTGTCTTGTCGGCCTCGCAGGCGTACCGGCCCCGCTGCTGTCGCCGAATGAGGCGCAGATACATTTCAGCTTGAGCGCCAACTCCACCATCCTGCCGGGCTTCGTGTGGATGCCGGGGCCTCTGCTGGGACTGTGGCTCTGGTACGTCCTTCCGGTGGCGGGGTGGTGGTTCAGCCGCCGCGCGGTGACCGGCAGACCACCGTCGTGGTGGGTGCTCCTCGTGAGCTGCCTGTCACCGCTCCTCGCCTTTCCGCTCATGGCCGCCGGGGGAACGATGCCGGGCACCGGTGTATGGCTGAGCCTGGGAGCATGGGCCTCGCTTTTCGCCGGGGTCCTTCTGGTCAGGCCTCTGTGCACGGGCGCGATACGACGCTGGCTGCCCACCGGTACGGCCCTGCTATGGCTCGTAGGCGTGACCTATTTACTCAGCCGGTCACCCATCATGTCCGACGAAGACCCGAAGCTGACCAGCCTTGAAGTCGTGGCCGTGATGGTCTGCACGTGGCCCACCGCAGCCTGGCTCACCTCGCTTGTGGGACCCGCCCTGCGGCGCCCGCTGCGGCCTGTTACGCGAGCCGTCTGTTTCATGCTGACCTGGGGGATGGTGACGGCCCCCTTCGTCTTCGCCCGCCTGGCAAGCCTTTCGCAGAAGGACCTGGACCTCTGGGCCACCTACCGGCATCCCTTTTTCACCGGGTACGCGGCCTCCCCGTTCATCGTCCTGACCGTCAGCGGCATCGTCCTTCAGATCGCCTACCTCTGGCGGCGCGGTGCCATGGGCGACACCGGGCGGGCCGTGGAACCCGTCGGCAGGGTGCTGCTGGTGTGCGCGGCACTGACGGCGTACGGCAGCCCCAGTCTGCGCACCCTGACGATGTGGGGGGAAGCGATCGCCGTGCTCCTGGTCGCGCTCGCCTCCCTTTTCCTGCTGCCGCCCGGATCCGCTACCGCCATGGCCAGACTGCGGCGGGTCAGCCGCCGGGGGCACGCCCGCTTCATGGACCGGTGGCTCACGACCCAGCTGATCTGGGACACACGGGCCGACTTCCAGCGCTCCGCCCGGGCCGCGCTCGTGGACGACATGACGGTGTCGGACTTCCGGGACCGCTGGCGCGACATGGCCGTACCAGGACGCAACGACGACCCCGAGTCGAGGCTGAGGCGGGCCAAACGGTTCGCCCTCGGAACGAACGCGGGACGCAGCCCCTGGACCGCGGGGCTCGTCGGCGCGCTGCACGCCCAACTGCTCGCCCTGCCCTGGGCCACGTACAAGGCCATGACCAGCGGCATCGTAGGAGCGGACTACTTCATACCGTTCCACATGGACGCGATGTTCCAGGTGCTCCGGTTCACACACTGGGCGCTATACGGGTTCGTCTACGGCTACTTCTACGCACTGCTGCGCGGTCTCACACCCGTCGGCAAGGCGGCCTGGCTCATGCTGGCGATCCTGCCGGCTGAGGTTCTCCCCATGGTGACCCTTACCGCGGACCCGCAGTATGCGGTGGCCACCTCCTGGACCGACATGGCGACGGGCTGCATCGGGGTCGCCGGGCAGACGCTGGTCCTGTTAATGCTGCTGGGGCTGTGGTGGGAATGGTCGCTGGCCCGGGCCGCCGGAATGAAGTGGTCGCAGGTCAGGAACTTCCGCCGACTGTCGTCGATCACCGTCCCCGTCGGCACGGTGCTCGTGGCCGGCGCCACCGCGTTCGCCACCACGGTCGCCGGGACGTGGGCACAACCGGAACTCAAGTCCCCCACAGCTGTCGAATCCCCCCAAGCGGCCCAACAGTCCGAACCGGCCAGGTGAGCGGTCTGACCGCTCCACGACAAATCAGCCGCCGCCGAGAACGTGTCTGCCGACGTCGCCGTCCTGGGCGATTTCCGATGGTCATGACAGATATGTCTTGTGCCACCTGAAAGTGGGTACTCCACCGACGATGCCCATCACTTTCGGGAGTGGCTCATGACGGAGCTCGGACTGTCCGAGGCGATCGAGAATGTCCGCGAGGAACTCCGTAGAGCGATGATCGCGGGCGCAGGGGCGGACATCCAGTTTCCCGTGGGCCAGGTGACCCTGGAGTTCCAGGTCGGCATGCGCAAAACCGCGGACGGCACCGGAAAGATCAAGGTTTGGGTGCTGGAAGCGGGGGCCGGTGCAAAAGTCGAGCATGACGACGTGCAGAAGGTGACGGTCGTCCTGCAGCCACCGATTGATGCCAACGGCACTCCCATCAAGGTCGCGAGCGGTTCACAGGTCAGGCCGGGCTAGCCGGAGGCACCTCGTGGACATTCAGCGCCGGGTCGTGGAAGTGCTGGCCGACTGCGGCCTTGGCGCCCGACCGCGATGGCGAAGCGCCTCAGGGTTCCTGATCGACGGACGGCATGTGCTCACCTCGGGTCATGCCGCCGTCGAGGGCGAGTTGACCGTTCGACGTCCTGGTGGTGCACCCGGTGCACCCAAGGAGGAGTGGCCTGCGGAACGGCTCCTCGTCGGCGACCTCACACGCGCCGACCTCGCGATTCTCACCCTCGGCCAGGACGTCGAACCACTCCCGAGGATCGGGTACGCCCAGGTGGCGCGCCACTCACCGCAACCGGCCGTGGTCGAAGCCTGCAGTGCGATCGGATTCCCGAGGTTCATGGAGCACGGCCGTGCTGGGGAAATGGTCCGCGACACCGCGCAGGTGGAGGGGCGCATCCCCACGTCGCAGAACCTGATATCAGGGCTGCTCACCCTGCGGACGACGCACACTCCGCTGCCGCTGCCGGCCACGCACACCGGACTCGCGGAGTCGCCGTGGTCGGGGATGTCCGGCGCGGCGGTTCTGGCCGATGGGAGGGTCCTCGGAGTTGTGTCCGAGCACGCACCGCGCCAGGGTGCCTCTGATCTCACCATCGTTCCCGTCAACTTGATCGCCACTCTTACCGACGCGGCCTCCTGGTGGCGGATCCTCGGTGTCGAGCCCGCGCACCTCCCCATCCTGCCCGGGCCGGCCGCCGCCGGTGCCGGACCCGGCACCGGGAGGGCGATCCGGCTCAAGGTCCGGGACACGAGAGCGCGCCGTCTCGGAGTCCACGCCGCGATCCAGGCGCCCGGCACGCCGGACGAGTTGCCGCCGTACGTACCCCGTACGTTCGATTCCGAGCTTCGGGAGGCGATCCGGAGGGGGAAGACGGAGGGATGCTTCGTCCTGCTGCTGGGCGGTTCCTCCGTGGGCAAGACGCGCAGTCTGTACGAGGCGGCGCAGGCCGAGTTGAAGGACTGGTGGCTCGTCTTTCCCGACCGCACCGACCTTCGGGTTCTGTGGGAGCTCGTGGACCTCCCCGGTCAGGAGACGATCGTCTGGCTCGATGACATCCAGCGCTACCTGGGCGAGGCGAGCGAACTCACGCCGAATCTGGTCCGCGCACTCCTTCAGACCGGGGCCGTCATCCTTGGGACGATCTGGCCGGAAGACTATGACCGACATGTCCCTTCGATATTTCACGCACGAGAGGTCAGGTCCAAGGACACGGAACTGCTCGGCCTCGCCCACAGGATCTCAGTGAGCGGCACTCTCGACGAATCCGAGAACGAACAGGCAAGAGAGGCCGCACAGTTCGACCCACGGATCAGGCTGGCTTTGAGCACCCCCGACAACGGAATGACACAGTTGCTCGCCGCCGGCCCACAGTTGCTGAACAGCTGGCTCCAAGCACCAAGTCCATATGCGAAATACGTCATCACAGCCGCGGTCGACGCACGCCGCTTGGGAGTTGAAGGTCCGCTGCCCAAGGAATTCCTGGCTGAAACCGTACCGTCATATCTTTCGGCACATGAGAAGGCGAAAGCCCCGCACGACTGGCTGGAGCAGGCGTTGGCGTTCGCTTCAAAGCCCACGCATGGGGCAACATCGGCCCTGGCACCCCATGGTTCGAAGATGAGTGTCATCGATGGCTACCGGGCGGCGGACTTCCTCGTCCAGCACGCGGCACACGCGCAAGACGGACGGTTGCCCGTCCTGTCGATGCCGCTGTGGGACGCCCTCGCGCGGCACACCATCGCGGCCGGAGACCGCGCCTGGCTGGCCTCCAACGCGGAGTACAGGGGCTTTTACCGCATCGCGGTCGCACTGACCAGGCCGGCGGCGGAGACCGACCAGCGCGCCTACGAAGTGTTGGCTCGCTGCCTTGCGAGCAAAGGCCGTCTCGACGAGGTCAAAGCACTCTGTCTGCCACGAGCCGAGGCCGGAGAAGCCTACGCCATGGACGCTCTGTCGATGGCCCACCAAATCAGAGGACAGGACAGAGAGTCCAGTAAATGGCGGGAAAGAGCGCAAGAGGCCGGCGGGAGCCACTTCTACGGATTGCGCCAACATATGCGCGAGGACATCCAGGATGTCATGTGGCTGCTCGACGATCCGGATGTGTATGACGAGTACTTTGGAGGGCAGGCTCCGGACAGTGAACCGAACGATCCGTACACAATCATCGTGCTCGCAAGCAAACTTCAGGACGAGAGACGTTTCGCCGAGGCTGAGCGGCATCTGCGCCGTGGAATCAGCTTGGGCACGGGTAGAGGGCTCGCGCTCTACACCTGCCTCAGATGGCACTTTCAGAGAACCGGCCAGAAGAAAGAATTGAAACGCCTTGAGCGCTATGGCCTGGAGCCGGACGGAACGACGTCATCCAACTGGTTCGAGTGATGGGCCGAGGACGTTCAACAGGTCCAGTTTGTCGTGGCTTTCGGGTGCCCGGTGTCGCGGTGAAGACGAGCACGGACTGGGACTGGTCGGGGTCCGGCAGGTTCTGGCAGAACAGGTAGAGGCGTACGACCTGCGGGTGGACGAACCGTTTGGCGTCGCTCCAGCGCCCGCCGGCCTCCTTCCGGTCCCACACAACGCCGCGAACAGGATGAGGCGCAGCAGACTCGCCACGACACCGGCGGCCCGCGACCGGGGCCGTTCCCTGGTGGCCACGGTCCTCAACAGGGCAACGTTCACACGGCTGTTGAGGACGTGGTCGGCGGGGAGGTACCGCTCGCGGGCGGTCGGATCGGTGGACCAGCGGTGGGAGGCGGTGCGGGCGCTCCGGTGTAGTGGGTCTGTTCGCCGAGCAGGGCGACGGCGGGCGGCATCTGCAGCAGGGTCTCGCCGAGGGGGCCCATGACCTGTGCCGGGGTGTCCTGCAGCCGGTCCAGGATGCGCATGAGTCCCGGGTTGACGTGCTCGCCTCGCAGATGCCGGTGCGGTGTGCGGTGTCCGCGCAGCAGGAACAGAGGCTCGCGCTCGTCCGGGATGAGGCGCAGTCCGCGGGCGATGGCCGCCGCCATCTGGCCGCCGGGCGGTGGCCGCGGTGAACCGCACCTGGAACTGCAGCGACGGCTGACCGCGTCGGGCAGCCGGGTGAAGTCGGTGCTTGCCTAGGCGTGTGCGGCCAGAGAGGCCGTCAGGATCCCGGGGTGGGCGAGTCCTACGGCCAGGACGTCGACGTGCGGGAAGCGGCCCCTCAGCCGTCTCGCCCTACCAGCCTCGACCCGTCCACCGTGAATCCCACCGCAGCGCCGCCCCCCGTCCACGTCCCCGCGAACACGGTCCCGCCATGCGCCTCGGCCACATCCCGGACGATGGCGAGGCCCAGTCCGGAGCCGGGGACCGCGCGGGCGGTGTCGGCGCGGTAGAAGCGGTCGAAGACGCGCGGGGCGTCGGCGGCGGTGATGCCCGGTCCGCGGTCGGCGACGGTGATCTCGCCCCGGCGGACACGCACTTCGATGGGTGCATGGTCGTCGGGAGCGAACTTGGCCGCATTCTCCAGCAGGTTGCCCACCGCGCGTTCGAGCGCTTGGGGTCGGCCGTGGACCACAGTGTCGTCGGCGTCGACACGGACGAGGCGGCCGGTGCGTGCGACGGGCGGCGCGACGGGCCGACTCGCCTAGTTCCACGACCTGTTCGGGTTCGTCCCGGCCACAGGCCAGTGCCAGTTCGACCAACTCGTCGACCAGGTGGGTAAGTTCGCGGGTCTCGCCCTCGACGTCATCGAGCAGCCGGTCCCGGGCGTCCGGAGAGAGTTCGGCGACGCGGCGCAGTACGTCCGCATTGATACGCAGGCTGGTCAGCGGTGTCCGCAGCTCATGGGCGGCATCCCGCACCAGCCGGTCCTGCGCCTCCCGCGCGGCGGCCAGCCGATCGAGCATCCGCCCGAACGACACGGAAAGCCGCCCGACTTCGCCGAACCGTCCGACTCGCTCTCGCCGACTGGCCACACGACCATCCAACAGCCCACCGTCGTCCGGTCCGCCACCAGCCCTTCCCTCCGCACTGACCTCCTCCGCCGCCTCCGCCAACCGCACCAGCCGCCTCGTGATCCGTCGTGCGAGCAGCCATCCCGCGCCCGCCGCGACGAGCATGACGGCGAGGCTCGCGGCGGCGATCTCCCTCGCCATGCCGCCCAGCACGAAGTGCGTCTGGTCGACCGGCACCGCGACCTGGAGCGCGCCCCGGCCGCCGCCCAGCGCGGTGGTCAGCTGGCGCTGTGTGGCGTGGCCGACGACGACCTCCGTGACGTAGGACTGGCCGCGTGAGCCCGACGCGGCGAGTGCGCGGGTGGTGTCGGAGACGGGCAGCGGTACCGGTGGGCCGCCGAGGCGGGTGGTGGTGCCGTGGGTGGCCACGGACTGAACGGTGACCTCGCGCGGGGGTTCGTCCCGGGGGCCCGGCCGGTCGGGTCCCGGGTAGAGGTCGGAGCCCTCGGTGACCGCGCCGGACAGCGCCGGTGTCCCGTCCCCGGCCAGCGCCACCGTCGCCGACCGCAGGGTCCGGTCGATCTCGGCAATGACCCGGTCGGCGGCGGCCCGGTAGCTCAACACCCCGACCAGCAGCGCCACTACGGCCCCCACGGCGACAAAGGAGACCGCGAACCGCGAGCGCAGACTCACCCCCACCAGAACCCCGATCTCACGTCATGACCGCGGCACCGCGCACCCCACGCCCCGTACGGTGTGGATCAGCTCCGGCGCCCCGGCCTCGGCCAGCTTGCGCCGCAGGTAACCGACGCATTCCGCAAGATTCTTGACGTCGACACCGGCCTCCGGCCCCCACACCCGCCGGTAGAGCTCGGCATGGTCCAACATGAGCCCCTCGTTGCGCCCCAGCAGCTCCAGCAGGTCGAACTCGGTTCTCGACAGCGGCAGTTCGGCCCCGGACCACCAAACGCGCCGGGCCGCGGTCGCCCGGAGCATGGCCCCCGGAACGTCCAACTAGGTTGTCTCACAGCAAACTTGACGATAGGTCACTTTACCAACCACACAGCTGGCCAACAGGATCCTTACCTAGGATGCCGTGTCCATGACAGAAAATGGAGCAGGAACCAACCCGATCGGGCGCCGCACCGTACTGATCGCCACCGGCACCACGGCCGCCGTACTGGCCGTGGGCGCCGCCGCGCCCGAAGCCCCCACAACCCCCACCACCACCGCCGCAGAAGCCGCGGCCGCGGCCGTCTGCACCCTCACCAAGGAGATGACCGAAGGCCCCTACTACCTCGACGGCGCCCTGGTCCGCGCCAACGTCACCGAGGGCAAGGCCGGCATCCCGCTCAAGCTGGCCCTCACCGTCGTGAACGACAGCACCTGCGCCGTGATCCCCAACGCGCTCGTCGAGATCTGGCACTGCGACGCGCTCGGCGAGTACTCCGGCTACGTCGGCAACAACGGCCACAGCGAAGCGGACGACGGCACCTTCCTGCGCGGCGGCGTCCTGACGAACGCCGCCGGACTCGCCAACATCACCACGATCTACCCGGGTTGGTACCGGGGCCGCTGCGTGCACATCCACGTCAAGGTGCACACCGGCGTCACGCTCACCTCGAACGGCTCGTTCACCGGCGGCCAGGAACTCCACACGGGCCAGCTGTTCATCGACGAGACGATCACCACCGCCGTCGCCAAGATCTCGCCGTACTCGACCAACACGGTCACCCGCACCACCCTCGCGCAGGACTCGATCTACGACGAGGGAGGCGCCGCGTCCGGCCTCATGACCCTTACCGCGCTGGGCAGTTCGACCTCGTCGGGCTACACCGGCACGCTGACCCTCGGCGTCCAGCAGAGCTGAGCCCAAGGGCCCAAGGGCCTAAGGGCCTAAGGGCCTAAGGGCCTAAGGGCCAAGGGGGTGGCCCGCGGTGCGACACGGGCCACCCCCACCTCACCTCAGGAGGCCGGGCACTCCTTCCACGCCATGTGGTAGATCGTGCTGATGTCGCCGTCCGTCGAGTCCATGGTCATGAAGCTGACCGCGCTGGACGACGAGGTGCCGGCGGCGACCCGCAGCTCCGTGTTGATGTTGAAGTTGCGCTGAACTCCACAGGGCGCCCAGACCAGTTGGGCCCAGTCGGTGCTGTCGGTCGCCTGCCAGTTGTCGTCGTAGGGGCCGCTGAACGGGTGGTTCTTGGCCACGGTGCTCGACGAGCCCTGGAAGTAGTACGAGGCCTTCTGCGCACCGCTCGCACCGCGCTGGAGCGAGGCGAAGCCGCGGTAGTCCACGCTCGCGATGGCGTAGGTGAAGCCCTGCGGGACGTGGACGACCAGGTTGAGCTGGCAGTTCTTGCGGAACGCCGTGGGGTCGGAGTTGCCGCCGACCTGGGCGAGATACGCGCTGTAGGTCACCGTGAAGGCGGTGTTGTCCTCGGAGACGGCGACCGCCGTGGTGCCCTGCGGGCAGCCCGAACCGTTCACGGTCGCGACGTTGATGACGATCTTGTCCGGCGGCGGGTCGTTGAAGACCGGCGACGACGAGTGCTGCGCGGACGGCAGCGCGGTGGCGAGCAGTGCGGCGACCGCACCACTCAGGAGGAGCCCACCAGGCATGGTTTCTCCTTGTGTTGGGGGGTGGCTGTGCCCCAGGCCCTTGAAGACCCAATCTTTGAAGAACCAATGAAGTTCCTGTGAAGACCGACGGGGCGCTCGCATCGTAGGGAGCCGCACAGGGAGCGGTCAGGGCGAACTCAGGCCATTCACAGTCGCGCCTTTCACACGCCCTCCACAGTGTGTGAACTCTGTGGAAATAAGCGGGCGTTGACCGATCCGTCCCCAGGCCCTTCACAGCCGCACATTAAGGAATTCTTCAGGTACGGCCCTAACTTCGCTGTCCATGACGGGAAAACGAGAGCACAACGAGCAGCCCGACCAACCAACCGCCCGGCACCGCCGCGACAAGGGGATGCAGCGCCGCCGGGTCCTGATCGGCGGTGGCACCGCGGCCCTGGCGGGAGGCCTGGTGGCAGCCGGCCTCGCCTCGGCCGACACGGTCACGAGCAGCACGACGGCCACCGACCAGGCGACCAGCACCGTCTCCACGGACGCGTCCGCGTCCGCGTCCGCATCCACCGGCGTCTGCACCCTCACCGCCGAGGTCACCGAGGGGCCGTACTCGCTCGACGGCGCTCTCGTCCGCACGGACCTCAGAGAGGAGAAGGAGGGCGTCGAGGTCCAGTACACCTTCACCGTCGTGGACCAGGACAACGACTGCGCACCGCTGGCCGACGCCTTCGTCGAGCTCTGGCACTGCGACGCGCTCGGCGAGTACTCCGGCTACGTCGGCAAGAACGGCCACACCGAGGACGACGACGGCACCTTCCTGCGCGGCGGCCAACTGACCGACACCAGTGGGCAGGTGAGTCTGATCTCCATCTGGCCGGGGCACTACGTCTCGCGCGCCGTCCACGTCCATATGCGGGTGCACACGGGCGTGACGGTCGCCGACGGCACCTACACCGGCGGCACGGTCGTCCACACCGGCCAGTTGTTCTTCGACGCGGATCTCAACGAGAAGGTGCAGGCCACCTCGCCGTACTCGGACAACACCACCGCCGAGACGGTGCTCGCCGACGACACGATCTACGACGACGGAGGGTCCGCGTCCGGCCTGCTCACCCTGACCGCGCTCGGCACCAGCGTCTCCGACGGCTACACGGCCACCCTGACCGTGGGCGTCAGCACTACTTGACCGGGAGGCAGTTGATCGCACCGCACTGATCGGCGACCGCCGATCACACCCTGACGGGCTGCCGCCCTTCGGCGGACTCGGACTCGGTCCGCGTCTCCCTCGCTTCGTCCCTGCGAAGGACACGGACCGAGTACGCCAGAGCGGCAGCCCACATCCCGTACGGCACGGTGACGCCCCGGGGTCAATCCGGATGCGGCCCGGGACACGAACGAGGACGACTACTTCGGCAGCAGCGGCTCGACGATCTTCGCGAGCTGGTTCCGGGTCACCGCTCCCATCCGCGTCGCCGCCACCCTCCCCGTCGTGTCGACGACGATCGTGTACGGCATCACCTGCGTGTTCACCAGCCCGCGCGGCAGTCGCAGGGCCTGCTTCCCCGACGGATCGTGCAGCGACGGATAGCCCAGGTGGTGGTCCTTCTGGAAGGCCAGCCCGGCGGCACGGCTGCTGTCGTTGTCGAGCCCCAGCACCCGCAGCCCACGCCCGCCCCACGTCTCCTGGACCAGCCGCAGCTCGGGCGCCTCCGCCCGGCAGGGACCGCACCAGGAGGCCCAGGCGTTGATCAGCACGACCTCGCCCCGGTAGTCCGACAGCCGGATGCCGCCGCCGTCCAACGAGGTCCCGGCGAGATCCGCGAGAACGGGCCGCCGGCCCTCCGCGAAGGTCCGGGTGAACGGATCACCGGGACTGGCGTCACTGACCGGTGCCGGGGAGGAGCAGCCGGCGAGAACCCCGCAGACAGCCACCACTGCCGCGCACGCACTCCGAGCCGTCACGGGTTCTCCCAGGCGGCCGGTTCCGCCGCCAGCGCCCGTACCGGCTCCGGCAGCGCGTCCGCCGCGATGTCCGCGAGTGTGACGCCCTCCAGGATCTTGCGGACGTTGGCGCGCAGCGCGATCCACAGCGGGAGGAGGGGCTCGGCGGAGCCCGTGTAGGCGAGGCCGGTGGGGCGCTCGCCGCGCACCGACACGATCGGGCCGTCCACCGCGCGTATGACGTCCGCGACGGTGATCGCGGTCGCGTCGCGCGCCAGCCGGTAGCCGCCGCCCCCGCCGCGCCGGCTGTCGACGATCCCGGCGCGCCGGAGATCGCCGAGAATTCCCTCCAGGAACTTGTGCGGGATGCCCTGGGTGGTGGCGATGGTCTCGGCCTTCAGCGGGCCGTCGTCACCCCGTACGGCGAGCTCCAGTACCGCCCGTACCGCGTAATCCGCCCGTGCCGAGATCCTCATGCGTCCATTGTGGGCCGTTCTGGCGTACAGAATGACCCCGCACGACGGCCTCCCGGGATCACCACGGAAAATGGCTTCGCACGTGCCGCCGACGGACCGGACCCGAAAGGAGCTTCCAGTGGAGCTGAGCAGGCGTACCTTCAGCACCCTCGCGGGTACGGCCGCGCTCGGACTCGCGCTGGGAGGTGGCAGCGCCGGTTCCCCGGACGCGTACGCCGCGCACGTCGTACCGACCGGCCCGCCCCCCGCCCCACCCGGCGCGGACGGGCTGCCGCACACGATCGGCTACGACCGCTACTCCCTGCTCGTCGACGGCAGACGCCTGGTCCTGTGGTCGGGCGAGATGCACCCGTTCCGGCTGCCGAGCCCGTCCCTGTGGCGGGACGTCCTGCAGAAGATGCGCGCCTTCGGCTACAACGCGGTCAGCATCTACGTCTCGTGGAACTACCACTCCCCCGCCCAGGGCCGCTACGACTTCACGGGCGTCCGCGACCTCGACCTGTTCCTGCGCACGGCCGCCGAGACCGGCCTCTACGTCATCCTGCGCCCGGGCCCGTACATCAACGCGGAGATCGACGCGGGCGGCTTCCCCGGCTGGCTGACCGCCACCAAGGGCACCGCCAGGACGGCCGACCCGACGTACCTCTCGCACGTCGACGAGTGGCTGACCCAGGTCAACTCCATCGTCTCCAAGCACCTGTTCACGCAGGGCACGGGCACGGTGCTGCTCTACCAGATCGAGAACGAGTACGACGGCCAGGTGACCCACCCGGACGGCGTCGCCTACATGTCCCACCTGTACAAGAAGGTGCGCGCCGACGGCATCGACGTCCCGCTGTTCCACAACGACAAGGGCCGCAACGGCTATTGGACCCCGGGGTCGTTCGACACCGGTGGTGACACCGGCGGTTGGCTGTACGGCTTCGACGGGTATCCCTCGCCGACCCAACCGCCGCCGGACTGGGGCCACTTCGGGATCGGCGGGGCGAAGGGCGGGGCGACCGCCAGCCCCAAGACCCCCGGTTTCGTACCGGAGTTCGGCGGCGGCTGGTTCGACCCGTGGGGCGGGTCCTGGTTCGAGGGGAAGGGGTACGCGGAGTCGCGCCGGACGCGTGACGCGGCGTACGAGCGGCGCTTCTATCTCACCAACCTCGCCAACGGGCTGACCCTGCACAGCGTCTACATGACCTTCGGCGGCACCTCGTGGGGCTGGCTGCCGGCGCCGGTCGTCTACACGTCGTACGACTACGGCGCCGCCTTCGACGAGGGCCGCAACCCGACCTCGAAGCTCGTCCCGATGCACCAACTGGGCCATCTGCTGCGGACGGTGCCCGACTTCGCCAAGCTGGACCGGGCGGCGGACGTCACGGTGACCGGCCTGAAGGCGTACCACCTCACCAACGCCGACACCGGCTCCCACGTCTACGTCCTGCGCAACGACACGGCGGCGGAGGTGACTTCGACGCTGTCGACCTCGGACGACGACATCGAGGTCACCGTCCCGGCCCAGGACGCCCTCCTGCTCGTCACCCGACTCGACCTCGGCGGACGGAGGTTGAGGTACTCGACCGCCACCCCGATGATGTTCCTCACCGCCGGACGGCAGGACATCGCCGTGTTCGCCGGGAGGCGCGGCGAGATGGCGCACGCCGTGGTGGAGTGCCCGGAGGAGCCGGTGGTGACCCGGCTCGACGCGCAGGCCGCGTGGGTGTGGGACCGCGGCATCCTGCATGTCACCGTCCCGCTCGGCATCGGCGGCCTGACCCGGGTCCTGGTCCAGGGCGGCGGCGTCGACAACCCCCTCCTGCTGGTCTTCGCCGACGAGGCCGGCTCCGTACGCCTGTGGCCTTACGAGACGGGTTCGGGCACCGCGCTGGTCTACGGTCCGGCGTTGCTGCGCGAGGCCACCGTCAGCGGTACGACCGCCCACCTGACCGGCGACACCATCGCGGAGACCGGCCTGGAGGTGTGGGGACCGCGCGGGATCACCGAGGTCACCTGGAACGGCAAGGCCGTGCCCGCCACCGTCACCACCGCGGGCAGCCTGCGCTCGAACCCGGACGCGCTGCTGCCGGGGGTGCCCGCGGTACCGCTCCCCGTGCTCGACGGCTGGCGGCGGAAGGTGGAGAACCAGGAGGCCGCGGTCGCCTTCGACGACTCCAAGTGGACTGTGGCGAACAGGACTTCGTCGTTCAGCACGACGGCCGTCCCGTCCGGACAGCCGGTGCTCTTCTCCGACGACTACGGCTTCCACTACGGCGACGTCTGGTACCGGGGCCGGTTCACCACGGCCGCCGCCGACGCCCTGGAATCGGTGACCCTCGCCTACAGCACCGGCACCCAAGGGCTGCTGATGGCCTGGCTCGACGGCGAACCGCTCGGCACCCACCGGATGCCGGTGCCGACCACCACCAGTGTCCGGCAGGGGAGTTGGACCGCGAAGGCGACCCTGGCGGTCCCGGAGAAGCTGCGCACGGCCGGTCCGCACGTCCTGTCCGTCCTGGTCCGGCGGATGCAGCACGACCAGGACGGCAAGGCCCTCGACACCCACAAGGTCGCCCGCGGCCTCACTGCCGTGACCTTCAAGGGCGCCTCCCCGAAGGTGAGTTGGCGCCTCCAGGGCGAGACGGCACCCGACCCGGTGCGCGGCCCGCAGAACAACGGCGGCCTGTACGGCGAACGCGAGGGCTGGCATCTGCCGGACTTCGCGGACTCCGGCTGGGACCCCGTCACCCTCCCCCGCGCCGACAAGCGACAGGGCGTGGCCTGGTACCGGACCACCTTCAAGCTCGCCGTGGACACCGGCATCGACGCCTCGATCGGCCTCGTCCTCGACGACGACCCGGCCCGCGCCTACCGCGTCCAGATCTTCCTGAACGGCTGGAACATGGGCCAGTACATCAACGACGTGGGCCCACAGCACACCTTCGCCCTGCCGAACGGGATCCTCCGCACACGGGGCACCAACACACTCGCCCTGGCCGTCCTGTCCGACGGCACCACACCGGCGGGCCCGAAGGACGTACGGCTGACGCTCATGGGCAGCGCGGCCGGAGGAGTACCGGTGACCCCGGTGGCCTCCCCCGGCCGACAGTCGGTGTGAAAGCTACGCCAGCCTGATCACGTTCCAGGACAGCGGCTCCAGTACGGCGGTCAGGGTGCCGTCCTGGAGTGCGGTGCCCTCGACCTGGTGCGGGGCCACGCGCTCGGGGTCGTCGAGGGTGTTCCGGGCGTCCGGGTCGGCGTCCGCGAGGGCGCTGTGCTCCACGACCGACGTCAAGTCGAGCCCGTTCAGGCCGACTTGGAGCGGGAGCGACTCGGTGCGGCTGCGGTTGACGGCGAACACCGTGACCGAACCGTCCTCGGCGCGCACCGCCGTGGCGTGCAGTAGGTCGGCCTCGCCGTACTGCTTCGTCTCGTGGGTCGGGGAGTCGACGCGGACGTCCAGGACCTGACCCCGGCCGTACTTCGAGGCCTGCGCGAACGGGAAGAACGTCGTCTGCCGCCAGGCCGGGCCGCCCGGCTCGGTCATGATCGGCGCGATCACGTTGACGAGCTGGGCGAGGCACGCGACGGTGACGCGGTCCGCGTGCCGCAGCAGCGCGATCATGAGCGAGCCGAAGACGACGGCGTCCATGACGCTGTAGTTGTCCTCCAGCAGGCGCGGCGCCTCCGGCCAGTCGGCCGGGTCCGCGTTCTTCGTGTGCTCCTCCCAGTCCGCCGTGTACCAGACGTTCCACTCGTCGAAGGAGAGGTTGATCTTCTTCTTGGACTTCAGGCGGGCGCCCACGTGGTCGGCGGTGGCGACCACGTTCTCGATGAAGGACTCCATGTCGACGGCGGAGGCGATGAAGGAGTCGAGGTCGCCGTCGAGCGGCTGGTAGTAGGCGTGCAGCGAGATGTAGTCGACCAGGTCGTACGTCTCCTGGAGGACCGTCGACTCCCAGGCGGCGAAGGTCGGCATCGCCTGGGAGGAGGAGCCGCAGGCGACGAGTTCCACGTCGGCGTCGATCTGGCGCATCGCGCGGGCCGTCTCGGCGGCGATCCTGCCGTACTCCTCGGCGGTCTTGTGGCCGGTCTGCCAGGGGCCGTCCATCTCGTTGCCGAGGCACCAGACCTTGATGCCGAAGGGCTCCTTGTCGCCGTCGGTGACGCGCTGCTCGGAGAGGGCGGTGCCGGCGGGGTGGTTGGCGTACTCCTGGAGTTGGAGGGCCTCGGCGACGCCCCGGGTGCCGAGGTTGATGGCCATCATCGGCTCCGCCTGGGGGCCGATCTTCTTCAGGAACGCGATGTACTCGGAGAGGCCGAAACGGTTCGTCTCCGTGGAGCGCCAGGCCAGGTCGAGGCGGCGGGGGCGGGATTCGGCGGGGCCGACCGAGTCCTCCCAGCGGTAGCCGGAGACGAAGTTGCCGCCGGGGTAGCGGATGGCGGTCACGCCGAGTTCGCGCACGAGGTCGAGGACGTCCTGGCGGATGCCGTTCTCGTCGGCGGTGGGGTGGTCCGGTTCGAAGATGCCGGTGTAGACGCAGCGGCCGAGGTGTTCCACGAAGGAGCCGAAGAGGCGGGGATTGACTTCGCCGACCGTGAAGGCGGGGTCGAGGGTGAAGCGGGCGGTGCGCGTGCTCATGGGGTCCTTTCGAAGGGGTGCCTACTTGAGAAGAAGCCAGCCGTCTCTTGTCCAGCTCAGGGTGTTGAGCCCCAGCTTCGGAATGCCTGAATCCTCTCCGTCGTAGTAGTGGTATGCCAAGACATCCTGACCTTTGTCTTGGAAGACGGACTCCCCGCCCGGGCCGATGTAGCGGCCGTGGCTCGCGAGGAGCAGGTCGCCGCCGCCCGCGAGCATCGGCTTGCCCGTGCTGTCCGCGTACGGGCCCGTGACCGACGTGGAGCGGCCGACCCGGATCTTGTAGGTCGAGTTCACGCCCGCGCAGCAGGCGTCGTAGGACGCGAAGAGGTAGTAGTGGCGGCCGTGCTTCAGGACGTACGCGCCCTCGACCGCGTACGGCGCGTCGGGGCGGGTGGCCAACTGGGCGACCGGCGCGCCCGGGAGCGCCTTGCCCGTGGCGGGGTCGAGCCGGACCATGCGGATGCCCGTCCAGTACGAGCCGAAGGCCATCCACAGTTGTCCGTCGGCCCGGACGATCGCCGGGTCGATGGCGTTCCAGTCGTCCGTGGTCTCCGAGGTGAACGCCCTGCCGTGGTCGGTCCAGGTGCCGGGGAGGCCGGTCGGGGAGGTGGCGACGCCGATCGCGGAGTGGTTGGTGCCCCAGGAGGAGACGGCGTAGTAGAGCCAGTAGCGGCCCGCGCGGTAGGAGAGGTCGGGGGCCCAGGGGTCGCCGGTGGAGTTGTAGTCGTACCACCAACTCGGGGGCGTGGCGAAGGCGTTGCCCGCGTCGTCCCACTGGACGCGGTCCTTCGAGGTGCGGGCGCCGATGACGCCGCCGGTCGAATAGGCCACGTAGCCACCGGACTTGAGGTGGATGACCGTGGGGTCGTGGATGATCTGCCGGCCGGTGACGGGCTGTGGGTCGGGGTAGGTGGTGTCGGCCTCGGCCGTGGCGGGGAGGAGTGCGATCACCGCGGCGGCGAGCAGGGTCGTCGGTCTCGGGTGCCTCAACTCGGTGCCTCCGTCGGTGAGTCGTCGGCCCGTCGCGCGTCCGCTTCTTTCACGCCGTACTTGGCGAGCGGTTCCGGGCTCCGGGGATCAGGGCGACGGCCGGGCTCGCGGCCGGGGCCGGGCGCCGCCGCGGGGTGCCTGCGGTTCAGGTCGACCGGTCCCATGTCCCTGCCCTTGCCGGTAGGAGTCCCATCATGTTCGAAATACCGCATAGCGCTCGTAACTTCGAACGGGACGCTAAAATCGAAGCGCGTCCACGTCAATGGGTTGAGCACAGTGCAACGTTCATTCACGGCGTCGATTTCCGGACACAGCGGTCGTTCCCGGTCCCACAACGGCCACCGGACGACATGACGACGGCAGTTGTGGACGCGTAACCTCGGACCGGCTGTGCGGCGGGCGGCGAGACGAGGGAGCGTGCGACGTGGTGACGGTTTCCCGCTGCCGCGGCGACAGTGAGGTGGCTGAGTCGACGTATGTCCTGGCATATTGCAGCGGTGCGCACCAAGAAGGAGATGAGGCGGCTCGCCGGCGCCCTCATCGACCCCATGCGCGTCCCGGTCCCCGCCGATCCCGAGGCCCTGTTCGACGCGCTGGTCGACTCCGTCATCCGCTGGCGGGGACGTGAAGTCGTGGTGCGCCGCGAGGTGTTCCCGCCGCACACCGCCAGCGGACTGTGGCTGGAGGGCGACACCTACGACGTCATCGTCATCGACAAGCGGGCCGCCGCCTGGCACCAGATCGTGATCTTCTGCCACGAGGTGTGGCACATGCACCGGCGCACCACCGAGCGCGCCCCCCAGCTGACCGCCGAGCGCGGCCCCCGACCCGTCGCCGCCCGCACCGACTTCAGCGTCGCCGACGAACAAGAGGCGGACCGGTTCGGCATGTTGATGAGCGGGCGGCTGCGCCCCTGGCTGGAGACCGCGGCCGGCGCCGACTCCCCGTACGGCCCCGCCGAGCCCGACGACGGTACGCAGCAGGGCGTCGCCGGACGCATCGGCGCCGCCCTCAACTACCGCGGGACCAGAAAATGAGCGGCCTCATCAACTACCTCAGCTGCGGCCTGCTGTGGCTGGGCATGCTGGTCAAGGCCCCGGATCTCATACGTCATTGGCGCGACCCCTATCTCCGCGTCATCTGCGTGCTCCTCGCGCTGGCCGGGGCCTGCTTCTTCCTCGGGGCGCCGCCCACCGTCGGCGCGATCAACCACCTCAGCGGCGTCCCCAACCTCGCCGCGCCGCTGACCTACGCGTCGATCACCGCGTACAGCGCGTCCTCGCAGGTCCTGATCGTCTACTGGCGGGGCGGACCGCACGTCCACCGCACCGCCCGCCGCTGGATCGTGGCCTACACGATCGTCCTCGTCGGCATCGCCGTGATGTTCGCGCTCGGCCACACCCCCATGGAGCGCCGCACCGACTTCGACACCTACTACGCGACGACCCCGTTCACCGCCGAGATGATCGTGCTGTATCTGACCGGGCACCTCGCCGCCGTCAGTGTCACCACGGTGTCCTCGCTGCGCTGGGCCCGGCAGGTGCACGGCTGGCTCCGCGCCGGGCTGGTCACCCTGGGCATCGGCTCACTGTGCGGCGCCGGGTACAGCCTGACCAAGTTCGCGGCGGTGATCGCCCGTTGGTTCGGACGGGACTGGACGGAGCTCGGTACGACCGTCTCGCCGGCCGCCGCCGGACTGGGCGCGGTCCTGATCGTCGTCGGTGTGCTGATCCCGCTGGCCGGCCCCCGGCTGACCCAGCGGCGGCAGGCCCGGCGGACGTACGCCCGGCTCGAACCGCTCGAACACGAACTGGCCGAACTCCTCACCCGCCGTGCGCTACGACTGCCCCGGCCGCGCCTCTCCTCCCCCGCGACCCGGCTGGTGTGGCGGCAGACCAGCATCCACAACGCGCTCGGTCACCTGGACGTGTTCTTCGACCGGGCCCTGTACGAGCGGACGTTGGAGGCCGCGGCGCGCACCGCGGGCGGGGCCGAGCAGGCCGAGGCGACCGCGTGGGCGGCGGTCGTCGCCGCGGCCGTCGTCGAGGAGCGCACCGGCGAGCCGCACCGCGCACCCGCCGACGCACCGGACCTGCTCCAGGACCGGGCCCCCGGCACCGCCCTCCTCGTGCACATAGCCGACGCGCTGACCCGGTCCCCGCTCGTCGCCCGGGTCCGCACCGGCACGACGGAAGGAAGCACCCGGGCATGAGCCTCATGGTGTATCTCGCCGCCGCCGTCTTCGGCCTGTCCTGCACGGTCCTGCTGCGCCACCCGTTAAGCCTCCCGCGCGATCCGCTGACGGTGTCCACCTGCGTGGCGATCGTGCTCGGGTCCCTGGGCCTCGTCTGCGCGGCACCGACGACCCTGAGCGCGGTCAACGGCCTGACCGGCGTCCCGAACTTCGGCGCCCCCCTCACCTACGGCATGATCTCCGCGTACAGCTGCTCCCTGCTGATCCTGCTGATCCACTGGCGGGGCGGCTCCCCCGCCCGCATCCGCCGCATGGTGCTGCGCTGCATGGCCGCCTACGGCGCGCTGATCGTCACCATCGTCGTGCTGTTCATGCTGGCCGACGCGAGCACCGAGCGGCTCACCGACCTCGACACGTACTACGCGAACACGCCCTACATGCGCGAGATGATCGTGCTCTATCTGCTCGGGCACAGCGCGGCCACCCTGGCGATGTGCTCCGTGTGCGTGACCTGGGCCCGGGAGGTCACCGGTCTGCTGCGGACCGGTCTGCGGCTCATCCTGGTCGGCACGCTGCTGGACGTGGTCGGTTTCCAGCTCGTCAAGTACACGGCGGTGGTGGCCCGTTGGACCGGTCACGACCTGGACTTCCTCTCCACCGGGATCGCCCCGCCGATGGCCTCGCTGGCCGCGCTGACCTGTTCCGCGGGCTTCGCCCTGCCGAGGCTGCTGCCGACGGTCCGCGCGCACTGGCGCGACCTGGGCGCGCTGCGCGGGCTGGGCCCGCTGTGGACGGAGGTCCGGTTCGCGTCGCTCGCCCCGAAGCCGCCCAGCGCGCTCTGGCAGCTGCCCCGGATGCGGCTGCACTGGCGTGAAGTGTCCATACACGACGGCCTGTTGGCGCTCGCCCCGTACTTCGACGACCGGGTCCGCGAGCGCACCCGCGACGCCGCCCTGCACGAGGGCCGCTCCGCGCACGAGGCCCGGGTGGCGGCCGAGGCGGCGATGGTGGCCGACGCCGCCCGCCGCGCCGCCGCCCGCGAGGAGCCCTTCGGCACGCCGAGCACCTACCGCCTCTACGCCACCGAGGTCTCCGACACCTGCGGCCTGGTCGAGCTGGCCCGGGCACTCGCCCGGTCGAGGCTCGCCAAGGCCGTACCGGAGAGTACGGTGAAGGCCACCCCGCGCTGATCGACGGTTGCGCAAACACCCCTGTTTCCAGGCTGACTTGAGGAGACCCATGCCGCGGAGAGCTGTCGTCGTCGGTGCCGGACTGGCCGGCCTGCTGGCCGCCGCCGCACTGTCCGTCCACACGGACGAGGTGATCGTGCTGGACCGGGACGAGCTGCCCGACGGACCGGAACACCGCAAGGGTCTCCCGCAGGGGCGCCACGCCCATCTGCTGATGTCCGGCGGCATGGCCGCGATCGAGGATCTGGTGCCGGGCGCGAGCGTGCGCGAACAGCTGCTCGCCGCGGGCGCCCACGAGATCTCCCTCGCCTCGGGCATGCTCGCCCTGACCCCCGAGGGCTGGCTGCACCGCTGGCGCCACGAGGGCCCCCACATGCTCACCTGCACCCGCGCGCTGCTGGACTGGGTGGTGCGCTCGGCGGTCCTCGCCAACACCAAGACCGAGATCCGTACGGCCCGGGGCCTCGACCTCCTCGGCGACGCCCGGCGCGTGACCGGCGTACGCATCTCGACAGACGCCGGGATCACGGAACTTGACGCCGACTTCGTGGTCGAGGCCAGTGGCCGCGGCTCACGGATCGTCCGCTGGCTCGGAGCACTCGGGGTCACCGGCATCGACGAGAAGACCGTCGACTCAGGCCTCGTCAACGCGACCCGCATCTACCGCCGCCCCGAGGGCGCCGAACACTTCCCCCTGACGATCCTCCAGGCGAACCCGTACGAGTCCCGGCCCGGCCGCGCCGGAATGGTCCTGCCCATCGAGGGCGACCGCTGGATGGTCAGCCTCGCCGGCACCCGCGGCGGCGAACCGCCCGCCGACCCGGACGGCTTCCTCCAGTACATCCGCGACCTGCCGGACCCCATCCTCGGCCGCCTCGTCTCCGGCGCCGAACCCCTCACGGACATCCACACCAGCCACAGCAGCAAGAACGTCCGCCGCTACCTGGAGAAGGTCCGGGACTGGCCCGACGGCCTGGTCGTCCTCGGCGACGCCCTCGCCACCTTCAACCCGGTCTACGGACAAGGCATGTCGGTGGCCGCGCTCGGCGCCCGAATACTCTCCCGCGAACTGGACCACGAGGGCTTCACCGCCCCCGGCCTGGCCGCCAAGGTCCAGCGCGGAGTGGCCACCCCCGTGGAGGGCGCCTGGGCGTTGGCGGTCGGCCAGGACGTCTGGTACCCCGCGACAAAGGGCCCCGACCCCACCAGGGCGGACCGCCTGATCACCGGCTACTCCCGCCGCCTCCTGAAGTCGGCAACGGGTTCCTACAAGGCGGCGGCAGCACTGGCAGCGGTCACCAGCATGGAGGCGGACGCGTCCACGCTGATGCGGCCGGGCACGTTGTTGGCCGCTCTCAACGGCCCACTCCTGCCTCCCCTTTCGGGCCCGCCGCTGACTCCGTCGGAACGGAAGACACTGGCCGGCCTGGCGGGCTCCTAGCTTTCGCTTGCCCGGTCCCGGTCCGTCGCGGGGAGGGCGTTGTCGATGAGGACGGCTGCGATGGCGGCGGCGGTGGGGAAGGACTCGGCGTTGAGGACCCGGGTGCGGGCCGAGGCGCCGTCGAGGAGCAACGCCAGCTGTTCGCCGAGCTGTTCGGGATCGGCGGCGCCGCCTTCGCGGGCCGCCGCGGCCAGCCGCGCGGCGAGGGCGAGCTTGTAGTCGCGTGCGTACCGGGACGCGGGGTGCCGGGGGTCGTGGATCTCGACGGCCGCCTCGATGTACGGGCACAGGGGCGTGAGTTCGTCCGAGCCGGACGCGGGCAACTCGAAGACGGCGAGGAGCCGTTCGCGGGGCGTGAGGTCGGTGCGGTCGAACACTGCGGCCATGACCTCGGGATCGAATCGGCGCAGGTATTCGGCGACCAGGTCGTCCTTGCCGGCGAAGTGCTGGTAGGCCGTGCGCTTCGAGACCTGGGCCTCCGCGCAGAGCTGGTCCATGCCGGTGCGGTTGATGCCCTGAGTGCGGAACAGCCGCTGTGACGCACTGAGGATGCGCTCACGCGCGCCCCGGCCGCGGCGCCGGCCCTGAGGGCCCATTTCCACCTTCGTCATGACTCCATCGTAGCCCGGTTCGGTACTGATCGGTGTACATAGCTTGCGCTCCCGCTCGACCGTCGCCTACGTTAAGTACACAGCTCGGTGTACAAAGGAGTGATCGTGGGAAAGCTCGACGGCAGGACTGCGGTGATCACGGGCGGGTCGACCGGCTTGGCGCTGGCCGGCGCGAAGCTGTTCGCCGAGGAAGGGGCCCATGTCTTCATCACGGGCCGACGGCAGAAGGCACTGGACGACGCCGTCGAGGTGATCGGCCGGAACGTGACCGCCGTACAGGGTGACGCGGCCGACCTAGACGACCTGGACCGCCTCTACGAGACGGTCCGGCGGGAGAAGGGCTCGATCGACGTGCTGTGGGCGAGTGCCGGCACGGGCGAGCAGGGCAAGCTCGGCGAGATCACCGAGGAGCAGTTCGACCGCACGTTCTCGCTGAACGCACGCGGCACGCTCTTCACGGTGCAGAAGGCGCTGCCGCTGTTCAACGACGGCGGCTCGATCCTCATGACCGGGTCGAACGCCTCGCTCAAGGGCTTCCCCGGATGGAGCGTGTACGCGGGGAGCAAGGCCGTACAGCAGGCCTGGGCCCGGGTGTGGCTGAACGAGCTGAGGGACCGGCGGATCCGGGTGAACGTGCTGACCCCCGGTCAGGTCGCCACGGCCAAACAGGAGGAGCTGTTCGACGAGGAGACGAAGCGGCAGTTCGAGTCCCTGATCCCGCGGGGCGCGATGGGCCGCCCCGAGGAGATCGCGGCGGTCGCGCTGTTCCTCGCCTCGGACGACTCAAGTTATGTGAACGGGCTGGAACTGACCACCGACGGCGGCACCACGGCGATCTGAACCGGCACACCAGGTGACTACAAGAAGAGAGCACACCTCATGAGCAGCATCAGCATCATCGGCACCGGGAACATGGCCCGCACCATCGGCGCGCTGGCGGTGGCGGGCGGCAACACCGTCGAGGTCATGGGCCGCGATCACGCCAAGTCCGCCGACCTGGCCAAGGCACTCGGCGGCGACACCACGACGGGACAGTGGGGCGCCGTCCCGGCCGGGGACATCGTGATCATGGCCCTGTTGGCCGAGGGTGTCGTTCCGGCCGTCGCCCACTACGGAGACGCCCTCGCGGGCAAGGTCGTCGTCGACATCAGCAACTCCTTCGATGCCGCGCTCGACGGTCTGACCCACCGCGAGGCCACCTCGATCGCGCAGGAAGCCGCCAAGGTGGCCCCGGCCGGTGCCAGTGTGGTGAAGGGATTCAACACCGTCTTCCGCCACGTCCTGGAGAACGGCCGGCCCGACATCTTCATCGCCGGCGACGACGCGCGGGCCAAGGCGCGCGTGGAGGAGTTCATCAAGAGCCTCGGAATGCGCCCGATGGACACCGGCGGCCTGAAGATGGCGCACTGGCTGGAAGGAGCGGGACTGCTCACGATGGGCCTCGCCCGCAACGGAGTTGGAGGCTGGGACTTCGCCCTCGGCGTCGCGGAACTTCCCGCCTGAGCCGACGGTGGCCCGAAGGCAGCGCCCGCCGGGGGCCGGTCGTCAGCACCCCGACTCTCAGCCCGCGAAGGCCGGTTGAGCCAACCCCTTCCCCGCCCCCGGCACCACCAACAGCGAACCGGCGACAGGGTGCGGGGAGTTGAGCCCCACGCGCGCCGTGGTGACGTACAGGTCGGTCAAGTCCGCACCGCCGAACGCACACGCGGTGACCAACGGAACAGGCAGCCGAACCTCACGGTCCAACTCCCCGTCCGGCGTGTACCTCCGCACCGCGCCCCCGTCCCACAGCGCGACCCACACACACCCGTCCGCGTCGACAGTCAGCCCATCGGGAAACCCGGCGCCGTCCTCGATCTCAGCGAAGCGCCGCCGCTTCGAGACCCGCCCGTCCGCGTACTCGAACACATCGATCCGCCGCGTGGGCGAGTCGATGTAGTACATGAGCCGCCCGTCCGGACTCCACCCGGTCCCGTTGCTGACGGCCACGTCGTCGAGGACCAGCTGGACCGATCCGTCCCCGGTGATCCGGGACAACGTGCCGCCGCAAGCCGCCTCGTCGTAGCGCATCGTCCCCACCCACAGCGCCCCGTCCGGCGCCACGGCCGCGTCGTTCGCACGACGCCCCGGCACCGGCTCCCGGTGCAGCCACCGGAACTCCCCGTCGGGATCGACGAGCCCGACCCCGTCCCGGAGATTGAGGACCAGCCCCCCGCCGACCCGCGGCTTCGCCGCGCCGACGTGCTGTTCGGTCACGCGGACCGTGCGGGCGCCGGTCGCGGGGTCGTACGTATGGACCCTGGAGCCGAGGATGTCGATCCAGATCAGCCGCCCGGCCGCCGCGTCCCACGTCGGCCCCTCGCCGAGGGTGGCCTCGGCCCGTACCGCCACTTCGTACGTCATGCCACGCTCCGGTGTCCGAGTCGCTCCGACAGTTCCGCCGCGCCCTTCACGGCGAGCTGCTCCAGCTCGTCGCGCCGCTCGTCGCTCCAGCGGATCATGGGCACGGAGATGGAGAGCGCGGCGACGACCTGCCCGGTGCGGTCGCGGACCGGCGCGGCCACGCAGGACACGTCCGGATTCGACTCGCGGCTCTCGACCGCGACCCCGCGCCGCCTGATCTCGGCGAGCGCCTCCCGCAGGGCGTCCGGCTCGACGATGCTGTTGGGCGTCATCGCGACCAGCGTCGTGCCGGCCGGGATGCGGGCGGTGAGTTCCGGCTCGGGGAGGGAGGCCAGCAGCATCTTGCCCACGGAGGTGCAGTGCGCGGGCAGCCGGCGGCCGGCCGCCGACACCATGCGCACCGCGTGCGTGGAGTCGACCTTGGCGATGTAGATGACGTCGGTGCCTTCGAGGATGGCCACGTGCACGGTCTCGTCGCAGGTCTCGGCGACGGACCGGGCGACCTGCTGGCCCTCGGCGGCGAGGTCGAGCTGCTCGGCGTATCGGCTCCCGAGCTGGTACGGACGGACTCCGAGCCGGTAGCGTCCGGGTTGTCCGGGCACGGGCACGATGTAGGACCGGGCGGAGAGAGTGGTGACGAGTTCGTGCACGGTGGTGCGCGGCAGTTGCAGCTTGCGCACGATGTCGGGGGCGGAGAGCGTCCCGTCCCCGTCGAGGAAGAGCTCAAGAATGTCGAGAGCCCGGGTCACGGCAGGTACGAGGCGTCCCACACCGGCCCCCTTCTTAGAGTCGAATCGACTGGCGTGTTCGAAATTTCAACTGACGATCGGGATAACGAACACAGGCTAGCCATAGAGGGTTGCACGGGCAATGGTCGGGTGATCGCCCGATTACCGCCGGGCCCTTGGATCACCCAGCGCGCCGCGCAACCGCTGGGCCCGCAGGACGAGTTCCAGCTCGAAGCGCCGGTCGGGATCGTCGATCTCGCCGCCCCAGAGTTCGCGGATCTGGCGCAGCCGGTAGCGCACGGTCTGCGGGTGCACACCGAGCCGCGCGGCCACCTCCGGCGCCCCGCCCCGGGTCTCCAGCCAGGCCAGCAGGGTCTCCGCGAGCCGCCGCCCGTGCGTCGGCCCGCAGTGCGCGAGCGGCGCGAGACACCGCAGCGCGAGATCGTCGATCAGCTCCTCGGGCTGGAGCAGCACCAGCGCCTCGGTGTGCTCGGTGCAGTACAGGACCCCTCCGGCCGGCAACAGCCCCCGCTCCATCAGTCCTACGGCGGCCTCGGCCCAGCGCGCCGACTTCACCGCGTCGGCCAGCGGCACCGGGGGCCCGATCGCGCCGGCCCAGCCGGTCAGCGCGCGGTGCAGCAGCTCGGGGCGGCCGGCCGCGTCCGGTTCCGGGACGACCATGCGGGGCTGCTCGTACTCCATGTCGAGCAGGACCTCCTGGCCCACGGCGGGAGCGACCGCCTCGCGGGCCGGGCGCAGCAGTACGCCGACGGAGACCTTGTCGGGCAGCGGCCAGCCGATGCGGGCGGCGCGTTCGGAGAGGGCCTCGGCCGGGTCGCCGCGGTGGTGCTCGGCGAGGAGGAGTTCCATCAGCCGCCGCTGGAGGCGCAGCCGCTCCCCGGCCTGTCTCGCGGCGGCCTCCGCGTAGCCGCGCACGGACTGGTCGACCAGCCCGTCCAGGTACTCGTAGCCCGCGTCGACGAGTTCGTACATCGCGGGCGGCGGGATCTCGACGCGCTGGCCGATCTCGGCGAAGCGCCGCCAGGCGAGCCGCACGCCCATGCGGTAGATCGCCTGGAGCGAGTCGAGGCTGCGGCCGTGCAGGCCCTCGCCGCGCCCGAACTCCTGGAAGACGCCCGGCGGTACGGTCGGCCGGCCCTCGGCGGTCTCCAGGTGCTGGACGAAGACCTCAATGGCGCGGCGGATGCCGATCAGCGCCATGGGCTCGCCCGACTCGTCGAGAACCAGGGGCAGTTGGGGGTGCTCGCGGCGGATCTCGCGCAGGATCTCCTCGGCGAGCGCGGGTGCCTCGGCCATGGCGATCGCGGCGAACTCGCGCACCTGGAGGCGTGGCACGTCGAGCCACGCCGAGCGCGCGGTCACGCCCGCCGGGCGCGCGGGCACGGGGTCAACTCCCCTGATCCGCTTGCTCGTAGGTGATCAGCGGGGTGTTCGGCTGGTCGGGCCTGGCGTCGAGCAGCGCGACGATGCCGAGCGCGGCGCCGACGGCGAGGGCGGCGGCGAGCGCCAGGGTGAGTACGGCGGCGAGCAGTCTGGACATCGCAGGGTCGGCCTCTCTGTCCTGAGGTTCTGTCCCGAGGTGCTGTCCCGAGGTCGTCCGCCCCTGCCCGTCGGCCCAGTGTCGGCAGACATTGACACTCCGTCAAGGGGCGCCTACGGTTCCCGGCCCAAGGGCCGGCCCGAACTCCTTCACCGAATTCACTGGAGTGTCCGGATGCGCCGTACAGCCTCTCCATTCTCTTTGATTCTCCTGGGACTTGGCACGTTTCTGCTGGTCCTGGCGCCACTGCTGGCGTGGTACGTCGAACCGCGGGCCGCCGTGACGCCGATCGACATCGACACGACCGCCGTCTACCGGGGCACCGGAAGCTACTTCGACACCGGCGAGTTGCGGACCGTCGACGACAAGCGGATCACCGTCACCCAGCAGGTGCGCGGCGATGTCGCGGACAGCGAGAAGAGCGGGGACGCGGTGTGGGACGTGACCACGACCGTCGACACCGACAAGTCCCTGCCGGCCGCCGATCCGCACGACGCGCTGGAGTTCTTCCCCAACCGGTGGGTCACGGACCGTAAGACCAACAAGCCGGTGCACTGCTGCCACGAGAACCCGTACTTCGAGGGCGACGCCTATCTGAAGTTCCCGTTCGACGTGCGGAAACGGCCGTACCAGTGGTGGGACAACTCCCTCGGCGGGACGGTCACTCTGCGCTACGCGGGGACCAAGAAGGTTCAGGGCTACTCGGGTTACGTCTTCAAGGGCACGGTCCCGCCCACGAAGATCGGCACCCGCCTGGTACCCGGCAGCCTCGTCGACCAGCCCAACTCCCCCCAGATCCTTGCCGAGGAGTGGTACTCCAACCACGGCATCGAACTCGTCGTCGACCAGCGCACCGGCCGGGTGATCTACGCCCAGACCGGCCCCCGCCGCACCCTGCGCGCCCCCGGCCACTCCTACGACGCGGTGCTTCTCCTGGACGCCGACAAGCTCGCGTTCACCACGGCCACGCAGAAGGAACAGGTGAAACTCGCGAAGAAGGAGAGCGGTCAACTGCGCCTGGTGGGACAGTCGTTGCCGATCGGTACCGCTGTGGCCGGATTCGTTCTGGCCGTGGTCGGCGGCGCTTTGGTGGTACGAGGGCGTCGGCGCCCCGAATCAGCCGCTTCACCCGGGTATCCGCCCACGATGTGACGTGACGTCAGTTCTAACAACCCCGGAAATTGTCACGCGGGTGAGTAGCCGTCAGGAACGCCGAAGCGAAAACTGTCCACCCACCCGAGCACAGCCCGCCCACAGAACTCCCGCAC
>NZ_JAEQAZ010000009.1 GCF_016654115.1 Streptomyces sp. MBT53
GGGTTGCGGTCGAAGAAGCCGTCGGGTTCCAGGCGTAGGCGTGCCTTGGCCACCGGCATCACCGGCCACTCCTCGGGGCGCGGGAAGTGGTGGGAGCCGACGGTGGCCCACAGCACCAGGTCGGTGCCGTCCAACGACCGGTTCTCCTCCTGCCACTTGTGGACACCGTCGACGCCCGGCTCGGCCTGGTTCGGGTACTCGCCGCCGACGAACCGCCGCTCAGCGTCGTAGGCCGTCGCCCACAACTGCCGCCCCACGAACGGCGCTCGACGGGCGCACACGCTGTCCTCGCGCACCGGCAGCACCGCCGTGTTCTCCAAGTGCACGCGGTACGCGGTCGGTTCACCCATCCGGTTGCGGGACTCGGTGCTCTCCACCCGCCAGTGCAGCGCGCGCGAGGGGTCGGTGCGCCGGGCCCCCTCCGACTCGCTGAGGATCGGCCGCAGCACGGTCCGGGCCGCGTTGCCGTACGGGTCGAGCACCGGGTCCGGCTCGTGCTCGGCGGTGACCTCGACCAGCCGGTTGGGATCGCCGTCCACCGCCATGTCGAGACGGACGCTGAAGAAGTGCTGGTGGTTGGTGACCGCGACGTTCGGCGCGACCCGGCGCGCGTACGGCGTCGCCTCGTCCTCCTCGACACCGGTCGCGGAGAGGATGCCGGTCATCTTGATCTCCAGCATCACCGAACCGTCCTGGTACAGCGACCAGTAGAAGCCGTAGTCGTAGTTGGCGACGGTCGCGAACGCCGAGATGATCAGCCGGCGCGAACGCCGCACCTCAGTACGGCCCGTGCGGCCGTCGTGGTGCTTCCAGAGGATGCCGTCGTCCTCCTCGTGCACACACACGGCGTTGGGGACGAGCCGGGGCACGCCGTCGCCGCCGAGCACGGCCGCGTCGAAGTACTGGATGACACCGAGGCAATCGCAGCCTAGGGCAAGGGAGTTGGTGAGCGGGCCCGCGCCGTACTCGCCCCAGTCGAAGAAGTTCTTGCGGTACTGGGTGGAGGCGGTGTCGAAGTAGGGCACGTACATCTCGTTGACGGCCGCACGCCGGATCACCTGGCGAGGACTCTTCCCGGCCGCGGCGAAGGCGAGGTCGTGCAGCACGAGCCCTTCGCGATGACTGAAGCCGACCCGGACCGACCACCCCTGCCAGTCGATCCGCTGCCCGGTGACGGTGAAACTCGGGCCGTCCGGCTGGACGACCTCCAGCGGCTTCAACCCCGGGCGTTCGGCCACAGTCCCGGCCGAGAACACGCCGGACTCCTCCGACAGAGGCACCACGCCGTGGTCCTCGATGTGCAGGATCTCCATGGTCTCCATGTCGATGATCGGCACGACCCCCTGCACCGGGCGGGCATAGCCGTTGTCGTCCTCGTCGGTGCGATGCCAGACGCTGCCCCAGGTCAGCCGGCGGCCCGCGTACTCGGGCGGTTCGAAGCCGCCGATCGACTCCGGGTCCACCATCACCAGCGACACGTCGTGGATGCCGCGCAGCGCGAGCGCCTGACGGAAACGCGGGTCGGCGCGGCAGGCGGCAGCGGCCTGTCGGGCCTCCTCCGAGGAACAGCCCGGGCTGCGGACGTCCAACTCCCGCCAGGCGGTGGTCTGCGGCTTGTCGCCGAGTTCGAGATCGACCTCGAAAGCGTGGCGGGCGGAGGGCGAGAACACGACCGCGCGGGCCCGCCGGGTGTCCCCGGGTGCGGCACGGCGGGCGTGGTCCTCGTCGAGCGCCACACCCCAGAACCGCGAGTCGTCGGGGACCCGGGTGTCGGCCCTCAACACTCCTACGGCCGTGGCGAGTTCGGTGACGGTGAGGGGGTCCAGCGGATGCGGTGCGTCGGCCGGTACGGGTTCGGGGGCGAGAGTGCTCACAGGGAACTTCCTTCCAAGGTGGTGCCACCGTCGGCGCGGGGATCGGAGGCGCCGTCCAGCCGACCGCCCGCGGACAGTCGTACGGCCTGGGTGTGACCGGCCAGATCGGTACGGCCCGGCGCCACGACGACCGGAACCACTGACGGGAACGCGCCCGCCGGCACGGATCCGGGTTCGGCCAGCAGGGTCGGTGTCTCGTGACCGATGTCGCGGGCACCGATCACCCAGCGCGGACGGTCCAGTACGGCGACCGGATCGGCGGCCGGGTCCATCAGATCGGGCACGGTCTGGGCGAGGATCTGCGGCTGAGCCCGGCCGCCCTGGCAGCCTGCCGCGAGCAGCAGCTCGGCGGATCGGCCCAGCACGGGACAGAGGGTGTGCGGGGGACGCAGGCCAGGGCCGATGAGGGCCGGATGGCCGGGGAGCAGGCTGAACGCCGAGCCCCGGTTGTGCAGCACGATCCCCGTCTCCGGGTCACAGATGCCGGAACCGAAGGTCTGGTACACGCTCTGGATCAGCGAGACGGCCAGCCCGGACGCGTCCACGGCGGTGATCGCGACGGTGTCCCCGGCGGGCCGGAAGGACGGCTCGGGCGGTCGCGCACCGGAGAGCGGAGCCGGACGCAGAAGTCCGTCCAGGTCGACGGGCGCGGGGCCGAGCGGATCGCCGAGCAGCAAGTCCCGTGCTGCGGAGGCGTCTTGGCAGCGGGCGGCCAGTGCGTTGGTGCGCTCCGGCTCGGGCAGCTTCGCCACGGAAGCCGCGGTCTCCAGCACGGCCATGAGGCTCGCCCCCTGACTCGGCGGCGGCGCGGTCCACCACTGCGTACCGGCCACGTCCAGCGTCAACGGCTCGACGCTCGCCGCCTGATGAGCCGCGAAGTCGTTCGCGGTGAGTGAACTCCCGGCCCGGCGCAGGCCGTTCACCAATGCCTCGGCGACCGCGCCCCGGTAGAAGGACGACGGGTCGTCGGCGAGCGTGCGGAGTACGGCGGCCAGTCGGGGCTGGGGGAGCGGGTCGCCTTCGACCAGGGGTGCGTCCTCGGGGCCGGTCAGCAGCGTGGTGAGCCCGGGGTCCGCGGCGATCTGCGGGACCCGCTCACGGATGGCACGGGCCAGACCCGCCGAAACGGTGGCCCCGTCCTCGGCCAGTTCGGCGGCATCCCGCAGCGCGGCGGACAGGGCACCGGGTGTGCCGTAGGCCTCGGCGAGCGATGCCCAGCCGGCCACCACGCCGGGCACGGTCACCGTCTGCGGGCCTTGCGCGGGCATCCGCCCGTCGGCCGCGCGCAGAGCATCGACGTCTACGGCCTGTGCGGCGGCCCCCGCTGAGAGGATCGCGCGCACCGAGCCGCCGGGCGCGTGGACGAGGGCGATCAAGTCGCCGCCCAGGGAACACTGGTGGGGATAGACGACGGTGAGAGCGGCGGCTGCCGCCAGCGCCGCGTCCACGGCGTTGCCGCCCCGCTCGGCCGCACGCCGGGCGGCTGTCAGCGCCGCCGGGTGCGGGGCGGCGAGGATCAGCTCGGTTGTCACGTTTCGTCCCTCGGGCACAGCACGGTTCGGGAGGGAGCGGCCTCGGCGCCCTGCAGAGGCAGGGGGAGCGAGATCATGTCGTAGACCCCGGCCGGTGTGTGCAGGAGGTCCACCACTTCCAGGATCAACACCTCGGCAGCGCACAGGAGTTGGTGGGTCTCCCAGTGGGTGGTGTAGGCGACCGCCTCGATGCTCAGGTAGTCGATGCCCGCGGTACGTACGCCGGCCTCGATGAGCCGTTCCGCGCCGTCCGGGGCCAGTCCGACCCACTGCCGGGCCTTCCACGGGCTGCGCAGTACGCCTTCGGAGTTGCTGGTGCGCAGCAGCACGCGTTCCTCGGTGCCGAGGCCGGCCGCGTCGAGATCGGCGGCGGTGATCTGCTCCTTGACGTGGGTCAGATCGAGGACGCGGGCGGTGCCGTTGAGGGCGGACAGGTCGAGCCGGTCGACCGTCCTGCCGCCGTCGATGAAGTGGGCCGGAGCGTCGATATGGGTGCCGGTGTGGGCGCCGATGCGCCAGCGGCTGACATTGGAGGGATCGCCCGCGGTGCGGGACTCGACGATCTCCACCTCGGGGCGGCGGCCCCAGTGCAGCATGCCGGGATGGATGGGGACGGACACGTCGATCGCCTTGTCGAAGTCCAGATTCATGCGGCCCTCCTATTGGATGCGGATATCATGGAAGTGGATCCAAAAGTGTGTGGCTGTGGACGCCCCGGGCCGCGTGGGAAACTGCTCCACCACCGCGCACCCCCCGACCGCCCCCGAGAAGGGTTTGACCGACTCCCATGACCCCCCAGACTGACGACGAACCCCTCGTCGACGACATCGCGGCCCGAATCCGCGCGCGGATCATGAACGGCGAGCTGGCGATCGGCAAACCGCTGCGCCAGGCGGCGCTGGCCACCGAGTTCGGGGTCAGCCGCACACCGGTGCGCGAGGCGCTGCGTCAGCTCCAGAACGGCGGGCTGATCGAGATGCAGCCGAACCGCGGTGCGGTGGTCCGGGTGCCCGCGCCCTGGGAGGTGCGCCAGGCCTACGAGGTGCGCGCCGAACTGGAGGGCATGGCCGCCCGGCGCGCCGCCTCCCGCATCACGGAACGCGGGCTCGCCGCACTGCGCGAGCACAACGCGGTCCTGTGCGAGGCGGTGGCGCGGGCCGCCGGTGAGGGGACGGGGGGCGGTAGTGCCGCGACCACGGCGGCGAACGACTGCTTCCACACGGTCATCTGCGAAGCGGCCGACAACCCTTGGCTGACCCGGATGATCGACCGGATCAACGAGAGCTTCCCGCGCAACGTCTCCTCGCTCGCCCTCGCGGGCGACGAGCGTCATCGGCAGCTGAACATCCGTGAACACGAGGCAGTGATCGAGGCGTTGGCCGCGCATGACGCCGACCGCGCGGACGTGCTGATGCGCGAGCACGTCATCAGTTCCGGGGAGCATCTGACGGCCTGGTACGAGCGCCGGTCCCAGACGGTGTTCCACGGCTGAGCGGACTGTGCGGCGCCGCCTCATGAGGTACCGCCGGGGAACAGGCGGGCCGGGGAGAGGAAGTCCAGGTCCGGACGGGCGATCCCGCACACCAGGTCGGCCAGTGCCTGGCCGATCGCCGGTCCGAACTTGAACCCGTGGCCCGAGCACGCGGACGCCACCAGCACCTGCGGTACGCCCGGCACCTCGCCGACCAGGAAACGCCGGTCGGCGGTCATCGTGTAGAGGCACGTCAGGCTCTCGGTCACCGGCCCGGCGGCGGGCAGCACCTGGGCCACCGCCTCGGCGAGCAGGGCGAGTTCGGCGTCGGTCGCTCCGGGACGGGCTGCCTGCGGGTCCCAGGTCGGGCCGCTGTCCAGACCCGCCTTGAGACCGCGACCGTCGGTCGCGGGGAACCCGTACAGCAGGCCCTGCGGCAGATCGACGGAGAAACTGCCCAGTCCGGAGGGGCCGAGCGGGCCCGCAGGGTCGGCGGCGAAGTAGGCGTTGACGATCCGAGTGACCGTCAGGTGCGGTGCGAGGGACGGGACTTGGGCTGCGGTCCAGGGGCCGGTGCACAGCACCAGGCGGCGGGTGCGCAGGACTGCCTCAGCGGTGCGGACCACGACCTCGTCGCCGTCCGCCTCCCAGCCTAGGACGGCGGAGTTGTCCTCGACGCGTGCTCCGGACCGTTCGGCCAGGGCCAGTTGGGCGCGGAGGGTCTCCTGAGCGTCGATGATCCCGGCCCGGGGGTCGTGCACCGCGGTGAATCCGGTGGGCAGTCGCAACCCCGGGAAGATCCGAGCCGCCTCCTTGGCGTCGACCTCTCGGCAGCCGGGGCCGCGCAGGGGATCCGGGCGGTCGCTCGGCGCCGCGTACAACCCGCCTGTGATGTCGAGCAGTTGGGCCTTCGAGGAGCCCTCCAGCTCCGACCATGCCCGGTAGGCGGTGTCGACCAGGGCGTCCCAGTCGGGGTGGGGGTAAGCGCGACGGATCATCCGGGTCGCCCCGTGCGAGGAGCCCAAGTCATGGCCCAGGCCGTACTGTTCGAGCCCCAGGACATCGAGTCCGCGAGCGGCCAGATGGCGCAGCGTGGCACTGCCATGGACGCCGAGGCCGACCACGATCGCGTCGTGGCGGCGGGAGTCGGGGCGTGTGGTGCGTGGGGTGGGCTTGGCGGCCGTCGGCGTAGCGGGCTCGACGCCGGCCTCGGCTTCCACCCCGGCGTCCCGCCGCCCGGTGGGCGACGCGGCACCCCGCCCGTTCAGGCACACGATCTCCCGAACCGCCTCCACCAGCGCGTCCAGATCGTCCTCGTCGTTGTAGACGTGGACGGATGCCCGGACCACCTTGGTCAGTCCCCGGTGGTCCATGTCCCAACGGCCGTGTCCCGCCGGTACGGCGATCAAATGGACCCGGCGGTAGGCCAGTTGACGTTGGATGTCCGAGGCGTCCATCCCGTCGACCACGAAGGTGACGATGGCCCCGCCCGCGGCCGGCGGGTCGGTGACCTGGACGCCCGGCAGCGCGGAGAGGCGTTCCCGCAGCGAGGCGGCGAGAGCGGCCAGGTGTCGGGCGACGATGTCCACGCCGAGCGCGGCGAGGTCGGTCAGGGCGGCACCGAGGCCGAGGCGCAGGGCGTGCGCGGCCTCCCAGAGTTCGAAGCGTTTGGCGTCCGGGACCAGTTCCCAGCTGCGCTCGGCGGTCCATACGGCACCTCGGACATCGGGTGCCTCGGGGGCGAGCCGGTCCAGAAGGGGACGGCGGACCGCGAGCAGGCCGGTGCCGCGCGGGCCGCGCAGGAACTTCCGGCCGGTGCCGATGAGCAGGTCGCAGCCGATGGCACCCATGTCCACCGGCAGTTGGCCGAGGGACTGCGTGGCGTCCAGGAGGAAGGGCACCCCGTGAGCGCCCGCCAACGCGCCGATGGAGGACGCGGGTTCGACCAGCCCCGAGGACGTCGGGACATGCGCGGCCGTCACCAGAGCCGCGGGCCCGGCCCGCAGCGCCGCCTCCAGGGCCTCCAAGTCCACGGCTCCATCAGGGCTGTTGGGCAGCAGCTCGACCTGGACACCGTGGTCGCGTTCGACCGACAGCAGGTGCAGCGCGCTGCTGACGTAGCTGGAGCGGGCCGCCAACACCCGGTCGCCGGGGCGCAGTCGTAGCGCCGACACGGCTCGCTGCCAGCCGGCCGTCGCGCTCTCGACGAGGGCGACCTCCTCCAGCCGGGCGCCGAGGAGTTCGGCGGTACGCGCGTAGACGGCCTCCAGGGCGGGAGCCGCGTGCTTCGCGGCCTCGTAGCCGCCGGACAGGCTCTCCGCGCGGAGGTGGTCGATGACCGCCTCGACGGTGCCGTTGGCGAGCAGGGCCGCACCGGCCGCGTTGAAGTGGTGACCGGTGAACGAGCCCGGGGTGCGGGCGCGTTCGGCCGCGACGTTCAGGGTGCGAGGGGGCGGGGGACTCGGGGGCGAAGCGGCCGTACCGGCCGTGACGGGCGCGCTCACAGGGCGATCGTCACGCTCTTGAGCTCGGTGAACCCGTCGACGGCGGCGTCGCCGAGGTCCCTGCCGAGGCCGGACTGCTTCGTCCCGCCGAAGGCCACGGCGGGGTCGAACTCGTTGTACGTGTTGACCCACACGGTCCCCGCCTCCAGCGCGGCGGCGGTGCGATGGGCGCGGGCCAGACTGCCGGTCCACACCCCGGCGGCGAGCCCGTACTCGCTGTCGTTGGCCAGCGCGATCGCCTCCTCCTCGCTGTCGAAGGGCATGATCGTGGCGACCGGCCCGAAGATCTCCTCCCGGGCGATGCGCATGTCGGGGGCGACCTCGGTGAACACCGTCGGCGGCACGAACCAGCCCGGGCCGGGCAGCGGTTCGCCGCCCGCGGCCACCAAAGCGCCCTCCGCGCGGCCCAGTTCGACGTAACCGGTGACGCGGTCGTACTGCTCCTGCGAGACCAGCGGACCGATGTTGATGCCGCCCGAAAGCCCCGGGCCGATCCGCAGTGCCTCCACGGCCGGCACCAGCCGGTCCAGGAACTCCTTGACGATGCCGCGCTCCACCAGCAGCCTGCTGCCCGCCGTGCACATCTGCCCGGAGTGCCCGAACACCGCGCGCACGGCGTTCGGTACGGCCGCGTCGAGATCCGCGTCGGCGAAGACGATGTTGGGTGACTTGCCGCCCAGTTCGAGGGTCAGCCGCTTCAACGACGGCGCCGCCGCGGCCATGATGCGCCGCCCGACCTCCGTCGACCCGGTGAAGGACACCTTGGCCACACCGGGATGGGCGACCAGTTCCGCGCCCGTACGGCCGTCACCGGTAAGGACGTTGACGACGCCCTCGGGCACGCCCGCCTCCAGGCAGAGCGCCGCCAGCCGCAGCGCGGTGAGCGGGGTCTGCTCGGCCGGCTTGACGACGACCGTGCAACCGGCGGCCAGGGCGGGCGCGAGCTTCCACGCGGCGATCATGAAAGGGAAGTTCCACGGCAGTACTGCGGCCACCACGCCCACCGGTTCACGGACGCTGTACACGTGCCGGTCGGGGGCGGCCGCGTGCACGGTGCCCTCCAGCCGGGTCGGCGTGCCCGCGAAATGGCGGATAGCCTGGAGTCCCAACTCCACGTCGCCGCGGGCGCGTTCGATGGCCTTGCCGTTGTCGAGGGTGTCCAGCACCGCCAGTTGCTCGGCATCGCGCTCCACCAGATCGGCGAGACGCAGCAGGACGTCACGGCGCTGCCGGGGCGGCAGTCCGCGCCAACGGCGGTCCCGGTGCGCCGCGTTGGCGGCCTTGACCGCCGCCGTCACCTCGGCCGGACCTGCCTGGGCGACCGTGGTGAGCTGCTCCCGTGTGGCCGGGTCGAGCACCGGTATCCGTTCCGTCGCGGTGCCGGTGGTCCACTCGCCGCCGATGAGCATGGGCTCGCAGTCCGGCAGCCGGGGGATCACGATGCTGGAGTCCACGGTGTTCTCCTTCACGCCTGGCGTCCGGGACGGTGAGTGGGGTCGGGCCACGGCTCACGGACCGCCGTGGACACCGCCCGGGCTGTGGTCAGGACGCAGCGGTCGAACTCCGCCTCGCCGTGCTTCGGGTTCGCGTCGGCCACGTCCCGGCCCCAGACCCCGGTCTCGCTGACCTGGTCCATGCGGTAGTCCCAGAACGAGTCGACGTCGACGTGGGAAGTGGCCCGCTCCATCCGCACCAACTCCGGTGCGAGGTGCAGCATCACGGACGTCTCGAAGAAGTTGGCGTGCATCAACGCCCGCCCGTAGGTGACGTGTCCGTCGACTTCGGGCCCCGGGTACATGGTCACGTACCCCAACGCCCGCACCCGCGCGTCCCGGTGACGGACCCTCAGCTTCTCGGCCGACACGTCGAGCGCGCCGTTGTTCCAGATGTGCCCGTTGAGGAGCACGAACTGTCGTACTCCAGAGGCGTAGAGGGAGTCGATGACGTCTTCGACGACGGCGATCATCGTCTCCGGCCGCAGTGCCACCGTCCCCGCGAAGTCGCCGTGGGACGCCGACACGCCGAAGCTCAGCGGCGGTACGACGGGCACGCCGGTCAGTGCCGAGACGCCGAGGGCGACCGCCTCGCAGATCCGGGTGTCCACGGCGAGTGGAAGATGCGGGCCGTGCTGTTCGGTGGCGCCCACGGGGATGATGACGGCGTCCTGGGCGGCAGCCGTGGACTCGGCCTCCGGCCAGGTCAGCTCCTCCCACAGCACCGGCGTCCCGGATCCGCCCAACTGCGCGGCGAGTTCGGGGACATCGAGCCCGGTGGGGACGGTCCGGCCGGACGGACCGGTGACGAAGACGGACGACATGGCTCTCCTCTCCTCGGGACCGATGGCGTTCGTCATCGGCGTGGACTCTTGTCGGGACCGACGGCGCTCACCATCGGCGTCGGCTCTTCTCGGGCAGCAGATCCAGGGCGCGCAGCGGGACGGGCTTGTCCCCGTCGACCGTGGTGACCCACACGGTGGCGTCCGGGCAGTAGTCGCTGATCAGCTCGCGGCACACCCCGCACGGGGCGATGATCCTGAACCAGCCCGCCGGTTTGATCTGCACCGACACCACCGAGGTGATGCTCAACTCCGCCCCGGCGGGCAGGGCGCCCCGGGCGGTACCCATGGCCACCCCCTCGGCACAGATCGAACTCCGCCGACAGGAACCCTCCACATGGACCCCGGTGTGCACCCGGCCGTCCGCCGTGCGCAGCGCGGTCGCGACCTCGTACCGGCCCGACTGCCACACCCGGGCGAGCAAGTGCTGTGCGGTGGCGAGGAGTTCGACGTCGTCCTCGTGCATCGACGGCGGTACGGCCACCGGCCGCACGTTCACGGCGCTCATACCGTCAGCCCCAGCAGCCGGGCCATGTTGCCGCCTTCGACCAGCGCCCGGTCCTTCTCGTCCTCGACCGCCTTGGCGATCTTCATGCGTTCCAGGTCGAAGTCGGAACCGGGCCACTCGCTGCCCATGAGGATCTTCTCCGGCCCGAGCCGCGCGTAGGCGCGCTTGACGTCGCTCATCAGCGTCGCCGAGGTCTCCAGGTACACGTGCGGCTGCCGCTCGGCCACGATGATGGCCTCCGGCACGTTCCACACGGCCCCCATGTGGGCGATGATCGTGGGCACTCGGGGGTGGTCCCGGGCGATCTCCTCGATGGCCAGCGGCGCGCAGAACGCGTCGTCGAGAGCGTTGATGAGGACGAGCAGTCCGCGCCGCGCGCACGCCTCGAAGACCGGGTCCAGGAGGCCGTGGTCGGCGACGTGGTAGCCGTGCAGGCTCGGGTGCAGCTTCAGCCCGACCAGACCCGCGTCGGCCATCCGGTCGATCTCGTCGAGCGCGTCGTCGGCCTGCGGCATCACCTGTCCGAAGCCGAAGAACCGGTCCGGGTACGAGGCCACCAGCGAGGCGATGAAGTCGTTCTCGATGCGCTGCGCGAGCGAGCACACCATCGCCATGTCCACCCCCGCCGCGTCCATCCGGTCGAGAATGCGGCGCGGCTCGAAGGGCTTGTACGGCGGCGGGGCCTGGCCCTTGCGGGCGCCGGTGAGGTAGTCGGAGCGGCCGCGGACGTCCTGGGTGGTGTTGTACGCGTCGATGATCAAGGCGGTTCGTCCTTACTCGCTACTAGCTACTCGCTTGTGACCAGGGGGAGATGGCAGCGCACACTGCGCCCCGGCGTGATCTCGCGCAGCTCGGGCGCACTGGTGCGGCACTCCTCCGTGGCGATCGGGCACCGGGTGCGGAACAGACAGCCCTCGGGCGGATTCGCCGGATCGGGCAACTCGCCCTCCAGTACCTCCTGTTCACGTTTCTCCCCGGGACGGAGCACCGGAACGGAGGACAACAGCGCGCGGCTGTAGGGATGTGCGGGGGCGGCGAAGAAGGCGTCCCGTGAGGCGACCTCGATGATCTGGCCGAGATACATGACCGCGATCCGGTCGGCGATGTGTCGGACCACGCCGAGGTCGTGCGAGATGAACAGCATCGTCAGGCCCCGGTCGCGGACCAGGTCCGACAGCAGGTTCAGCACCTGCGCCTGGATCGACACGTCCAGCGCCGAGACCGCCTCGTCGGCCACCACGAACTGCGGGGAGGAGGCCAACGCCCGTGCGATGCCGATGCGTTGGCGCTGTCCGCCGGAGAACTCGTGCGGCCTGCGCCCGCCGGCCTCCGCGCCCAGACCGACCAGGTCGAGCAGCTCGGCCACCGTCTTCGTGGCCTCCGCGCGGGTGGCGCCGCGTGCCCGCAACAAGGGTTCGGCGACGATGTCGGCGATCCTCCGGCGCGGATTCAGCGAACCGAACGGGTCCTGGAAGACCATCTGCAACTCGGCCCGGGTACGGCGCAGTTGGTGCCCGCGCAGCCGGGTGAGGTCGGTGCCGTCGAACTCGATGCGGCCCGAGGCGGGCTCGATCACCCGCAACAGGGCCCGGCCGAGCGTGGACTTGCCGCAGCCCGACTCGCCGACCAGACCGAGGGTCTCGCCCTGGAGGATGTCGAGGTCGACATCCCGCAGCGCCCTGACCCGGCCGCCCGCCCGGCCGGGATACTCGACCCGCAGCTCACGGGCCTGGATCAGCGCGGCGGTCATGCGAGGCCTCCCTGGGTACGGGCCGTGGCACGGGCGGGGGAGGGCAGCACACAGGCGTCGAGATGCCCGTCGTCGCCGTGCCGCTGCCGCAGCACGGGCCGCTCGGCACACGCGTCGTGGACGAAGGGGCAGCGGGGCGCGAACGCACAGCCGGACGGTCGGTCCACCCCGGTCAGCGGACTGCCCGCGATGGTCGGCAGCCGTCGTACGACAGGACCGTCGATCGGCGGGACGGAGCCCAACAGCCCCATCGTGTAAGGGTGTTGGGGGTGGAACAGCACTTCCTCGCGCAGGCCCTGTTCCACGATCCGGCCCGCGTACATCACCGCCACCCGGTCCGCGACCTCGGCCACGACGCCCAGGTCATGGGTGATCAGCAGGACGGAGGTGCCGTGGTCGCGCTGGACACGTTTGAGGACGGCCAGCACCTGGGCCTGGATCGTGACGTCGAGGGCCGTGGTGGGCTCGTCGGCGATCAGTACGGCGGGGTCGTTGGCCAGGCCCATGGCGATCATCACGCGTTGGCGCATGCCCCCGGAGAGTTGGTGCGGGTAGGCGCGTGCCGTGCGATCGGGACCGGCGATTCCGACTTCACCGAGCAACTCCACTGCCCGGGACGCCGCCTGACCTCGCGTCACATTCCGGTGGGCGCGGATCATCTCGGAGACCTGGGAGCCCGCGCGGTGCAGCGGGTTGAGCGCGGCCAGCGCGTCCTGGAAGACGACCGCGATGTCCTTGCCGCGCACCCCGCGCAACTCCCGCTCCGACGCGGCGACGAGGTCACGGCCCTTGAAGACCGCCTCGCCGCTGATGTGGGTGCGCGGACCGCGGTTGAGGCCGACCAGGCTCATCGACAGGGCGGACTTCCCGGACCCCGACTCGCCGACCAGCGCGAGGACTTCGCCCTGGCGGAGGGTGAGGTCCACGCCGTCCACAGCGGGCAGTCGGCCCGCCGGTACGTCGAACTGGACGCGCAGGTCCCGGACTTCGAGCACGGGCGCGGACGTCATGAGCCGTCGCCCACGGCCAGGGCCGCCGTGTGGATCAGGTCGGCGACGCGCTCGGGCCAGACGAGGGTCGTGTAGTGGCTGCCCGGTACGTGCTCGACGGTGGCCTTCATGCGGGCCGCCATGTCGTTCTGGATCTCCGGGCGCAGGGTGCGGTCGTCGTCGGCGACCAGGTACCAACTGGGCAGGGTGCGCCAGGCCGGGGTGCCCGTCGGCTGGGTGAAGATGAGGTTCTCCGCCTTGCGGCCCTCCGCCTCGACCACGACCCGCTGCTCCGGGGAGAGGTCGGGGCCGATCTCCGCCCAGAACTCCTCGCTCGTCTCGGACTTCCACTCGCCGTTCGGCCCGCGCCGCATGTACTTGGAGATCTCGGCCTCCTCGTACCGCTCGACGATCCCGTTGACCGTCTCGCCCTCGTCAGGCCCGAACGCGGCAATGTAGACAAGCCCCTTGACCCGCGGATCGCGGCCCACGTTGCTGATGACCGCGCCGCCGTAGGAGTGCCCGGCCAGCAGCACCGGGCCCGTCGTCTCCGCCAGCACGGCCGCCGTGTTGGCGACGTCGTCCTCCAGCGAGGTCATCGGGTTGGTGACGGTGAACAGCCGGTGGCCGTGCGCGGCCAGCAGGGGCTGGACGGCCGACCAGGTCGTCGGCCGTCCGCCGGCGCCGTGGACGAGCACGATGTCCATGCGGGTCATCCTTTCCGTAGCCGCGGATCGAGGACCGTGTAGAGCACGTCCACCGCGTGGTTGACCAGGGTGAAGAGGAGGGCGATGGCGAGGGCGGCGCCCTGCACGACGGGGTAGTCGCGTTGCAGGACGCCCTGCACGAGCAGGCGGCCGACACCGGCGTACGAGAAGACCGTCTCGGTGATCACCGAACCGCCCAGCAGCGAACCGAATTGGAGCCCGAGGACGGTCACGATGGGGAGCCAGGAGTTGCGCAGCACGTGGTGGCGGATCACCACGCTCTCGCTGAGGCCCTTCATCCGGGCGGTCCGCACGAAGTCGTCGTCGAGGACTTCCAGTACCGAGGCGCGCACGATGCGGGTGATGAATCCGGCCATCGACAGCGCCAACGTGACGGCGGGCAGGATCAGATGCTGGATCCAGGGCCACACCAGCTCAGGGCGGTTCTGGAGGATCGCGTCCAGGAGAACGAAGTTGGTGGTCGGGTTGTAGTCGAGCGAGCTGGGCAGCCGGCCGAGGACCGGGAGCCAGCGCAGCCACACGCCGAACACGACGATGCCGAGCACACCGAGCGCGAACCACGGGAGCGAGAAGCTGACCGTGGCGACGGCCCGGGTCGAGTGGTCGATCCAACTCCCCTTGCGCAGCGCGGCGATGACCCCGGTGACGACACCGAGCAGCACCGCGATCGTCATCGCCGCCAGCGTCAGCTCGATCGTGGCGGGGAGCGCGTCGCCGAGCAGACCCAGGACGCTGTTGGAGCCGTAGAACGAGGTGCCGAGCCGTAGGTGCACCAAGTCGTTGAGGAAGGTGCCGTATTGGGCGACGAGGGGTCGGTCGAGGCCGAGGGCCTTGTTGACGCGCGCCTCGTTGGCGGCCAGTTGGTCGGCGGAGAGGTTGTTGCCGCCGGCCGCGAGCGAGGTCGCCGGTGAGCCGGGCAGCAGGCGCATCGCGAGGAACACCAGGCTGGCCAACGCGAACAGGACGACGGGGATGACCGCGAGGCGTCGTAGGACCAACAGGGTGGGTCCGGCTGCCCACTTGGGCCTGCGGAGGGGGAGCAGTGCGGTGGTCACGCGGGCCCCTTCACGTCGAGCGCGTCGCGCAGGTCGTCGCCCACGAAGTTGCACGCGACGACGAACAGCAGCGTGAACGTCGCGGGCAGGACGACCAGTCGGGGTGCCGTGTAGAGGAACTCCTGGCCCGCCTGGACCATGTAGCCCCAGTCGGGCTGAGGGGGTTGGATGCCGAGGCCGAGGTAGGACAGGCCGGCGGCGAAGCCCGCCGCGATCGACAGCGTCATCACGACCTGGGCCAGCATCGGTCCGGCGATGTTCGGGAGGAGCTCGCGGGCCAGGATGCGCGAGGTGCGGGTGCCGCCCAACTTGGCGGCGACGACGTAGTCATGGGCCGCCTCGCGCGCGGTGAGGGCGCGGGCGAGGCGGGCCAGACCGGGCGCCAGGGACACCCCGATGCCGAAGACCAGGCTGACCGTGCCCGGTCCCGCGGCCGCCACGAGGAGGATGACGAGCAGGATGGACGGAAACGCGAGGGCGAGGTCGACGATCCGCATCAGGACCTGCTCGACGACACCGCCGGCGTATCCGGCGACGAGTCCGATCCCGGTTCCAACTACAGCTGCCAGCGCGGTCGCCGCGAACGCCACCAGCAGCAACGGCCTTGCGCCGTGCACCAGTCGGGCCAGTTCGTCGCGGCCCAGGTCGTCCGTGCCGAACAGATGGCCGGACGAGCCCATGGGCAGCAGCGCCGAGGACGTCTGACGCAGCGGGTCCGCCTGGATCAGCAGCGGTCCTACGACGGCCACCAGAACCAGGACGATCAGCACCAGCCAGGACAGCACGGCCGGCCAGGACCGTGCCAGCCGGCGCCGACGCCATACGGCGAGGACGCTCCGCCCGGTGACGGGCGACGAAGGGGGCCGTACGGTCGCCACGGGTGGTGGAGCCGTCGTGGTGTCAGACACTGGCCTTCTCCATGTAACACCGGTGGTTGGCGAGTGCCGCGGTGTTCATGTGCTTCACGTGCGAGCCGCTGACCACCAGGTTGGCGAAGCAGGCCAGCATCGAGAGGACCATGTAGTCCTCGGCCCAACGGCGTTGGATCTTCGTGTAGGCGGCCGTGCGCTGGGCGCCGAGGGGCAGGTTCTTGGCCGTGTCCAGCTCCGCCTGGAGCGAGGCGGCGTCCTTGAGCGTGTCCATGCCGGTGATGGTCGCGCCGTAGAGGCCGGTAGGGCTGGCCATGGCGCCGACCATGTCGTTGGCGTCCGGGACGTAGGTGTTGCGCTCCCAGATCATCAGGTCGTGGTAGTCGTCCTTGCCGTCGAGGAGCCGGGTGAAGTACGTGGCCGGGTCGACGGAGGTCGTGACCACCTTGAAGCCGACGTCGGTGAGGTTCTGGGCGACGATCTGCGCGGCCTTCGGGTGCCAGGAGTCGCTGGCCGCCATGAGCCGGATCCGCCGGCCACCGGCACCGGCCTCGGCGACGAGCTGCTTCGCCTTCGCCGTGTCCTGCGTGCTGAGGTCGGCGAGGCTGGTGTCGTAGCCGCTCTGCGCGGGCGGGATGGCATAGCCGCCGGGCAGCGCGCCGACGCCGTAGAAGGCCTGGTCGAGAATGGACTTGCGGTCTATCGCGAGGTTGATGGCCTGGCGGACCTTGAGCTCGGGGACCCGGCGGGCGTCGATCATCAGGATCGCGTTGGCGTTGTACGGCGTCTTGTAGACCGTCACCGAGTCGTCCTTGCGCAGCTGCGCGGCGGCCGAGTACGGGGTGAACTGGGTGGCCGAGATGTCGCCGCTGAGCAGCGAACTGACGATCGTCGAGGGGTCCTGGACCTGGCGGAGGACCAGGCGGTCGACGGGCGGTCTGCCGAGGCGGAAGTCGTCGAAGGCGGTGAGGGTGATGGACTGGCCGGAGGTGGCCGCGGAGAAGGCGAACGGGCCGGTGCCGACGAGGTGTTTGCCGATGTCCGCGCCGTATTTCTTCAGTGCGGCCTTGGAGATGATCCGGCCGCCGATGTCGGACAACTGGCCGAGGGTCGTGCGGTCCGGCTTCTTCAGGACCATCTTCACGGTCAGGTCGTCCGGAGCGGTCAGCGAGGCGACGTTCGCGCCGAGGTCGGACAGCGGACGGGTGGCGCCCTTGGGCAGTGTCGGGTCCTTCTCGTCGAACTGCCGCCCCAGGCTTGCCAGTACGTCCGCCGAGGTCAGCGTGGTGCCGTCGTGGAACTTGACGCCCTCGCGCAGCGCGAAGGTGTACGTGAGCTGGTCGTCGGAGATCGTCCAGCTCTTGGCCAGGTCGGGCGTGGGCTCGTTGGTCTCGAAGGAGATGAAGGTCAGGCCCCGGCAGATGCAGTCGACGGCCATCCAGTCGCCCAACGAGGTGTAGAACGACGGGTCGTTGACCGCGCTCGTCGCGTCGATGGCGAGGGTCAGCGTGCCGCCCTTGCTGCTCCGCTTCGCGTCGTCGGCCGCCGCGCCGCAGGCACTGAGCAGGGCGGGGAGCCCGAAGCCGACGCCCACTCCGAGGAGTCCCGCGCCCCGGAGCATGGTGCGGCGCGACGCCGTCGACGGGGTGGAGCCGGGTGAGGACGATCCAGCTGACTGGTCCGGCATGTGGGCCTCCTTGGGCACCGATCCTCGGATAATGGATCTCAAAGTGTCAAGATTGGATCCAATAACATGTTCACGGGCCACAAAGTCCCTCTCGTGTCCCGGGTGTAAAAGGCGTGTGAACCGGGCTGTGGGCGTGATCCGGCCAGTACCGGCTACGCGCCCGGCGCGCCCCGGCGGCGGATCAACTCCGGCCAGACCACGGGGTCATGACCAGGGACGAGTTCGTAGCCGCGTTCGGCGGCGATGCGCTTGAGCCGGCGGATGGGCACCACCGTGCTCTCCGGGTCGACACCGATCGAGGCGCCGATCGGACGCTCGTGCTCGATGTTCTCGGTGAGATCGGCCGCGTCGAAGGCGAACACGAAACCGCCGCCGTCCGCGAGGTCGACCACGAAACTCTGGTGCCCGGGGGTGTGCCCGGCGGTCAGTACGGCGGTCACGCCGGGGGCGATCTCCACGTCCCCCTCGGCCTGTCGCCAGTCGATGCGCGGGTCGTCGAAGTCGACGCGGAAGATCGAGTGGCGCTCGACCTCCGGCTGCCCGGACAGGCCGTAGGCCAGCTCCTCGCGCTGGACGTGCACCGGCACCCGGCCCGCGAAGTGCTTGAGTCCGCCCGCGTGGTCGGCGTGCAGATGACTGACGGCCACCGCGTGGATCGCGTCCATCGCGATACCGGCCGCGTCGAGGGCCTCCTCCAGGGGTTCGCCCGGACCCGGCAGGATCGGCCGGTAGTTGGGGGAGCCGTAGAAGCGGCGGCGCAGGGCCGGGTCCCGGATCAGAGCCGTGTTGAAGCCCGTGTCGAGCAGCAGCCAGCCGCCGTCGCACTCCAGGAGGACCGCCGGGACGGGTTCACGCAGGCGTTCCTCGTAGGGGGCGCCGTGCACGGAGACGGACTTGGGGAGTTCCTCCCAGCCCAGCAGCAGGGGCACGATCCTTCGTACGCCGTGGCGTGTCATGAGGTGCGGGGGTGGAGCGGGAGGTGCATGGGCGATCCGTTCCGGGAGGGCCAGGAGCTATGTTCGGGGGATCGGGTGCTGGGGTGGGGATCCACACTTTAAGTATGTGGATCCCAAAGGCGGTTGCGGAGAGGTGAACAAGTTCTCTCCACCGCGCCGGTCAGGCCGTCCTGCCGCGCAGGGTCTCCTTCTTGGCGCGGTTTCCACAGGTGCCCATGGAGCACCAACGGCGGTTCCCGGGGCGCGAGATGTCGAGGAACATTGCGCCGCAGGTCGGGCCCGCGCAGTCGCGGACGCGGGTGAGCGACGGGGAGGTCGCGAGGTCCAGGGCGTCGCGGGCGACGAGGGCGAGAGTGGCCCGGACGGGATCCTCGGCCTGCCAGTCGAGCCGCCCTGTCCGGTTCAGGCGCGGCACCGGGACGGGGTGCGCGGCGGCCTCGTTGACCAGGGTGACCGAGTGGGCGTCGGGCATCCGGCCGGCCCGGGCGGCGGTGATCAGCGTGTGGACGGCCTCGCGCAGATCGCGGGCCCCGGCCGCATCGGCGGCTCCTCCCGTCCCGCAGGGGCCGCACTGCCGTACCCACGCCGACAGCGCCTCGGCGTCGGGGAGTTCCTCCACCACGTCGGGCGAGCCACGGTGGCGCAGGGTGCGGATGAAGTCCAGGCAGAGACGCCCGGCGCCCTGGCGGAAGCGCGGAGTCGATGACACCCGCTCACCCTACTCCAGGAACCGGTTTAAGTGGTGCCAGTTGAGCGGCACGCCTGCTACCGTCACCCGAACCAGTCAAACCGGTTCTCGCGTGAGGTGTGTCCGTGCCCCGCTGGGTGATCCTCGTCCTGTCCCTCGCCTGCGGTGTGGGCGTCTCGACCATCTACTTCCCGCAGGCGATCAGCTCGCTCATCGCCGCCGACCTGGGCGTCTCGGCCGCGTCCGCCGCCCTCGTCGTCACGGCGGCCCAATTCGGTTACGCCGCCGGGATCTTCCTCCTCGTCCCCCTCGGCGACCGGCTCCCGCACCGTCCCCTGATCGTCACCCTGCTGGTGCTCACCGCCGCCGGACTGCTCGCCGCGAGCGCCGCGCCCTCGCTCCCGCTGCTCATCGCCGCGAGCGCGGTCACCGGGGTGACGACCGTCGTGCCCCAGATCATCATCCCGATGGCCGCCGGACTCGTCCCCGCGGAACGCCGCGGAGCCGTCACCGGCACCCTCCTCAGCGGCCTGATCGGCGGCATCCTCCTGGCCCGCACCTTCAGCGGCACCCTCGGCGAACGGTTCGGCTGGCGGGCGCCGTACCTCGTGGCCGCGGTCGTCGTCCTGGTGCTGGCCGCGGTCCTCTCCCGGGTCGTCCCGCCGACGACACCGTCCACGCAGCACGGCTACCCGGCCCTGATATCCGCCCCGCTGCGACTGCTGCGCACCGAACCGGACCTCCGCCGCTCCTGCCTCTACCAGGCCATGGTCTTCGGCGGCTTCAGCGCCGCCTGGACCACGCTCACCCTGCTCGTCACCGGACCGACGTACGGCATGGGTGCCCAGGCGGTGGGCATCCTCGGGCTGGTCGGCGCGGCCAGCATGTTCAGCACCCCGCTCGCCGGGCGGCTGGCCGACCGCCGAGGCCCCGACAGGGTCAGCCTCCTCGCCATGCTCGGCACGATCGCCGCGGCGGCGCTCCTCGTGCCGGCCGCCGGGGGCGGCAGGGCCGGACTGCTGGCCCTGGCCGCGGGCATGCTGCTGCTCGACGTCGCCGTCCAGTCCGGCCAGGTCGCCAACCAGGCCCGCATCTTCGCGCTACGGCCCGAGGCCCGGGCCCGTATCAACACCGCGTACATGACCTGCGCGTTCCTCGGCGGCAGCGCGGGTTCCTGGCTGGGGGTGCGGACCTACGACCGGTTCGGCTGGCGGGGTGTGACGGGGCTGGTCGCCGCGCTGGCCGTGGTCGCGCTGGGCCGGCACCTGCACCACGTACGTCGTGCGCGACCGGACCGGTCAGGATTCGAGAAGCGCGAGGCCACGCCTTCCCCCTAGCGTGACTGCCAGGCGCGTCGCCGTGTACCGGAAGCGGACGTACCGCTCGAAGCCTGGTTGGATCGAGCCAGGCGATGACCGCCGATCGACTCTCGGCGGCCTGGCGCAAACGGAGGGAACGCACGATGAGCAAGGCCACGAAGACGGATGCGCAGTCGCCGGGGCTGCACGCTGCCGACAGCCACGACCTGATCCGCGTGCACGGGGCGCGCGAGAACAATCTCAAGGACGTCAGCATCGAGATCCCCAAGCGTCGGCTGACGGTGTTCACCGGGGTCTCCGGCTCGGGCAAGAGCTCACTCGTGTTCGACACGATCGCCGCGGAGTCGCAGCGGCTGATCAACGAGACGTACAGCGCCTTCGTGCAGGGCTTCATGCCGACGCTGGCCCGCCCCGAGGTCGATGTCCTCGACGGGCTCACCACCGCGATCATCGTCGACCAGCAGCGGCTGGGCGCCGACCCCCGCTCCACCGTCGGCACCGCCACCGACGCCAACGCGATGCTGCGCATCCTCTTCAGCCGGCTCGGCAAGCCGTACCTCGGCTCGCCCAAGGCGTTCTCCTTCAACGTCGCCTCGATCAGCGGCGCGGGCGCGGTCACCATGGAACGCGGCGGACAGAAGGTGAAGGAGCGCCGCAGCTTCAGCATCACCGGCGGCATGTGCCCGCGCTGCGAGGGCCGCGGCTCGGTCACCGACCTCGACCTCACCCAGCTCTACGACGACTCCAAGTCCCTCGCGGAGGGCGCGATCACGGTGCCCGGCTACACGGGCGGTGGCTGGAACTCGCGCCTCTACATCGAGTCCGGCTTTTTCGACCCCGACAAGCCCGTCAGCAAGTTCACGAAGAAGGAACTCCAGGACTTCCTGCACCGCGAGCCGACCCGGATGAAGATCGCGGGCATCAACATGACCTACGAAGGTCTGATCCCGCGCATCCAGAAGTCGATGCTCGCCAAGGACCGGGAGGGTATGCAGCCGCACATCCGCGAGTTCGTGGACCGGGCCGTCACCTTCACCACCTGCCCCGACTGCGAGGGCACCCGACTCAACGAGGGCGCCCGCTCGTCGAAGATCAAGGGCATCAGCATCGCGGACGCCTGCGCGATGCAGATCAGCGACCTGGCCGAGTGGGTGCGCGGCCTCGACGAGCCGTCGGTCGCGCCGCTGCTCACCGCGTTGCGGCAGGCCCTCGACTCGTTCGTGGAGATCGGCCTCGGCTATCTCTCCCTGAACCGGCCGGCCGGCACGCTGTCGGGCGGCGAGGCGCAGCGCGTGAAGATGATCCGCCACCTCGGCTCCTCCCTCACCGACGTGACGTACGTCTTCGACGAGCCGACCATCGGACTGCACCCGCACGACATCCAGCGCATGAACGACCTGCTGCTGCGCCTGCGCGACAAGGGCAACACCGTGCTCGTCGTCGAGCACAAGCCGGAGACCATCGCGATCGCGGACCACGTCGTCGACCTCGGCCCGGGCGCCGGTTCGGCGGGCGGCACCGTCTGCTTCGAGGGCACCGTCGAGGGGCTGCGCACCGGCGGCACCATCACCGGCCGGCACTTCGACGACCGGGCCAAGCTGAAGGAGTCGACGCGCAAGCCCACCGGCACCCTGGAGATCCGGGGCGCCGCGACCAACAACCTCCAGGACGTCGACGTCGACATCCCGCTGGGCGTCCTCGCCGTCATCACCGGTGTCGCGGGCTCCGGCAAGAGCTCGCTGGTGCACGGGTCGATCCCGGCCGGCGAGAACGTCGTGTCGGTCGACCAGGGCGCCATCCGCGGCTCACGCCGCAGCAACCCGGCGACGTACACCGGACTTCTGGAGCCGATCCGCAAGGCCTTCGCCAAGGCCAACGGCGTGAAGCCGGCCCTGTTCAGCGCCAACTCCGAAGGCGCGTGCCCCACTTGCAACGGCGCCGGCGTCATCTACACCGACCTGGCGATGATGGCGGGCGTGGCCACCACCTGCGAGGAGTGCGACGGGAAGCGGTTCGACGCGTCGGTCCTTGAGTACCACTTCGGCGGGCGCGACATCAGCGAGGTGCTCGCGATGTCGGTGACCGAGGCCGAGGAGTTCTTCGGCGCGGGCGAGGCTGCAACTCCGGCCGCGCACAAGATCCTTACCCGCCTCGCCGACGTGGGCCTCGGCTACCTCAGCCTCGGCCAGCCCCTCACCACCCTCTCCGGCGGCGAACGCCAGCGTCTCAAGCTGGCCACCCACATGTCCGACAAGGGCGGTGTCTACGTCCTGGACGAGCCCACCGCCGGCCTCCACCTCGCCGATGTCGAGCAACTCCTCGGCCTGCTGGACCGGTTGGTCGGCTCCGGCAAGTCCGTCATCGTCGTGGAACACCACCAGGCGGTCATGGCCCACGCCGACTGGATCATCGACCTCGGCCCGGGGGCCGGACACGACGGCGGCAAGATCGTCTTCGAGGGGACACCGGCCGACCTGGTCGACGCCCGCTCGACGCTCACGGGGGAGCACCTGGCGGCGTACGTGGGCGCCTGAGCGGGACGAAGAACAGGCGGCGCGGCTCACGTCTTCCTGCCGATGTCGTGGGCGCGCGCCACGAAGCGGGCGGTTCCCCCGGTCACCCGGAACAGGAACCCTCCGCCGTCGTCGCCCGCCTTGAAGTCCTGCGTGGACGCGTCGAAGCTCATGAGGCGGGTGATGCCCTGCCAGGGGCGGCGCAGCAGTTCCGAGCGCAGGGCGGTGCGGCCGTCGTCGCCGACGGAGGCGAGGCCGTGGGCGGCGAACCGGACGGCGTCGTACGCCTCGGCCGCCCAGGGGCCGGGCGCGTGTCCGTGCCGGGCGCGGAACGCGGCGGCGAACGCCTTGGTACGGGGGTCGGCGTTCGCGTCGGTGTAGCTCGTGCCGATCCGCCAGTCCTCGCCGACGGCCAGGAAGGGGGCGTCGAGGACGCGTTCGCCCGCGACCCGGACGCCCCGGTGGCCCGCGTCCCGCAGTGCGCGGGCGCAGGCGGCGGCGCGGTCGGGGCGCACCCCGCCGAAGAAGACGGCGTCGTGGGGGCGGGCGGCGATGCGGCGGGCGGCCCCGGTGAAGTCCTCGTCCGCGGCGACCTGTTCCACCGGTGTCTCGCCGTCGAGCGTGCCGACGGTGGTGATACGGACCGTGGCCAGACTCTCCACCTCGGTGGCCAGGTCGTGCACGATCACCGTGCGGGCGGGTTTGACGGCCCGGTTCAGATAGACGAGGGCCGCGAACGGGCCGACGGTCCGGGTGGCGCGCAGGACGAGCGCGCTGGTGACGTTGACGGTGTCGAGGTCGTCGGTGTCGGCGCGGGTGACCAGCAGGGTCAGCCGGGCCGTCGTGCAGGGGGCCAGGGCCGCGGGCAGGGTCGTGTTCGGGCCCGCGGCGATCACCACGGACACGTCCGGGTCGGCGGCCAGCCGGGTGGCCGCGGCGGCGGAGCCCTTCGCGGTGCCGGCGTCGTCCGCGGTGCGCAGGACGAGGTCCAGGGTGCGCCGGGCGTCCTGGTTGTGCTGCTCGACGGCGAGGAGGGCGCCGCGCTCGTGGTCGGTGAAGAAGGGGTCGTCCGGGCTGCCGAGCAGGGCGACCACATGGCGGGAGCGCCGTACGGAACCGCTGTTCGCCGACGCGGTGCCCCGGCCCCACCGCCACCACGCGCCCGCCCCGGCCGCCGCGGTGACACCGAGCGCGGCCCCCGCGACGAGCAGGCGCCGCCGGGCGGGCGAGGGCGGCGCGTCCACGGGGGTGGGCCCGGCGAGCACGGTCGGGTCGGGAACGGGCAGGTCCAGGACGCGGGCGGCACGGGCGGCGACCAGGGCCGGCAGCCCCTCGGGCAGCCACTCGTCCACGGTGAACTCGCCGAAGACGTCACGGAGTTCACGGGTGCCGGGGCGGCGCTCCGGTTCCTTCGCCAGACATCGTCGTACGGTCCGGGCGAGGCTTTCCGGGACGCCGTCCAGGTCCGGCTCCTCCCCGACGGTCCGGTACAGCACGACCGCCGCGCCGCCGGTGCCGAAGGGCGGGCGGCCGGTGGCCGTACGGGCGAGGACGCAGCCGAGCGAGAAGACGTCGCTGGGCGGACCGACGGTGTGTCCGCGGGCCTGCTCGGGCGAGAGGTAGCCCGGGGAGCCGACGACGGAGCCGTCCGTGGTGAGCGCGGTCGCGCCGACGGCCCGCGCGATCCCGAAGTCGATCATGCGTGGCCCGTCCGCGGCCAGCAGCACGTTCGCGGGCTTCACGTCCCGGTGGACCAGCCCGGCCGCGTGCACCCCGTCCAGTGCCTCGGCCAGCACGGCGCCGAGCCCGCGCAACTGCGCCTCGGGCCACGGGCCGCGCAGCGCGACGGCCTCGGCGAGGGACGGGCCGGGCACATAGGCGGTGGCCAGCCACGGGGAGCGGGCGTCGGCGTCGGCCGCGACGACCGGCACGGTCCACCGGCTCGTGAGGCGCGACGCCAACTCGGCCTCGCGGCGGAAACGGGCGCGGAAGCCGGGGTCGTCGGCGTACTCCTCGCGGATCACCTTCAGCGCGCACCACGCGCCGTGCGGCGAGCGCGCCAGATAGACGACGCCCATGCCGCCCGCGCCGAGCCGCCCGGCGAGCCGGTGCCCGCCGATCAGGGACGGATCGGTGGGCAGGAGCCGTTCCACGTCCGCCGCCTCCGTTTCCCCGTCGTTCCCGTCCGCCGACCCCGGACTTCCGTCAGCTCTGGCTCTCCGCCGCGCGATGCAGGTCGCCGAGCGATCCCAGCTGCCGGAACCGCCCGCCTCGCACCTCGTGGACGAAGGTCTCGTCCGCCCAGCCCGTCGAGCTGTTGTCGTACTGGTGGAAGTCGCCGAAGGCGTACGTCCGCGCGATGCCCTGGTACTTCACCTTCGCCAGCCGCACGGCGAGATCGGCCCGCACCGGCCGCCGCCGCGCCCCGGCCGGAACCGTGCGGGCGAACTCGGCGAGCAGCATCCCCACACTGTCGTACGCCTCGGTCGCGTACGGCTCCGGAGTACTGCCGTAGCGCTTGCGCCAGGCCGCGGTGAAGTCCTTGGCCCGCTTCGTCGTCAGCACGGCGGGGTCCACGGCGTCCGTCACCACGAACCAGCCGTCGCCCGCCGCGCCCGCGAGACGCGGGAAGTCCGAGCCGTAAAGCTGGTGCTGCATCCAGCGCGGGCCGGTGAAGCGGGCCGTGGCCAGATCCTGGGCCGTGCGGACGGTGGCGTCCAGGGCGCCCAGGTACACGAAGGCTCTGACACCGGCCGCGAGCACGTCACGCACCGTCTTCGGGCCGTCGTCCGTGTCCTCCGCGACGACGCGGGGCACGACCTCGCTCTTGAGGATCGTGCGCCAGTTGTCGACCACCTGAGTGCCCTCGTCCTGCATGGCCGGGCCCCCGGCCCGGTCGATCACGACGCCGGCCCGCACCACCTGTCGGGCTATGTAGGCGTGCAGTCCGATCCAGGTGCCGAGCGCGGCGTGGGCGGGGCCGCTCTGGAACGAGGTCTTGGGCGACGTCAGGAAGTAGTCCTGCGTGCCCGTGGTGCTGGAGACATGGGTCAGTCCCGCCGCGCCGTAGACGGTCGCGGCCCGCTGCATGGGGAGTTCGGCGACCGGTCCCAGTACGGCGACGACGTCGCGGTCGGCGGTGAACGTCCGGGCCACCGCCCGCGCGGTGTCCGCGTCGCCCTTGTCGGCGAGGACCTTCACCTTCAGGTCGTAGGAGCGCTTCGGTGCGGCGTTGTGCTGGGCGACGGCGAGGCGGGCGGCGCGTTCGGAGGCCCGGCTGACGGCGGCCTCGGCCGGACCGGCGGTCGTGTGCACGCCGAGGACGTACACGGGACGCGCGGGACTCGCGGCCGGTTTCTCGTCGTCCCCCGACGCCCACACCGCCGCTCCGGTCCCGCCGCCCGCGAGCAGCAGCGCACCACCGGCCAGCAGCAGGCGGCGCCTGCCCGGATGCCGGGCGGGGCCGGCCGGATCGTCGAGGACCGTGGGCTCGACGTCCGGGAAGGCGAGGCTCTCGGCGGACCGTGCCGCGACCATCCGGGCGACGGGGTCGGGGAGCCAGCCGCCGGAGTCGTCCGCAGCGTCGTCGGAGAGCAGGCCCCGAATGTCGTCGGCCGTGGGCCGCGCGGCCGGGTCCTTGGCCAGACAGCGCTCCACCAAGGGCCGCAACTCGCCCTCCACACCGGCGAGTTCGGGCTCATCGTGGACCGTGCGGTACATCAGGGCGTCCGGCGTCCCGGTGCCGAAGGGCGGAACACCGGTCGAGGCGTACGCCAGCACGCAGCCCAGCGCGAACACGTCGCTGGCAGCGGTGGCGGGCTGCCCCTCGGCCTGCTCCGGGGCGAGGAAACCGGGGGTACCGACCACGAGCCCGGACGCGGTCAGCGCCGTGTCGTCGGCGGCGCGCGCGATCCCGAAGTCGATCAGGCGCGGTCCGTCCAGGGCGAGCAGGACGTTGCCCGGTTTGACGTCCCGGTGCACGAGCCCGGCCGTGTGCACGGCGTCCAGCGCCCCGGCCAGCAGCCCGCCCAGGACACGGACCGCCCGCGACGGCAGCGGGCCGTGCGCGGCGACCGCCTCGGCGATGGAAGGGCCGGGGACGAAAGCGGTGGCCAGCCACGGCTCGCGTGTCTCGGCGTCCGCGTCCAGGACGGGGACCACCCAGGGGCTGTCGACCCGCCGCGCCAGATCCACCTCCCGCGCGAACCGGGCCCGGAAGTCCTCGTCACCGGCGCCCTCGCCCCGGATCACCTTGACCGCGGCGAGCGCTCCGGCGTCGGTGCGCCCGAGGTAGACGACGCCCATGCCGCCCGCGCCGAGCCGCCGCAGCAGCCGGAAGCCCGCGATGCGGGACGGGTCGGAGGACCGCAGCGGTTCGCTCACTGTCCCGCCCCCTTCGTCCCGGTGGGTCCGGGGGAGGCGCTCGCGTCGCCCGCCCTGCCCCGGCTGTCGATGCTCGCCGCGACGAAGGTCATTCCCTTGCCCATGTCGGTGGTGACGGTGGAGTCCTCGGTCTCGGTCCGGCCCGCGCCGTGCCGCGCGGTCGCGGCCACGGTGACCGGCCCCATCCGGAACTTGTACCAGTCGAAGGGATGCGCCTTGCCGCCGCCGGCGACCCAGGTGCCGGTCTCCGTCAGGTCGTCGTCGGAGATCACGGTCCGCCCGTCGGCGAAGGCGTCGGCCCGCGAGAACAGGCCGAGCACCCGGTCCGTGGCGTTCAGTTGCTGCCCGGGGCAGCGCAGTGCCTCCTCCAGCGACCCGGCCATGTCGCGCCGCGCCGACACGACGTCCTGGTGCACGGTGACGGTCAACGACACGTACACCGGCCCCTTGCCGCCCTTCGCGGGCAGCTCGTACGCCCGGGTGAGGCTGGCCAGTACGGTGCCGGGCAGCGTCTCGCGCCGCCACAGGCAGTCCGCGCCGAGTACGGCCCACTCGGCCGGATCGCTCTCGAAGGGATCGCGTTCGCGGTACCCGGTGCCGAAGTAGTCGGGGCGCACGGTGAGTTCACGAACGAACTTCACCGCCTCGGCCCGCGTCCTCGGCGCCCGGCCCTCGGCGAGCGTGTAGGGCTCGTTCACGGGCGATGCCGAGTCCGAGACCGAAGGCGACGCGTCGGCACTCTTCTTCGGCGTCCCCTCCGCCTTGGGCTCGTCGCCCGACCCGCCGCTGCACCCCGCCAGCAGCAGTACACCCGCCGCCGTACCTAAGAGTGGTCTCCACCCGGCCATGCATCACTCCCCACCCCTATGCCCGCACCCTTGGCACGAGTGTGGCGCATGTCAACGCTCTCGGTCTCCAACTACCCTTGCAAACATGAGTAGTTAGGGGTTCTGACGACGGCGTGGGGCGTTCCGGTTGCAGCCGGTGCGTGCGCGGTCTCCGGCCACCGGTGTCAGCGAAGTGCGGCCACCGCCGTGCCGTACAGGACCTCTTCGGCGCGGTCCCACGACCAGCCGTTCTCGACCACGAGCGTGCGCCAGCCGGTGGGGCCGAACCAGTACCAGAGAAGGTCGCCGGTCTCCTTCGCCGAGTGCGACGGCGGGGGAGTGAGGCTGTGCAGATGGCGGGCGGCGGTACGGAGGGCGTCCCGGTACGCGGCCGTCGCGCGCTCCCACAGCTCCTCGCCGTTCTCGTGGACGGGCAGCGCCTTGCGGATCGCCTCGTGCACGGCGAACTGTCCCTCGTTGCCCAGACGCGTGCCGTGGGCCAGGGCCTTGAGGACCGCCTCCGGGCTCCGCAGTTCGAGCAGTTCCTGCATGGCCTGGTCGTAGCCGGAGGCCAGCACGCCCCGGTCGACGATGTGATCGAGGATGTCGCCCTTGCTGCCGACGCTCGCGAAGACCGTCTTCGAGGCGACACCGGCCGCCGAGGCGATGTCGGCGACGGTGACCCGGCCGTAGCCGCGCTCGGCGAACAGCTCCGTGGCGTGTCCGAGGATCAGCTCGCGCGTCCGCGCGGCGGCCTGTTCGCGCAGCGGGGAGACGTAACGGCGCTTGGGAGGCATGGCGCGATCCTACGGTGAAGAATTCAATAGGCGTCCTGTAACCTCAATTGCTGTCGGACGGCAGCACCCCTCGAAACGCACCCCCGCGAAAGGGATCACGCAATGGGCATGGACGCCACGGAACTGGCCCACGGGCTCTTCCGCATCCTCGAAACCGGCGACCCGGCACTGGCCGCCGAGGTCGTCCACGAGGACTTCCGCAACCGCGAGGCAGCCGTGTCGCCCGCGGCCTGCGCGCTCCCCGGGCCCGCGGGCGTGCTCGCCTCCAGCGCCTGGATGCGCTCCGCCTTCACCGACCTGGCCTTCCCCGTCCTCGGGATCGCCCACAACGACGAGCAGGTCTGGCTACGGCTGCGCATGCGGGGCCGCCACACAGGACCCTTCGTCCGCTTCCGTGACGGCGCCCTCGACCAGGCGATACCGCCGACCGGGCGGGACATCGACTTCGAGCAGATCCATGTGCTCGACCTCCGTGACGGCAAGGTGGTCGGACACGAGGCGGTGCGCGACGACGTGACCATGCTCGGCCAGCTCGGCGTCTTCCCGCCGCACCCCGGCACGGCCCTGAGCATGCTCACCTGGCGGATGACGGGCCGAGCCGCGCGCGCCGCCGCCGACGTGACGAAGAAGGCGGCGGAGGCGGCCGGGGCCGTGCGGGAGGGCCAGGGACGACAGAGTGGCTGAATCGTTCGCCCTCACGCATGAACTGCCGCCCGGGCGAGAGGCCGTACCTCCCACATATGAGGAAACTGGTCGTGGCGCCCCGGGCGACCGGCGGCGGACCATGATCGGACAGCACTCTCCGGCATCCCCACAGGCAGGACGGTTCACATGATCGACAGGCGAGCCCTCGGCAGGACCATCGGAGCCGGGACCGCGGCCGCGTCCCTGGCGGGATGGCTCAGCTCGTCACCCGCGTCCGCCGCTCCCGCCGGACCGGAGGCGTCAACTCCCGCGCGGACGACGGCCCTTACGTCCTTCGAGTCGCTGAAGCAGATCAGGGCGGGCGAGTTGACCATCGGCTACGCCGAAGTCGGCCCGGCCAAGGGCCCGGTGGTCGTCCTGCTGCACGGATGGCCGTACGACATCCACAGCTACGTCGACGTCGCGCCACTGCTGGCCGCCGAGGGCTACCGGGTGATCGTGCCCTACCTGCGCGGCTACGGCACCACCACGTTCCGGTCGTCGAAGACCTTCCGCAACGGCCAGCAGGCCGTGGTCGCCCTCGACATCATCGCCCTGCTGGACGCCCTGCGGATCGAGAAGGCGCTGCTCGGCGGCTTCGACTGGGGAGCGCGGACCGCCGACATCATCGCCGCCCTGTGGCCCCAGCGGTGCAAGGCCCTGGTCTCGGTGACCGGCTACCTCATCACCAACCGGGAGAAGAACAAGCAACCGCTGCCTCCCGCCGCCGAGTTGGCGTGGTGGTACCAGTACTACTTCGCCACCGAGCGCGGTGAGCTGGGCCTGGCCCAGTACGGGCACGACTTCGCCAAGCTGATCTGGCGCAACGTCTCCCCGACCTGGCACTTCGACGACGCCACCTTCGACCGCACCGCGAAGGCCTTCGAGAACCCGGACTACGTGAGCATCGTGATCCACAACTACCGCTGGCGGCTCGGCCTCGTCGCGGGGGACCCCCGCTACGACGGCATCGAGGCGAAGCTCGCCGCGGGCCCGCCCATCGCCGTCCCCACGATCACTCTCGACGGCGAGCTGGACCCCTTCACCCCGGCGGGCGACGGAAGTGCCTACCGCGCGAAGTTCACCGGCCCCTACGACCACCGTGCCCTCGACGGCATCGGGCACAACGTGCCGCAGGAGGCGCCGGAGGCGTTCGCCCGCGCGGTTCTGGACGCCGATCGTCTCTGATACGAGCGCCGGGCGGACTCCCCGGCGCGGATCGGGGCCGTAGCGGCGATTCTGGAGGGGTCGGCAGTTCGTCCGAGAACGGAGGCGCAGCTCATGGACATGAAGCTCGAAGTCGTCGTGGTACCGGTCGGGGACGTGGACCGGGCCAAGAACTTCTACACGGCCCTCGGCTGGCGGCTCGACGCCGACGTCGCCACCGGCGAGGACTTCCGCGTCGTACAGGTGACACCGCCGGGCTCGCCCGCCTCCGTCATCTTCGGCACCTCGGTCACGGCCCAGGCACCGGGCTCCGCCCAGGGCCTGCACCTGATCGTGGACGACATCGACGCCGCCCACGACGAACTCAAGCGGGTCGGCGCCGACCCCAGCGACGTCTTCCACGACGAGGGAGGCGTCTTCCACCACGCCGGGACCGACGCCCGGGTGCCAGGACCGGACCCGAAGCGCAGCAGCTACGGCTCGTTCGTGTCGTTCAGCGACCCGGACGGCAACGGCTGGGTCCTCCAGGAGATCACCACCCGGCTCCCGGGCCGGCTGGACCCCGCGGCCACGACGTTCGCCTCGGCCGAGGACCTGGCGGGCGCACTGCGCCGCGCCGCCGCGGCACACGGCGAGCACGAGGCACGCACCGGCACGGAGGACCCGGACTGGCCCGACTGGTACGCGCGGTACATGGTGGGTGAGCAGGCCGGTACCGACCTGCCGACCTGACACCCGATCGAGGGCGGCCCCGGGCGAGGAGGACGAACGGATGAGCCACGACCACGATCATGCCTACGACTACGACGTCATCGTGATCGGCGGGGGATCGCCCGGTGAGCACTGCGCCGGCGCCCTCGCCGACGGCGGACTCCGGGTCGCCCTGGTGGAGCGCGAACTGGTCGGCGGGGAGTGCTCGTACTGGGCCTGCATCCCGTCGAAGACCCTGCTGCGCCCCGGCGAGGCGGTGCACGGCGCGCGGGAGGCCGCGGCGAGTGCCCAGGTCGATGTCCAACAGGCCCTGGCCTGGCGGGACTTCATGGTGTCGGACTATTCGGATGCCGGGCAGGAACGCTGGCTGGCCGACACCGGCATCGACCTGCTGCGCGGCACAGGGCGCCTTGCCGGACCGGGTGTCGTGGAGGTGGCCGGAGCCCGCCACACCGCCGAGCACGTCGTCGTCGCCACTGGGGCGGCACCGATCATGCCGCCGGTTCCGGGCCTGGCCGACCTGACGGGCGTGTGGACCAACCGCGAGGTGACGGGCATGAAGGCGGTCCCGCGCCGGCTGATCGTGCTCGGCGCGGGCCCCGTCGGCGTCGAGATGGCCCAGGCCGTACGCAGGCTCGGCGGCGAGGTGGTCCTCACGGCCCACGGCCCGTACGTCCTGCCCCGCGAGCCCCGGCCGCTGGGCGAGGCGCTCGGCGAGGTGCTGCGCCGCGACGGGGTCGAGCTGGTGCTCGGACCGCGGACGGTCGCCGCCCGGCGCGAGGGCGAGGACTACGTCCTGACACTCGACGACGGACGGGAACTGCGCGGCGATCACCTCCTCGTGGCCACCGGACGCCGCCCGCGCGTCGACGACATCGGCCTGGACACGGTCGGCGTGAAGGCCGACGAGCACGGCATTCCCGTCGACGCGCGGCTGCGTGCCGCCGAGGGGCTGTGGGTCGTCGGCGACGCCACCGGGCTCTGGATGCTCACCCACGTCGGCAAGTACCAGGGCGAGATCGTCGCGGCCAACATCCTCGGCGAACCCCGCGAGGCCGACTACACGGCCGTGCCCCGCGTGGTCTACACCGACCCGCAGGCGGCTTCGGTCGGCGCGGACGAGGCACCGTTCAGCGCCACCGTCCCGATCTCCGGGGTGGCCAAGACGGCGGCCTACACCCGCGCCTACGCCGACGCCAACGGGTTCCTCACCCTGCTCAGCGACGGCCGGGTGATCACCGGCGCCCACGCCCTCGGCCCGGAGGCGGGGGAGTGGCTGCAACAGGCCACCCTTGCCGTCCGCGCCCGCGTCCCGCTCGACGTGCTGAGGGACACGATCCAGCCGTTCCCCACCTTCTCGGAGATCTACGTCGCCGCCCTCAAGGACCTGCACGATCAGATCCGGGCCGCGGACGCGAAGGCGACGGCATGACGCGCCAGCGTTCCGCATGGCTCAGGGGATCAGCTGCTGGCCGCCGTCGATGTCGTAAGTCGCCCCGGTGAGTGCCGTGTTGGTCATCAGGTGCAGGGCGAGCGCGGCCACGTCCGACGGCCCCACGACCCGGCGGATCGGCAGCGTGGCGCGCAACTCCTCGCGGCGACGCTCCAGTTCGTCGCCGAGCAGGCGGGCCGACAGCGGGGTGTCGACGAACCCGGCGGCGATCGCGTTGACCCGGACGGGGGCGATCTCGACGGCCGCGTTGGCGGTGATGGAGGGCAGGGCCGCCGCCGCGACGGCCGCGATGCTCAGACCCACGCCCGGGCGGCGGGCGTACGTGCCGGTGATGTACGTCAGTGAGCCGCCGGGACGGACACGCGACGCGCACTCCTTCGCGATGCGCAGCGATCCCAGCAGGTGCTCGTCGAGCACGCCCCGCGCCAGGTCGAAGTCCATGTCGACGAGCGGCGAGTAGATCGGTCCGCCCCCGGCGACGAGGACGTGGTCGACCGGAGCCGCCAGCTCCGCGAAGAACCGGTGCACTCCCTCGGCATCCCCCAGGTCGAGCCTCGCGGCCGTCGCACCGAGTTCGTCGCGGGCCGCGTCGAGCCGCCCTCGGTCCCGGCCGGTGACGACGACGGTACTTGCCGAGAGTTCGTTCACTGCTGCCTCCGTCGCCGGACCCCGAGCGCGGTCGCCTTCAAGGGCGGTCGTCCCCCAAGGGTCCCGCTGCCGGTTCCGTACGGCACGTCCGCGCCGAGAGGGACCAGGAATTTCCGCACGTCACCACCAGGAAGGCCGGAGGGCCACCATGAACACTCCCGCCAGGAAGGTCGCCGTCATCACCGGCGCCTCGCAGGGCATCGGCGCGGGACTCGTCGAGGCGTACCGGAAGCTCGGCCATCGCGTCGTCGCGACCTCGCGCGGCATCCCGCCCTCGGCGGACCCGGACGTCCTCACGGTCCAGGGCGACATCACCGATCCAGCCACGGCCGAGCGTGTCACCACCGCCGCGATCGAACGGTTCGGCCGGATCGACACCCTCGTCAACAACGCGGGCCTCTACCTCGCCAAGCCGTTCACCGACTACTCCGAGGAGGAGTACGAGAAGGTCGTCGGCGTCAACCTGACCGGCTTCTTCCACATCACCCAGCTCGCCGTCCGGCAGATGCTTCGTCAGGGCACCGGACACATCGTCCAGATCAGCACCAGCCTCGCCGACCACGCCAACTCCGCGATCCCCTCGGTGCTGGCCTCGCTGACCAAGGGCGGGCTGCAGTCCGCCACCAAGGCGCTGGCCATCGAGTACGCCTCCCGCGGCATCCGCAGCAACGCCGTCGCGCTGGGCGTCATCCGAACTCCCATGCAGCCGGAGGCATCCGCGAGTCTCGCCGCACTGCACCCGCTCGGACGGATGGGAGAGGTCGCCGATGTCGTCGACGCGATCGTCTTCCTGGAGAACGCGTCCTTCGTCACAGGAGAGGTGCTCCACGTCGACGGCGGCCAGAGTGCCGGACGGTGAACTCGCCACGTTGGTGGGCTTTATGGGCAGTAGTGGCGATGTATCGATTCGGCTAACACCTATCCAGGTTGTGCAGGAAATGTGTGAACGCCGTGATTGAATCATGCACAACTCGGCCTGGTGGCTTGAACTCGACCGTTCGGTTCCCCGTGTCCTGTCTCCGTTCGCAGGATGTCCGCGCGCTCGTGCACGTCCGCCCGGCCGAGCCGGTACGAACGTGCGGCAGGGGCGGGAGTGGTCGATCCGCGCGCGCCCCTGCCGTGGCGCACCCTGTGTCCCCGCGCGTCTCCCGACCGGAGGCTCGCGCCCGGCGCGGCCCGGCGGTCTCCGTGGCCCGTCGGACGGGAGCGTGCGCACGTCACCGTGCCGGCCCACCGCTCCTGCGGCGTGGCCTGCCGTCACGTACGTGAAGGGAACCCTCGATGACCGCCACCGTCTCCGACTTCTACTACGGCGCAGTGACACCTGTCGCCGCCTACCTGATGGCGTGCCTGGGCGCGGCCCTCGGGCTGCGCTGCACCACCCGCTCGCTGCGCCGCCCGCAGCACAGAGCCCGGTGGCTGGCCCTGGGCGCCGTGTCCATCGGCTGCGGTATATGGACCATGCACTTCATCGCGATGATCGGCTTCAGCGTCCAGAGCGCGCTGGTCAACTACGACACGACGAAGACGCTCCTGAGCCTCCTCGTGGCGATCGTGGTGGTCGCCATAGGCGTGTTCCTCGTCGGCTACCGGGGTGGCTCACCGCTGAACCTCGCTGTCGCGGGTGTGGTCACCGGGCTCGGTGTGGCGGCGATGCACTACCTCGGGATGGCTGCCATCCAGACGAACGGCACCCTTCACTACAGCCCCGTGACCGTGGTGCTGTCCGTAGTGATCGCCGTGGGGGCGGCCACTGCGGCACTGTGGGCAGCGGTCTCCATCCACGCGCTGTGGGCGAGCCTCGGCGCGAGCCTGGTCATGGGTGTGGCCGTGACCGGCATGCACTACACCGGGATGGCCGCTGTCTCCGTGCACCTCACCCACCAGGCCGAATCCGCGCAGTCCTCGGCCGACCTGGTCGCGTTCCTCCTGGTCATGCTCGCCGGCCCGCTCGTCGTCCTGCTGATCGCCGCCGTGATCGTCATGTTCGACCCCGACATGATGCTCGGCGACGACGAGGCGGCGATGCAGGCACCCGCGCCCGCGCCGCTGTTCGGCGGTGACTCCGTGTTCCCCGCGCCGCAGCAGGCTCAGCAGTCGCAGCAGACGCGCACCTCCTGGTGACCTGACCTCGGCACCCCGAACTCACACGGCCGTCCGGGTCGGATCCCGGGCGGCCACACGCGTTCACATGCCGTGCTGCGCAGGGGGAGTACGGGCGCCGGACGCTGCCGCACCCTCGGTCCTCGCCTCCAGCGCGCGCAGTACGGCCACCATGTCCTCGCCGCCGTGACCCCGTGCCACCGTCTCCTCGTAGAGGGCGTGGCAGACGTCGAGGAGCGGGGAGGCCAGCCCGGTCTTGCGGGCGGCCTCCGCGATCAGGCGATTGTTCTTCAGTACGTCGGTGGCCGCGGCCTGCACGGCGAAGTCGCGGGTCACCAGCTTGGGCGCCTTCACCCGGGAGACCGCACTGGCCATCGGCCCCGCGTCCAGCACCTCCCGCAGCAGGCGCTGGTCGAGCCCGTGCCGGTCGGCGAAGTGGAACGCCTCGGCGAGCCCGGTGACCAGCGTGATCAGGAACAGGTTCACCGAGAACTTCATCAGCAGGGCGCCCGGAACGGCACCGCAGGCGAACGTCTCCTGGCACACCGGCGCGAGCAGCGGTCGTACGGCCGCCACGGCATCTGCGTCCCCGGCCAGCATGCCGACCAACTGCCCCTGTTCCGCCGGGACTCGAGAGCCGGAGACCGGGGCCTCGACGTATCTCCCGCCCGCGCTGCGGATGTTGTCCTGGAGACTCCCCGAGTACTCGGCCGAGGTCGTGCCCATGTGGACGACGGTGTGTCCGGCGACCCGCGCGGCGAAGTCCGGGGTGCCGCGGCCCAGTACGGCGTCGACGGCAGTCTCGTCGGCCAGCATCAGGAACACGACGTCGTCGGCCCGCTCGAAGACCTCGGCGGGGCCCGCCGCGACCTCGGCCCCGGCGGCACGCAGGGGTTCCGACCGGCCGGGCGTGCGGTTCCACACCACGAGGGGTGTTCCGGCGCGGGCGAGGTTGAGCGCCATGGGCTGCCCCATGACCCCGAGGCCGACGAAACCCACGTACGTCACGATGCACCGCCGTTTCCGTCTCCCGGCGAGGCCGGACCGTCACCATCGCCGTTGTTTATGACGGCTGTCATAGTAGTTCACTCTATGACGGCGGTCATAGAGTGGAGTGCGGAGAGCCCGTGCGACGGTGACGGAGGTCGGAGATGGCGGCGGCGGAGGCGTCCCGGTACGGGGCGCGCGAGCGGATGGTCTTCAGTGCGGCGCAGCTCATCCGGCGCGACGGAGTCGCCGCCACCGGGATGCGCGAGGTCGCCGTCCACGCGCACGCGCCGCGTGGCTCGCTGCAGCACTACTTCCCGGGCGGCAAGGAGCAGTTGGTCAATGAGGCCGTCGGCTGGGGAGGGCGGTACGCGGGCAAGCGCGTCGACCGTTTTCTCGCCGCGCTGTCCGAGCCGACGCCGAGCGGGCTGTTCGGCGAGATGGTCCGCCAGTGGACCGACGAATACACGGCCGTCGGCTTCGCGGGCGGCTGTCCGGTGGCCGCCGCCACGGTGGACCGCGCGGAGACCAGTGCTGCCACGCGTGAAGCCGCTTCCGCGGCCTTCGCCACCTGGAGCGGTTCGGTCGCCCGCGCCCTCGCCGGGATGGGGGTGCCGGAGGAGCGGGCCGGTGCGCTGGCCACCCTCATGATCAGTGCCCTGGAGGGGGCGATTCTCCTGGCCCGCGCCGAGCGGGACGTCCGTGCTCTGACGGCCGTGGCCCGGGAACTCGGCCCTCTCCTCGACGCCGCTGTGCGCGAGGACGGCTGATCCCGAGACCCGGGGGCATCGTTCGTACCGCCAGTAACAGGCCATCCTGTCCGACACGTCGGACGTATGGCACCCTCACTGTTACGATTCAGTGACGCACGCCACCCCGGGCGGGCGCACGGCATCGGCATGTCCGAGATGTTCCCAGGAGGCTCCCATGGCGAGCAGGACCGGCCGCGTGACGGCGACCGACGTCGCCAAGGAAGCGGGAGTCTCGCAGACCACGGTCAGCTATGTGCTGAACGACGTCCCGCACCAGAAGATCTCCGAGCAGACCCGGCGCAAGGTTCTCGACGCGGTTGCGAAGCTGGGCTACAAACCGTCGGCCGCGGCCCGCGCCCTCCGCCTGGGCCGCAGCGACCTGGTCCTGATGTTCCTCCCGGACGTCCCCGTCGGCGGCACGATCACGGCCCTCGTCGAACTGCTCGGCGACGAGCTGGAGCGGCACGGCCTGAACCTCGTCACCCGACGCGAGCACCACTCCCCGCTCAAGTCGCTCTGGCAGGAACTCATGCCGGTGGCCGTGATGACGGCGTTCGAGGTCTCCGCCGAGGACGTGGCCGGTATGCGGGCGGCCGGCATCCACGTGGTCAGCGCAGGGATGGGCCCCGACGCCGCCCCGGGCGTGCTGACCATCCCCCAGACCCTCATCGGCGCGATGCAGGTGGACCGGCTGGCCGACACGGGGCATGTCCGCGTCGGCTACGCCGCTCCGGGGGATCCCCGGCTCCGCGACTTCCTGGCCCTGCGGCTCGAAGGCGCCCGAACCGCCTGCGCGGAGCGCGGACTTGAGCCGCCCGTGCTGCTGGACGTGCCCCTCGACATCGCGGCCGCCGCCGCCGCGGCCGAGCAGTGGCACTCGGCCGTCCCCGCCGTCACGGGAGTGTGCGCCTACAACGACGAGACGGCGTTCGCCCTCCTCGCGGGCATGCGCAGGGTGGGCCTGACCGCCCCCGGCGACCTGGCCGTGATCGGCGTCGACAACGACAAACTGGCGCCCTTCGCGATGCCGCCGCTGACGACGATCGACAACAACCTCGACGTCGTCGTGGGCCGTCTGGCCCGGATGATCGTCAGCGGCGTGACCGGCCGTGCGCTGCCGTCGTCGCCCCAGGTGACCCCGCTGAGCCTGGTCGTGCGCGAGTCGGCCTGACGGCCGTAGGTCCAACCTGACAACAGCCGTTCCGGCTCCGGGCGCGCGGTGACGCGACGCCCCGGCTTCGGGTGTGCGCTGACGCGACGCCCCGGTTAATTCCGGCTTTCCGGAAAACAGTGACGCACGGGTCTTGTGGCCCGCCGAGGGCTGGGCTTACGTTACGCATACGTTTCACTTGTACGTATCAGTGGCTGGTTCTCACCCACCGAAAACGGTGGCGAACACACCCCCTTCGGCCAGGGACGGCTGACCGCCAAGAACGGTCGAAGCCGCGTCAGGACCTGGTTCTCCCCTTACCTCCGAGGCTCTTGAGGGCGGCTCGACGCCTGATGCCGCCCGGTCATCCACTCACCAGCGGAGTACCCATGCGAAGAATCGCGCTGACGGCCGTATCCGCGGCCCTGATGTTGTCCGCGGCCGCGTGCGGCTCGGGTTCAGGTTCCGGTTCCGGCAAAGCGGCCACCGGCGGCACCCTGACCCTGGCCCCGCTCGTCGCGGCGCAGCCGTGGGACCTGGCCGACGCCGGACTCGGCAACAACGCGCAGTACTACCAGCCCGTATACGACTCGCTGTTCCGGCTGTCCCCGACGGCCGAGGTCGAACCCAACCTGGCGACCAAGTGGTCCTACGACGCGGCCCGCACGGTACTCACGCTGACCCTGCGCAGCGGCGTCAAGTTCACCGACGGCACCCCCCTGGACGCGACGGCGGTCAAGACCAACCTGCTGCACACCAAGGGCGGCACCAGCGAGGCGGCCGGCCAGCTGGCCAGCATCAGCGGTGTCGACGTCGTCAGCGCCACCGAGGTGAAGATCAGGCTCTCGGCACCCGATCCCTCGCTGGTCCCGAACCTCGGCAACGTGGCCGGCATGATCGCCAGCCCCAAGGCCATCGCCGCGGGCACGATCAAGAACACCCCGGTGGGTTCCGGCCCGTACACCCTGGACAACTCGGCCACCACGGCGGGCAGTACCTACACCTTCGTCCGCAACCAGGGGTACTGGAACAAGGCCGCCTTCCCCTTCGACAAGATCGTCCTCAAGCCGCTCACCGACCCGACCGCCGTGCTCAACGCGTTGCGTTCCGGTCAGGTCAACGGCGCGCTGCTGGCCAGCGCCAAGAGCATCGCCCCGGCGAAGAGCAGCGGACTGACCGTCACCAAGTTCACCTCCGGTGACGTCGAGGGTGTCTACATCTGGGACCGCGCCGGAAAGATCGTCAAGGCGCTCGGTGACGTCCGGGTCCGCCAGGCGCTCAACTACGCCTTCGACCGCGACACGATCGTCAAGACGGCGAAGCAGGGTCTCGGCAAGGCGACCACCCAGATCTTCAACCCCGCCGGTTCGGCCTTCGACAGCTCCCTGAACTCCAAGTACACCTACGACCCGGCCAAGGCCAAGCAGCTGCTCGCCGAGGCGGGCTACCCGCACGGCTTCTCGGTCACCGTCCCGGACGTGTCTTCGGTCTTCCCGGACCAACAGGCCGCCATGGTCCAGCAGTTGGAGGACATCGGGATCAAGGTCAAGGTCGACAAGATCCCCGTCACCCAGTTCATCAGCGCCCTCCTCGCCGGCAAGTACCCGCTGTCGTACATGACGCTGGCCTCCTTCCGCCCCTGGGACACCATCCAGATCGAGGTCGGCAAGAGCGCGCTGTGGAACCCGCTGCACACCGACGACCCCAAGGTCACCGACCTCATCACCAAGGCCCGCTCGGCGACCGGCGCCGCCCAGGAGGCCCTGTTCAAGCAGCTCAACACCTACCTCGTCGACCAGGCGTGGAACGCGCCCTGGGACTCCGTGGAGGCCGTCTACGCGACGACCAAGGGCGTCACCTTCACACCGCAGACGTTCGCCGCGGTGCCCCCGATCTACAACTTCAAGCCCGCCGGCTGACCAGGACGGCGGACCGGGCGGGCACCGATCCCGCCCGGCCGCCGACGCTCGACAACGGCCGAGGAAAGGCAAGGTGGAGAGACTGATGGTTGTTTTCTTGGTCCGGCGCATCGCCGCCGGGCTGGTCCTGGTCCTGGTGATCGCGACCACGACCTTCGCGCTGATGGGCCTCACCGGCTCCGATCCGGTGCGCCAGATCGTGGGACAGACCGCCACCCAGCAGCAGGTGACCGCGAAGTCCGCCGAACTCGGGCTCGACCAGCCCTTCGTGGTCCGCTACGGCCACTGGCTCGCCGACGCGGTGCACGGCAACCTCGGCAGCTCGTGGTTCAGCGGTGAGTCCGTGACGACCTCGCTGGAGAACAAGCTGCCGGTCACGCTGTCGATCGTGCTGGCGGCCCTGCTGCTGTCGGCGGTCCTGAGCACCGTCCTGGGAGTGGCCGCCGCGGTCCGCCGCGGAGCGCTGGACCAGGTGGTGCAGCTGCTCGCGGTCCTCGGCTTCGCCGTGCCCAGCTTCCTGGTCGCCCTGGTGTTCGCCGTGGTGATCGGAGTCGACCTCGGCTGGCTGCCCGCGACCGGCTACGTCCCGTTCGCCGACTCGGCGAGCGGCTGGCTGAAGTCGATCACCCTCCCCGCGCTGTCGCTCTCCGTCGGAGCGATCGCCGCCACCGCCCAACAGGTGCGCGGCTCCATGGTCGACGTCCTGCGCGCGGACTACGTACGGACCCTCCGCAGCCGTGGCATCAGCGAGCGCAGCCTGCTGTTCCGGCACGCGCTGCGCAACGCGGCCCCGGCCGCGCTGACCGTGCTGGCCCTGCAGTTCATCGGCCTGGTCGGCGGCGCTGTGGTCGTCGAGAAGGTCTTCGGCCTCAACGGCATCGGCAGCGAGGCGACGAGCGCCGGATCCCAGGGCGACACCCCGGTGGTCATGGGCGTCGTCGTGGTCATGGTCGCCCTCGTCGTGGTGGTCAACATCCTGATGGACCTCGCGTACGGCTGGCTCAACCCGAAGGTGCGTGTCGGATGACGCTGCCTCAGTCCGAAGAAACAGCGATCGCCCCGGCCGTCGCCGCACACGGAAGGGCGGGCCTCCTGCGCCGGCTCCTGCGCAGCCCGGTGGCCGTGACCTGCCTGGTCCTGCTCGCCGTCATCTCCCTGGCCAGCCTGTTCGCACCGCTCCTGACCAGCCAGGACCCGGCGCACACCTCGCTCACCGAGAGCCTGGCCCCCATGAGCGGCAAGCACCCCCTCGGCGGTGACGGCGTCGGCCGTGACGTCCTGGCCCGGCTGCTCTACGGCGGACGCACCAGCCTGCTGGGCGCTCTGCTCGCGGTGGTCGTCGCCCTGGTGATCGGCGTTCCCGCCGGTCTGGTGGCCGGCTACTACCGCAAGTGGTTCGACGCGGTGAGCAGTTGGCTGGCGAACCTGCTGATGGCCGTACCGGCGATCATCGTGCTGCTGGTCGTGATGTCCTCGGTGGGACAGAACACGTACATCGCCATGGCCGTCTTCGGTGTGCTGATGTCACCCGGCGTCTTCCGGCTGATCCGCGCCTCGGTGATCTCCGTGCGCGAGGAGCTGTACGTGGACGCCGCCCGGGTCTCCGGCCTGGCCGACCGTCGGATCATCCGCCGGCACATCCTGCCCGTCGTCCAGGCGCCGACCATCATCCAGGCCGCCCAGATGCTCGGCCTTGGCATCGTCATCCAGTCCGGTCTCGAGTTCCTCGGCCTGGGCTCGGCGAGCCAGGCGAGCTGGGGCTCCATGCTCAACGACGCCTTCGCCAACATCTACAACAAGCCGGAGCTGATGGTCTGGCCCGGAGCGGCGCTCGCGGTGACCGTCGCCGCGTTCGGCCTGCTGGGCAACGCCCTGCGGGACGCGCTGGACGGGACCGCGACGCGTGCGCGGAAGCCGCGCGGTGCGAGGCCCCGCAAGCCGGTGGTGGTGAAGCACTCCGAACCGCCCGAGGCGACGGACGCGCTGCTCGCCCTCGAAGGACTGACCGTCTCCTATCCGACGGCCGAGGGGGAGAAGACTGTCGTCGAGGGCGTCTCGCTCACGGTGCGAAGGGGCGAAGTCCTCGGCCTGGTGGGGGAGTCGGGCTCGGGCAAGAGCCAGACCGCCTTCGCCGTGCTGGGGCTCCTGCCCCCGGAGGCGAGCGTCTCCACCCGTCAACTGGTCTTCGACGGCAAGGAGTTGGGAAACCTCGGCCGCGCCGAGATGAACCGCTACCGGGGCCGCCGCATCGCCTACGTCCCGCAGGAGCCGATGTCCAACCTCGACCCCTCCTTCCGTATCGGCGCCCAACTGGTCGAACCGGTGCGCAGACACCTGAAGTTGTCGGCCGCCGAGGCGAAGGCGAAGACCCTCGCCCTGCTGGAACGTGTCGGGATCGCCGACCCCGAGCGGGTCTTCAACAGCTATCCCCACCAGATCTCCGGCGGTATGGCGCAGCGCGTCCTCATCGCCGGCGCGGTCTCCTGCGAACCGGACCTGCTGATCGCCGACGAGCCGACCACGGCACTGGACGTGACCGTGCAGGCCGAGGTGCTCGACCTGATCCGGTCCCTTCAACGCGAGCGGAACATGGGCGTGATCCTGGTGACCCACGACTTCGGTGTGGTGGCCGACATCTGCGACCGCGTGACGGTGATGCAGACCGGCACCGTCGTGGAGTCCGCCCCCGTACGGGAGTTGTTCGCCGGAGCCCGCCACCCGTACACGCGGATGCTCCTGGCCTCCACGCTGGAGGACGCGGAGCCGCGCTCCCCGCTCAGCCGCATCGTGCCGTCGAGCGTCGCGGGCGGCACGGATCCCGCAGTGATCACGAACTCCGTACATCAGGAGGGTCCGGCATGACCGCGACCATGAACGGGACACCGAGCAGGCAACTCCCGGCCGACGAACCCCTGTTGGCAGTCGACGACTTGGTCGTGGAGTACCCGTCGAAGGGATGGCGCAAGCCGCCGTTCCGCGTGCTCAAGGGAGTGTCGATCACCATCGGCGCGGGCGAGACCCTCGGACTGGTCGGCGAGTCGGGCTCCGGCAAGACCACCCTGGGCCGGGCCGTCCTCGGCCTTGCCCCCGTCACCTCCGGCACCGTCCACTACGCCGGCAAGGTCATCTCGGGCCTGGGCCCGAAGGAACGCCGGGCACTGAGCAGCGACATCCAGGTGGTGTTCCAGGACCCCTACACCTCCCTCAACCCGGCCATGACCGTCGACGACATCCTCAGCGAGCCGCTCCGCGTCGCGGGCACCCCTCGCGCCGAGGCCGAGAAGCGGGTGCGGGACCTGCTCGACCAGGTCCGGCTGCCCGCCGACGCGGGGGAGCGGCTGCCCCGGGAGTTCTCCGGCGGCCAGCGCCAACGCATCGCCATCGCACGGGCGTTGTCACGGGACCCGCGGGTCATCGTCTGCGACGAGCCGGTCAGCGCACTGGACCTGTCGACCCAGGCCCGGGTTCTCGACCTGTTTGTCGAGATCCAGGAACGCACCGGCGTCGCCTATCTCTTCGTGACCCACGACCTGTCCGTGGTCCGGCACATCAGCCACCGGGTCGCCGTCATGCGCGGCGGCGAGATCGTCGAGACCGGCGACGCGGCGACCGTCACGACCACACCCGAACACCCCTACACCCAGCGCCTGTTGCTCGCCGCGCCGGTGCCGGACCCGGCACGCCAGGCGGAGCGCCGGGCCGAACGGCAGCGCCTGGCGGCGGCCTTGGCGGCCGGCGCCTCCACGAGCACCCCCGCTATCGCCTCGACGTCGGGAGACCGAGCATGACCCTGCCCAACCCCATCGTCCCCGGCTTCCATCCGGACCCCAGCGTCACCCGCGTCGGCGACGACTACTACCTCGCCTGTTCCAGCTTCGAGTACCTCCCCGGCATACCGCTGTTCCACAGCCGCGACCTGGAGCACTGGGAGCCGATCGGCCATGTGGTCACCCGGCCGGGGCAGTTGGCGGTCGAGAAGGTCCCCACGCTCGGCGGTGCCTGGGCGCCCACCATCCGTTTCCACGACGGCCGTTTCTGGCTGGTCGTCACCGACGCGATGGGACGCGGCAGTCTCATCTTCACCGCCGACCGTGCCGAGGGCCCCTGGTCCGACGGCGTCGTCATGCAGGGAGCGCCCGGCATCGACCCGGACCTCGCCTGGGACGCCGACGGCACCTGCTACGTCACGTACTCGGGGCTCCAGCTCGACGGCGACCGCGCCGGTGAGCACCTGGGCGTCCAGCAGGTCCGGATGGACCTCGAAACCGGCCAAGCCCTCGAAGAACCACGGGCGTTGTGGTCCGGCACGGGCCTGATGTTCCCCGAGGCGCCGCACCTCTACGAGATCGACGGCACCTGGTACCTCCTGATCGCCGAGGGCGGCACCGAGCGCGGGCACTCCGTGAGCATCGCCCGCGGCCCCCGTCCCGACGGCCCCTTCGAGGGCTGCCCGGCCAATCCCGTGCTCAGCGCCCGCAGCACCGCCCGCAAGGTCCAGAACACCGGCCACGCCGACCTCGTACGCACTCCCGACGACGGCTGGGCCCTGATCCTGCTGGGGATGCGACCCGGCGGTCTGACCAGGGCCTTCTCGCCCATGGGCCGGGAGACGTTCGGCACCACGCTGGAATGGGTCGACGGCTGGCCCGTGGTCCAGCCGGTCGAACTGACCCCGTCCACCGGACCGGTTGAGCAGTCCGACACCTTCAGCGGTGCCCAACTCGGCCTGGAATGGCTCTCGATACGCACACCGGCCGCCGACTGGTCCTCGCTCACCGAGCGCCCGGGCCATCTCGTCATCCACGCCGACGGCTCCACCATGGACGACCCCCGGCCACGGTTCGTCGGCCGCCGCCAGCAGCACGAGTCGGCCGCCTTCACGGTCCGCGTGGACAGCGGCGAGGGCACCGGCGGACTGAGCCTGCGTATCGACGAACTCCACCACTACGACATCGAGGTGGGCGCCGGCCTCACCCGTGCCCGCGCCCGGGTGGGCGGACTCTCCCAGACCTGGGAGCAGCCGATTCCCCCGGGACCGGTGACCGTACGCATCGAGACCGAACCCGTCACCGGCATGGGCCTCGACGCCCTCGGCCCCGACGTGGTCCACCTGTCCGTCGACTCCGGCACCGGACCGGTCGAACTCGCGGCCCTCGACGGCCGCTACGTCTCCGCCGAGACCGCCGCGTCCTTCACGGGCCGAGTCGTCGGCATGTACGCCACCGAAGGCACGGTCGCCTTCGCGCAGTTCAGCTACCGGGGCGAGGACTGACACCTTCGTCCCGTCCAGAACCGGCCGACCGGTTCCTGACAGAAAGCCACCAGCACCGTATGGGCACCTCCTCCACACCCATGCTCTTCGGAGCCGCGTACTACACCGAGTACCAGCCGTACGAGAGACTCGCGCAGGACCTCGACCTGATGGCCGAGGCCGGGTTCAACGTCATCCGGGTCGGCGAGTCGGTCTGGTCGACCTGGGAACCCCGCGAGGGACAGTTCGAGTTGGACTGGCTGCAGCCCGTGCTCGACGCCGCCCACGACCGGCGTATCAAGGCGATCGTGGGCACCCCGACGTACGCCGTCCCGCCCTGGCTGCGCCGCAAGTACCCCGAAACGGCGGCCCGTTCACGCACCGGGGAACCCATCCCGTACGGCATGCGGCAGGACGCGGACTACTCGCACCCCGCCTTCCGGCACCTCGCCGAACGGCTCGTCCGCAAGGTCGTGGGCCGCTACGCCGACCACCCCGCCGTCATCGGCTGGCAGGTCGACAACGAGCCCGGACTCCGCCTCTTCCACAACGACTCGGTGTTCCAGGGTTTCCTCGACCACCTCCGCGACCGCTACGGCGACGTCGAGACCCTCAACCGCCGCTGGGGACTCACCTATTGGTCCCACCGCCTGACGGACTGGGCGGACCTGTGGACCCCCGACGGCAACACCACCCCGTCGTACGACCTCGCCTGGCGCCGCTACCAGGCCCGGCTGACGCAGGAGTACATCACCTGGCACGCCGAACTGGTCCGCGGCCTCGTCCCCGAGCACCACTTCATCACCACCTGCGTCGCCCTCGGCCAACAGGGCCTTGACATCTCCGCCATCGGCCGGCCCCTCGACATCGCCGGGGCCAACATCTACTACGCCACGCAGGACGGCCTGGCCCTGCCGGGCCCCGACGAGCCCACCGGCGCGCTGTACCCGTTCTTCGTCCCCTGGTCGGGGCCCGCCTGGCTCTCCCTCCAGAACGACCTCGCCCGAGGCATCCGCCAGGAACCCTTCCTCGTCATGGAGACCAACGCCACCTCCATCGGCGGTTCCGCCGACAACTTCCCCCTCTACCGGGGCCAGGCCCGCCAGGCCGTGTGGAACATGGTCGCGCGCGGCGCCCGAATGATCGAGTACTGGCACTGGCACTCCCTGCACTACGGCGCCGAGACCTACTGGGGCGGCATCCTCGGCCACAGCCTGGAACCCGGCCGGACGTACCAGGAACTCTCCGTCATCGCAGGGGAGTTGGAGCAGGCGGGCCCGACGATCGAGGGCCTGCGCCCCACCAGCGACGTGGCGATGCTGCTCTCCGCCGACAGCCGCTGGGCCATGGAGTTCATGGCACCGCTCCGGGGCGGCGCCCCCTCTTGGTTCGGCGACCCGCAGTCCTACGACCGGATCGTCGCCGCCTACTACCGGGGGCTGTTCGACGCCGGACTCTCCGTCGACATCGTTGCCCCGGAACAACTCCCCTCCAGCCCACAGGAGTTGGTGGACCGCTGGCCGGTGCTCGTCGTCCCGGCGCTGTACATCGCCGATGACACGACCCTCGATCTGCTGCGCCGGTACGCCGAAGCCGGCGGCCATCTCGTCCTCACTCCCCGCACCGGCTACGCCGACGAGGAGGCCGTCGCCCGGCACACGGTCATGCCCGGAGTGCTGCGCCCCGCCGCGGGCGCGCACTACCAGGAGTTCACCAATGTGCTGACCCCGGTCACGATCACCAAGGGCGAGGGCACGCCGAACGGCCCCGCCCTGCACGGGCAGGCCACCGCGTGGGCCGACGGGCTGATCCCGGACGGCGCGACCGTCCTCGCCGGGTACGACCATCCGCACCTGGGCGAGTTCGCCGCCGTCACCACCCACGAACACGGCGCCGGCCGGGTGACGTACGTCGGCACCGTCCCGGACCGCGAACTCTCGCACAGCCTCGCCGACTGGATCGCCGCGACCTCGCTCCCACCCGACGCCTGGCGTGCGGCCCGGCCGGCCTCCGTCACCTGCACCTCGGCCACCACCGCCGACGGCGCGACCCTGCGCTTCATCCACAACTGGGCCTGGGAGCCGGTCGATTACCGCCTCCCGGAAGACGTCCGCGACCTGCTCACCGGCGAACCCCTCGCCGCCGGAACCGCCCTCGGGCTCGGCCCCTGGGACGTCCGGATTCTCGTCGAGAGCGCGAGCGACACCCCCACCCGTCACACTTCACCGAGGAGGACGCCGTGACCCGGCAGCCCACCCCCACCGACGCCCCGCCCACGGCCGACGAGGCCGAGCTCGCCAGGCGCCTCGGCGCGCTCACCCTGGAGCAGAAGGTGCGGCTGCTGACCGGCGCGGACTTCTGGTCCCTCCACCCCGAACCCGCCGTAGGACTGCGGAGGTTGGTCGTCTCGGACGGCCCCGCCGGAGTCCGCGGCGAACTGTGGGACGAACGCAGCCCCTCCGTCAACGTGCCTTCACCCACCGCTCTCGCCGCCACCTGGGACGAGCAACTGGTCGAGGAACTCGGTGGGTTGCTCGCCCACGAGGCACGCGCGAAGGGCGTGGACGTCCTCCTCGCCCCCACCGTGAACCTGCACCGAACCCCTTACGGCGGACGGCACTTCGAGTGCTTCAGCGAGGACCCGCTGCTCACCTCCCGCATCGGCGTCGCCTATGTGAAGGGCGTGCAGGGCGGCGGCGTGGCGGCCACCGTCAAGCACTTCGTCGGCAACGACTCCGAGACCCAGCGGATGACGCTGGACGCCCGCATCGGCGAACGCGCCCTGCGGGAGCTGTACTTGACGCCCTTCGAGGCGATCGTCGCTGAGGGTCGCGTATGGGCGGTCATGGCCGCCTACAACGGGGTCAACGGACACCCGATGACCGAGAGCCCGCTGCTGCGTCAAGTCCTGCACGACGACTGGCACTTCGACGGTCTTGTGATGTCGGACTGGTTCGCCGCCCGCACCACCGAGCAGACCGCGCGCGCCGCGCTCGACCTGGTGATGCCCGGCCCGATCGGCCCGTGGGGCGACGCGCTGGTGGCCGCCGTACGCAAGGGCAAGGTCGACGAGACGCTCGTGGACGACAAGGTGCTGCGGCTGCTGCGCCTCGCAGCCCGGGTCGGCGCGCTGGACGGCATACCCGCCGACACCCGGCCGCCGGAGCAGGACACGGCATCGGTGGCGGCCCGGCTGCGCGAGACCGCCGCCGCCGGATTCGTGCTGGCCCGCAACGAGAACGCCGTACTGCCCCTGAACCGCGCGGTGTTGAAGAAGGTCGCCGTCCTCGGCCACAACGCCGCCGTCGCCCGGACCCTCGGCGGCGGCAGCGCCACCGTCTTCCCGCCGTACACCGTCTCCCCGCTCGACGGCATCCGCGCCGCCCTCGGCGACGGCGTCGAGGTCACCCACGGAATCGGCGTCACCCCGGGGACCCGCACACCCGTGGCGCCGCTGTCCCACCTCCGCCTCCCCGACGGCACCGGAGAGGGCACCGAGGTCCGCTTCCTCGCCGCGGACGGAACCCTCCTCGGCTCCGAACTCCGTGCCGGAGCCGCCTACACCTGGATGGGTTCCTACGGCCCCGGAGTACCCGTCGACCAGGTCGCCCGGGTGGAGGTGCGCACCGTCGTCCGCGCGACCGAGGCCGGCCGCTACGCGATCGGCGGCTCGGGCATCGGCCGCTTCCGGATGGCCGTCGCGGGGGCCGAGGCCTTCGACGTACGGCTCCAACTCCCGCCGGGCGCCGACCTGGTGGAGGGGCTGATGACCCCGCCCCAGCAGCTGCACACCGTGGAGCTGGCGGAGGGCGAGGAGACCGAGATCCTCCTCACCCACGACATCGACATCGACGCCGACACCGAGGCCGCCTCCGGCTCCACGGGCGAGGCCATCGGTGGCGCGGTCACCATGTTCCAGCTCAATCTGCAGCCCCCGCACGGCAGCGACGACGAGGAGATCGAGCGGGCCGTCGCACTCGCCCGCGATGCCGAGGTCGCCGTCGTCGTGGTCGGCACCACCGAGGAGGTTGAGAGCGAGGGCTTCGACCGCACGACCCTCGCCCTCCCCGGTCGGCAGGACGAACTCGTCCGCCGCGTCACCGAGGCCAACCCGCGCACCGTCGTGGTGGTCAACTCCGGGGCGCCGGTGCTGCTTCCGTGGGCCGACGACGTGGCGGCCGTGCTGCTCGCCTGGTTCCCCGGCCAGGAGTTCGGCAACGCGCTCGCCGACGTCCTGCTCGGCGAGGCGGAACCGGGCGGCCGGCTCCCGACGGTCTGGCCCGCCTCCGAGCATGGACTGCCCACCACTGATCCGTCCGACGGCGTCCTCATCTACGACGAGGGACTGTTCATCGGCCACCGGGGCGCCGGCCGTCCCGAATGGCAGCCGCCCCGCTACGACTTCGGCCACGGACTCGGCTACACCACCTGGGAGTACGTCTCGCTCGACGCCCCCGGTGAGGTGGAGCCCGGCGCCGACTTCACGGCGGAGGTGCGCATCCGCAACACCGGCGCGCGGCACGGCAAGGAGGTCGTGCAGATCTACGTCGGCCGCCCCGGAAGCGAGGTCGAACGTCCGGTCCGCTGGCTGGCCGGGTTCGCCGTGGTCGAGGCCGCGCCGGGCGAGGAGACCGTCGCGACGGTGACGGTGGACGCGCGGGCCCTGCGGCACTGGGACACCGGGACAGGCAGTTGGACGGTCGAGCCGGGCACCTTCCGCCTGGAAGCGGGACCATCCTCCACGCGCCTGCCCCTCACCACCGACATCACCGTCGACCCGTCATGAGCCGTGCACGACCGGAAGCGGACCCGGTGACCGCCCCGTGGCGGGGGACCGAGATCACCCTCACCGGGGTCCGCGACCACGCCAACCCCTACACGGACGTCGACGTATGGGCCGACTTCACCCACGAGTCCGGGACGGTCCTGCGCCGCCCGGCCTTCTGGGACGGCGGCCGGACCTGGAGGATCCGGTTCGCCTCCCCGGAGCCGGCCGGCCGCTGGACCTGGCGCAGCGACAGCAACTGCCTCACGGACGAAGGACTCTCCGGGCGGACCGGAACCCTCGACGTCCGCCCTGCCCCGGACGACGCCAACTCCTTCCACCGGCACGGCTTCTGGCGGATGTCACCCGGCGGACGCAGCCTGGTGCACGCCGACGGAACGCCCGCCTTGCTGGTGGCCGACACCGCCTGGGCCCTGCCCTGGCGGGCCACGGAAGAACAGGTGACGCAGTACGCAACTGACCGCCGGGCCAAGGGATTCAACGCGGCCCTGCTGATGAGCGTCCAGCCCGACATGGACGCGCGCGGCCCCCGCGACCGTACGGCCGACGAGGGGTTCGACGTCGGCTTCGAGGATCTGCCCACCGGGCACGTCAACGTCCTGAACCCCGAGTACTTCCAGTACCTCGACCGGCTCACCGGCATCCTCCGCGACCACGGGATCGTGCCCGTCCTCCAGCCGCTCTTCCACGGCTTCGGCTGGAAGGGCCAGCGGGTGGCGGGCCCGGTGGTCCCACCGCAGGAGTACGCCCGCTACTGCCGCTATCTCGTCGCCCGCTACGGCGCCGCCCCCACCGTCTACCTGGTCGGCGCCGACGGCGAGGGCGGCGAACCGCAGATCGCGGCGGGCGGCGCGGAGATCGGCCGCTGGGACGGCTACGGCCAGCCCTGCGGCATCCACTACCGGCCGCACTCCGCCAACCGCGCCCACCAGAACGAGACTTGGCTGCACTTCCAGTGGTGCCAGACCGGCCACATGGGCGGACACGTCCAGGAGCGGGTCGCCGACATGTGGCGCAACACCCCGCCCAAAGCGGTCGCGAACGGCGAGCCGACGTACGAGAACACCGGCCGCCCAGGGCGTGCAGCGGGCTGGTGGCAGGGGCACGAGGCCTGGAGCAACCTCTGCGCCGGCGGCACGATGGGCGTCGTGTACGGCGCGGCGAGCCTGTGGCAGTGGCGATTGCACGCCGACGAACCAGGCCACGAGACGTACTTCCTCGCCGAGGACGCGGGCTGGCGCGAGGCACTCGACTTCGAGGGCTCGCACCACGTCGGCCGCATCTCCCACATCCTCGACGGCCTCCCGCTCACGGACATGCGCCCGGACTGGCACTCCACCCTGGCACCCCGGGGCCTGTCCGTCCCCGGCGAGCTGTACGTCTGCTACGCGGAGGAGGGCGGCCCGCTGATGATCACCGACCCGGAGAACGTCCCGCTTCCCTACCGCGTCGTAGATCCGCGTACCGGCGCCACCGTACGGGAGGGCGTACGCGCCACGGCCGGGGATCCCGTGCCCGACGAGGGAGGGGCACCGAGGGTGTACATCTGCCATGCCCCGAGGGGGAGTTGATCCATGGGGAGAGGCTGCTGTGCGGCCCGTGTGTCAAGCATTTCGACCTCGTTCACAACGTACGGCAGCCGTCCCCTCGCCGCCCTACGATCGCGCGCATGCTGATGCGTCGGACATTTCGGTTGATCATCGTGCTCGCCATGGCCCTGGCCGGAGCGATCGGAGGTGGTGTGGGAACGGCACAGGCCGAAGGCGGCCGGTCCTCGTACGATCGGCAGCTGCTGTTCTACAACCACTCCTACGGCGTCTTCGACCGGGAGACCGCCGACGCCATCGAACACTCCGACTACCTGCGGGACTTCGCCAACTTCCAGGTCCGCACCACGACAGGCACCGGCGGACAGACCTGGACCGGCCGCTACCTGATGGGCCGCGAGACCTACCTGGAACTGTTCGGCGTCGGTGACGTCGCCGGCCAGGACGGCACTCTCGGCTCCGCCGGGCTGGGCCTGTCGACCGAGCGCGCGGGCGACCTGGCGACGGTCACCGCGCGGCTGAAGGACGAAGGGGTCGCCGACCCGATCGAGTTCCTCCAGACCCGGGACTTCGGTGACGGTGTCCCCGTGCCGTGGTTCGACGCCATCCTCACCACCACCGAGTACGACGCCTTCGACGCGTGGGGGATGGAGTACCGGCCGGAGTACTTCGCCGACCCCCGCGGCAACACCGAACCGCCGCGCTATCCCGGTGACGTGGGCCGGGAGCGCTACCTCTCCGACGACTACCGCACCCACCTCATGCGTGACGTGACCTCCGTCCGCATCGCGGTCACCGAGGGCGATCTCGCCGACACCGTGCCGCTTCTGCGGGCCGGCGGGTTCACCGTCCGGACCGTGGCGGGCGGTGGCGTCGTCGCGAAGGGCGGCGGCACCACGATCCGCCTCGACGTCGTACCGCGCGCGAACGCGGGCATGCAGCAGGTCGACATGTCGCTCAACAGGCCCGTGAAGGACCGGCAGGTGGAGCGGATCGGCAATTCGACCCTGACCGTCGGCCCCGGCAGCCGGGCCGTGTGGACGTTCGCCCACAACGGCACTCAATAGGGGCCCGGACGGGGCCCGGCCCGTGCCGTGTGATGCTGACGGCATGACTGCTGAGGACCAGATCTCCGTCGTCCGCCGGCCGGCCGGAGATCTCTCCGCCGAGGACGGCACGGCCGCGCTGCTGACGGCCTACCACCTGCGCACGGAGGCCGAGAAGGGCCGTGCCGTCGCCGATGCGGACGGCCTGCCGGACCGCTACCGCGCGGAGATCTCGGACCCGCGGACCGCCTTCGCCGACGACGTGGTGCTGCTGGCGCTGAGCGGGAGCACCCCGGTGGGCTGTCTGGTGGTGACAGCCCCCGCCGACGGACGGTCGGAGATCAAGAGGCTCTGGACGGACCCGGCATTCCGGGGCCGGGGCATCGCGTCGGCCCTGCTCCGTGCCGCACTCGCACATGCTGCCGAAAGCGACGCGGGCACCGTGCGGCTGTCGGTGTGGAAATGGCGGACCAGTGCCATCGCCCTGTACGAACGGTTCGGCTTCACGGTCACCGAGTCCTGGGACGATCGCGATCAACTGGTGTGCATGGAGCGCGCCGTGTGAGTGCTCCCCGCCCACAACTCGGCTTCCACGACGTCCCGTTCGGCCCCGCCTGCGTGGCCTCGGGTGTCTCGGCGGGGGCGGGCGGCAGACCGGCCGGAGCCGGTTCGGGGCAGGGTTCGGACTGGTGGCCGCCGCGCAGGGCCGAGGCGATCGCGGAGACCAGGGCCATGCCCGCCGCCACGCCGAAGACGATGGTCAGGCCGTGGTGGAACGGGCCGGAGACCAGCCGGGGGAAGAAGGAGTGGCCCGTCAGGACCGCACGCTGGGCCGCCGAGAGCTGGTCGAGGACACCGTTGGACGCGAGCAGATGCTGAATGGGGTTGTTGCCGAGGAACGTGGCGAACAGCGTGCTCACCGGCGGCAGCGACGCGGCCTGCTCGGCGGCACCGGCCGGAACGCCGTGTGCCTGGAGTCCCGTGCTCAGCGTGCCGGGCAGCGAGGACGCGAGCCCGGAGACCATCAGGGAGAAGAACACGCCGATGGACAGGGCGGTGCCCGAGTTCTGGAAGGTGGAGCGCATGCCCGAGGCGACACCCCGGTACTCGCTCGGCACGCTGCCCATGATGGAGGACGTGTTGGGCGCGGAGAACATGCCCTGCCCCAGCCCGTTGAGCAGCAGCAGCGCCGCGAACATCCCGTAGTCGAAGTCGATGGGCAACGCGAGCAGACCGACGAAGGAGAGTGCCACGACGACCAGACCGACCGTCGAGAACATCCGGGCGCCGAACCGGTCCGACAGATACCCGGACACGGGCCCGGCGACGAGGAACCCGACCGTGAGCGGCAGCATGAAGATGCCCGCCCACAGCGGGGTGTCCTCGTAGTCGTAGCCGTGCAAAGGCAGCCAGATGCCCTGGAGCCAGATGATCAGCATGAACTGCAGCCCGCCGCGCGCGATCGCCGTCAGCAGCGCGGCCAGGTTGCCCGCCGCGAAGGCACGCACCTTGAACAGGGCCAGGTTGAACATCGGTTCGGCGATGTGTGTCTCGATGTAGCAGAAGACCAGGAGCAGTACGACGCCGCCGATCAGACCGCTGAGGACCCACGGGTTCCCCCAGCCGGTGGCGCTGCCGCCGTAGGGCTGGATGCCGTAGGTGATGCCCGCGAGGAGGATTCCGGCGCCGGTCGCGAAGGTGAGGTTGCCGAGCCAGTCGATGCGGCCGGGGCGGCCCGCCGAGGTCTCGCGCAGGCTCAGGTACGACCAGATCGTGCCGGTGATGCTGATCGGGACGCTCACCCAGAACACCGCGCGCCAGTCGACGACGGCCAGCAGACCGCCGGCGAGCAGGCCGAGGAACTGTCCGGCGAGGGCGGTGATCTGGTTGACGCCGAGCGCCATTCCGCGCTGTCGGGCGGGGAACGCGTCGGTGAGGATGGCGGCCGAGTTGGCGGTGAGCATCGAGCCGCCGAAGGCCTGCACGATGCGCCACAGGATCAGCCACATCGCGCCCGCCCCCGCGCGGAACGGGTCCAGGGACAGCGCGACGGACGCGCACGCGAAGATCAGGAAGCCGATGTTGTAGATCTTCACCCGGCCGAACATGTCACCGAGCCGGCCGAGCACGACGACCAGCACCGCCGAGACCAGCAGATAGCCCAGGATCATCCACAGCAGATAGCCGATGTTGCCCGGCGCGAGCGGATCGAGGCCGATGCCCCGGAAGATCGCGGGCAGCGAGATGATCACGATGGAGGCGTCCATCGTGGCGATGAGCACCCCGAGCGTGGTGTTCGACAGCGCGATCCATTTGTAGTTGGGCCCCGGGGGAGTGTCCTTACGACGCCCGGAGCGCACGGCGCTCGACAAGGACGGCCGAGCACCGTCGCCGGGTATGTGCCCTGTCCCGCTCACAGTCGCTCCGCCAGTCGGTCGAGGAGGGGCAGGGCCGACGCGAGGGTCGCGCGCTCCTCCGCGGTGAACTCGTCGAGGACGGCCCCGAGCCGGTGCACCGACGCGGAGCGCCGCTCCGCCAGCACGGCGTGTCCCTCGTCCGTGATCTCCAGAATGCTGCGCCGCCCGTCCGCCGGATCGGGGCTACGGCGGACCAGCCCGCGCTGTTCCAGCAGCGCGAGCGTGCTCGCCATGGCCTGGGGGCGGACCCGCTCCGCCTCGGCGAGGGACGTCGGCGACTCGGCGCCGTCACGGGCGAGCCGGGCCAGGACCGAGACTCCGGAGAGCGACACATCACCCACGGCGTGCGCCTGGCGCAGTCGCCGCGTCACCCGCCCCACCGCGAGCCGCAGCTCGGACGCGAGCCGGGCGGTGTCGTTCGTGTCGTGCGGACTGTCCACCTTCATGGGTACTAACACTAGATTTATCAGCCTGGACTGCTCAACCAATTGTTAGTAAATCGAGCGAGGAGGTCACCGGTGGAGAGAGGACGCCCCGCAGGACTGTTCGTCGGGCTGTGCACCCTGGACGTCATCCAACTCGTGGACCACGCCCCGGGCCCCAACGAGAAACTCACCGCCCGGGACCAGGTGGTCGCCGCGGGCGGCCCGGCGGCGAACGCGGCCGTGACGTTCGCCCACCTCGGCGGTACGGCCACGCTGCTGACGGCGATCGGCCGCCACCCGCTGGGAGCCGGGGCGGCCGCCGACCTGAACACGCTGGGCGTGACCGTGCGCGACCTGACGGCCGACTCGCCCCGACCGCCCGCCGTCTCCACCGTGCTCGTGACCGCGGCCACAGGGGAACGCGCCGTCGCCTCGACCAACGCGACGGCACACCGGCTCGCCCCGCCCGACGACCTCGACGCGCTGGTGGCGGCCTGCGACCTCGTAGAGTTCGACGGCCATCACATGGAACTCGCCGTCGCCGCGGCCCGTTCGGCGCGTGCCGTCGGCCGCAAAACCCTTCTCGACGGCGGCAGTTGGAAGCCCGGCACGGAGGAGCTGCTGCCGCTGCTCGACATCGCCGTCTGCTCGGCCGACTTCCATCCGCCCGGCACCCGCACACCGACGGACACGCTGCGCTTCCTGCGGGAGCACGGGGTCGGCCGGTCGGCGGTCAGCAGGGGAGCCGAGCCCATCCTGTGGGCGGGCCCCGACGGCGAGGGCACGGTCGAGGTGCCCAAGGTCCGGGTCGCGGACACCCTGGGCGCGGGCGACGTGCTGCACGGGGCCCTCGCCCATCACCTCGCACTCCAGGACCGCCTGACCTCGGAGGGCTTAGCCGACGCGCTGCGCACGGCGGCCGTCGTGGCCTCACGGGCGACCGGCTCGTTCGGGACGCGCGCATGGATGCGCGAGGGGTGACCCGGCCGACGCGCCAGGGCCTGAGAAGATCATCAGGAACGTACGCGTCACCGGGCCGTACGAACCAGGGGTGGGAAACATGATCATTGTGCTGCTGCTCGGCATCCTCGTGCTCGTCGTCGGCGGGTGCGCCTGTGTGGTGTGGGCCGAGCGCGGCGGGCCCCGTTGGGCGCGTGTCGTGGCGACCGTGACGCTCACCGCGAGCGAACTGCTGCGCAGCTCCGACAAGAAGCGCCGACGGGGCCTGAACCCGAGCAGCCAGGACGACGACTAGCAGGACGGGCCGTCGCGGCACGTGCCGAACCGGTCGGGGAACGCGCCGCGACGGAACCCGGTTCCGAACCCCCAACGTGCCTAGACTGAGCCGTCGTTGATCGTTTCACCCGGACGGTCTCAGGAGGACCACATGCCTCGCACCCCGACCCGACGCACCGCTCTGCGCGGCCTGGCCGTCGCCTCGGCCGCGGTCATCGGCTTCGACCCCTTCACCCGGAGCTGGGCGGTGACCGACTCCGGCCGACCGCTCAGCGGCATCCCGCACCTGGACGGGACGCTCCACACCGACGACGCCTCGCTCACCGCCGACGCAGACGACTTCGGGCACATCGTGCACCGCAGACCGGCCGCGGTGCTCCGCCCCGGCTCCGTGCGGGACATCGTCGCGATGGTGCGGTTCTGCAATCTGCATGGCCTTCGCGTGGCGCCGCGCGGGCAGGGCCACGGCACGAACGGACAGGCACAGGTCGAGGGCGGTCTCATCATCGAGACCGAGCCGCTCTCCACCATCGGGCCTGTACGGACGGGCAGTTCACGCGTCACCGTCGGGGCGGGCGCGAAGTGGAGCGACGTCGCCAAGGCCACCCTCGCCCACGGTCTGACCCCGCCCGTCTTCACCGACTACCTCGAACTCTCCGTCGGCGGCACCCTGTCCGTCGGCGGCCTGGGCGGCCAGACCCACCGGCACGGCGCACAGGTCGACAACGTCCTGGAGCTCGAAGTCGTCACCGGCGCGGGCGAGTTGCTCCGCTGTTCCCCCACCCGGCACCCCGGCCTGTTCCACGCCGTGCTCGCCGGACTCGGGCAGTGCGCCGTGATCGTCGGCGCCACCCTGCGCCTGGTGCGTGCCCCGGAGACCGTACGGCACTACCTCCTGCCCTACGCCGACCTGGAGACCTTCCTCGACGACCAGCGACTCCTCGCCACCGAGGGCCGTTTCGCCTACGTCGAGGGCCAGGTGAGCGCGGACACCGCCGGTGCCTTCAACCAGTTCACCATCGAGGCCGTCGCCTACGGACCGCCGGTGGGGGACACCCCGGACGACACCACGCTCCTGAAGGGGCTGCGCCACACCGCGTCCGGCGTCCAGATCACCGACCTCGGCTACTACGACTTCCTCGACCGGCTCGCCCCCTCCGTCGCCGCCCTGAAGGCAGCGGGCCTGTGGGCCTACGCCCACCCCTGGCTCAACCTGCTGCTCCCCGGCCGCAGGGCCGCCGACCTCGCCACCACCCTCCTCGACGCGCTCACCCCTGCCGACCTGGGACCGGGCGTCGTACTCCTCTACCCGCTGCTGCGCGACCGCCTCCACACCCCGCTGCTGCGGACGCCCGACGACCCGGTGCCGTACCTCTTCGCCGTCCTGCGCACCACCCCGCCCGAGGACACGGCCACGGTGCAGCGGCTGCTGAACGCCAACCGGTCCGCCTACGACACCGTCGGCGCGGCCGGCGGGACGCAGTACCCGGTCGGCTCGATCCCCTTCCGACACGCCGACTGGAAACAGCATTTCGGCCCGGTCTGGGACCGGTTCGCCGAGGCCAGGAGGACGTACGACCCGAAGGGGATCCTGGTACCGGGGCAGGGCATCTTCTGATCGCCGCTGCCGCTCTAGTCGGGCGGCAGCTCCGCCAGCGCGTCGCGCAGTGCGGCGCGGGAGGCCACGCCCAGCTTCGGGAACAGCTGGCGCAGATGGGCGGCGACGGTGCGCGGGGAGAGGAAGAGGCGTTCGGCGATCTGTTTGTTGGTGAGGCCGGCCGCCGCGAGGAGGGCGATCTCCCGTTGCTGCGGTGTCAGTGACGCCGGGCCGGTGACGCCGGCGGGGCTGACGGACAGGCCGGTCGCCCGCAGTTCGTTGCCCGCCCGGGCCGTCCAGGGGCGGGCGCCGAGCCGCTCGAAGGTCTCGACGGCGTCGGCGAGTTGGGTGCGCGCCTCCGTCGTGGATTTCTCACGGCGGAGGCGTTCGCCGTAGGCGAGGCGGACCCGGGCCAGTTCGAAGGGCCAGCGGTCGGTGCCGGGTACGGCGAGGGCCTCCTCGAACAGGTCGATCGCGTCGTGGTCGACGGCGGCGATGGCAGCCGACGCCTTCACCAGCAGGGCGAGCCGCGGTGAGATCGCGGCGATGCCGGCCTCGCGTGCCGCCGTCGCGTGGGCCGTCGCCTCCGCCGCCCGTCCGGTTCGGACCGCCGACTCGACGAGATCCATCACGACGAGCAGGGCGGGCGGAACGTGCGAGGCGAGTTCCCCCGCGCGGCTGATGGCGCACGCATGCCGGTAGGCGTCCTCGAACCGGCCCCGGCCGAGCGCGGCGAGCGCCCGCGCGTGCGAGGCGCACGACAGATAGGAACCCACACCGCGCGGCGTCGCCCACAGGGTCATCTCGTCGGTGAGGGCGCGGGTGGCGTCCTCGTCGCCGCGGGCGGCGGCCACCAGCGCGCGCTGGTAGAGGAACTCCGTCGACAGGAGCTGGTAGTTGTGGGCTTCCCCCAGGTCCCGGCCCTGCGTGGCCTGCGCCTCCAGCTCGTCCCACTCGCCGGCCGCGAAATGGTCCCTGCCCAGGTACACCAGCCCCTGGATCTCCACGGTGAGCGAGCTGTTGTCCCGCCCGTCGCGGAGCACCCGCCGCAGCGCCGTACGGCACGCCGGGAGCCGGTCCACGTACAGGGAGGTCATGGCGATCCGGATGACCCGGACCGGGTCGGCCTCCCGGTCGAGCGAGGCGATCGCCTCGTCGAGCTTCCCGAGCGTGGCCGACCCCGTCCGCGCCGGGTCGGCCATGGTGTTGACGGTCAGGGCCAGTTGGTCCGGGACCTCCGGTTTCAGGAGGCCGAGCGCGCGGTGCAGCGGCTTCCACAGTTCCGCGCGCTGACTGCTCTGGCACAGCCAGGCCAGGGTGTACAGCGCGTCGATCATCGTCGGGTCGGTGGCGTCGTACGGCTGGTGCTGCATGTCGATCGCGCCGACGAGCAGCCGGTGCGCGGTGTCCAGGTCGCCCTCGCCGCTGAGGAGGATGTGGTGTGCCGCCGCGACGGCGGCGACCAGCGGGCCCGCCCGTCCGCCGTCGGCCCGCCGGGCCTCCTCCAGCAGCCGGGGCACATCACGCAGGTCACCGGTCAGATCCGCGCCGAGATAGGCGGCCTCGGCGATCCGGCGACTGCGCTCGTAGCCGCGCGGGCTCAGCTCGGCGGCGCGCAGCAGCGCGGCGATGGCACCGCCCGCGTCGCCCCGCCGTACGGTGTCGCGCGCCACCGTCTCCAGCAGACTCGCGACGTCCTCGGTGGGCTCGACGCTGGCATGCGCGAGATGCCAGGCGCGTCGCTCGGGGCGGTCCGCGCCGAACTCCGCCAGGGCGCGGTGCACTTCGCGGCGCTGCTCGCTGGTGGAGAGTTCCACGACGGCGGAGCGGGTCAGGGGATGGCGGAACGCCAGCCGTCCGGTGGCCGCGTCCACATAGACGAGGCCCGCGCGCTCCGCCTCCGCCAGATCCTCGATGCCGGCCCGCCCGGCGGCGGCCGAGGTGAGGGCCCGCAGATCGCCGGTGCCGTCCAGGACCGCGGACAGAAGGAGGAGGCGGGTCGCGGCGGGCAGTGTCTCGACCCGGGACGCGAACAGGGCCTGGAGCCGGCGGCTCAGCGGCAGCAGGTCGGGCACATCGGCTCCGGAGCGCTGGGCACCGCTGAGCGCGACGGGCAGTTCGAGCAGGGCCAGCGGGTTGCCCTGTGCCTCCGCCAGCAGACGGTCCCGCACCCGCGGTGCCAGCGAGGGGGAACGGGCCTGGATCAGCGCGGCCGCCGCCGTCGTGTCGAGCGGCTGTACGTGGTGGTGGGGCACCCCGCCGCGTTCGAAGAACGTGCCCTCGCCCGACCGGTAGGCGCCGAGGAAGCCGACCCGGCTGCCGCCAAGCCGGCGCGCGACGAAGCCCAGCACCACCGCGCTGGCCCGGTCCAGCCACGGAAGATCGTCGACGATCACCAGCAACGGCCGTTCCACGGCGGCCTGGACGAGCAGCGTCAGTGCCGCGTTCGACACCAGCAACTGATCGGACGGTGCGCCCTGATCCAGCCCCAGCGCCACGTTCAGGGCGGTGCGGTACTGCTCGGGCAGCCGGTCGAGCCCGGCCAGCAGCGGCTGAAGAACCTGGTGGAGACCCGCGAAACTGATCGTGCTCTCGAACTCCACACCGGCGGCGCGCACCACCCGCGCGCCCGTGCCGACAGCCTGCCCGGCCGCCGCGTCCAGCAGCACCGTCTTGCCGACCCCGGCGTCCCCGGACAGCAGCAGCGCCCCGCCCGAGACCAGGGCCTCCTCGACGAACCCCCGGACCAGTCCGAGATCGTGACCGCGCCCGACCAGCGGCTCGGCCGTACCCGCGGGCGAAGACCCGTCCCCGTCCATGCCCTTCTCCCTTTCCACCTCGGAACTTTATGCCCGGCTACCACCGTCAGCGCATGAACGAGCCACCGTTGACGTCGAATGTGGCACCGGTGATGTAGCCGGAGTTGTCCCCCGCCAGATGGCCCACCAGCGCGGCCACCTCCTCGGGCCGCCCGAACCTGCCGACGGGAATCCGGTCGGCCGCCCGCCGCAGCGCCTCGGCGGGCAGCTCGTCCATGACCGGTGTCCGTACGGCGGCGGGAGCGACGGCGTTGACGGTGACACCGTGGGGCGCGAGCTCCTGGGCGAAGATCTTGGTCAGCACCAGCACACCCGCCTTCGCCGCGGCGTAGTGCGGCCCGGCGACCAGCCCGCCCTGCTGCCCGGCCAGCGAAGCGAGGTTGACGACCCGGCCCCAACCGCGCTCCCGCATCGGCGGAGCGCACAGCCGGGTGAGGACGAGGACGCTGCGCAGGTTCGTGGACATGAGGGCGTCCCACTCGTCGAGTTCGACGTCCCACACCGAACCGGGCGCCGTCCGCGCCGCGTTGTTGACCAGCACATCGGGGCTGTGCCACGCCGAGGACACCGCGCGCACCGCGTCCTCTGTCTCCCGGGGGTCCCCGACATCCGCACGCACCGCCATGGCCGTGTCCCCGTCGGGGTCCAGTGCCTTGGCCAGGTCCCGCGCGCCGGTGTCGTCCCGGTCCAGCAGCGCCACCCGCAGACCGCGTCGGTGCAGTTCGGTCGCGATGGCGGCGCCGATGCCCCGGGCGGCACCGGTGACCAGGGCCACCCGGGGTTCGGCTGTCGGTGGGATCGGGTCTGTCGAGGGGCGGGGTGCGGCCACCGGTCCGGTCTCCTTGATCTGCTGGGCGTGGGGACGGGGTTCAGACGACATCGGTGTGGGGGAGGGAGCGGCCGAGCAGGACGCGGCCGTAGAGCTCGCGGCTGGTCTCGACGCTCAGTGCCGCGTGCCGGGAGGCCGTCCCGATGTCGCGCCAGGCGCGCTGAAGCGGCGATTCGTCGGAGAAGCTGCTCGCGCCGGCCGTGTCGAGCAGGATGCCGACTGCTTCGCGGGCACAGCGCATCGCGTGGCTGCCGTCCATGCGCAGCCGTGCCCGGGTCTCCAGGTCGGGGCGCCGTCCGGCGCGCGCGGCCTCGTCGATCTCGTCTGCGGCGCGCCGCAGGTGCAGCGTGGCCGTGTCGATCAGGGTGGCGGCCTGGGCGACGTTCAACTGGTGCGGGGCGGCCTCGGCCGTCAGAGCGTGCAGGGGTGACACGGACCGCTTTCCTCCCGCGAGATCCCGGACCACGCGTTCGAGCGCGCCGCGGGCGATGCCGACGCCGGTTCCGACCAGCGGCAGGTTGATGGACATGGGGAAGACGACCCGGGCCTCGCCCGGATGCCGCCGGATGCCGATGCCCTCGGCGATCTCGGCGAAGGACACGAACTGCTCGTCCGGAACGAAGAGTTGACTCGCCACGGCCGTGCGACTTCCGGTGCCTCGCATCCCGGCCATGTGCCATGTGTCCGCCACGGTGAGTGCGGAGGCGGGCACGAGGGCGAGCCCGCGTTCCGGCCCGCCGCGGTCCTCGCGGACGATGCCGAGCAGCACCCAGGACGCGTGGTCGATGCCGGAGATCCACGGCCACCGACCGTCGAGTTCCAGGCCGCCGGGTACCGCCGTGACCGAGCCGGACGGGTTGGCGGCGCCGCAGAGCACGGCGTCGGCGTCGGACTTCCAGATCGCGGTGCGCACCTCGTCGGGCAGTTGTGAGGCGAACAACGCCGCGCCGTACACGATGCCGACGAGCCAGGAGCTCGACGCGCAACCGGCGGCCAGCTCGGCGCACACGTCGACGGCGGTGCGCACACCGGCGCCATGGCCGCCGTAGCGGCGCGGTGTTCCCATGGTGAAGAGCCCGGCCTCACGGAGTGCCTCCGCGCTCGGCCCGGCCAATGTGCGCTCTCGCTCGGTCCGTTCGGCGTGGGCCGCGACGACCGGCGTCAAGTCCCGTGCCAACCGGACGAGTTGCGCCTCGGTGACGCTGCCCTGCGGTAAGAGGTCCCGGCTGTTCGGGTCTGTCATCGGGGGTTCCTCTCTCGGGTCCGATCCACCACGGGCGGTGCTGTTCCTGGCGGGATCACGCCGTCGCGCAACGCCGTCAGCTTACCTGGAGATGATCCCTCCGGATATGGTGGCGGGAAGGGGACGGGTCGTCCCCGGCCCGGGCTGGCTCCCCGAACTGCCAAGAGTCCAGGGTGAGTTGGCAGGGCGGAACGCAAGGGAGAACATGTGAAGATCGTCGTGGTGGGTGGCGGAGTCGCCGGCCTTGTCGCCGCTCTGAGTCTGCGTGCCGCGGGAATGACACCGGTGGTGTGCGAGTCCGCGCGCGAACTACGGGCACTCGGCGTCGGCATCAACCTGCTTCCCCACGCGGTGCGCGAACTCACCGAACTCGGCCTCGGCGACGCGCTGGACGCCATCGCGCTGCCGCCGGAGCGACTGGTCTACTGCGATCGCCGGGGGCACCGGATCTGGGAGGAACCGTTAGGTCTCGCGGCCGGCTACCAGTGGCCCCAATACTCCGTCCACCGGGGCAAGTTGCAGATGATGCTGCTGGACGCCGTCCGCACCCGCGTCGGGCCGGACGCGATCCGTACCGGCATGGTCTTCGAACGCTTCGAGCCCCAGGAGCGGGGCGTGGCGGCCCACTTCACGGACCGGAACACCGGGGGACCGGTGGTGATCGAGGCCGATGTCCTCGTCGGCGCCGACGGCATCGACTCCCGGCTGCGGGCCCGACTGCACCCCGGGGAAGGCGCCCCGAGCGGGAACGGGGTGCGTATGTGGCGGGGGTTGAGCCGGTATCCGCACATACTCGGCGGGCGGTCGATCGTGGTGGCCGGAGGACGCCCGGGGGACAAGTTCGTCGCCTACCCCGTCGAGGACCCGGCCGTCGCGGGCGGGCCCACGCTCATGAACTGGGTGGTGGAGCTCCGGGGCCCGCGGCCCGGCGAGGCAACGGACGGCTCCTACGGCCCGGTTGCCCTGGACGAGGCACTGGCCGGGGTGGCCGAGTGGAGTCTGCCGTGGATCGACCTGCCCGAACTGGTCCGAGAGTCCACCGGCATCCACGAGTATCCGATGGTGGACCGCGATCCGCTGCCGCGCTGGAGCTTCGGCCGGGTGACGCTGGTCGGGGACGCCGCCCACCCGATGTATCCCATGGGCATGAACGGCGGCTCCCAGTCCGTCGTCGACGCCCGCGTCCTGGCCTGGACCCTCGCCCACCATGCCGACCCGGTACGGGCGTTGGCGCGGTACGAGGAGCTGCGCCGCGAACCCCTGAACCAACTGGTCCTGGCCAACCGCGAGTTGGGCCCGGAGAAGATCATCGCCCTGGCCGAGGAGACCGGCGGCCCGGTCCCCGTGGAGAGCGCGACGGCCGTCTCCCAGGGCTACAAACAACTCGCCGGGTGTACGACCGCCGTACTCAACTCCCGGGATTCCTGGTCGGCTTCACCGGTCAGTCCCTGAGAGCGCCGGACGGCTAGTGCGCCTCCTCGTGCCGGCGTCGCGGCGAAGCCGTCCCGCCCGCCGCGGTGGTCCCACGGGCGGCAGCGGCGCGGGCGGGGCCGTCGGGGAGGGTGAAGGCGAAGACGGAGGTCGCCGCGGCGAGGGCGGCCAGGGCGAGGTAGGCGTGCTGGTAGGCGGTGATCGGCGGGTTCGCCGCAGCCGCCGTGGGCGTGCTCAGCACCAGGGCCGTGGTCACCGCCGCCGGGGCGAAGGCACCCCCGGTCTGCCGTACGACCGTGTTGAGCGTCGACGCCTGGGCCAGGTCCTTGCGGGAGACGGTCGCCAGTGAGGCCACGGTCGTCGGCATGAAGACGCCGCCCATGCCGACGCCGAGCAGGAACATGTACGTACGGAAGGTCCACAGGCCGGTGTCCTGGTCGCAGGTGGCGAAGAGCAGCAGGACCCCGCTCACCATGGCCAGGCCGGATCCGATGATGATGCGGGGGCCGACCCTGGAGTACAGGACCCCGGCGATCTGCACGGTCAGCAGCACACCGAAGGCCTCGGGGAAGGTGCTGGTGCCGGACTCCAGTGCCGAACGGCCCTGTCCCTGCTGGAGAAAGAGCGGGCCGAGGTACATGGCGCCCAGGATCGGCACCAGGCCCACCAGATTGATCAGGTTGGTGTCCCGGAAGAGCCGGTCCGCGAAGAGCCGGAGCCTCAACAGCGGTTCGGCGACGCGCAGTTCGAAGAGGACGGCGGCGGTGAGCAGCACCGCGCCGAGCGCGAGAGCGGTGACGACGGCGGCGGAGGACCAGCCGCGGTTGGGGCCCTCGCAGACCCCGAACATCACGGCACCCAGAGCCGCCGCGCTCAGCAGCAGCCCGGTGAGGTCGAAACGGCCGGGCCGATGACCTCGGTGCTCGGCCAGGAAGACCGCTCCGAACACCACGGCGGGCACGCCCAGCGGCAGGTTGACGTAGAACACCCAGCGCCAGGACAGATGGTCCACCAGCAGGCCGCCGAGGATCGGTGCGACGGCCGGGGCCATCTGCTGCGGGACGATCATGTACCGCGAGATCCGCACCTGCTCCCACGAGTTGAAGGTGCTGTAGAGCAGCGAGGACGCGGCGGGGAAGAGCAGTCCTGCGGAGAGGCCCTGCACCGCGCGGAAGGCGACGAGTTGGCCGAGGTCGGCCGCCGCGCCGCACAGCAGCGACGAGCCGAGGAAGGCGCCGAGCGCGGTGAGCAGCACGCGCTTGGCGCCGAACCGCTCGACCAGCCAGGCCGAGGCGGGGATGGCCATGGCCAGACAGACCGGGTAGACCACGACCACACCGTCCAGGGCGGCCGTGGTCAGGTGGAACGTGCGGGCGATGGAGGGGAGCGCGACGGTCGTGATCGCTCCGTCGACGATCGCGATGAACGTCACGCAGACACACATGACGGGCACGACCAGGCGTTGGCCAGGGCGCGGACGGAGGCGTATTCGGGAGGCGAGGGGGACGGGGGAAGCGGAGGGGACGGGACGGCGTCGGAACAGCAGCACATGCTGAGCATACTCACTATGTGAGTGCTCATAGGTCGCGGTCGAGGAACGTAGAATCGATCCTCACCGCGAAAACGGGGAACGGGGAACGTCATGGCAGTGCACGGCAGCAGCGACATCCTGGTCGACGAGCTCTACGAGACGACCCACCGGCTACGGCAGTTCGTGGAGACCCGGCTGCGCGCCAACGGCGCCTCGGTCGCCCGGCTGCGCGCCCTGCGGATGCTCGCCCACGCCGAAGAGCCGCTGCGCATGCGGGACTTGAGTGAGATGACCGGCGTCGCGGCCCGCACCACGACCAGCATCGTCGACAGCCTGGAGCGCGACGGGCTGGTGGAGCGCGTACGTCATCCGCACGACCGGCGCGCGTTCCTGCTGCGCCTCACCGACAAGGGCCGGGAGTGCCATCGCGAGGCCGAGGAGGTCGACGGCCTCGCGCTCGCTGAGGCGACGGCCGACCTGGACGCGGAGGACCGCGCACAGCTGCGCGCCCTGCTCGCGCGCATCCGCAAGGCGACAACCTGAGGCCGCGTCTCGGACGAGGGCCTCGGCCGCCCGCCGCTCCGCACTGCAGTCCGCGGTGCTCGGCTCCCTACACGGGCGTATGGCCCTCCAGGTAGGTGCGTACCGGCGCGGGCAGCCCACCCTCGATGGCTTCGGCGAAGGGCGCCCAGCGGAGCTGTCCGGCGGTGAGCTGGGCCTCCCCGGACGGATCCTGGCTCAGCAGATGGCATACGACGGCAGGCGGTCCGTCCGTCGCGGCTGCCGGCTCGGGTTCCAGGAGACTCGACCCGTCCACGAGATAGCCCGTGAGTTCGTAGACGACCCGCGCGGCGGTGGCCTGTGCCGTCTCGGCCTCCTCGGGGACACCGGACGGCAGACCCCAGCCGCCCTGCACATTCACCAGCAGCAGCTGTCCGTCGTCCACGACGACCGCGTCCACCAGCTGCTCGGAGGCCTGCTCCAACGCCATCTCCGCACCGTTCCCTTCGTACGTGCAAGGAGCGACCGTCCGTGCGGCCGCGTCCGACCCCGTTTCCTACCCGGGACACGTCGGTTCACGCGGTACGCCCGCACCCGGCTCAGGACGGTCGTCCGCCGAACTGCCAGTTGTGGACCTCGATGTCCGCGTACCGGTCCTCCGTCAGCACGGCGCGTGCCGCCTTCGGGTCCGCTGCCCGGAGCAGTGCCGCCGTGCCCAGCCAGCGGGTGCCGTCGTCGGACAACAGCGGTCCGTACGCGATCAGTTGGTCCCGGTCGGGCGGGACCGTGAGGTCCGCCGCCGGGCCGGTGCCGAGGCCGATCACCAGGTAGCGGTCGCCGCCGGTCCGGCCGCCGGGGAACTCCCACATGGTGCGCCCCAGCGCGTTGCGCCAGCGGCGGAGCAGCACGTCCCGGTAGACACCGGCCTGGTAGTTCGGCTCGTCGAAGGCGAAGGCGCGGGCGGCGGCCGGAGAGGGCAGGTCGAGGATGTGCACGCTGCCCGTGGGGGTGCCGTCGTCGGAGAGGGTCGGGCCCCGGGCGATCATCTCCTGCGCGTACCCGTCCATGTAGGACCAGTGCCGCTCCGTCAGTTCCTCGCGCAGGGCGAGGGAGCCGGGCCGGTCTCGATGGAGACAGAGGAACTCCATGATCAGTGGATTTCCTGTTCCCCGGCGGCGGTCTGATCGCAGGTCTTCAGGAAGTCGATGAGCGCCGCGTTCACCTCGTCCGGGCGTTCCTGCTGGGTCCAGTGGCCGCAGTCGGCCAGCTCGACGGGCTTGCGTACCAGGTTGGGCATGAAGTCGGGCAGCTGCGCGATGAGTTCGGCGGCACCGGGGAACGCGGGGACGAGGTCGCGGTCGCCGTACACGTACAGGGCGGGCCGGGTGACGACGGCGTTGTGCCAGGGGGCGGTCAGTGCCCAGTTGCGGTCGAGGTTGCGGTACCAGTTCAGCGGGCCGGTGAAGCCCCCGGCGAAGCTCTCGGTGAGCGCGTCGAGGGCCTCCTCGGTGAGCCAGTCCGGCAGTACCTCGGGATCCTCCATGGACGCGAGCCAGCCCTGCCCGGAGGGGACCAGCGGCTGCATGATCTCGCCGGAGGGGGAGGCCGCGGCTGAGGCGGAGTAGAGGAACTTGCGGAGCGTGGTCCGGGGGTCCGCGCCGAACTCGGCGTCGGCGACCCCGGGACGGTCGAAGTAGTTCCAGTAGAACCGGCCGCCGAACCGCTCCTGCGTCACGGCCAGCGGCGGGTACTGACCCCGGAACGGCGGCGGCACGCTCAGGCCGGCCACCCCGAGGACCATGTCCGGCCGCAGCAGCGCGGTGTGCCAGGCGACCACCGCACCCCAGTCGTGCCCGACGACGTACGCCTGCCGCTCGCCCAACTCCTGGACGAGACCGACGACATCGCCGACCAGATGGAAGACGGTGTACGCGTCGACGGCCTCGGGGTGCTCGCTGCGGCCGTATCCGCGCTGGTTGGGGGCGACCACCCGGAAGCCCGCGTCGGCGAGGGCGCCGATCTGGTGGTGCCAGGAGTGCCATGACTCGGGGAAGCCGTGCAGGAGCACCACCAGCGGGCCTTCGCCCTGCTCGGCGATCTCCAGCCGTGTGCCGTTCACGTCGACCATGCGCTGCGCAACCATGGGAGCGAGCCTACGTGCCGTCAACATCGCGGGGCAGTACGGGCCCTGGGCCGGGGGAAGATCTCGGCCACTCAGGCGCCGCGCTCCGCACCGTCCTCGTCCTGCTCCTGGTAGGAGTAGCGCTGCTCTTTCCAGGGGTCGGCGATGTTGTGGTAGCCGCGCTCCTCCCAGAAACCGCGGCGGTCCTCGGTGAGGTACTCGACGGCGCGCAGCCACTTGGGGCTCTTGTAGCCGTACAGGTGGGGCACGACCAGGCGCAGCGGGAAGCCGTGTTCGGCGGTGAGGGGCTCGCCGTTGTGGTGGGTGGCCAGCAGGGTCTGCGCTGCCGTGAAGTCGGCCAGGCGGAGGTTGGCGGAATAGCCGTACTCCGCCCAGGCCATGACGTGCGTGACCTCCGGCGCGGGCGGGACCAGGTCCAGGAGCGCGGTGGCCGGGATGCCGTACCACTCGTGGTCGGTGGAGGTCGGGCCGGACGCGCAGTGCAGGTCGGCGACGACCGTGACATGCGGCAGGGGTGCCAGTTCGTCGAAGGTCCAGCTGTGCTCGGTGCCGTCGGCGGTGGCGCCGTGGACCCGCAGGTTCCAGCGGTCGGGGCGGAAGCGGGGGACGGGCCCGTAGTGCGAGACCGGCCAGCCGTGCACATGGCGCTGGCCGGGCGGGATACGGCGGTCCGCGTCGGCGGCGGCCTCGGCCGTGCCCTGTCGGTCGCTTGCCACGCGGGACGTCCCTTCCTCACCGGTGACCTGGTTACGGCTACCTCTCCCGAGCAGCGTAGGCGCTCCCGGCCGACGCGACCGAGGCCGGGTCCGGGTGCGCCTGTACGCGGCGCCGCACTGCGGGGTACGGGCCGGGGACCAAGGCCCCACCAGCGCGCCCCGTACAGGTCAGACGGTCGCCAGGGACACCTCGGTCGACTTGATCAGCGCGACGACCGGTGAACCGGCCGCCAGACCGAGGTCGCCGACCGCGTCCTTGGTGATCGCCGCGGTCAGCTCGCCCCCGTCGACCGTGATCTTGACGACGGCCATCGCCCCGCCGGTGGCGACGTCACTGACCGTGCCGGGCAACTGGTTGCGGATGGACAGCCCCTCCACCCGGCCGGTGGCGAGCGCGACCTCGGTGGACTTCATCATGGCGCGTACGGCCGTACCCTCGGCGAGCCCCAGATCCTTCACGGCCTCCAGCGTGATCGCCGCCGTGAGGTCTTGGCCACCGTCGAGGCGCACCTTCACGGTCGCCATCACCGCGCCGGGCGTGACGGCCGTGACCGTGCCGGGAATCTGGTTGCGGATGCTCAAGGTCATGACGGAACGCCTCACAGAGAAAAGTTCTGGATTGCCGGATTTATCACCGGCTGTGCGTCCACAAGCTAGCCGCTCCGGCCGTGCCCGTCAGGGACCCCGTCGCATCCGCCACCTGGGAGTTTCCTTCGTCCTGGCAAATCGGAGGAACCCGTGAACGGGGAGGGTTCTCGCCGGATTCCGGTCGCGGGGGCGGGGGTAATCGCCCACGCCTGGGCAATGAGAGGAATGTCCTGGCAATTGCAAGGCGAGGCGGGCTCTTCGTCTCGTATCCGCGTTTGGTTTCGGCCATCGTCCGGGTACGGTCGTGCGGGAGGTGGTCGCCCGTGATCCAGATCGTGGAACACGCACCGCACGAAGGCCCCTACGCCCTCGGCGCCGCACTGGAGGCGGCCGGGCTGCCGACCCGGGTCTGCCGGACCTGGGCGGGCGACCAGGTGCCGGACACGGCCGACGACCTGGTGGGCCTGATGGTGATGGGCGGGCCGATGGCCGCCTACGAGGACTTCCCCGGCCGTGGCGCCGAACTGGCGCTGCTGCGCGCCGCGTTGGACGCCGATATCCCCGTACTGGGTGTGTGCCTCGGCGCGCAGTTGCTGGCCGTCGCGGCGGGCGGCGCCGCACGGCCGGGCGACGGGGCACAGATCGGCTGGGCCGACGTACGCATGACGTCGGCCGCGTATACCGACGCCCTCTTCGCGGGCGTTCCCGAGCGGCTGCGGGTGCTGCACTGGCACGACGACACGATGGACCTGCCGACCGGGGCGACCCTGCTGGCCTCCTGCGACCGGTACCCGGTGCAGGCGTTCCGGATCGGCAGCTCGGCGTGGGGAACGCAGTTCCACCTGGAGGTGGACGAGACGGCCGTCCGGGCCTTCGCCGACGCCTTCCCGGAGGAAGCGGCCACCGCCCCGGGCCTGGTCGAGTCCGCGCCCGCCGAACTGGCCGTACTGGCCCGCCACCGCGACGGTGTGTTCAAGCGCTTCGCCGCCTTCGTCGCGGCGCGTGCCGAGCAGACCGCGACGCGCGCCTTCTTCACCCGGCGGGCGGCCACCTGGGAGGAACGGTTCGCGGACGACGGCCCCCGGTACGCGGCGGCCGTCGAGCGGATGGAACTCCGTCCCGGCGCACGCGTCCTGGACCTCGGCTGCGGCACCGGCCGGGCACTGCCCGCCCTGCGCGCACACGTCGGCGACACGGGCCTCGTCCTCGGCATCGACCTCACGCCCGCGATGCTCGCGGCCGCCCTGCGCGAGGGCCGCGACAAGGACGGTCACCTGCTGCTGGCCGACGCCTGCCGACTGCCGCTGCCGACCGCCGCACTGGACGCCGTCTTCAGCGCGGGCCTGATCAACCACGTACCCGACCCCGCGACCGCCCTGCGCGAATGGGCCCGCGTCACCGCACCCGACGGCACCCTCCTGCTCTACCACCCCTCCGGCCGCGTCGAACGGGCCGCCCGCCACGGCCGCCCCCTCGACCCGCACGACCCCCTCGCGGAGCACAACCTCCGCCCCGCCCTGCGCACGGCGGGCTGGGAACTGTCCCGCTACGAGGACGCCCCGCACCACTTCCTGGCCCGCGCGACCCGCGTCGCCGGATGAACCCGCCGTCCCGCGCCACGGGGTGCGGCGAGCCCGGCATACGGAATGCCGTTGCCGACAGTGATCGGGCTGGCTAGGTTCGGCCCATGGCTGACGACGAACCCACGCGGGCCGCACGACTGCTCGATGCCCAGGCCAAGGCCGCACTGCTCTTCGCGGAGATCGAGGGGCGCGGACTGGTGGCGCCCGGCGAGGGGGAGCGCGCGGTCAGCGACCGGATCCGCGATCTCGCGAACGAGATGTTCGGCACGACGAAGCACTGGCACAAGCGGATCGTGCGCTCGGGGCCGAACACCCTCAAGCCGTACAAGGAGAACCCGCCGGACCGGGTGATCGGCGCGGATGACATCGTGTTCGCCGACTTCGGGCCGATCTTCGAGGAGTACGAGGCCGACTTCGGCCGCACCTTCGTCCTCGGCGACGACCCGGTCAAGCACCGGCTGCGCGACGACCTGCCCACGGTGTTCGCGGCCGGCCGGAGCTTCTTCGAGAACACCCCGGACATCACCGGCGAGCGCCTGTACGCCGAGGTCGTCCGCCTCGCCGAGAAGGCGGGCTGGAAGCTGGGCGGCTGGCACGCCGGACACCTGGTCGGCGAGTTCCCGCACGAGACGATCGAGGGCGCGCACGTCGAGTCGTACGTCACTCCGGAGAACGTCACCCCCATGCGCCGCACCGACAAGGCCGGCCGCGCCTGTCACTGGATCCTGGAGATCCATCTCATCGACGAGGAAAGGCAGTTCGGCGGCTTCTACGAGGAACTGCTCACTCTCTGACGGGGATTGCTCCATGGGGACTGTCGCGGCGCTGTACCGCTATCCGGTGAAGTCGATGGTCGGCGAGACCGTGATCGCCGTGGCGGTCACGGAACGGGGGCTCTCCGGGGACCGGGTCTACGCCGTCCTCGACGGGACAGGTGCGGTGGGCAGCGTCAAACACCCGCGGAAGTGGGGCGAGTTGCTGCGCTGCCGCAGCCGCCTCGACGACACAGGTGTGGTGCGGGTCGTACTGCCGGACGGCACCGCCCTCCCGGTCGAAGACCCGGACCTGGACGGGGAGTTGTCCAAACTCCTGGGCCGCCAGGTCTTCCTGTCGGCCGTCGTGCCGGAGGACGGCAGGCTGGAGCGCGCGGTGCCCGCGTACGAGGGCGGGGTCCCGGACTCCGTACGGGAGTCGGCGACCGTCGACGTCACCGGGGAGAGCATCACGACGGGCGGGGTCGCCCCGGGGACGTTCTTCGACTTCGGCCGGGTCCATCTCGTCACCACCGCGGCCCTGGACCGGATGCGTGCCGTCCACCCGGCGGGGGACTTCGACGCCCGGCGCTTCCGGCCGAACCTCGTCGTGGACACCCTCGGGGGACCCGGCTTCCCGGAGGACGCCTGGGTGGGTTCGTGCCTGCGGGTGGGGGAGGCCCTGTTCCGGGTCCTGGTGCCGACACCCCGCTGCGTGGTCCCCACCCTCGGCCACGACGAACTGCCGCCGGACCCCGGCATCATGCGCGCGGTCGCCCGAGAGCACCGCGTACCGGTCTTCGACCTGGGCGGACTCTCGTGCCTCGGCGTGTACCTGGACGTCCTGGAGGCGGGGACGGTCCGGGTCGGTGACCCGATCTCGCTGCAGAACATGGCCTGATCGTCCCGGAACGGTCAGTGCGTGAAGCGGTACTTCAGATGGGTGGCGAGAGGAGTCTCGACCACCCTGACCTGCTCGACGCGCCGCCGTCCCGTGGCCGTTCCGTCGAAGAGGCGCAGTCCGTCGCCGAGCAGCGCGGGCACCACATGCAGCTGGAGTTCGTCGACGAGACCCGCCCCGAGGTACTGCCGGACCGTGCTCGCGCCACCGGCGATGTCGACGTTCCTTTCACCTGCGGCGGACTTCGCCCGGTCGAGGGCGCTGTGGATGCCGTCCGTGACGAAGGTGAAAGTGGTGCCGCCCTCCTTGACGAGGGTCGGCCGGGGGCTGTGCGTGAGCACGAACACCGGTGTCCGGAACGGCGGGTTGTCGCCCCAGAACTCCTCGCCGGTGTCGTACATCGTCCGGCCCATGACCACCGCCCCGGTGGCGTCGAACCACTCGCGCATCAACTCCGAGTCGCGGTTCTCCTCCCCACCGGTCATGCCCTGGCGCTCCCGCCAGCTCGCCAGGTTGTGGATCCACTCGAAGAGCGGCTCGGCGCCGTCGCCTCCGGGGTTGTCGAGGGTGACGCCGGTGCCGGCGATGTATCCGTCGAGGGAGATGGCGAAATCCGCGGTCACGGTCACGATGGGGTGCTCCTGAGTCGTGGAGGTGGTGCTTCCACTCTCACGTCGATCGGGGACCGGCGCATTCGACACGCTGCCCCGGCTGACGCGCCCTCCGCTCAGATAAGTCCCGCCCGGATCGCGTGCGAGACGGCGTGGGCCCGGGTGCGCGTCCGCAGCCGCTTCATCGCGCCGTAGAGGATGTATCGCACCGTGCGCTCGGAATAGGAGATTTCCGTCGCGATCTCGTCGCACTGTCTGCCTTCGGCGATGAGACGCAGCACGGCCACCTCGCGCGGGCTCAGCGCGTCCCGGTCCCCGGCGACCGCGACGGCTCGTTCGTTCGGTGTGGCATTGCGCGGCTGACCTGTGGGACTTCGTCACCCTCGGTCTGTACAAGGGCGAAAGAACACTGGTCGACCTCTCCCGGCTCAGCGGCCCGATCGCCCTGACGGGAGACGACGATGTCCTGCGTCTCGCGCAGGCCCCTCATCTCCGAAGTGGTCTCGGGACCGGTCGGAACCCTCGCCACGGTCGTCCTGGTGGGCTCGGCCAGCGTGCGCGTTCCGGGCGAAGGCCCACCGGAACACTCACTGGACGCCGCCGAGGCCGACGTGCTGCGGCCCCTCTGCGATCGGGCCGGCGCCGAGCGCTCGCTACGGCGGACGCGGGCCCACCCACGCTGCTGCGCGAGGCCGGGATCGCCGTCCCCGGCCGCGGACAAGCCACCGTAGAGAGCGAGCAGTTGCTCGCGACCCTGATCGCCGAAGGTCTGACCAACCGTCAGGTCGCCACCGTGCTAAGGCTCACGGGGGCGCCGTCGCCGACCGGCTGTCCCGGCCGTTCGCCCGGTGCTCCGGTCGGTCCGTCAGGGGACTGGATCAGGTGCCCGCTCGCCGAGATAGGCGCGTTCCAGCAGACCGGGGTCGGCCGCGAGCCGGTCGGCGGAGTCGCTGAGGACCGTTTCGCCGTGCACCAGGACCACCGCCCGGTCCGCCACGTCGAGGGCCAGCCGGACGTGCTGCTCGACGAGTACGACGGCCGCGCCGGTGTCCTCGGCGATCCGCCGTACCACCGGCAGCAGTTCCTCGACGATCACCGGCGCCAGCCCCATGCTCAGCTCGTCGACGAGCAGGACCCGCGGATCCTGGATCATGGCCCGACCCAGGGCCAGCATCTGCTGTTCCCCGCCGGAGAGTTGGCCGGCCGCGACCTTCAGCCGTTTCCCCAGCGCCGGAAAGAAGTCGAGCACCTGGTCCACGGTGCTGCCCTGCCGTCGCCGCGCGAGCGTCAGGTTGTCCCGCACGGTCAACTGGGTGAACAGGGAACGGTCGTCGGGTACGAGGACCAGTCCCCGCCGGGCCGCCTCGCGCGCCCGGCCGCCACGGATCTCCCGGCCGTCGAGGGCCACCGTCCCGCCGAGGCGGGGCTGCAGACCGGCGAGGGTCGCCAACAGGGTTGTCTTTCCCGCCCCGTTGGGCCCGAGGAGAGCCAAGACCTCACCGGGGAGCAGCTTCAGGTCGAAGCCGCGCACCACCGGTCGTCCCTTGGTGTAGCCCGCGTCCACGCCCTCGCACGTCAGCAGCTCCGGCCCGGTCACTGGACGACCTCCCCTCGCACCTGGTCCGTATCGTTCTGCGTCGCGCCGAGGTAGGCGGTGGCGACGCGTGGATCCGCCTTGATCTCGGCGGGAGTTCCGTCCGCGATCACCTTTCCGATGTCCAGCACGACGATCCGGTCGCACACGTCGAGCACCAGCCCCATGTCGTGGTCGATCAGCAGCACGGTCACACCGTCGGCCCGCACGGCCCGCAGCCGGTCGCCCAGCCAGCGGCTCTCGGAGCTGTCGAGACCGGCCGCGGGCTCGTCCAGGAGCAGCATCCGTGGGCGGCCCGCAAGGGCACGCGCGATGGACACCAACTGCCGCCTGCCCTGGGAGAGTTCACGGGCCGGCTGGTCCCGGAACCGGCTGAGGTGCAGTGTCTCGAACAGGCGGTTCCGCAGCTCCGGCCCCTGCACGGAACCGACATGGTCGCCACCGTGCCGGGCCGCGGCCTCCCCGACCAGGACGTTCTCCTCCACGCTGAGATCCTCGTAGAGCTCGATGCCCTGGAAGGTGCGGCCGAGCCCTGCCCGGCCGCGCTGATGAGGCTTCAGGGACGAGATCTCCCGGCCGTCGAACTCCACTGTTCCCGTGCTGCGGTGGTATCCGCTGATCGCGTCGAGCAGGGTGGTCTTCCCGGCACCGTTCGGCCCGATCACGCCGACGATCTCGCCCGAGCGCACCTCGAAGGAGACGGAGTCGACGGCCACCACACCGCCGTAGCGCACCCCGACCTCGCGCACCGAGAGCACCACCTCGCCCGGTTCGGGAACCGGGGGACGGGCGGCCGGTGCCGAACCCGTCAGCGCGTCGGCGTCCCGCCCGTCCTGCCCGTCCGGGGTGTCGACGGCGGCCGGGTGGCGTGCGCGCCGGAGCCGCGCCGCCAGTTCGTGTGCCGGCCCGACGACGCCCTCGGGGTTGGTGATCACGGTGAGGACGAGACCGATGCCCATGATCACGTCGTACCACTCGCCGAGGGACAGGGCCCGGTCCAGCAGGACGGGCAGCAGGCCGCCAGCCCCCATCACCCCGGCCACGAGACCGCCGGACAGGGCCGTGACACCCGCCAGGTATGCGGTGGCGAACAGGCCCAGGCCGCCGATCGCGGTGAACATCTCGGCGTCCGCGACGGTCTGTTGATAGCCCAGGAGGGCGCCGCCGAGCCCGGCGACGAACGCCCCGATCGCGAAGGCGACGATCTTCGTACGGGCGACGTCGATGCCCGCCGCCGCGGCCGACCGTTCATTGGCGCGCACGGCGAGCATCGCGGCACCGAGCCTGCTGCGCCGCAGCCACGCCACGCCGAGGCCCACCAGCAACAGCACCACCAGACACAGCAGCGCGAAGGGGAGACGTGGATAGTCCTCGCCGGAGCCGATGCCCAGGTCGAGGCCGAACAGATGCGGCGAGGGGACCTTGGAACCGCCCAGGCCGCCGTTGAGTTCGGGGTTGCGGAACCAGAAGGCCTCCAGTGCCACCGCCAGCGCGACCGTGACCACCGCAGCGGGCAGACCGCGGATCCGCAGCGCGGGAAGCCCGATCACGACCCCGATCACCATCGCGGCCAGGGCTGCCAGCAGCGGGGCGAACGGAAAGGGTATACCCCATCCCGCGCTCAGCTTGCTCAGGCTGAACGCGCCGACTCCGGCCAGCGTCAGCTGCGCCAGTGAGATCTGCCCCGCGAACCCGGTGACGACCACCAGCGACAGCGAGATCACCGCCAGGGTCAGCGAGGTGATCACGGCGGCGCGAATACTGCCGTGCGTGGCCAGGAGCACGACGACACCCAGGGCCGTACTCACAACGGCCGGAACCAGTACGCGGTCCGGTCGCGGCGCCCGGCCCAGCGCCTGCTGGATCAGCGAGCCCCGGGTGGGCAGCGGACGCCCGCGCACCACCAGGTAGGCCAGAATGACGGCCAGCGGCACCAGTTGGGCCAGACCGGTCTGGGGCAGCCACGACCACTTCCCCTGCAGGAACTGCAGCTCCGACTGGAGCATCCCGATGACAAGACCGGCTCCCACGGCCGGGATCAGCGCGGTGAAGTTGCCGACCAGCGCCGCCGCGAGGGCCGGCACGATGAACAGCGTGTACGACACCGGGACCAGCGGCACGATCGGCGCGATCAGGATGCCGGACAGACCGGCGATGGCCGAACTCAGCGCCCAGTTCGCCACCGCGATCCGCTCCGGCGACAAGCCGCTGACCAGCGCGCCCTTCTCCGACTCCGCCACCGCCCGGGCCGCCAGACCGAACCGGGTCAGGCGGAACACCAGCGCCAGCACGACGGTCAGTACGACGATGACGGCCGCGAACCACAGCCGGTCGCCCGGGATCAGCGAACCGCCCCAGGACACCGGGTCGTTGGGGAGGATCGCCTTGACCGACACCGCGCCCGTACCCACACCCGCGGCCAGCACCGCCTGGATCACTAGCATCACCCCGATCGAGGCGACGGCCTTCGCCACCGGCGGCGCGGTCCGCAAGGGCCGGAAGACCAGCCCGTACAGCACCACCCCCAACAGGGCAGCCAGGACAAGGGAGATGACCACCGCAGGGAACAGGCCGAGCGGTCCACCGAGGCCGACCTTCTTCGGCAGCCCAGGCAGCGGCACCAGCAACTCACCCTGGCGCAGGAACGCGTAGGTGTACGCGCTGTACAACGCGATCGCCCCGGTGGCGAAGTTGACCACCCCGGAACCGCGGTAGGTGAGCACAAGTGCCAGCGCGAGCGCGCCGAACACCGCCCCACTGCCCAGCCCCAGCAACAGAAACACGACGTACTGGCTCATCGGCGAGACCGTCCCTCCCGGTTGCTCCGACCACCGCTCCTTCGACTAGCGCGCGAACAACGAACTGGGGTCGACGACCCGCAGCTGCCCCAACTTGCCGTCGGACGACACCGTGCCGGTGACCTCCTTCGCCGAGCAGGCGGCGGGCAGTCCGGGTACCGCCTTGGAGTCACAGCTGAAGGTGATGCCGTGGCCGGCGGGCAGTACGACGTCCTTCGCCGTGCGCAGCGCCGAAGTGATCGTCTTCGCCGAGACCGTGCCGGTCAGCCCGTGCAGCGCGCGCACCAGGCCGAGCACGCCCTGATAGCCGACCGCCGCGTAGCCCTGGGTGGGGGTGTCGGGGCTGTACTCCTTCATCACCTGCCGGAAGAGCTGGGCCTCCGGGTCGTCGCTGGCGGCGTCGAAACTGCTGAAGACCTGCAGCCCGTCCATGCCCGCGCCCACCGCCTGGACGACCTCCGGGGACACGCACGACTGGACGCTCATCCGGGCGATGCCGGCCCCGAGCGTGCCCATGGCTTGGAGCACGGAGGTGCACACGGTCGGATCCGCCACGACGGCGACGGCGTCGGGCTTGTTCCGCAGCGCGGCGCTCACCTGCGGAGACGCGTCCGGGGTGCCCGCGGCCACCGTCACGATCTGCAGGCCGACACCGGCCCTGGCGAAGACCGGCTTGCCGATGGCCTCGATCCCGCTCACTGCGGCCGGTGCGTCGATCACGAACGCGGCGACCTTCTTGTATCCCTTCTCCTTGGCGTACGCGGCCATCGACGTCATGGTCGTCGGGAAACCGCCCGTCCAGGAGAAGGCGTTGGCGGTGGTGCCCTCGGAGTTGCTCGCGGCGATGGCGGTCGCCCAGGGAATGCCGGCCTTGGTCACGATCGGCACCATGGAGTCGCCCAGACCGCTGCTGGTCAGGACCACCGCGTCGACCTTCTGCTCGACCATCTGGTTCGCGCAGTCCCGGGCCGTCGCGGGTTCCTCCTTCGTCTTGCAGACCGTGAGTTCGACGGGCCTGCCCGCGATGCCGCCGAGGTTGGCGTTGGCGTACTTCATGGCCGCCTGGGCGGCTTCCCTGGTCTCGGGCTGGCTGATCGCGGAGCCGCCCTCGTTGGTGATGAGGCCGATCCTGACCGGTGCGCCGGTGGCCTTCTTCCCGGGGAAGGCGCTCGCCAGTGCGGCCGGGACTTTCGTGCTGTCCGCGGCGGTGGTGGCGCCGTCACCGCCGCTGCCGCAGCCCGCGAGCAGGAGCGTGGCCGACACCAGCGCGACCGACGCGCGTGACCTGGGTGAGGAGATGGCTCGTCCGACCGACTCGATCATGTCTGCGTCCCAACGTGTCGGCGAGTGCCCGGCACTCGCTGCGATCAGCGACCGGCGGCGCCGTGCGGCGGCGCTGCCGTCCGAGAAAGTGAAGAGAGAGCCGCGAGTGGAGGTCGAACGGCACGAGGGCCGGGCGCCGCGGCAGACCATGCCGGCCGGCGTGCCGAGGGCTTGCCGAGGACTTCACGACCGGCGACGAGAGGGACCCTGCTCCGATGCGGGGAGAGGGACGGCCGATCCCCGCAAGGAGCGTCCGCAAGCAAGAAGAGTATACGTAATTGCGCCACGCTGGAATGGGTCGTACGGGACTTGTCCATGCAGTCGACCCCTCTTCCGGCAGCATGCCTGGAATGAGGGGCCGAAATGTGTGGCGGGTCGGTCAGTGGCCGCGGTGCACCCAGCCCGCGTCGTGCCAGTACGTCTCAAGGCTCTCCATCGGCTCGGGCCAGGTCTCGACGTAGGTGACGCCCTCCGGTCCGGCCGTCATGAGATAGGGGGTTCCGGCCTCGCTGATCCAGAACTCGCCCGGCCCGATGGTCCGGCTGCCCTCTTCCCCGTCCTTGCCCCAGGCGACATGGAACTCACCGCCGAAGACGATGATCAACTCGTCGAGGTTGTGATGGTGGCGGGGGACCGCGAAGTTCGGCGCGCACCGCAGGCCGTTCAGATTGAACGACGGGTCCACCTTCGTCGACCACCACATGTTCCCTTTGAAGGTCTGCTCCATGTCGACCGGCGCATCGGCCAGGAGACCGCCCTCGCTCCACAGATACGTGGGAGCGGACTGGTCGACCGGCAGCTCGATCCAGCCCTCGTCCGACAGCAGATTGAAGAACTCGATTCCCATGCCCCGATAGTGGGGACCGGGGTGTGGCGTGTCATGCGTGAATCCCGTTGGCCGGGACCGGAGCCCCCGGTGGATGGGTCCCGATGAGCGGAACCCTTCGACGACACCATGTCCGGCCGTGCGTACGGTCGCCGCGTGACTCTTACATTCGGTGATCTGGTGGAAGACGCGGACTGGGTTCCCATGGGCCTGGAACAGCAGGGCCATCCGCAGTACTTCTGGAACGAGGGCGGTCTGCTGCGGGACGCGCCCGTGGACTTCGCGGCGACGTTCGACGGCGCGATGTGGGTGACCACGAAGCCGATCGACATACCGCGCTTCAACCGCAACCCGCTGCGCGTACGGCCGAACTTCACGGTGCCCCGGCACCACCACAACGTCGACGAGATGCTCTTCGTCTTCGCCGGCGAATACCACATCGAGCACTACGAGTCGGGCGAGCCACAGACCGTGCGGGTGGGACCGGGGGACGTCTTCCTCAGCCGGGCCGGCACGCCGTACACGATGACGGCGGGGCCCGAGGGCGTCACCTACATCGAGACCTGGCCCAAGCCGGTACGGGAGTTGGAGACCTACTGGCACGACGTCGGCTGGGTCCGGCGATAGGGCGCCGACACGATCGTGTCCCGGCTCCTGGGAGCCGGGACCACGGATCGGACGTCGGACGGGTCAGTCCGTCCAGAGGAACCGGTCGGCCACCCGGTGGTGGTTGTAGATGGTCATCTCCTGCTCCTCGCTCAGCCGGTGCCCGTCGAAGCTGGGCGAGTGCATGCCCACGGTCACCTCCTTGGCGTTCATCAGGTCCTGCGTGAAGATCTCACCGAGGTCGGCCTCGCGGAAGTCCTCGAAGAACTGCGGCTGGAAGTCCCGCTTCTTGTCGTAGTCGGCGACGGGGACCTGGTCCAGGCTGAAGATCTCGAAGATGCAGCTGTCCGGGTCGAGCCCGTCGGGCCGCGCCCGGTAGCCGAACACCGAACCCTGGTTGGGCAGCAGGATCGTGTTCGGGAACACGTTCCACGCCGTACCGGCCTCCGCCCACTGCTGGGGCGTGATGTCCGGCCAGTCGTAACCCTCGGCGAGCGACAACTCCTTGTACAGCTGCATGTAGTACTGGCCGGCGGTCATCCCCTCCGGCACCTCCGCCGTCTTCAGCGCCTCCGCGGCCCGCCAGCTCCGCTCGTTCTCCAGACCGCGCATGTCGTCGGCGATGTACTGCACGCTCAGCGCGACACTGAGCCGTTCGTCGGTCACGCCGCCCGTGCCCCGGTTGGCCGGGTCCTTGGCGACGTCCTTCTTCTTCGGGCCCACACTCGAATAGTGCGCGTGCCGCTCGTACACGGTCGTCGGCGCCCACATCCGGTTCTCGAGTTCCTTCATCGAGGCGATGTTGGTGTTCGACTTGTCGAAGCGGTACAGCTGCGGATGGGTCCCCGCCACGTGATAGGCCTCGAGGAACCCGTCCAGCGCCGTCTTCCAATTGCACGGCAGCAGCACGCTCTTGTGCCACCGGTACCGCATGTGCTCGAACTGGAACGGCGCGAAGATCCGCGGAATCGGGTCCAGATATTCGAGCAGCGGCTTCGCGTCCGGGTCCATGTTGATGAACACGAACCCGCCCCACTGCTCCGCCCGCACCTGCACCAGACCGAGGTCGTCGTCCGAGCGCGGCACGAACTCCTCACGGTCCAGCACCAGCCGGATCGAACCGTCCAGGTTCCAACGCCAGCCGTGGAACGGGCAGATGAGCGAACCGACCCGGCCCCGCCCCCGCGCCAGCCGCGTACCACGATGCCGGCACGCGTTGAAATAGGCCCGGATCGAGTCCTTGCCCTCCCGCACGATCAGGATCGAATGACCACCGATCTCGTACTCGACGAAACAACCGACCCCCGGCAGCTCCTCCACCCGACAGGCCATCAACCAGGCCCGCGTGAACACCTTCTCCAGCTCCAGCTTGAGGAACTCGGGGTCCAGATAACGGCTCTTGGGCACGAACGCACGCGAAAGCCGGTACTTCTCCGGGACCTTCTCGGCCGGCACATCGCCCTCGAACCACGGGACACGACGGTCCACTTGGGGCTCAACCACGGCAGACACCGATCACCACTCCTTCCACTGCTCACGCAGAGTCATCTCAGCCGGCGTCGGGACCGGCGACCTCGATCCCGTCGGTGCTCCGCACCACATGGATGCAGTTGCCCGGGCACTCGTCGGCTGCGTCGATCACGTCCAGGCGCAGCCGGTTCGCCACATCGGCCTGCGCGCCCTCGGGCGTCAGCAGTTCCCCGTCCTCGCCGTTCTTGACGTAGGCCAGTCCGTCGTCGCCGAACTCGAAGACTTCGGGGGCGTATTGGGTGCACAGGCCGTCACCCGTGCACAGTTTCTGATCGATCCACACCCGTACTTCATCGCTCACGAGCCTCGCCCTCCTCGTCCGCAGAAAGCCGTCCGTCATCGCGGTGGCCCGTGACAGTGACTCTCCACGCGGCGTCCCGGACCGTCCACCGACCGTCCCATCAGGCGGGACCGGAGCCGACGGCCCTGATCGGAGCCGCCATAGACTCGGCCGGCCGACCACCGCCGTCCGCTGCCCACACTCCCCATCACCCCAGGAGGCCGGCCCGTGGCCGAGACCGTGACCACAGACATCCTCATCGTCGGCGCCGGCCCGATCGGGCTCTACGGCGCCTACTGCGCGGGCTTCCGCGGGCTGCGGACCGTCCTGGTCGACGCGCTGCCGCAGTGCGGCGGCCAGATCACCGCGCTCTACCCGGAGAAGGAGATCCGTGACATCGCAGCCGTCCCCGGCACCCGAGGCCGCGACGTCGTCACCGCCCTCAAGGACCAGGCCGACGCGTTCGGACCGACGTATCTCCTGGGCCGCCAGGCGGTCGCCCTCGCCCACTCGCCCGACGGACGCCCGCAGGTCACCCTCTCCGACGGCGTCACGGTGGATGCCGGAGCCGTCGTACTCACCGCCGGGATCGGCACGTTCACCCCGCGGACCCTCCCGGCCGGCGAGGAGTTCCTCGACCGGGGACTGAGCTACTTCGTCCCCGATCCGGCCGAACACACCGACCGCGACGTCCTCGTCGTCGGCGGCGGGGACAGCGCCGTCGACTGGGCACTCGCCCTGCACCCGGTCGCCCGCTCGGTGACCCTCGTCCACCGCCGCGGCACGTTCCGGGCCCACGCGGCGAGCGTCCGCGAACTGCACGAGTGCGGGGTCGACATCGTCACCAACGCCCAGGTGGAGACCCTGGCCGGCGACCACCGGTTGCGCCGGGCGCACTTGAAGGTCGACGGGGAGACCGAACCCCGGGTGCTGACGGTGGACGCGGTCGTGGCCGCGCTCGGCTTCATCAGCAATCTCGGACCGCTGGCCGACTGGGGTGTCCAACTGGAGCGGCGCACGATCGTCGTCGACACCAGGATGCGCACCACGGTCGAGCGGATCTACGCGGCCGGTGACGTCACCGCCTACCCCGGCAAGGTCCGCCTGATGTCCGTCGGCTTCGGGGAGGTGGCGACCGCGGTCAACAACGCGGCCGTCGCCCTGGATCCCGCGCTGTCCCTGTTCCCCGGACACTCCACCGAATCTGCGTGAACACGGGACTCCCTCTCGAAGAGACCGTCTTCGAGAGGGAGTTGAGGCCTTGTGCGTACCTGTCAGCTCTCGTCGGCCATGTCGACCGCGGCGATGTACGAGAACGCCATCGACGAACCGACGGGACCGCCCGCGCCCGGGTAGATCCGGCCGGACATCGGCGCCATCGTGTTGCCGGACGCGTAAAGGCCGGCGATCACCGAGCCGTCGGGCCGCAGCACGCGGGCGTGGTCGTCCGTCTTGAGACCTCCCTTGGTCCCCAGGTCGGACAGCACGATCGAGGCCGCGTAGAACGGCGCCTTGTCGATCACCCCGAGACAGGGGTTGGGCCCGTCGGTGTGCGACCCCGCCATCTGCGTGATCATCAGGTCCCAGGGATCCTCACCGCGACCGAACTCCTCGTCCTTGCCGCCCCGGGCGTACCCGTTGAACCGTTCGACGCTCTCGATGAGCGCACCCGGCGGCACACCGATCAACTCCGCCAACTCCTCCAGCGAGTCGGCCCGCTTCAGCACACCTGCGGCGACGAACTTCTCGACGTCGAACCAGCCCGGAACCTGCGGCGCGACCGGCAGCCCGGCGAACGCCCTCCTGTTGTCGAGCTGGCGCTGGTCGAACACCCAGTGCGTCGGCAGGTGCGACACGCCTGACGACCTGTGCGCCTTGAGCATCTCGTGACCGGCGCGGTCGTAGGGGAGCCGCTCGTTCATGTAACGCTGGCCAGCCGCGTTGACCCAAATACCGCTCCAGACCGACGTGTAGAACACCGGGCGGGTGTCGGGCACGACGAGGCCCGGTGCGAACCACGACTCGTCGAGCAGGTCGGTCGCCGCGCCGATGTCGATGCCCGCGACGAGGGCGTCACCGGTGTTGCCCGGGCAGCCCTGGGTCCACTCGTCGGTGACTCCGGGCTGGAACCGCTCACGCAGTTCGCCGTTCCGCTCGTAGCCGCCGGCGGCGAGTAGCACGCCTCGGCGGGCGCGGAACTCGACCGACTCGCCCTCGCTCAGGGCCTCGACGCCGACGACCGCGCCGTCCTCGACGAGGAGACGCGTCAGCCCGGTGTTCGTGCGCACGGTGCCGTTGCCGGTCTCCATGAAGGCGAGCAGCGCCCGGCCGATGAGGGCCTGGCCGCCGATCATCCTCGGGCCGACCTCGACACCCCAGCGTTCCGTCCACAACGGCCTGCGCACCAGCGGTTCCAGCGCGCCGAGTTCGGACCGGTCGAGGTCCGGAGGGAAGATGGTGCGCCCCTGCGGCAGGCTCCCCGGCCGTCCCGCGAAATAGTCCGGCACGCCCTGCCAGACGAACTGGCCGAACCGCGGATTCCGCTCCAACTCCTCGATCAGGACGGGCCCCGCCCGCAGGAAGGCCTCCCGCAGCGAGGCCGGCGAGTCGTCGCCGACGATCGCGTCGAGATAGGGGCGTGCGACATCGGGACCGTCCTCGACACCGGCCCGCTGCTCGGCCGCGTTGCCCGGCAGCCAGATCCCGGCGCCCGAATAGGCCGTGGTCCCGCCGACGTACTCCGTCTTCTCGATGACCAGCGTACGGAGCCCGCGGGAGGCCGCCGCGTACGCGCCGACGAGCCCCGCGCCCGAACCGACGACGATGACGTCGTAGGAATCGGCTGTGCCTTCGTCGCTCATGACGTTTCCTCTCCCGATCCCGAATTCCCTTGTCAGCGGCCCGCGTTGGACGCGGCCTCAAGATGTGCGAACCCCTGGGCGGATGCCTCGTCCAGCTCCATGACCTCGACGTAGTGGCCCAGTTCGGCCGTCATGTCGAGATAGCCGAACCGGATGCCACCGCTGTCCCCGAACTGCTTCCAGGTCCTGCCGCTCGCGGCGACGATCGCGGACGCCTCGTCGAAGTCGTCGACGCGGAAGCCCAGATGATGCAGCGTCGCCGGCTCCCCGGGCCGGACGGCGCCGCGATAGAGGTCGACCGCGCCGCCGACCGGACGGATGATCTCCAGGTTGGTCGGCCCGGCGTTGACCAGCGCCACATCGATGACCCACTCCTCGGCGGGCACACCGTCCACCACCACGAAGGGGGTGCGCGGGGCGTCGGTACCGACGGGCGGCAGGCCGCCGCCCAACGACGACTTGAAGTGCTTGACGGATCGCACGGTCCCCAGCCTCGATTCGAGGAACGTGGCCGCAGCGTCGATGTCGTCCGTCACATATCCGAGCTGCATGAAATTACGGAAGAGGTCACTCAACGACCGCACTCGGCACCCCCTGCTCTGGCTGGCCCGGCGGACCACGGGCATCGACTGTCCATCCGCCCGTCACGGTCGTCCACCGGATGTCCCACCAGACGGAATCGGCGGCGCCGGGGCGGATCCCGCGGTGGCACGATGCGGCGATGACCACATCCAGCGCGGGGGCGGCCCAACTGCCCGTGGACCGGGCGGCGATCGAGCACCGGCTCATCACCATGCGCAAGTCGGTCGGCCAACTCGACGGGCTCGAAGCGCTGGACAGCGCACGCCTGGCCGCCGATCCGGGAGCCGGGCTCGTCATCGAACGCATTCTGGCGCTCTTGTACGACCTGGCCCTCGCCATCAACCGAACCGCGCTGTCGGGCCGACGACCGGGGACACCGACAGCCTCGTTCGGCGCGGCCGAGCGGGCCGGAGTGATCGACGCCGAACTGGCCGACGCCCTCGCGCCTGCGGACGGCCCGCACCACGTCCTCGTACAGCTGTGTCTGGACAGCGACCCCGAGCAGGTCCGCGCGATCGTGGATGCCGCGCGGTCCGGATACCGGGAGTACGTACGGCAGGTGACCGACTGGATCACCGACGATCTCGGGGAGGACTGAACCCGGTCAGGACGGCCATTCCGGTTCGGTGACGGTCGCGGCGAGTGCGTCGAGAAGCACCTGGGCGGGCTGGGACGCGGGCGGTTTGCCGTGGACGGCGGCCACGACCTGGCGGCGCATGCCGGGGATGCGGTGGAGGCTGACCCCGGGGTGCCGGTTGGCGAGGAGGGTGAGTCCCGGCAGCAGGCTCACGCCGAGTCCGGCCGCGACGAGCGCCTGTACGGCGACGTAGTCGTCGGTCTCGAACTCGACCACCGGCTCGAAGCCGGCCCGGCCGCAGGCCGCGACGAGATGCTCACGGCAGCGTTCGCACCCGGCGATCCAGCGCGCGTCGGCATAGGTGGCCAGCTCCGCGCGGGGCCCGTCCCAGCACCGGTCCGCCGGGGTGACCACGTACAACGGCTCGTCGAGCAGCGGTGTCATCGTGGTGTCGCGGCGGTCGCGCTGGGGCGGATCGCCGTGCTCGAAGATCAGCGCCACGTCCACGTCGTTGTTGCGCAGGGCGTTGAGCGCGTCGGGCGGTTCGGCCTCCCGCAGGGTCAGTTCGATCGCGGGATGCTCGACGGACACGCGGGCGGCGGCGAGCGGCACGAGGGTGGCGAGCGCCGAGGGAAACGCGGCGAGCCGGACCCGGCCGGTGCGCAGTCCGGCCAGTTCGTCCAGTTCGGCGTGCACCGACTCGACCTGCGCGAGGATCGACTCGGCCCGGTCCACCAGCAGCCGGCCGGCCTCCGTGAGCCGGATACCGCGCCCCATCCGCTGCAGCAGCGGCACCCCGACCTCGGCCTCCAGCTTGGCGAGTTGATGACTCACCGAGGGCTGGGCGTAGTGCAGTGCCTCGGCGGCTGCCGTGATCGAACCCTCGCGGGCGACGGCGACCAGGACGCGCAACCGACTCAAGTCGATCATTTGTGAATCATAGACCGCGTCGATGACAGCCTCGAAAACACGCATTGGACCATTACCGGGCTCACTGCGACGGTGAATCGATAGTGGGTGCGAGAGATCTCGGCCGTACCTGTCCTGTCGGCGATCTCACCCCTCACGCCTGCCCGGATCCCGGGCGCCGAAAGGAGATGGCGCATGACCACGGCTGTGAATCCACCGTCGCGATCGATGTCGGTGAGCGACAGCGCGGCGCGGACCCTCGCGAACGCCACCAAGACCGTTCCCCAGATGGCCTCCATCACGCCTCGCTGGCTGGTGCATCTGATGTCCTGGGTCCCGGTCGAGGCCGGCATCTACCGGGTGAACAAGGTCGTCCACCCCGAGTCGGTGCGCATCGAGTGCGACAACTACGACGAGTCGCCGCTCCCGGACACCTTCGTCGACTACGAACGCGAGCCCCGCGAGTACCGGCTCAAGGCCGTCCAGACGGTCCTGGACCTCCACACCCGCATCTCCGACCTGTACTCCAGCCCGCACAACCAGACCGCACAGCAGCTGCGGCTGACCATCGAGGCGGTGAAGGAACACCAGGAGGGCGAGCTGATCAACAGCCCGGAGTACGGGATGCTGGCCAGCGTGGCGGACACCCAGCGCATCTCCACCATGGCGGGCCCGCCGACCCCGGACGACCTCGACGCCCTCATCACGAAGGTGTGGAAGCAGCCGGCCTTCTTCCTCACCCACCCCGAGGGGATCGCCGCGTTCGGCAGGGAGTGCACCCGGCGAGGCGTACCGCCGGCCACGGTCAGCATGTTCGGCTCGCAGTTCCTGACCTGGCGCGGCCTGCCGATCATCCCGTCGGACAAGGTCCCGCTGGAGAACGGCAGGACCAAGTTCATCCTGCTGCGCACCGGCGAGTCGCGCCAGGGCGTGGTCGGACTGTTCCAGCCCGGGCTCTCCGGCGAGCAGGGCATGGGTCTGTCGGTGCGGTTCATGCAGATCGACCGCAGCGCCATCGCCTCCTACCTGATCTCCCTCTACTGCTCGCTCGCGGTCCTCACCGACGACGCGCTCGCCGTGCTCGACGACGTCGAGGTCGACAAGTTCCATGACTACGCGCCGAGTTACCGGTAGCCATGACCACGCCCTCAACCACCGGTAACGAAGCCGCCCCGGCGTGGCTGCCGGACGAGGAGACGCTGAGCCGGATGGCCGGGGAGTTCTTCCGAGCACTCCCCGGGCAGCCGGCGGCCATGGAGTCCGACACGGAGGCGCCGACTCCGGTCTTCGACGGCCGACCGGAATGGCCGACGCCCACCGGCCTGCCGCACGCGGACTCCTCTCCTACGGCGACTGCGGGGCCGTCGGCCGCGCAGGTCGCCCCCGCTGTGCCCACCGGTCCGCCGGCCCCGGGCCCGTTCCCCGCCCAGCCGGCCGGTCCGCCGACGGCGGATTTCGCACCCGCGGTGCCAACTGGCCTGCCCGCCGCGGAATCCGGTCCCGGAGTGTTCACGGAGGGGCCGACCGCGGTCCCCTCCGTGCCGGTGCCGACCGCCACGCCCGCCGCGAACCCGGCGCCTCCGATGCCGACCGGCCTCCCCTCCATGGACCCGCCGCCCCCGGCACCGACCGCCGGAATGAGCCCACCGTCCGGGCCGCCGCCGACCAGCGCCCCTGCCACATTCATGGCGAGCCCCTATGCGGTGGGTGCGCCGGGTGGCGCCGGACCCAGCCCGGAGGCATCGGCCCCGCCGGTGGCCCCGGGGCCGCCGCCCGTCCCCGCGCCGGCCGCACCGGCCCACCTCCCCGACCCAGGGCCGTACTACTTCCTCACCGAGGCCGCCGGATACCCCGCCCAGGCCCCGGAGCTCCCCGGCTTCGGCCACCTCGGGCTGCCGCCGCTGCGCGAGGCGATGGCACCGACGGCGACGACAGCGCCGTACTACTTCGTCCAGGAACCCGACGTGTCCGGCGAGCAGTCGGTACTGCCGCTCGACCAGCACCCGGCCTTCGACGTGCAGGCGGTGCGGCGGGACTTCCCGATCCTGTCCGAGCTGGTCAACGGGCGTCCGCTGATCTGGCTGGACAACGCGGCGACCACGCAGAAGCCGCAGGCGGTGATCGACCGGTTGGTGGAGTTCTACTCGCGGGAGAACTCCAACATCCACCGCGCGGCGCACGAGCTGGCCGCCCGGGCGACGGACGCCTACGAGGGCGCCAGAAAGACCGTCGCGCGGTTCATCGGGGCCGGTTCCGCCGAGGAGATCGTGTTCGTCCGGGGCACCACCGAGGCGATCAACCTGGTCGCCAAGGCATGGGGTCCGGCGAACATCGGCGCGGGCGACGAGATCGTGCTCTCCCACCTGGAGCACCACGCCAACATCGTGCCCTGGCAGATGCTCGCGGAGCAGACCGGCGCGGTGATCAAGGTGATCCCGGTCGACGACAGCGGCCAGCTGCTGCTCGACCAGTACACCGCGCTTCTCTCCGACCGCACCAAACTCGTCGCGGTCACCCAGATGTCCAACGCGCTCGGCACCGTCGTACCGGTCGAGCAGATCATCGAGATCGGGCACCGGGCCGGGGCACGCGTTCTGGTCGACGCGGCCCAGTCGGTGCCGCATCTCCCCATCGACGTAAGGGAGTTGGACGCCGACTTCCTGGTCTTCTCCGGGCACAAGCTGTTCGGACCGACCGGGATCGGCGTCCTCTACGGCAAGCGGGAGGTTCTGGAGGACATGCCTCCGTGGGAGGGCGGCGGCAACATGATCACCGACGTCACCTTCGAGAAGTCCACCTTCCAGCCGCCGCCGGGCCGGTTCGAGGCCGGCACCGGCAACATCGCCGACGCGGTGGGACTGGCCGCGGCCATCGACTACGTCGAGCGCATCGGCCTGCCGAACATCGCCGCCTACGAACACACCCTGGTCGAGCACGCCACCGAAGGCCTGCGGTGCGTACCCGGACTGCGGTTGGTCGGCACGGCACCGAACAAGGCGAGCATCGTGTCGTTCGTCCTGGACGGCTACGAGCCGGCCGAGGTGGGCACCGCCCTCAACGAGGAAGGAATCGCGGTCCGTTCGGGCCACCACTGCGCGCAGCCGATCCTGCGCCGGTACGGCCTGGAGGCCACCGTCCGGCCGTCGTTCGCCTTCTACAACACGCATGGCGAGGTGGACACGCTGATCGCGGCGGTCAGGCGGCTCGCGGACCGTCGCTAGCCGAACGCGCCACCACAACCGGTACGGCGGAGACCTGTCCAAGGTCTCCGCCGTATCCGTCGGGTCATTTCTTCAGCCAGCCGACCTTCGTGTAGTCGACGTCCGCGAGGCCGCTCGCGCCGTAGTTGGCGAGGTTCGAGCGGACCGCGAGGACTTGGGGGCGCTGGTAGACGGGGATGGAGTGGCCCAGTGCCCAGATCTTGGCGTCGGCCTCGTTGTAGAGCTTGTTCGCCTCGGTGGTGTCCGTGGTCTCGGTGGCCTTCTTCAGCAGGGCGTCGACCTCGGGGGACCCGACCGAACCGTAGTTCTGGTAGAGGTTCTTGCCGGACGGCTCGCGGTAGATCGGGTACGCCTGGGAGCGGAAGATCTGGTCGACCCAACGGAAACTCGTCAGATCGAAGTTGCCGATCGTGACGTACTTGGAGAAGTAGTCGTTCGACGGCACCTTCACGATGTTCAGCTTGATGCCGACCTGCGCCAACTGTGCCTGGACCAGCTCTGATTGGTCCACCTGTGCGGAGGTGGAGCCCGCGCTCAGCGTGTAGCCGAGCGTGAGCTGCTTGCCGTCCTTGACCCGCTTGCCGCCCCGGAGCTTCCAGCCCGCCGCGTCCAGCAGCTCGCCCGCCTTCTTCAGGTCGTACGTGCCGTACGTGCCGGAGTTGTCCTGGTAGCCGGCCTGGTTGGGCATGAAGAAGTGGCTGCCGTACGGCTTGAGTTGGACAGGGAGATCCTTGCCGAAGGCGGCGGCGATGGACTTGCGGTCGATGGCGTGCTGGAGGGCCTGACGGACACGCACGTCCTTCAGCGGGCCGCGCGCGCCGTTGAACTCGATGTGCACCTCGTCCCAGCGGGCGCCGACCCGGATGTCGGTGCCCGCCGCCTTGTACAGCCGCTTGTAGTCCTCGGGCAGGAGCGCGGCGGCGTAGTCGATCTCCTTGTTGAGGTAGGCGTCCGTCCAGGCGGTGTAGTCGAGGGCGCGGAAGACGATCGAGTCCAACTTGGGCTTCGTTCCCCACCAGTTGGGGTCAGGTACCGCCGTGATGGTCTGGGCCGTCCTGTCGTACGAGGAGATCTTGAAGGCGTTCCCGGTGATCGGGATCTGCTGCGTCCAGCCCTTGTTGAACTTGTCCGGGGTGTCGATCCCGGCGGCCGGCAGCAGCGGGTTGAAGAGGTGCTTCCAGTCGGCGTACGGCGTGGTGAAGGTGACCTTGACCTGGTGCGCGTCGGCGCCCTGTTCGACCTTGCCGATCTGTTCGTAGCCGGAGGTGTCGGCGGCCTCGTACGCCTTGTCCGTGCCGTTGTTCGCCCGCCACAGGGCCGCGAAGTCCCGCCAGTCGACGGCCTTTCCGTCGGACCACTTCGCCTTGGGGTTGAGCTTGTAGACGACCGTCTGCGGGCTGGTGGAGGTCACCGAGACGGAGAGCAGGAAGTCGGTGTCGGGGTGGGACTCGCCCTGGGCGTCCGCCCAGAACAGCCTGGGCTCCACGAGCGCGTTGATGTCCTGCGCGTCGCCCTGGTTGCCGTTGGCGGTGTAGCGGTTGTAGTCCGCGATCCACTGCGAGATCGCCAGCTTGAGGGTGCCGCCCTGCTGGATGTCGTTCAGCGACCGGGCGTTGATGGCCTGGCTGCCGGCCGGGGCCGCGCTTCGCTGCGCGACGGGTCTGCCGTCGTCGGAGGAGCCGCAGCCGGTCACCAGCAACGCGGTCGCCGCGGTGGCGGCGACCCATGCAGCGGTGGAGGTCTGTCGCATGTCGGTGTCCTTCGTGAGGCCGGTGGTCGTCAGTGGGGGGCGCCGGAACTCGGGGTGGGCGCGCCGGACTTCAGGTGGATGCACCGAACGTAGAACGGCCTACGACCCCCGGGGGAGACCCCCTGGACACCTGACATGTTCTCTTCATAAAGTGGCAACAAGACGCGCGGACCATTTCTACTGTGCCTGCCTACCTGGCCAAACGACTCGGCTACTACGCCCTGTTGCTCCTGGCCGCAGTCTGCCTCTCCTACCTGCTGGCCTCGCTCGCGCTCCACCCGCGCGAGTACTACGCCGGCCGGCAGCCGCCCATCCCCGCGGCCTCGGTGAACCACCATCTCGACGAGATCGGCGTCAACGACCGCACCCCGCTGCCGAGTCGCTTCCTGCGCTGGCTCGGGCACGCGGTGCGCGGCGACCTCGGCGAGACCATCGACGGCACCTCCGTCGACGCCGAGTTCGGTCGCCGACTCGGCGTCAGCCTGCGGCTGTTGCTCGCCGGGACCGTGTTCGGGACCGTAGTGGGAGTGCTCGTCGGAGCCTGGACGGCCGTACGGCAGTACCGGTTCAGCGACCGGGCCGTCACCCTCGCCTCCTTCGCGCTTCTCTCAACTCCCGTGTTCCTGCTGGCGATTCTCCTCAAGACCGGCGCGATCTGGTTCAACCAGAGCACCGGCACGGACCTGATCCAGTTCACCGGAGAGAAGAGCCCCGGCGTGACCGGCGGCCTCTGGACCGTCCTCAAGGACCGGAGCGTGCACCTGCTCCTGCCCACCCTCTCCGTCGCCCTCTTCGCCGTCGCGAGCTACAGCCGCTACCAGCGCAACACCATGCTCGACGTCCTCGGCTCCGACTATCTGCGCACCGCACGGGCCAAGGGCCTCGCCCGCCGCACGGTCTTCCTCAAACACGGACTCCGGACGGCCCTCATCCCCATGTCGACCTACTTCTCCTACGGCTTCCTCGCGCTGTTCACCGGCGCCATCTTCACGGAGACGATCTTCGGCTGGCACGGCATGGGGGAGTGGTTCATCGCGTCGATCGGCAAGAACGACGTGAACTCGGTGGTCGCCGTGAACCTCTTCGCCGCCGTCACCGTGCTGCTCTCCGGCTTCCTCGCCGACCTCCTGCACGCCGCCCTCGACCCACGCATCCGGCAGGCATCATGACCACGACCGTCATCGCCGAAGAGGCACCCGTCGCCGCCCCGCCCGCCGGTCGCGCCACCGTCGTCCTGCGCCGCTTCCTGCGCAACCGCGCCGCCCTCGCCGGAGCCGTCGTCCTGGTGCTGCTGTTCCTGCTGGCCTTCGTCGGGCCGTACACCACCAAGTGGTCCTACAGCCACATCGACTACACCGCGCTGCGGGCCGCACCCGGCGGCGACCACTGGTGGGGCACCAACCGCATCGGCCAGGACGTGTTCGCGCAGACCGTGCGCGGCCTGCAGAAGTCCCTCGTCATCGGACTGCTCGTCGCCGTGCTGTCCACCGGGCTCGCCTCGCTCGTCGGCGCCTGCGCCGGATACTTCGGCGGCTGGACCGACCGGCTGCTCATGTTCTTCGTGGACCTGCTGCTGGTCTTCCCCTCCTTCCTGATCATCGCGATCGTCTCGCCCCGGCTGAGCTCCCGAGGCTGGTTCGCCCTGGTCGGGCTGCTCGGGCTCTTCGCCTGGATGATCACCGCCCGGGTGGTCCGGTCCATGACGCTCTCCCTCAAGGAGCGCGAATTCGTGCGCGCCGCGCGGTACATGGGCGTCGGACCGTTCCGGATCATCTGGCGGCACGTGCTGCCCAACGTGGCCTCCTTCCTCATCATCGACGCCACCATCCAGGTCGGCGGCGCGGTGATGAGCGAAACGGCGCTGTCGTACTTCGGCTTCGGCGTCCAGCCGCCCGACGTCTCGCTCGGCACGCTGATCGCCGACGGGACGAGCGCCGCGGTCACCTACCCCTGGATGTTCTTCTTCGCGGCCGGACTCCTGGTCGTCTTCGTACTGGCGGTCAACCTGGTGGGCGACGGACTGAGAGACGCGCTGGACCCCACCTCGAAAGGCGCCTCCCGATGAGCCCGATCCTCCAAGTGACCGACCTGGACGTCGACTTCGACGGACGGCCCGCCGTACGCGGGGTCGGTCTCACCCTCGAACGCGGTGAAGTCCTCGGCCTCGTCGGCGAGTCGGGCTCCGGCAAGTCCGCGACCGCGCTCGCCGTCCTCGGCCTGCTCCCGGGCAACGCGGAAGTACGCGGGTCCGTACGGCTCGACGGGCAGGAACTCGTCGGCGCCTCGGAACGGCAACTCACCCGGATTCGCGGCAGCCGCGTCTCCATGGTGTTCCAGGACCCGCTGTCCGCGTTCACGCCCGTCTACCGGATCGGCGACCAGATCGCCGAGGCCGTACGAGCCCACCAGGACGTCTCCCGCGACCATGCACGGCAGCGGGCGGTCGAACTCCTCAACCTCGTCGGCATCCCCGAACCCGCCCTGCGCGCAAGGGCGTTCCCGCACGAGTTCTCCGGCGGCATGCGCCAGCGCGCGATGATCGCCATGGCGATGGCCAACGACCCCGACATCATCCTCGCCGACGAACCGACCACCGCCCTCGACGTCACCATCCAGGCACAGGTGCTCGACGTCCTGCGCACCGCACAGCGCGAGACCGGCGCCGCGCTGCTCCTGGTCAGCCACGACCTCGGTGTCATCGCCGGGACGGCCGACCGGGTCGCCGTGATGCACGAGGGACGGGTCGTGGAATCGGGCACGGCCGACGATGTCTTCGAGCGCCCGCAGGAGCCGTACACCAAGCGGCTGTTGGCCGCCGTCCCCCGGATGGACACCCCGCGCGCAATCCAACCACCCACCGGCGAAACGGTGTTGAAGGTACGCGGTCTCACCAGAACCTTCCCGCTCCTCAAAGGGGCCGCCTTCAAACGCCGGATCGGCTCCGTGTACGCCGTCGACGGCGTCGACCTCGACATCCGGCGCGGCGAGACACTCGCCCTCGTCGGCGAATCGGGCTCCGGGAAGTCGACGACGCTCTTCGAACTGCTCGAACTGGCCCCGCCGGAAGGCGGATCGATCGAACTGTTCGGCAACGACCTCTCCGGGCTCGGGAAGTCGCAGGCGAAGGCCCTGCGCCGCCGCGTCCAGATCGTCTTCCAGGACCCGATGGCCTCCCTCGACCCGCGCATGCCCGTCGGGGACATCGTCGCCGAACCGCTGCGCACCCAGGGCGCGGACCGGGCGACGATCGGCCGGCGCGTGCCCGAACTCCTCACCCAGGTCGGCCTGGACCCGGCCCACGCGGAGCGCTACCCGCACGAGTTCTCCGGCGGCCAGCGGCAACGCGTCGGCATCGCCCGCGCGCTCTCCGTCGAACCCGAACTGCTCGTCCTGGACGAACCGGTCTCGGCACTCGACGTCTCCGTCCAGGCCGGGGTGCTCAGCCTGCTGCAACGCCTCAAGGAGGAACTGGGCCTCGCCTATCTCTTCGTCTCCCACGACCTGTCCGTGGTGCGGAACATCGCCGACCGCGTGAGCGTCGTCTACCTCGGACGCACGGTCGAGGCGGGTCCCGTGGACGAGGTGTTCGAGCGCCCCCGGCACCCCTACACCCAGGCCCTCCTCTCCGCCGTACCCCTGCCGGACCCGGCCCGCGAGCGGGAACGGCAGCGGACGCGCATCCTGCTCGCCGGCGACCCACCGAGCCCGACACGACGCTACGACGGCTGCCGGTTCCGGGCCCGCTGCCCGCTCCATCCGCAGCTGGCGGAGCCGGAGCGGAAACGGTGCGGCCAGGAGGTGCCGGTGTTCGGCGGGGACGGGGCGGCCTGCCACTTTCCGCGGGTGCGGGAGGTCGTCTGATCCAGGCTGGGTTTCGCTTTCCGCCCGAACATCCCTCGCACCGCCGTCGGTCACACCGCGATCGGAGTCACGATGAGCCCGGAATTCCTCTGGTACATCCCCAACACCGTCGAACCGGGCCACCGTGGCGACGACACGACGGACGGCTGGGGCTCCATCGAGTACTCCACCGACCTCGCCCGCACCGCCGAACGCCACGGCTGGGGTGGCGCCCTCCTGGGCACCGGGTGGGGACGCCCGGACACCTTCACCGTCGCGACCGCGCTGGCCGCACGGACCACCACGTTCAAGCCCCTGATCGCGATCCGTCCCGGCTACTGGCAGCCCGCCCAATTCGCCGCCGCGGCAGCCACGTTGGACCAGCTCAGCCGCGGCCGGGTCCTGGTCAACATCGTCAGCGGCCTCGACAACCTGGCCGCCTACGGCGACACCCGCAGCGATCCGGCCCAACGGTACGCGCGCACCCAGGAGTTCCTGCATCTCGTACGACGGCTGTGGACCGAGGGGGACGTGTCGTTCGACGGCGATCACTTCCAAGTGAGCGGCTCCACGATCGGGCCCCGCCCCTGGAAGACGGCCGGCAGAGCGCATCCCACGCTGTACTTCGGCGGCGCGTCCGAGGCCGCCGAGCGGGTGTCGGCGGCCGAGGCGGACGTACAGCTCTTCTGGGGCGAACCGCTCGCCGGACTCGCCGAACGCATCGACAGGCTAAGGCAGTTGAGCGATCAGATCGGCCGTCGGCACCGGCCGCTGGAGTTCGGCCTGCGGATCACCACCGTGGTGCGCGACACCACGGAGGAGGCGTGGCGGGCGGCCGAGGGGAGGGTCGCGCGCATGGCGGCCGGTTCGGCCGACGAGCTGACCTGGACGGGGAACCGGAAGACGGCCGTCGGACAGCAACGGCTCTACGACCTCGCCGCCCGGGGCGAAGTGCTCGACACCTGCCTGTACACCACGCCGGGCAGGTTCGGCGGCGGGGGAGCGGCGACGACCTGGCTGGTCGGTTCCGCCGCCGACGTGGCCACGGCGCTGGACGACTACCGCAAGCTCGGCATCACACACTTCGTCCTCTCCGACACGCCCTACAAGCAGGAGATCGTCCGCATCGGAGACCAACTCCTGTCCCGGATACGGTGATTGGGGGTGCTGGTGACCACCGCACTCATTGTCATCGGCGGACTGCCCGGTACCGGGAAGACCACGCTGTCCCGACTCCTGGCAGCACGCATCGGGGCGGTGCACCTGCGTGTCGACACCATCGAGCAGGCGCTCGTCCGCTCCGGCCTGGCACAGCACCCCGTCGGACCGGCAGGCTACGTCGTCGGGTATGCCCTGGCCGAGGAACACCTTCGGCAGGGGCTCACCGTGATCGCGGAGTCGGTCAATCCGCTGGCCGTCACCCGGGACAGCTGGCGCGACGCGGGGGCCGGGGCGGGCGTTCCGGTCGTAGAGGTGGAAGTGATCTGCTCGGATCCGGCCGAGCACCGACACCGCGTGACCTCGCGCTCGGTCGACATTCCCGGTCTGCCGCTTCCGGACTGGCAGCAGGTCCGGCGACGCGACCACGAACCGTGGAACCGTGAGCACATCACCCTCGACACGGCCGGAGAAGGACCACAGGATTCGCTCAACTCGCTTCTCCACCAGCTCGATCGACTCCGACTCCTCGCTCCGGCGCGTCCCCCCGAGGCGTCTTGACGCCGAGAGAGCAGTCGATCTACGGTGAGCGCGAGCTACGAGTTCCGGTGATCAAGCCCTGGCTGGCCGGACGGCAACCCTCGACGCAGTGGGGTGCCCCAGGTGACGGCTCGGCGGATGTTTCTGTTCTGCAAGTGCGTTCCCACCGGCCTCAGTTGCCGGCGACACCCTAGGAGGACGACGTGGCAACCGGCCTCGTGCTGTGCTCCCGGCGCCATGTGGATCTGCTGCTGGTCTCCAGCTGTCTCTGTCACAGCTGACCCGTTCCTCGCGCGGCACGTTCACTCTCACCCTTCACGCGACAGCGTGCGCCCGGCATGTCCTGCCCGCCGCACCCCTTTCGCGCATCCACCCATGCGGAGACAGAGACCAGCCATGGCACATTCCAGCACCGTCAGACCTCTTCGGCCCCTCGGCGCGATATCCCTCGGCGCGGCGTTCCTGGTCGCCCTCACCGGCTGCACCAGCAGCAAGACGTCCACCGGCTCCGACGGCCCGACGATCACCGTCGGTACCACCGACCAGGTGACCAGCCTCGACCCGGCGGGTGCCTGGGACGCGGGCTCCGGCACCATCGAGAGCGAGGTCTACGCGACCCTCCTCAGCGTGAAGAACGGCGCCACGGAGGTCTCCCCGGATCTCGCCACCGGCATCAAGTTGACCGGGCCCAAGGAGTACACGGTGACTCTGCGGAAGGGCCTGAAGTTCGCGAACGGTCACCAACTCACGTCCTCCGACGTCAAGTTCAGCTTCGACCGGACCCTGAAGATCGCCGACGAGAACGGCCCCTCGTCCCTGCTCTACAACCTCGCCTCGGTCGCCGCCCCGGCACCGACCACGGTCGTCTTCACCCTCAAATCCGCCAACGACACCCTCTTCCCCCAGGTGTTGTCCACCGCGGCCGGCTACATCGTCGACGAACAGACCTTCCCCGCGGACAAGATCCTCGACGACAAGGCCATCGTCGCGGCCAAGCCGTGGAACGGCCCGTACGGCGTCACGAGCTACGACAAGAACTCGCTGGTCTCCTTCACCCAAAACAGCGACTACGGCGGCCAGTTGGGCACCCCGAAGACCAAGAACATCCAGCTCAAGTACTACACCGACGCCAGCAACCTGAAGCTCGACGTCCAGCAGGGCACCGTCGACGCCGTCTACCGCACCCTCACCACCGCCGACCTCGACGACCTGGCCAAGAAGAAGGACATCAAGGTCCACACCGGTTCCGGCAACGGCATCCGCTACATCGTCTTCGACTTCGCCACGCAGCCCTACGGCACCAAGACCAAGGACGCCGACAAGGCCAAGGCGCTGGCCGTCCGCCAGGCCGTGGCCGACTCCGTCGACCGGACCCAGCTAGCCCAGCAGGTCTACAAGAACAGCTACCAGCCGCTGTACAGCTCGGTGCCCGACGGACTCACCGGCGCCAGCGACTCCTTCAAGTCCCTCTACGGCGACAAGAAGGGCGGCCCCGACAAGGCCGTTGCCGCCGCACGGCTGAAGGCGGCGAAGGTCACCACGCCCGTCACCCTCAACCTCCAGTACAACAGCGACCATTACGGGTCGTCCTCGGCCGACGAGTACACGCTCGTCAAGACCCAGCTCGAAGCGACGGGGCTGTTCAAGGTGAACCTCCAGTCCACCGAGTGGACCCAGTACGGCAAGGACCGCATCAAGCACCTCTACCCGCTCTACCAACTGGGCTGGTACGCCGACTACTTGGACGCCGACAACTACCTTTCGCCCTTCTACTCGGCCAACAGCTGGGTCGCCAACGGCTACGACGACCCCGCAGTGCGCTCGCTGATCCTGAAGGAGGAGACGGAGACCGACGCGGCCCAGCGCACCGAACTCCTCAAGGAGGCGCAGGACAAGGCCGCCGCGCAGGTGCCGCTGCTGCCGCTGCTCCAGGGTTCCACGGCGATCGTCACCCGTACCGACGTCAGTGGTGTGCCGGACGCGCTGACCAGCGCGTACACCTTCCGCTGGGCAGGACTCTCGAAGAAGTGAGCGCTCTGACCCAGGAGACGGCCCCCGGCGCCGTCGGCAATTCCGCCGACGGCGCCGCCGGGTACGGACTCGCCCGCTATCTGGTGGTCCGCTTCCTCCTCATCATCCCCACCGTGTTCATCCTGGTCAGCCTGGTCTTCTTCCTGATGCGCGCCACCGGCGATCCGATCAGCGCCGCCTTCGGCGACCGGCTGACCCCCGACCAGCTCCACGCGAAACTCCACCAGGCGGGCTACGACCGGCCGTTGCTCACCCAGTACCTCGACTACCTGAAGTCCCTGGCGACCGGCGACTTCGGCCGTACCGTCACCGACAACGAACCGGTCACCCACGTCCTGGGCACCTACGGCGCCGCCACCGTCGAACTCGCCTGCTACGCCCTCCTGGTGGCCCTCGCCGTCGGCGTACCCCTGGGCATGGTTGCGGCCTCCAACCGGGACCGCGCGCCCGACGCGGCCCTGCGACTCTTCGCCGTCCTCACCTACGCCACCCCCGTGTTCTTCGTGGGTCTGCTGCTGAAACTCGTCTTCGCGATCCAACTCGGCTGGCTCCCCGCGTCCGGCCGAGCGAGCACCGACGTGCAGCTCTTCCTCCAGAACCAGACCAGTACGACCGGCTTCTACCTCGTCGACGCCCTCCGCAGCGGGGACGGGGCCGCCGTCGCGGATGTCCTCAAGCACGCCGTACTGCCCGGCGTGGCGCTGGGCCTGCTCGTCGCCGGCATCCTGCTGCGGCTGGTCCGTACGAACCTGATCGGCACCCTCGGCGCCGACTACGTCGAAGCCGCCCGCTCCCGGGGTGTCGCACCCTTCCGCCTGGTGACCCGACACGCGACCCGACCTGCCCTGATCCCCGTCGTCACCGTCCTGGGACTCCAGGTCGCCGGGCTGCTCGGCGGAGCGGTGCTGACGGAGACCACCTTCGAGTGGAAGGGCCTCGGCTACGAACTCGCCCACTATCTGACGGTCCGTGACTTCCCGGCCGTGCAGGGCATCGTGGCCCTGTTCGCCGTCGTCGTGGCGGTGACGAACTTCCTCGTCGACGTCGTCGCGGCCCTCATCGATCCCCGAGTGAGGTACTGAGCCGTGGCCCAACTCCTCGTGCGACGGCCCGCCTTGCTGCCGGACCGCATGCGCGCACGACTTCGCACCGGGGGTGCGATACAGCGCGGCATGCTCCTCACCGGCGCCGTCCTCACCGTGCTGTTCGTCCTCACCGCCCTCCTCGGACCCCTTCTCGCCCCGTACGGATTCGCCCAACTCCAGGACGGGGGACGGTTGTTCGGCTCCCAGCAACACCCCAGCGGCGCCCATCCGCTGGGCACCACCATCGCCGGGTACGACGTGCTCTCCCGCACGGTGTGGGGCGCCAGGACCGCGCTGGAGATCATCCTCGCGGCGCTGCTGCTCTCGGTGATCCCCGGCACCGTGCTCGGGCTGGCCTCCGGCTATCTCGGCGGACGCCTCGACCGGCTGCTGGTGGGGCTCGCCGACGCGCTCTACGCGTTCCCGCCACTGCTGCTCGCCATCGTCATGTCGATCGTGATCAGCGGCGGCCAGTCCAGCCTCGTCGGCGGCCTCGGCGCGGCGGCCTGCTCGGTCGCCGTCGCGTTCGTACCGCAGTACTTCCGTGTCGTAAGGGCCGAGGTGACCCGGGTGAAGGCCGAGCCCTTCGTCGACGCGGCCCGGGTGATCGGCACCGGCACCTGGCGGATCATGTTCCGGCATGTGCTGCGCAACTCGGTCCGCACCCTCCCGCTGATCTTCACCATCAACGCCTCCGAAGCGATCCTCACTCTCGCAGGACTCGGCTTCCTCGGCTTCGGCATCGAACCCAACTCGGCGTCCGAGTGGGGCTACGACCTCAACCGCTCGGTCGCGGACGTCACTTCGGGACTGTGGTGGACCGCGATCCCGCCGGGCCTGGCCATCGTGCTCACCGTGCTCGGCACGACCCTGCTCGGCGAGAGTCTCACCGACCTCGCCGACCCGAGACTGCGACGACGCGGCGGTACGACCGCGAAGGCGACCGCCATCGCGACGGACGGAGGCACGGACGATGACTGACCTCCTGCGCATCGAGGATCTGCACGTCACCTTCGCCACGGACGCCGGCGCGGCTCCCGCGGTGAAGGGCGTGAGCCTGTCCGTCGCCCCTGGCGAGGTACTGGCCCTCGTGGGCGAGAGCGGCAGCGGCAAGACCGTCACCGCCAAGTCGGTGCTCGGACTGCTGCCCGCCACCGCGACCGCCCGCGGCCGGGTCCTGCTCGGCGACGGCACCGCCGACCCCGCCGAGGACGTGCTCACCGCGTCCCCCGCCCGACTGCGCGCCCTGCGCGGCACCCACGTCGCGATGGTCTTCCAGGAGCCGTCCACCGCGCTGAACCCGGTCTTCACCATCGGCTGGCAGCTCACGGAGGGCCTCCGCGCGCACGGCCACGGCGGCACCAAGGCCGAACGCCGGGCGGTGGCCGTCGAATGGCTCGACAAGGTCGGGATCCCCGACCCCGCCACCCGCGTGAGCCACTACCCCCACCAACTCTCCGGCGGCCAGAAGCAACGCGCCGTCATCGCCATGGCCCTCGCCCTCGGCACCCGGCTCATCGTGGCCGACGAACCGACCACGGCCCTCGACGTCACCGTCCAGGCGGAGATCCTCGAACTCCTGCACCGCTGCCGTACCGACTTCGGCACCGCCGTGCTCCTCATCACCCACAACATGGGCGTCGTCGCGGACCTCGCGGACCGGGTGGCCGTGATGAGCGAGGGCGAGATCGTCGAACAGGCCCTGGTCCGCGAGCTGTTCGCGGCGCCCGTCCACCCGTACACCCGCGAACTGCTGGCCGCCGTACCGGTCTTCGGAGAACAGGGCAGGACGCAGACCTCCGCGACGGACGAAGCGCAGCCGGTCGTACGGGCCGCCGGGCTGCTCGTGGACTACCCCGGGCGACTGGGAAGGAAGGGCTTCCGCGCGGTCGACGGTGTGGACTTCGAGATCCGGCCGGGCGAGGTGCTCGGGCTGGTGGGGGAGAGCGGCAGCGGCAAGACCACCATCGGCCGGGTGGTCGCCGGTCTGACGCCCGCGTCCGGCGGTGAACTCACCGTGTTCGGCGAGCCGTTGACGACTCGGCGCCGCACCCGCGGCCGGGCCGGCCACATCGGCTACGTCTTCCAGGACCCCGCGGCCAGTTTCAATCCGCTGCTCACCATCGCCGACAGCGTCGCGGAGCCACTGACCGTGCACCGGCGTGAACTTGGGGCCGCAGCGATCCGCGCCGAGGCAGAGGCGCTGCTGAAGTCCGTTCATCTGCCCCGGAGTTACGCCGACCGCTATCCGCACGAGCTCAGCGGCGGCCAGCGCCAACGTGCCGCCCTGGCCCGGGCGCTCGCCCTGCGGCCCCCGTTGATCATCGCGGACGAGCCGACCTCCGCCCTCGACGTGTCCGTCCAGGCGAAGGTGCTCGACCTCTTCACCGAACTGCAAAGGGAGTTGGGCTTCGCGGCGCTGTTCATCAGCCATGACCTCGCGGTGGTGGAGCAGGTCGCCGACCGGGTCGTCGTACTGCACCGGGGCAGGATCGCCGCGTCCGGATCCACGGCCCAGGTCCTGGGTAACCCACAGGACGACTACACGCGGCGGCTGATCGCCTCACTGCCCGTCGCCGACCCGATACGGCAGGGGCGCCGCCGGCTGACCCTTGGCGAAGGAGTGGCAAGCACATGACCGACACAGTGGTGGACCTCATCGCGGAGGTACTGCGCGACACCCCCGTCTTCGACGGCCACAACGACCTGCCCGTGGCGTTGCGCGCCCGCTCCGGCTACAGCGTCGAAGGGCTCGCGGACGGCCGTCCCGACCTCCACACCGACCTGCCGCGGCTGCGCGCGGGCGGGGTCGGCGCACAGTTCTGGTCGGTGTACGTCTCCTCTCAACTCCCCGAACCCGAGGCCGTGGTGGCCACGTTCGAGCAGATCGACGCCGTGTACCGGCTCGTCGCCCGCTACCCGGACACCCTGCGGATCGCCTATACCGCGGCCGATGTCGAGCGCTCGCTCGCCGACGGACGGATCGCCTCCCTGCTCGGCATCGAGGGCGGTCACAGCCTCGCCGAGTCCCCGGGCGTCCTGCGGTCGTACGCCCGGCTCGGCGTCCGCTATGTGACGCTCACCCACAACGACAACACCACCTGGGCGGACTCGGCCACCGACGAGCCCGGCGTCGGCGGCCTGAATGACACGGGCCGGGCGATCGTCGCCGAACTCAACCGCACCGGTGTCCTCGTGGACCTCTCCCACGTCGCCGACTCCACCCAGCGCGCGGCGCTCGCCGCCTCGACCTCCCCGGTGCTGTTCAGCCACTCCTCCGTACGCGCCCTCAACGACCACCCGCGCAATGTCGCCGATCCGGTCCTGGAGCTGCTGCGGGACAACGGCGGCGTCATCCAGCTCACCTTCGTCCCGTACTTCATCTCGGCCGAAGTGGCTGAGTGGGCCCAGGAGTTGCAGGCCGAGCGTGAACGTCTCGGGCTGCCCAAGCAGCCCTGGAGCTGGCCGCGCGCACCACGACCGGGCGAGGATCCGGCCCACGTCGCCGAGGAACTCGCCGCAGCCTTCACCGCGTCCGCCGACGACCGGCTACGGCGCTGGACCGAGGAACACCCCCGGCCCGAGGTGACGGTGGCCCAGGTCGCCGATCATGTCGAGCACGCCCGCGAGGTGGCCGGCCGTGACCACATCGGCCTCGGCGGCGACTACGACGGCGTCGACCACCAGCCGATCGGCCTCGCCGACGTCTCCGGCTACCCGGTACTGCTGCGCGAACTCGCCGACCGCGGCTGGTCCCGGGCCGACCTGGAGGCCCTGACCGGCCGCAACGTACTGCGCGTTCTGCGTGAGGCCGAGGACCGTGCGACCGAACCGCTGTGGCCGACGGCCGCGCTGCGGTGAGCCGGGCACGCAGGTGGGCCGAGTTGTTCGCCCGGTGGGCACCGGGGCTGCTCGTAGTCGGCTGCTGCCTGGGCGGACTTCCGGTCCCCGTGGCCGCTGCCGATGGGACGGAGACGGAGCGCACACCGGAGCCGTGCAGCGGACCGCCGCCCGGTCATCCGGAGTGCCTTGCCGCGCACATCCCCCCTACGGGTGTGGAGCGAGAGCTGTGGTCCGCCCTGAATCTGAGGGTCTGAGAAGGGTCCTGCGTGACTTGGCCGCTCGGGAGTTGCCCGACGCGGAGTCAGGGCAGGTCGACGTCATGGCGTGGCGTCGACCAGTCCGCGGCGGCGCTCACCGCGCGTGCCACGTCCTCATCGGGCAGCAGCCGCCGCGCCGCGAGTTCCTCGGCCGCCGCCCTGATGCGGGCGGCGTATCCGGCCGTGTCGCCGTAGCGCCTCTCCACGCTCGGACGCGGATCACCGGTGATCAGCCGCTCGTCCTCGGTGGCGGCGAACGGGAACGTGGAACCGCTGAACTCGTGCAGCGCGCCGTGCCCTTGACCCGGTGCACGCGTGTTCCAGCCGGTGTAGGTACCGAGCGGCACGGACACCATCGGGGCGCGCACACCCGCCGTCTCGTTGCCGTCGGCGTCGACGGCAGGGACCAGCACCGTGTAGCGATGCGCGCGGTCGGCGACCGGCGGCACGGTCGAACGGTCCACTGTGTACAGCTCGTTGGGACCGTACGGCCGCAGCGCCGAGGGCACCGCCGGGAACTGCCGTGACCACTCCTCGAATGCCACCAGACTGCCGTCGGCGACCGTGGGCACCGCGCTCGGAGGCGGTTCCACACCCTCGCTCACCCATGCGTCGAGCGCGTCGAGGACGCCCCGGAACAGCGCGGAGGTGGCGACGACGTTCTCGACGTGATGGCAGATGCCCTTCCCCGGGGACTGCGGCGTCGGACTCGCGACGTGCTGGCTCGACGACCACAGGTAGCCCCGCACGTTCGGCGGAAATCCCAGGTCCCGCCCGTCAGTTGTGGTGTGGACCAGTGATCCCCGGCGCTGCCAGTACTCCGTGGACGTCTGCGTGTGCAGCACCTTGGGGTCGCTCGCGCGCTTCATGATCGCGTCGCGGGCGCCGGTCAGATGGTCCACCGTCTCGGCGTACGCGAACGGGAAGGCGTCGGCCGCGTTGAGGTGGTCCTCGTACTGCTGGCCTCCCGGCACCGTCAGGTTGGCGAACCGCCCGATGTCCAGCCGGCCCGCGCCGGAGACGTGCGGCAGCAGTCCGTCGAACACCCGGCGGCCTTCGGCGTCCTCGTTGAAGCCCCGGTGGATGAAGTCGCGGATGGCGCGGCCGGTCTGCGAACGACCCCAGCCGTAGGCGTAGTCGATCTCCCCGACCGGCTGTGCCGGGTCGTGGCGGAGATGGCTGACCAGGTCGCGCACCGCGACGAGACCGAGGCCGAGGACGAGGGGTTCCTCGGCCTCGTAGGTCAGTTCGTAGATCCAGCCCGGCCGTAGCCCACCGTCGACGTAGAGGTCAGTTCGGCTCGGTACGACGGCGACGGACTGAGACCGCAGGTCGGGGCCGCCGCCCTGGAGACGTGCGAACCGCCAGGCTGTCGTGGGTACTTCCTCCGGTGCGCTGTGCGGGTAGCGTCGCCGGGTGAGCCGCGCGGTCCGTTCGCCCGCCGCGCTGACGGGGGAGGATCTCGTGTTCGTCCAGCGCGACAGCGGCAGGGAGGCGGTGGGCTCCTCGACGATGAACTCGGCTGTCGTCAGGCCGCGTACGGGTTCCGTGCCCCGCGTCGTGACGGGCAGGTCGAGCAGCAGCCGTCCGTCGCCGGGCAGCAGATCGCCCTGCCAGGCGCCGAAGACGACCGTGTACCCGCGCAGCAGCAGAAATCCGTTGCCCGCGTCGGCGAGGGTCCGGGGGCGGTTCGTGTGCGGGGCGTCGCAGAAGTACTGGACGGCCCGCTTGTTGCCCCGGTTGCCCCAGTCGAAGAACAGCCGTCGGCGTCCGCCGTCGACCGGCCGCAGGATCTCGACGTCCCCGCTGAAGCGCACCGCGCCGTCGCCGTCACGCGGTGCGAGGTCCAGATCGGTGATCGAGCCGAGGGCGGGCTCCTCGGGGTCCACGGTGTAGTGGGCCGTGGCGGTGAGTACTTCGTACGCCCCACCCTCGGCGAAGCGATGACCGTCGGCGAACGGCTCCCGGGTGTGGACGTCCAGTCGTACGGGACTCATCGCGCGGCCTCCAACTGTGCGGGGCGCCAGCCCAGTCCGGGTGCGACCAGGTGGAGTACATCGTGCAGGATCTGTTCGTACTCCTCCCGCCGGAACTCGTACGGCAGTTCAAGGCGCAGCTCCGAGACCGCCGACACCACAGGATCCGCGGTCAGTTGCTCCAGGATCTGTTCCGCCGTGCCGACCACGTCGGGTGCGAACAGGGTCCGCCTCGGGCCCTGCGGGGCGAGGGTGCGGGCATGACGGCTGTCGGCATACGTGCGGTAGCGGGCGCGGGCGGCCCGGTCGGCGCTGTCGAACGGCACGACGACGCGGCCCACCGCGACGCGGGCGGCGGGCTGGACGCGCCGGTACTCGGCGAGCAGGTTCGACTGGGCCGTGGTGAAGTCGTCGGTGTTCTCGCCGGTGACGATGTTCCCGGACAACAGGTTGAGGCCGCTCTCGCCGGCCCAGCGGGCCGAGCGCAGACTCCCGCCGCCGTACCAAATACGGTCCACCAGACCGGGGTTGTGCGGTTGCAGCCGCGGTCGCTGGGTGTTGCCCGGCGACTCGATCACCGTGTCCGGGCCGCCCAGGTAGTCGCCGCGCAGATTGTCGACGACCCGGGCGACCCGGCCGTAGGACAAGTCGAAGGCGCGCCAGTCGCCGTCGTACACCAGATCACCGAGGAGTTCGGCGTGCGGCATGCCGGTGCTGAAGCCGACCTGGAGCCGGCCCCGGGAGAGGACGTCGGCCAGTGCCAGATCCTCGGCGAGCCGGAACGGGCTCTCGTAGCCGATCGGGATGACCGCGGTCCCCAACTCGACGCGCCGCGTGCGTTGTCCTGCCGCGGCGAGGAACACCGCGGCCGAACCGACGCCGTGTTCGAGGTGCCGCTGCCGGATCCACGCGCCGTCGTAGCCCAACCGCTCGCCGTACTCGAAGAGTTGGAGGGTCTCCTCCAGGCCGGTGTACGGGTCGTCGTCGGCGAAGTTGCCCGGGGTGAGAAAGGCGAGGGAAGTGATGGTCATGCGCTTCGCGTCCTCAGTTCGTGATCGGCCTGGCGGCCGGGGATCGCCGCGAGCAGCTCGCGGGTGTACTCGTGCTGAGGGTGCGTGAACAGGTCGTCCGGGGCACCTGTTTCGACGATGCGGCCCGCCCGCATGACGGCGACCTCGTGCGCGATCTGCCGTACGACGGCCAGGTCGTGCGAGATGAACAGGTACGCCACGCCAGTGTCGGCCTGCAACTCCGCCAGCAGGTCGAGGACTTGGGCCTGTACGGAGACGTCGAGCGCGGACACCGGCTCGTCGCACACCACCAGGTCGGGGGAGAGGGCGAGGGCCCGCGCGATCGCGACGCGCTGCCGCTGCCCACCGGAGAGTTCCGCCGGGCGGCGGTCCAGGGTGGCGGCGGGCAGGGCGACCCGGTCGAGGAGTTCCCGGGCCCGGTTCAGCCGGGACGCGCGGTCGCCCACTTTGAAGGCGCGCAACGGTTCGGTGATCACCTCGCCGATGGAGAAGCGGGGGTCGAGCGATGCGTACGGGTTCTGGTAGACGAGCTGGGCGCGTCGGCGCAACTGCCTGGCCTGGGCGCCCCGGGCGGTGGTCACGTCGGTGCCGTCGAACAGGATCTGTCCGGAGCTCGCGTCGGTGAGGCGGAGCACCAGGCGGGCGGTGGTGGACTTGCCCGAGCCGGATTCACCCACCAGGGCGAGGGTTCGGCCGCGGTGGAGGGTGAGGCTCACGTCGTCGACCGCGCGCAGCGTGCGGGACTCGCCGTTCGCGCGGGGGAGCCTGAACTCCTTTACGGCGTTGCGGAGTTCGACCAGCGGTGCTGTGCCGGTGGCCGGGGGTGCGGTGACCTCGGTGCGGGGGACGGCGGTCGTCAGGCTCGGCGCGCTGGCCAACAGCCGTCGGGTGTACTCGTGTTGGGGGTCGGTGAGGATCCCACGCGTCGGCCCGGCCTCGACCACTCGTCCCTGGGACATGACGACGAGGCGCTGTGCCCGGTCGGCGGCCACACCGAGATCGTGGGTCACCAGCAGGATCGCGGTGCCCAACTCCTCGGTGAGGCCCTGGAGATGGTCGAGGATGACGCGTTGCACAGTGACGTCGAGCGCGCTGGTCGGCTCGTCGGCGACGATCAGTCTCGGCCGCGCGGCGATGGCGATCGCGATCAGGGCGCGCTGCCGCATACCGCCGGAGAGCTCGTGCGGGTACTGCCGGGCACGGGTGGCCGCGTCCGGCAGTCCGGCCCGGTGCAGGATGTCGATCGCCTCCGACGGCGCGGAGCGGCGGGTCGCGAGACCGTGGATACGCAGCACCTCGGCGACCTGCTCACCGATGCGCTTGACCGGATTGAGGGACACCGACGGGTCCTGGGGCACCAGGCCGATCTGCGCGCCGCGCACGGTGCGCAACTCCGCCTCGCTCAGCGCGGTGAGGTCGTGCCGGCCGAAGCGGATCGTGCCCGCGTCGATCGTGGCGTTGGCCGCCAGCAGCCGGGTGATCGCGTGCGCGGTGGTGCTCTTGCCGGAACCGGACTCGCCCACGACCGCGGTCACTTCGCCCGGGCGTACGTCGAGATCGACGTCCCGCACGGCCGGTACGGTGCCGCCGCGGGTGCGGTACGACACGGACAGGCCGCGAATCTCCAGGGCGGCGCCCTCGCCGGGGTCCGGGTCGGTGCTCGGTGTCGTGCTCAAGTCCTCATCCGTTCCAGGTGTGTTCTGCGGGCGTTCGCTCATGGCTGCCGGGACCATTCGCCGTCCAGCGCGCGGGCGATGCGGTTGGTGGCCAGCACGGTCGCCGCGATCGCCAACCCCGGCAGCGCCGTCAACCACCAGGCGTTCGCGAGGTAGTTGCGGCCGTCCGAGATCAAGGTGCCCCACTCCGGGGCCGGTGGCGGGGCGCCGTAGCCGAGGAAGCTCAGGGCCGACACGGCGAGGATCGAGGAGCCGAAGTCCAGGGTGGCCAGGACGATCACCGGGCCCGCCGCGTTGGGCAGCACATGCCGGCCCAGCACCGAGTACCAGCGGGCCCCGCACGACCGTGAGGCCTCGACGAAGACCGCCTGCCGCACCCGCAGCACCTCCGCCCGGGTCACCCGCGCGAAGCTCGCCACGCTGGCGATGCCGACCGCGACCGCCACCTTCACCGTGCCGTAGCCGAGCGCGGTGACCAGGGCCAGGGAGAGGAACAGCGCCGGGATGGAGAGGAGAACGTCGACGAAGCGCATCAGCACGTCGTCGATCCAGCGGCCCACGAACCCGGCGACCAGTCCGATCAGGCTGCCGACCACGAAGGCGACCGCCACCGCGATGAGGGTTGCTTTGAGGGAGAGTTGGGCGCCATGGACGACCCGGGAGAAGACATCGCGGCCGAGTTCGTCCGTGCCGAACCAGTGCGCACCGCTCGGGCCACGGAAGTTCTGCGACGGTACGCCCGTCAGCGGGTCCCGGGAGGTGAACAGGCCGGGCCAGAACGAGGCCAGCACCACCAGGACGAGGACGAGGACCGACAGCAGCAGTCCGGGGCGGCGCGCCAGGAACCGCAGGACGCGTCGCGCGTCGACGCGGCGGCCAGGGCCGGGGCCGGACCCCGGTTCGACCGGTCGCGCGAGGCCGAGTGCGGCAGCGGCGGCGGTGTCGTCGACAAGACCCTGACTCATGCTGCGACCGCCTTCCGGCCAGAGGCCACCACGATCCGCGGATCGAGCAGCGGGTAGACGAGGTCGACGACCAGGTTCGTCAGCACGAAGATCAGCGCGCCGAACACCACCACGCCCTGCACGAGCGGGATGTCCTGAGCCGTGACCGCGGCGGCCGTCACCCGGCCGAGTCCGTCACGCGAGAACACCGTCTCCACGACCACCGAACCCGCGATCAACTGCCCTACCAGCAGGCCGACAACGGTCAACGCAGGCAGGGACGCGTTGCGCAGGGCGTGCCGCAGATGCACGCGCCATCGGCCGGCGCCCTTGGCACGGGCGGTCTCCACATAGGCCTGGTCCAGCGCGGTGAGCAGGCTCTTGGCCAGTACCTGCGCCACCTGCGCGCCGGTCGGGATCGCCAGCGTCAGGGCCGGCAGGATCAGCCCCCGCAGCCCGTCGTTGCCGAACGCGGGGAACCAGTGCAGGCGGAAGGAGAACGACTCGACGAGCAGCAGCCCCACCCAGAACGTAGGGACCGACACCCCCAACGGCGGCAGGGACAGCAGCAGTTGACGCAGCCACCGGCGCGAGGTGTAGGTCGCCACGACCGCCAGTCCACCGCCGAGGAGCACGGCGAGGAGCAGCGCGGCACCGGTCAGCTGGAGGGTCCCCGGCAGGGCGTCGGCCAGCGTCGAGGACACCGGCCGGCCCGTGGAGACGGAGTTCCCGAAGTCCCCGCGCACCGCCCGGCCGAGGTAGTCGGCGTACTGCACCAGAATCGGCTTGTCGAAGCCGTACTCGTGGCGCAGCGCGGCCAGTTGGGCCGGGTCGACCGTCCCGGAGTCCATTCCGGCACTCGCCATCGCCGTGACCGGATCGCCCGGCAGGAAGTCGAGGACCAGGAAAGACACCGTGTAGGCGGCCCACAGCACCCCGACCGCCTGGGCGAGCCGCTTGATCGCGTAGCGGCGCATGGGTCAGCCGATCCAGGTGTCGTGCAGCTGGATCCGGCTGGAGGCGTCGAAGTTCAGGTTGTGCACCTTCTTCGCCACGCCGATCTGGGTCTGGAGCTCCACCACCGGCACGTAGTAGGCGTTCTGCACGAGCAACTCCTGTGCCTGCTTGACCAGTTCGGCCCGCTTGGTGGTGTCCGTGGTCGCCGCCTGCCCGGTCAGCGAGGTGTCCAGCGGGGTCACCGGAAGACGGTAGAAGTTGGCCAGCTTGGTGGAGAAGGAGCTGCGCAGGATGTCCGGGTCGGCGCGGGTCACATTGCTCCACGCCGCGTCGAAGTCACCCGACTGAAGCGTCGGGGCGAGCTGGGTGACCTGGAGCTGCTTGAGCGTCAGACCGACGCCGACGGCCTTCAGTTGCTGTTGGATCAGCTCCAACGCGGGCTGGTTCGTGGCCGAGTTGGGGATCCAGTCGACGGTCAGGCTCAGCTTCGCGCCGTCCTTCGTCCGGATGCCGTCGCTCCCCGCCTTCCAACCTGCCGCGTCCAGCAGGGACTTCGCCTTGGCCGCGTCGGTCGTCAGGTCCGAGGACAGGTCGGCGTAGTCGGGTGTGGTGTGCGCCAGGACGCTGGTCGCGGGCTGGGTCCCGGTCGGGAACACCGTGTCGGCGATCTGCTTGCGGTCGATGGCGAACCCGATGGCCTGACGGACCCGCGCATCCTTGAGCACCGACCGCGAGTTGTTGAGGGCCAGACCGAACACCACACCCGGATTGGCCCGCCGCTGCAGAGTGACCTGGCCGCCCTTGAGAGCCGCCTCATTGGCCTTGCCGACGCTGCTGATCGCGTCCACCTGCCCCGACTGGAGACTGCCGGCCCGGACTCCCGCCTCGGGTACGACCTTGAAGACCACCTTGTCGAGATAGGCCTCGCCGCTCTTGTGCCACAGCGAGGAGCCCCAGGCGTACCCGGTGCGCCTGGCCAGCGTGATCGACTGGTTCTGCACGTACTGCTTGAGCACGAAGGGTCCGGAGCCGACCACTCCCTGGCTGCACTTCTCCTGCGGGCTCTTCTTCGCGCTGGCCGACGACTCGATGCCCAGCGAGTGCGTCGAAGTGGCTTGCAGGAACTGGGCGTTGGGCTGCTGGAAGGTCACCTTGACGGTGAGCGGGTCGACCACGGTGGTGTTCTTGACGCCGCTGAGATAGCCCTCGGCGAGGGTGCCCAGCGCGCCGAGTTTCGGCACGGCGTCGAAGTTGTCCTTGACCACCTGCGCGGTCAGCTCGGACCCGTCGCTGAAGGTGACACCCGATCTGAGATGGAAGGTGAACGTCGTCGCGTCGGAGCTGATGTCCCAGCTCTTCGCGAGCCACGGCACGATCTTGCCGGTCGTGGGGTCCTGGTCGGTGAGGGAGTCCACGATCTGCCGTACCGAGTAGATGGTGTCGTTGCTGGCCACCTGCTGCGGGTCCACGCAGCCGGCGTCGGAGCCCACCGCGAAGGTCAGGGTGCCGCCGGACCGGGCCTGTCCGCCTCCGGCGTCGGAGCCACCGCCGCCCGATCCGCAGGCGGTCAGCAGAAAACTGGTGGTCAGAAGGGCGGCCGTAGCCGCTCGTCGAGTGGTTCGGGAGACCGGATGTGCTGTCACGGAGAAGTGCTCCTACTCGTGTCACCGCGTGCACACGGACCTGTGCGGACCGTGGCTGGACGCGGGCGGTGTCGACCCCGGCGGGGGTGGGACTCCTGAGGCGTGGAAAGCGCGTCGACGGGCGCGGGGCGCACCCGCGCAGACGTCGACTCGTGGGAGAAGGGAGAAGGGAGAAGGGGGAAGGGGAAGGGGCCCGGGTGAGACGGGCGACCGCAGATGTCAGCTTCGAAGGCCGGACAGATGTCAGCCCGGAAGGCCGGACAAGGTCAGCTGTGACACAGACAGCTGGCGAAGCGCTGCAGGTCGATGTGGCGCCGGCGCGACAGCCGGGAGAAGACGACGGCGTCGTGACAGGAGGCAGTCGGGTCGTAGCTGTTGGGCACGCCGTCCTCCATATCCGGGACCCCGGTCGCGGGGCCGCGCGTTCGCAGAGTCATCAGCGTCCCTGCCGGGCTTTCGCCCTGAGTGCCCCACTGCGTCGGGGGGTTGCCGGTCGGTCGGCCAGGATTCGATGCTGACACTCAATGCCGCTGTTGATCGTATGGAGCGGTGTCGCCGTGCGTCAATGCCGGGGCGGAGGCGGCTAGGCTGCTGCCCGTCCCGGAATCGCCCGGCTGCGGATCGCACTCCGCCCGGCCGACCGGATTCCGTGGCCGTTTTCCGGGTGTGATCTCCGCCCGCCCGCCTTCCCTCGGCCGCGAGGCGGTCATCGCCCAACGTGGCGGCCTCCTTGTCACACCTCACTCCGAACTGCCGCCTGCCGTCTGCCGGTTCCTGCCGAGCCGTTCGCGGTCGGCGCCCACATCACGACGACCCGAAGGACCCACCATGAAGCGGTACATCCTCACCGGTGCGCCCGGCGCCGGGAAAACCACGATCCTCCGCCGGCTGACAGCGGCCGGGTTCGATGTCGTCGACGAGGCGGCCACCGCGGTCATCGCGCGCGAACAGGCCGCGGGGGACGCCGAACCCTGGGCCCGGCCGGCCTTCGTCGAGCAGGTGGTCGACCTGCAGCGCCGACGACAGCTGCGGTCCGCGCCGCGGCACGCGCCGCACCAGATCTACGACAGGTCTCCGGTCTGCACGCACGCCCTCACCACGTACTTGGACCGCCCCGCTCCGGCGGTACTCCTCGCCGAGATCGACCGGATCACCCGCGACCGGATCTACGAGCCGCAGGTCTTCTTCGTCCGCAACATCGGATTCTGTGAACCCACCGACGCCCGCCGGATCAGCTTCCAGGAGTCGCTGGTGTTCGAGCGGATCCACGAAGAGAGTTATCGGCGGTTCGGCTACGACCTCGTGGAGGTGCCGGCCGGTGACGTGGCCGACCGAGTGGCGTTGATCGCGGACACCATCGCCCGACTCGATGGCAGGGCCTGAGCGGCGGCTCCGGCTGTCGAAGGCGTCGGAGTCCGTGTACGTCTCACGGCTCGGGACGCGTGGTGGACGCACCTTCCCGCGTGTGCTTTGATCCGGCCATGGAGACCACTGGCCAGGCACACACGGTGCTGCTCGACCCGTTCTGGGTGAGCCGCCGCGCCGACCAGTTCGACCAGATCTGTCGTTGACCTTCGCGCAACGACCGCGATACCGGCTCGTCGGCCCACAGTTGGGCGCCCACCGGTACTCCATCCTCTATTTCCTCGGCCCCCGCCCGGACGCTGTGGGGAGAGCGCTCGATGAGCACCACCCGGCACGACTCAATGCTCCCGGGAGAGAACGTTGCCGCCCGCCGCGTCCTGCTGGTGTGCCTGGCCGCAGGGGCAACCACCTTGCTGGACCAGGCAGTTCTGAACATCGCCGTCCCGAGCATGCGGCACTCGCTCGGGGCCGGCGCGGCGGACGTCCAGTGGATCGTGGCCGGTTACTCGCTGGCCTTCGGACTGGCCCTCGTACCCGGGGGCAGCCTCGGCGATCTGCACGGACGCAAAAGGCTCTTCCTCGCCGGCATGGCCGTCTTCCTTCTGGCCGGGGTGGTGGCCGCGACCGGTGGAGGACCGGGGACCGTGATCGGCGCCCGGCTCGTGCAGGGAGCCGCCGCGGGAATCGTCAACTCCCAGGTGATCGGCACCATTCAGGACGTCTTCCACGGGCTCGACCGGGGCCGGGCGCTGGGGATGTACGCGGTGACGGCAGGCGTGGCCACCGCACTCGGACCGCCCCTCGGCGGCGCCCTCGTCGCCGGACTCGGCCCCGGTACCGGCTGGCGCTACTGCCTCCTGCTGAGCACACCGTGCGCGGTCGTGACCCTGTCCCTCGCGGCCCGCTGGCTGCCGCCGCCCCGGCGCACCGCCCGCGACTCCCGGCTGGACATCCTCGGCCTCGGCCTGGCCTGCGCCTGCACGCTGACGCTGATGGTGCCGTTCATCCGCACCCCGGACAGCGGGGGAGCGGCACTCCTGTGGGCGGCCGGGGTGTGCGCCCTGGCCTGCGCCTTCATCGCGCATCAGCGGATACGGGTACGACGGGGCCGGGTGCCGCTGGTCCATCCGGCGCTCGCGTCGTCCAGGCCGTACATGGTGGGCACGGCCGTCGCCATGGCCCAGTTCGGGTCCTCGATCGCCGCGTCCCTCGTGCTCACCGTCTTCCTCCAGGACGGGCTCGGACTGTCGGCACTGCTCACTGCGGCGATCTCACTCCCCTCGGCGATCGCGATGGGCGTCTCCTCGGCGTTCGCCTGGCGCCTGGTGCGACGGATCGGCCTGCGCACGGTGAGCGTCGGCCTGACGCTGGGGGTCTGCGCCGCCCTGGCCTCAGCGGTGGCCGCGCTCTTCGTCCCGTCCGCCGCACTACCGGTCGTCCTGGCCGCGACCCAGCTGCTGTCCGGTGCGGCAGGCGGCCTCGCCGTCTCGCCCAACCAGACACAGGTCCTGCAACACGCCCCTGCCGAGGCCGCCGGAGTGGGCGGCGGCATCCTCCAGATGGCCCAGCGCATCGCGGCGGCCGTCTGCCTCAGCGCCGTATCGGCGGTCTATCTGCACTCCGCGTCCGGCTCGGCCGGCGACAACGGCCCGAGAACCGCGTACGCACTGGCCTCCTGCGTCTGCGCCGCACTCCTCGCCGCCGCGCTGGTGTTGGCGAGGCTGCGCCGTGCGGCCGTCGCACCCCGTTCGCCGCGACCCGACTACCTGACCGTGAAGAGTCCCCGAGACGACCGGCAGCACGACGGCCGCAGCCCGCAGGAGCGGTAGCGCCGACTCACCCGCACCGCAAGGTCGTTCGTACACCTCTCAAGTCCTCAGTGGGCGGCGCCGGTTGCCTCGTCTGTGCGGTGGACTTGAGCGGCAAGTTCCTGGCCGGAGCCGTCCCGCAGGGCCGCCGGAAGAGCGGGATCGTCGTCCCGGGCTGACAGCCATCGCCGCCGAGGCCGAACCGATCGTGCCGCTAGCCGACGAGTTCGCGGACAAGCGCCGCGACCTGTTCCGTCTCGATCAGGAATCCGTCGTGGCCGTACGGCGACTCGACGACACGGAGTCGGTCCGCGCCCGGGATGCCGGCCGCCAACTCCGCTTGCTGGGACGGGGGATAGAGCCGGTCGGAGTCGACTCCGGCGACGAGCGTCCGCGCGGTCACCCGGCGCAGAGCCGTGCGCGTGTCACCGCGGTCGCGGCCGATGTCGTGGCTGTTCATGGCCTCGGAGAGAGTGACATAGCTGCCCGCGTCGAACCGCCGTACCAACTTGGCCGCGTGATGGTCGAGATACGACTCGACCTGATACCGGCCGCCGTTCCACGGATCCTCCGCACCCTGCGGCGCACGGCCGAAGCGGGCCGCCAACTCCGGCTCGCTGCGGTAGGTGACATGGGCGAGGCGGCGGGCGAGGCCGAGTCCGGAACGGGGGCCCCGGCCCGTGTCGTGATAGTCGCCGCCCTGCCAGTGCGGGTCCGAACGGATCGCGTGGAGCTGGATGTTGGTCCACGCGATCTGCTCCGCGCTCGCCGAGGCGGTGGTGGCCAGCAGCAGGAGCGCGTCCGTACGCTCCGGATACGTCACGGCCCACTCCAGCGCCCGCATCCCGCCCATGGACCCGCCGAGCACCAACGCCCAACGCCCGACGCCCAGTTCGTCCGCCAGGCCCGCCTCTACGGCAACCTGGTCGCGCTGTGTCAGGAAGGGGAAGCTCCCGCCCCAACGCCGTCCGTCCGGGCGGAGCGACGACGGACCCGTGCTGCCCTGGCAGCCGCCGAGCACGTTCGGTGCGACGACGAACCAGCGGTCCGTGTCCAGGGCCCGTCCCGGTCCGATCAACGCGTCCCACCAGCCGGGGGCGGGGTGACCGGGCCCGGCCGGGCCGGCGACATGGCTGTCGCCGGTGAGTGCGTGGAGTACGAGTACGGCGTTCGAGCGGTCCGGTGCGAGTCGTCCCCAGGTCTCGAACGCCAGCCGTACGCCGGGCAGTTCACCGCCCGCCTCCAGGGCGAGGGGCTTCTCCCGGGCGTGCCACTGGCGGTGCCCGGGCGGGTCCCCCTCCCGCCAGGCCCCGGAGGCCGGCGGAAGGGGGACCGCTGACGGAGTCGGTACGGTGTTCAGGACGCGCCCTTGGCCGCGCGGAACCCGGCCTCCAGGTCGGCCTTCAGATCGGCGAGGTTCTCGATGCCGACGGACAGCCGCACCAGACCCGGAGAGGTGCCGGTCGCCGCCAACTGGGCCTCGTCCAGCTGACTGTGGGTCGTCGACGCGGGGTGGATGATGAGGCTGCGTACGTCCCCGATGTTGGCGAGATGGCTGAACAGCTCGACCGCGTCCACGAAACGCTTCCCGGCCTCGACCCCGTCCCGCAGTTCGAAAGCCAGCACCGCTCCGGCACCACGCGGAAGGTAGCGCCGCCCCGCCTCGTACCACCTGTTGGACTCAAGTCCCGGGTAGTGGACGGCGGCCACCTCGTCACGCTGCTCCAGCCACTCCGCGAGGGCCTGGGCGTTGGACGAGTGGCGCTCGATGCGCAGGCTCAGCGTCTCCACGCCCTGGAGGAGCAGGAACGCGGAGTGCGGCGAGATCGCCGGGCCGAGGTCGCGCAGCAGCTGCACACGCAGCTTGATGGCGAAGGCGCCCGGGCCCAGCGCCGGCCAGTACCGCAGGCCGTGGTAGCTGGGGTCGGGCTCGCTGAAGTCGGGGAAGCGCCCGGCGTGCGCGCCGAAGTCGAAGGTGCCGCCGTCGACCACGACACCGCCGATGGTGGTGCCGTGCCCGCCGAGGAACTTCGTCGCCGAGTGGACGACGATGTCGGCGCCGTGCTCGATCGGCCGCAGCAGATACGGCGTCGGCACCGTGTTGTCGACGATCAGTGGGACGCCCGCCTCGTGCGCGACGTCCGCCACGCCTCGTACGTCGAGGACGTTGCCGCGCGGGTTGCCGAGCGTCTCGGCGAACAGGGCCTTCGTGTTCGGCCGGATCGCCGCCCGCCAGGCGTCCAGGTCGTCGGGGTCGTCGACGAAGGACACCTCGATGCCGAACTTCGGGAGCGTGTGCCGGAACAGGTTGTACGTGCCGCCGTACAGGGACGTGCTGGAGACCAGGTGGTCGCCCGCGGACGCCAGGGTGAGGATCGCGAGGGTCTCCGCGGCCTGCCCGGAGGCGAGGGCGACGGCGGCGACCCCGCCTTCGAGGGCGGCGACGCGCTGCTCGAAGACGTCCTGGGTGGGGTTGTGGATCCGGGTGTAGATGTTGCCGGGCTCGGTAAGCGCGAACAGGTCGGCCGCGTGCTGGGTGTCACGGAAGACGAACGAGCTGGTCTGGTAGATCGGCGTCGCCCGCGCCCCGGTCGTCGGGTCCGGTACGGCACCGGCGTGGATCTGCTTGGTCTCGAACGACCAGGCCGAGGTGTCCGGACCTGCGGGCGCGTCCTCGGGTGTGTGACCCCCGGTGACGGAGTCGATGGGCTGGCTCATGGTTCTCCCTTGTGCGGGCGTGCGGGTGCGTGAGACGAGGCGCTCGCGGGGCCGCTGCCCTGAGAGAAGGCACGACGAATACCGGCGCGGCGCGCTCGTGAGGAGGGGAATCGGATGCCGGAGCGGAGCGTCAGCTCAGGGCGGGACACCCCGTGCTGGTGACACGCACGTAGTCGACGTGGCGGCGGGTCACGAGCACGGTCATGCAGTGAGAGAACCACAGCCGGTGCCGGAGAACCAGCGTGACGTGAGCAGTTGAAACACGACTGCCACAACCACGCCGACCCCAGGTGCCGTTGTTCACCCCGTGGACGCGAGCACCGCCGTACGGCCGCCCAGCGCGCTGGAGAAGTGATCCGTGACCTGCTCCAGCGCCGAGGCGGCCGCGGGCGCCACGGTCAGGGTGCCGTCCTCGCCGACCGTGATGTCCTTGTCGAGCGTGAACCAGCCCGGCACGATGTGCGAGGGCCCCATGGAACTCAGTACCGGACGCAACGCGTAGTCGATCGCCAGCACATGGGCCGTACTGCCACCCGTGGCCAGCGGCAGCACCGTCTTGCCGGTCAGCGCGTACTGCGGCAGCAGATCGAGCAGCGACTTCAACAGGCCCGAGTAGGCGGCCTTGTAGACCGGTGTGCCGATCACCACTCCGTCCGCCTGCTCGAACAGGGCCGTGGCGGCGACGATCGCCGGATGCCCGAAGTCGGCGCCCAGCAGCGCCTGCGCGGGCAGGGTGCGCACCTCCAGCGGAGTCACGTCATGACCCTGGCGGCGGAGCCGGTCGTCCAGGTGGCGCAGGAGCCGGGTGGTGCGGGAGGTGGGAGAGGGGCTGCCGGAGACGGACAGGATCGAGGCCATGACGGGACCTTCCGAGGTCGGGGTTCAGACGGTGTGCCGAGCGGGCGGAGGGACACTCACCAGGCGCTCGACCGCACCGTGATCAGCGGCCGGAGTTCGTTGCGCAGGGTCTCCAGGAAGGTGACCACCTCGGCGGCCACCGAGCGGTGCTGGAGGTCGTTCAGTACGTCGTGGTGAGCGCCGTGCACGGCCGAAAGCCGGGCCCGGGAAAGGGACTTGGCGGTGTGCGCGAGCGCCTCGTGGTCCGCGAGCGGGTCGGCGTCACCGACGAGGAACAGGACGGGCACGTCGGCCTCGCCCTCGTAGGCGGCGGCGAGCACCGCCTCCGGGATCGCGTCGTCGAGCGAGCCGCGCCGCACCTCGGGGTCCTGCGTGAGGTTGCCCCGGTGGGCGGGGCAGGAGGTGCGGACGTCGAGTTCCTCGTCCCAGGTGCCGGCGGTGGCGGTCGTACCCGGAGCGCGGCCGGGCAGACCCGCGAGAATCACGGCATCGGGCCGGACTCCCGTTTCCCGGCCGAGCAGCGCGGCTACGGCGGCGGCGCCCGAGTCGGCTCCGACGAGCACGAGGGGCCGTACGACACCGTTCTCTGCGGCCGTGTCCTCGGCGGCTTCGGTGAGGCGGGCCGCGAGGGCGGTGAGATCCTCGGTGTCGAGGTCGGGGGCGTCGACCACGCGGACCCGGTAGGCGTCGGCGGCGAGCCGCCTGCCGAAGCGGGTGTAGGTCGCCCGGGTCTCACCACGGCCGGGGACGATCAGGATCGTGCCGCGGACGAGCAGGCCCTCGGGGCCGAAGTAGTCGCTGTACTGGGTCATTTCACACTCCTACGGATGCGGGTTCGGCCGCCCGCGCGGGCTTCCAGCCCAACGCGGGTGCCACTTCGGTGGCGATGAGTTCGAGGGCGCGGACGGCGGCGTCGTGGTCGGGGACCGCCGGGTTGAACTGGGTGATCAGATCCGTCGCGACGGGCAGCACCTTCTCCTGCCCCAGCGCCGAGACGATCTCGTCCGGATGGCCGTAGAAGGAGTGGAAGCGGCGCAACGCCTCTTCCTGGTCGAGGCCCTTGGGGAACGCGCCGTGCTCCGCCATGCGCAGCGCGGCCCGGTGGACGTCGTCACCGATCGACGCGAGCGCGGTGCGCCGGTCCTTGGCCGGGAACACGAAACGGGAGAGCCCGATGCGTGGCGGATGCGGCCGGTCCCAGGCGGCCAAGTAGGCGTCGGCCCAAGGGCGTTGCACCTCGTCCGTGGGCTCGTCGAAGCCGTAGGCCGCCCGGTTGAGCAGCAGATTCGAACCGCTCCGCGCCGCGAACTCCGCGCCCTGCCCGCTGAACACCCCTTGCCAGACCCGGTCGTTGAAGTCGCCGGGCCGGGGCTGGATGCGGAAGCCGGCCGCGCCCACCTCGCGGTGGTCGAGGGCCCGGCGCACGATGTCGAGGTTCTCGCTGGTCAGTTCGCGCCTGCGGGCCACGTCCTTGCCGAACGCCGCGTACTCCACCTCGCTCGATCCGCTGCCCGCGCCGAACTCCACGCGGCCCCCGCTGAGCGTGTCGACGGTGGCGATGTCCTCGGCGAGCCGGACCGGGTCCTCCAGCGGAAGGACGGTGATCGCGGTGCCGAGCCGGATGCGGGTCGTACGGGCCGCCGCGTGGGCGAGGAAGGTCCACGGAGAGGACAGTCCACCGCCCCCGAGGGCGACATGGTGCTGGGCGACCCAGCCGACGTCGAAGCCCAACTCGTCGGCCACGACGAAGAGTTCCTGCGCGTTGCGGTAGGTGCGGGCGATGTCGTCGTCGCGGCCCTGGACGTGGGTGAGGAAACCGAGCCGGAAGCGTGGTCTCTCGCTCGTCATGGGGTGATGGCCTTTCGGTGTCAGGCTGCGGTGGAGACCGGGGTGGACGTGCGTGCCGCCGTCGACGCGACCTGTCCCAGCACCTGGTCGAGTACGGCGGCGGCGCCCGCGTCAGGCAGTCGGGTACCGCGCCAGACGACGTGCTGGTCCGGGCGGATCAGGACGTTGGTCGTGCCGTAGACGGCCCGCGCAGCCGGGTCCGTGAGGTGGACGACCGTGAACGGCAGCCCACGCGCGGCGACTTCGGCGGCGAAGGCCCGCTCGACGGTGCGGTCCTCGGTGAGGGCGAGCAGGCCGAAGGAGGTGCCGAGGCGGTCGTAGAGGGTGCCGCCGCTCGGGTCGACGGGACCGTCCGGCGCTCGGTGGCCCGGTCGCGGGTCGTCCTCGTAGACGTCGGCGCGCCAGGGCCGCTCGGTGTCGAGCTGGCCGGGTTCGTACCAGACGACCGACGAGGCGTCGTAGCGCTCGTCGAAGGCGACCCCGTCGCTGCCCAAGCGGTCCCGGCGCAGGCGAGCACCTATCTCCGCGCGCCGTCGTACGGCGTCCTCCCCGAGGTCCGTGTCGTCGGGAATCCCGCCGGCCCGGATCTCGCCCAGCGTGGCCTGCGAGCGCTGCGCCCGCTCCAACGCGTGCTCGGCGACACGCCAGTTGTGCGGGCGGCGCTCCTGGTCGTAGGAGTCGAGCAGACTCGGCGGGGCGTGCCCGTCGAGCACCGCCGCCACCTTCCAGCCCAGGTTGACCACGTCTCCGATGCCCTCGCCCAAGTTGCCGCCGGGCGTGCGCACATGGGCGGCGTCACCGGCGAGCAGGATCCGGCCGCGACGGAACGTCTCCGCGATCCGGGTGGCGTGGTAGAAGGTCGTCGCGGACACCAGCTCCAGATCGATGTCCAGACCGAACGCCGCCCGCCCGATGTCCAGCAACTCGCCCTCGGTGGGCTCGTGTTCGAGCGGGTACGGTCCGGCGTACACCCGCCACTCGCGTGCGCTGACGGCGGCCAGGAAGCCGGACGCGTGGTCGTTGACGACGATGTTCGTCGCACTCGGAGCGGGGCCCACCCGGTCCGCGATGTCGCCGGTTCGGACGATGAGGCGCAGCCGCTTCTCCGTGGCGTGCTCGCCGGTACGGTCGATGCCGGCCAGGCGGCGGGCGGTGCTGCTGCCTCCGTCCGTGCCGAGGACGTAGGCGGCCCGAATGGTGTGCGAGCGGCCGGAGTTGACGTCCACCACCTTCGCGTCGACGCTGTTCGCGTCCTCGCGCAGATCGGTCAACTCCCAGCCGCCGGACACGCTCACGCCCTGTTCCGTCAGGTGGTCGAGGAACACCCGCTGGAACACGGTCTGCGGGCGGCGCAGCGCTTCGTCGGCGGAGTGGCCGGCGGCGCTGCTCCTGTCGGTGAACGAGGGGGCGGGCACCGGCACCAGTTCGTGTCCGGCGAGGGAGGTGACCAGCCGGGTTCCCCGGTGCCATTCCGGCGGGTACGTCCACGCGTCCCGGACGCGCTGGAGCAGTCCCCAGCGCCGCAGATGCTCAACTACCCGTGGGGTGTGGCCCATAGCGCCGGCCCGGACCAGTGTCGCGGCCGGGGCGCGGTCGACGACGGCGACCGCGACGCCCCGCGAGGTCAGTTCGACGGCCGCCGCCAACCCCACCGGGCCGGCGCCGACGACGAGGACGTCGACGGTCGCCGGGGGAGGGGTGGCGGGGAAGCGGACGGTGTGGACGTCGCGGCCCCCCGTCACCGACAGTTCGGTCATCGCGCGGGCCTCAGTCGTTCACGAGCTGGCGCTCGCGGGAGTGGCGGTTGGCCGGGATCGGCAGGCCGAGGTTGCCGCGCAGGGTGTCGGACGTGTACTCGGTGCGGAACAGACCGCGCTTCTGCAGGATCGGGACGACACTGTCGACGAAGTAGTTCAGCTCGTCCTCGGTGCGGAAGGCGAGGTTGAAGCCGTCGAGAGCGCGGGCCTCGAACCACTGCTGGATGGTGTCGGCCACCGTCTGCGGGTCACCGACGAACGGCGACTGACGGAACTGGTTGACGGTTTCGGCCACTTGACGCAGGGTCAGGTTCTCGGTCCGGGCCCGCTCGATGAGTTGCGCGGCACCCGTGCGCCCGCCCTTCTCGGCGAGGTGGGCGACATCCGGGAAGGGCGCGTCCAGGTCGTGCACACTGAAGTCGTACGCCCCGAAGGAGCGCCCCAGCAGCGCCAGGTTGCGGCTGAAGTCGTCGTCCTCCTCGAAGATCTCCCGCTCGCGACGGCGGGCCGCCTCGTCGGTGGCGGCGACGACCGGGCCGCCGTGGATGAGGATCTTGATGTGCTCGGGGTCCCGGCCGTACGAGGCCGCGCGCTTCTTGACGTCGGCGTAGTAGTCTCGCGACGACTCCAGGGTGCCGCCGGGCGCGAAGATGCCCTCGGCGACCTGCGCGGCGAGATCGCGGCCCTCCTCCGACACACCGGCCTGGAAGATCACCGGCTGGCCCTGCGGGGAGCGGGAGAGGTTCAGCGGGCCCGCGATCTTGAAGTGCTCGCCCGCGTGGTCGAGTTCGTGCAGCTTCGTCGGGTCGAGGAAGACGCCCCGCTCCACGTCGGCCGGGAACGCGTCGTCCTCGTAGGAGTCCCACAGCCCCCGGGCGACCTGTACGAACTCCAGGGCACGGCCGTAGCGGGTGGCGTAGTCGAGGTGCTCGTCGAGCCCGAAGTTCCGCGCGGTGCCGGTGTCGAAGCTGGTGACGACGTTCCAGCCGGCCCGGCCGCCGCTGATGTGGTCGAGCGAGGCGAAGCGGCGGGCGAGGTTGAAGGGCGAGTTGTACGTCGAACTCGCCGTGCCCACCAGGCCGAGGTGCTTGGTGTGGGTGGCGACGGCCGACAACAGGGTCAGCGGTTCGAGGCGGTTGAGATAGTGCGCCGGGTAGGTGGAGTTGATGAACTGGCTGTCGACGATGAACAGGGCGTCGAACAGGGCGTGTTCGGCCGCCTGTGCCAGCCGGATGTAGTAGTTGATGTCGATGCTGGCGTTCTTCGCGACGCGTGGGTCCTTCCACAGACCGTGCTGGCCGGGACCGCCCACGCCGTAGGGGTGGAGGGCGAGGTGGAGCGTGCGGGACATGGCTGTTCCTGTTCTGTGAAGGGAAGTCGAGGGGGCGTCAGACCTGCGGGTGTCAGGCGTGGGTGTCAGGCGTGCAGCAGGGCGCGCAGGGCCTCGCGTTCGGCGCGGTCGGCCGCCGCGCTGTGCAGGGTCGGTGCGGAGCGGACGAGCAGGCGCGTGTAGACGTGCTGCGGCTGGTTGATGACGTCGGCGGCGGCGCCGACCTCGACCAACTCACCCTGGTAGAGCACGGCGATACGGTCGGCGACCCCGGCGACGGATCCGAGGTCGTGGGAGATGAAGACGAGGGCGACGCCGTCGGTGCGGAGTTCCTTGAGGATCTGCAGGATCTGTACGCGGTTGGCGGAGTCGAGCGCGCTCACCGGTTCGTCGAGGATGACGAGACGCGGCTCGGTCACCAACGCCCGTGCCACCGCCACCCGTTGACGCTGACCACCGGACAACTCACCGGGCAGCCGGTCGAGCAGATCCTCGGAGAGCCGGACCCGGCCGAGGAACGCGCGCACCCGCGTCGCCGCCTCCTGTCGGGACACGCCCTGGATCAACAGCGGTTCGGCCAGGGACGTTTCGACCGTCACGTCCGGGTCGAGACTGCGCAGCGGGTCCTGGAAGACGTACTGGATCACGCCCCGGCGCCGCAGCGCGCGCCACTGGCGATGGCCGTACGCGCTGACCTCCTCGCCGTCGATCACGATCGATCCGGACGAGGCGCGCACCAGACCGAGCGCGGCGCGCGCGAGCGTCGACTTGCCGGATCCGGTCTCGCCGATGATTCCGACGGTCTCGCCGGGGGCGATGCTCAAGGAGACCTGGTTCAGGGCCTGACGGCGGCGTCGGCGCAGGCCGTAGTGCACGTCCAGGTCGGTGACCTCAAGGACGGGACCGGTAAGTTCCCCGCTCATGTGTTGTCCTCCGCGACCTCTGTGGCTTCTGCGACGAGGAACTTGTCCAGGCCGTACTGCTCGTGCTCGGCGATCAGCAGCCGCGTGTACTCGTGCCGCGGGTTGTGCAACACCTCGTGCGTCGGGCCCTGTTCGACCACCTCGCCCTGGCGCATGACGAGGACCTCGTCGCAGAGCTGGGCGACGACGGCCAGGTCGTGGGAGACCAGGACGAGTGCAAGACCGGTGCGTTCGCGCAGATCGGCCAGCAGGTCGAGGATCTCGGCCTGGACGGTGACGTCGAGCGCGGTGGTGGCCTCGTCGGCGATGAGGATCCGCGGGCCGGCGGCGATCGCGGCCGCGATCAGGACCCGTTGGAGCATGCCGCCGGAGAGCTCGTAGGTGTACTGGCCGTAGACCAGCTCCGGGTCGCGCAGGTGCACCGCGTGGAGCAGTTCGATGGTCTGACGGCGTGCGTCGCGGCGCTTGAGGCCCTTCTTGACGCGCAGGACTTCGGCGATCTGCGCGCCCACGCGGATCGAGGGGTTGAGATACGACGCAGGGTCCTGGAAGACCGCGCTGATCGTGGCGCCCCGCAGGGCCGTCCACTGTGCCGACGAGAGCCCGGAGATGTCCTGGCCGTCGATCTCGATCGAGCCGCCGGTGACCTCGAAGTGGGCGGGCAGGATGCCGAGCGTGGCCCGGCAGGTGAGGGTCTTGCCGCTGCCGGACTCACCGACGATGCCGACCGAAGTGCCGGGCGTCAGCGCGAAGTTGACTCCGTGGACGATCTCCTGGCCTGCGGCGCGGTCGCTGATGCGTACGTCGCGTACGGACAGGACGGGTGTCGAGGGAACGGCCTGCGGGCGGACGGGTTCGGCGGTACCCGAGGTCGTGGGTTCCGTCAGGAACCTTGTGGAGGAACTGGCCATCACGCACCTCCGGCGTGAACGTGAGCGAGGTCGGCGTCGGAGTCGGTCCCGGCGAGGCGATGGGCGCGTGCCTTGCGGTTGTTGACGAGGGCGCGGCCCGCCTCGCCGGAGACGTCGCGGATCGCGTCGGCGAGGAGATTGCAGGCCCAGACGGTGACCATGATCAGCAGGGCGGGGACCAGCGGCGCCCACGGCTTCTGGGTGAGATAGCCGAGGTCCGAGGCGAGCAGTCCGCCCCAGGTGGGCTGGGGCGGCTGGACGCCGATCCCCAGGAAGGTCAGGGACGACACGATGACGAAGCCGACACCGATGGTCTGTGCGAGCGCGACCGCGATCGGCGGCAGCACCTTGACCCAGACGTGCCGGCGTACGACCCACCCGATGGAGGCGCCGGAGATGAGCGCCGCCTCCACGTACGGCGAGCGGGCCACGGCCAGGGTGGCGGCCCGGGCCACCCGGTAGAACAGCGGGGACACCAGCACCCCGGTGACCAGCATCGCCTGCGTGATGCCGTTGCCGAGCAGTGCGACGACGGCGACGGCGAACAGCAGGAAGGGCAGCGCGACCAGTGTGTCGGTCAGCCGCAGGGTGATCCACTCGAAGACGCGGCCGAGGTAGACCGACAGGATGCCGGGAATCGCGCCGACACCCAGTGCCGTGAGGGCGACTTCGAGCGCGCCGAGGACGCTGACCCGGGAGCCGTCGAGCAGCCGGCTCAGCACATCGCGGCCGAGATAGTCCGTACCCAGCCAGTGGCCGCCCGAGGAGCCGGCGAGGGTGTCGGAACTGGTGGCCAGCGGGTTGTGCGGGGCGATGACCGGGCCGAGGAGGGCGAGCAGGGCGATCACGGTCAGGATCACCAGGGCGATCCGGCCGGACGTCAGGGAGAGCACGCGGCGCACCATGGTCACACCCCCCGCTGCGAGGCCGGCGTCACGCGTGCCAGCACCAGGTTGACGATCAGGTTGAAGACGACGACCAGGACGATCGACACCACGAGGACTCCCTGGACGGCCGGTACGTCACCGGCCTGCGCGGAGTCGTTCGCGAACCGGCCGAAGCCCTGGAGCCCGAAGATCCACTCGGTGACGACGGAGGCGCCGACCAGGGTGGGGAACTTCAGACCGAGCGTGGCGAGCGCCGGGCCGAGCCCGTTGCGCAGCACATGCCCGAAGAAGATCCGCCGTGGACTCAGCCCCCGTACCACCGCGCCCGTCACGTAGTTCTCGCGATAGGCGGCGATGAGGCTGGAGCGCAGTTGGCGGGCCACGTCGGCGACGACGTCGAAGCTCAACGCGACGGCGGGCAGGGTGATATGGGCGAGCCAGGGACCGAAGCCCTGCGCCGCCGGGACGTATCCGGCGGAAGGGAACACATGCAGTCCCACCGCGAACACCGCGACCAGCACGATGCCGACGACGAAGGCCGGCATCACCGAGATCACCGTGACGAAGCCCGTGATCGCGCGGTCGATCCACGTCGTGCGGCGCAGTGCGGCGAGCGTGCCGAGACCGAAGCCCGCGACCACGCCGATGAGCAGCGCGAAGAACGCCACCGACAGACTCACACCCAGGCCGAGGCCGATGAGGGTGGAGATGTCCGCGCCATTGGTCCAACTGGTGCCGAGCTGTCCGTGCAGGACACCGCCCAGCCAGTCCGCGTACTGCACGAGGAAGGGCCGGTTGAGACCCCACTGCGCCTCGACTCTGGCTACCGCTTCGGGAGTTGCTTCCTCGCCCAGCTGGATCCGCGCCGGGCTGAGCCCGCTCAGCGACCGCAGCGCGAACGTCACGAACGTCGCGACCAGGAACACGGGCACGAAGATCGCGATCGACCGGGCGAGGGTGACCAGGACGCGGCCGAACGTACGCCGCGCCCCGGTCGTGGCGCCCCGATGACGGACGTCGGACGATGTGGCCGGTGCCTCCGTCGTCGTCATGGCTTGCCCCCTCTCTGTAGAGATCTCTAGTGGCTCTGTCTGGAAGTTGACGGAGTGTCAGTTGCTGCCGGAGATGGTCACGCCGGTCCAGTCGATGTGGGCCGGGTTCTTGGGCAGGGCCGAGATGGACTTGCTCTTGGCGATGAGGTTGGGCGAGGAATAGGTGAAGACCAGCGCCTTGCTCTGCAGACCGGCCCGGGTCGCCGCCTGGAGCACCTTGGCGTAGTCGGGCGAGTCCAGCGGGGTCTGGCGGACCTTGGCGATGGCCGCCTCGAAGCCCGAAGGCTCGTACGGCGAGCTGAGGTTGAGCGGGCCGTTCGGACCGAAGTGCGCGGTCAGGGTCTGCGCGGCCGAGTCGCGCCCGGTCGTGCCGTACAGCGAGAACGTCAGATCCTTGGCGAAGAACGGCGTGGCCCAGTTCTTGTCGACCTTGATGGTCACGGTGATGCCGACCTTCGCCAACTGCGCCTGGACGATCTCCGCTTGGGGATCCTCGGCCGGGATGACGAGGTTCAGCTTGATCTGGCCCGCTTTGTAACCGGCCTCGGAGAGCAGCTGCTTCGACTTGGCCGGGTCGTAGGCGTAGTCGTTCGCGGACTGCGGGTCGTAGGCCACATAGCCCTTGGGGAAGGGCTGGTTGGTCGCCGAGCCGTAGCCGAAGGTCAGCTTGTCGACGAACTCCTGGCGGTTGATCGCGTAGCGGACCGCGTCGACGACCTTGTCGTTGTTGAACGGCGCCTTGTTGACGTTGAGGCTGAGGTTGTTGGCGTTGAAGCCGGGCTGGACGAAGACGTCGAGGCCCGCCTTCTTCGCGGCCTCGGCCTGACTCGGCGCGATGTCGGCGAAGTTGTAGACGCCGGTCTGGAGTCCGGAGACGACCGTCGCCGCGTCGGGGGCCGAAGTCAGCTCCACGTTGTCGATGTGGATGTCTTTGGCGTCCCAGTAGTCCGGGTTCTTCTTCAGCAGGACCTTGGTGCCCGGGACGAGCTGCGTGACGATGAACGGACCCGCGCCGACCGGGCTCTGGTCCAGCTTGGTGGGCGACTTGGCCGCCTTCGGGCTCGCGATCTGGAGCACACGCTCGCCGAGGAGTTGGGGGATCTGGTAGTCGACCTGGCTGAGGTGGAGCACCGCGTCCAGCCCGTTGGCGTCCACCGACTTGATCGAGGTGAGGTCGCCGAAGAGCGCGGAGTTCTTCTGCTTCTGGGCCCGGACGATGGCGTCCTTCACGGCGGTCGCGTCGACCGGAGTGCCGTCGCTGAACTTGAGGCCGGAACGCAGGTGGAAGGTGATCTGGTCGCCCTTCGCGTTGTACTCCCAGCTCTTGGCCAGGTCGGGCACGGCCTTGCCGGTCGCGTCCGTACGGGTCAACGAGGCGTAGACCAGGGCGAGTTCGCGGAACTGGGCGCCGCTGCCGCTGACCACCGGGTCCCAGTGGGTGGGGAAGTAGGAGGAGGCCCACTTCAGCGTGGCGTTGCCGCCGGCCGTCGAGGCGTCGCCGCCGCAGGCGCTGAGCGCGGGGACGAGCACGGAGGCGAGGGCGGTACCCAGGGCGGCGGCACGCAGTCTGCCGGGTCGGAAAGCCGCCCGCCGGCTGCGAGGCGTGAGTCGTCCGGACATCTTTGTTTCTTTCTTCGAGGGCTCCCGGCCGCGCCGGGGCAGCGGAAAGGAAGCGAGGGCGGCACACCCGGGAACCGCACACCGCACGGAGCTGAGCGACGGACATGCCGGTGCGGCTTCGAGACGCACGGAGGCATACCGCGCCCGGACATGAGGCGTCGGCGGATCACGGGAGAGAGCCGGGAAACGGAGGCAGGGAGGGGCGACGAAGCGCGAGGGGAACGGCGCGGCGCGAGAAGGCGGGCGCCGGTCGGCGAGGCGGTGGGGCGCCGGTACCTACGGGAACGAGGTCAGGCGCCTGTGGGCCGGGGGCGGCGGGTCAGCGACAGAGAGCGCTACAGGTGCGCCGCAGGTCCACGTAGCGGCACACCACACCGGGGTGCGTCGTGAGCATGCTGCACATCCTGGGGCCGGTCGCCGGAGACTGTCAATGGACACCAATTGGTGTCTCATTGGGCGGGACGGTCTCTGACCGCTGCTCAGAGGCCTGTCAGGGACTGCGGGTCAGTGCGGGGTGCACCGCGGCCTCGTCCGGGTGCAGCCACAGCGGCCCGTTGCCGGTCTCGACGCGGACGGCGTCACCGGGGACCCACGGGCGGCCGTCGGTCAGCGAGGCGCGCTCCGGCTCGGTGAGGGTCCGGTACCGCGCGAGCGCCTCCTTCGCGGGCAACTCCGTGCGAGCGGGCACCAGTTCCTGGCCGAGTCCGACGACGGCCGAGACGTACTCCTCGTACGGCCGCCAACCGGGCACGGCACGGCGGCCGGTAGCGCCGCGCACGAGCAACGTCGGTAGCGCGTAACGGTGTTGACCGTCCGGGGTCTCCTTGGCGGCGCCGGGATGCGGTGACTCGCATCCGTGCACCGACAGCACCTCGTCGACCGGACGACGCGCCTCGGCGTGATCGGCGCGGACTCGTTCCAGTACTTCGTCCGACGCCGCGTCGGCCGCGAGCCGGTCGACATCGAGGCCGGGTACGCCCGACACCGCGGAGATCGCCGACTCGGCCGTGTCCGCGGGCTCCCCGAGCACGAACACGCTTTCCCGCAGCCGCCGTAGCGCCCGATCGGCCACCTCGGCGCCTTGTGCTTCGGCCGCCTTGGCGACCAGGGAGGCCGGCCAGGAACTCGCGGCCACCCGGCTCAGCCGGACGGCCCGTGGGGCGTGGGTGTGGGCGGTGATGTCCTCGACGTAGCGCGCGTACCAGGCGGTCTCCGCGGCGGGGTCGGGCGCCGGGTCGTCGTCGTGGTCGAAGAGGATGCAGTACGCGCGACGCCAGCGGACCTGTCCCGCGAAGGCCGCCCGGAGCCGGCGGAACACGGGCTCGGATCCCCAGGCCCAGGGACACAGGGGGTCGGTGAACTCGACCACTTCGACCGGGAGTTGACCCGCGGGAATCGTCATGCGGCTCCCCGGCGGCTCAACTGCTCGGCCGTCGCGTGTTCGTCGGCGGCGGCGGGCAGCAGGGTGGCGAGGGTCGTGCCACCCAGCACGGCGGCGGCCTCGTCCTCGATACGGCGCCACACCCCGGGCAGGCCGGAGGCGGGACCCGGGTAGTCGAGCCCGGCCAGCGGTTCGCCGCGCAGGGTGATCAACTCGCCGTCGACGGCGCGGGACACGTCCAGGAGCGTGATCTCGTCGGCGGGCCGGCCGAGCCAGTAGCCGCCCTCGCAGCCACGCTGGCTGCGCACCAGACCGGCTCTGCGCAACTCGCCCACCACGGACTTCAGGAACCGGAACGGGATCTGCTGCGAGGAGGCGATCGCCTCGCACGTGAGCGGACGGGCAGGTTCGCAGGCGAGCTCCAACAGGGCCCGCGTGGCGTAGTCCGCCTTCGCGGAGATATGCATGCGCACATAATGCCCGACGCGGAGCCCGGCACGAGGACTTCCACAGGTTCCCCGCACGGGATCGCCCGTCCAGTCCCTCGTACATTGCGGGAACATTGCCGCAGGTGAAGGACAATGGACACCTCTTGACATCCTTTTCGGGGCGGCTCTAGCGTCGCCAACCATGAGCGAGCCGCTGACCACCCCCGGCGAAGGTTTCCACCCCCATCTCCACGACGCCGCAGGGCAGCCGGCAGCCCCCCTGCGCACCCGTCTGCACCACGTCCGCGCCGATGCCCTCGACGGCGACACGGCGCAGAGCGGGGGCATGCGCAGGTTCGCCGCGGTGAGCGGGAAGACGGTCGGCTCCGAGAAACTGTGGATGGGCCAGACGCACGTCGCCCCCTCGACAGCCTCCTCCGACCACCACCACGGCGAATCCGAGACCGCGATCTACGTGGTCAGCGGGCACCCCGAGTTCGTCTTCCTCGACGACGCGGGTTCGCGGCCGGAGGAGATCCGCCTGCGCACGTCACCCGGCGACTACATCTTCGTGCCACCGTTCGTCCCGCACCGCGAGGAGAACCCCGACCCGGCGGAAGAGGCCGTGGTCGTGATCGCCCGCAGCACGCAGGAGGCGATCGTGGTGAATCTTCCGGGGCTGTACGTGCTGGGGGCCGGAGAAGCCTGATGGGTTGCTGCTGACCAACTCGGGTCAGGAGAGCCAGAGTTGATGGTCAGTCAGGCGTGGACCTTCGCTCGTCGGTGTTCAGGCCGCGGAGTGTCCAGAGCCCGTACAGCGCCAGCAGCGGTTTGACGAGGAGCCATTCGCCGGGGCGGTAGTCGTCCGCGCGGACCAGCTTCTTCGCGAGATCGGGGCGCTGTCGCCGCAAGTAGGCGCGGGCCTTGAGGGCGTGGGCGGGCTGGGAGGCGAACTTGATGCGGTCGACGTCCTCGAGCAGCGGGATCACGTAGGTGACGTTCTCCCACGTCGTCCGGCTCTCCTCCTCGAGGAGCACTGTGCCGTCGAACTGGAGCACCGATCGGGCGTAGTCGGCCATCAGTTGGGCTTCTGAGACGCCACCGCTGGTCGTACCGCCGCTGAAGATCACGCGGGTGTCGTGTGCGCTGTCATCGGTGCGGGAGCGAAGTCCGGCGCGGACGCGCCAACGGTTGATGAGGTTCGCCGTCGCCTGAGGGTTCCGGTATCCCAGCACGACCACGGCCTCGGCATCACCCTCGTCGTCTCCCACGAGAGTTCGGGACCAGCGCCGGTTCAGCCACTCGCCCCAGGCCAGGACCGCCACGCCGGCTGCCGCCACACCTGTCCTTCGTCGCATCCGGCGACTCTAGCCGGGGCCCACTGGCCGCGGACAATCACCTTCGCAGGAGAGCCCGAGCGCATCATCCGCACCGCGCGGGCGCTGCACGGCAGCTTCTCCTGGAGGCGATCGGCGGAGTGATCGTCAATGTCGGGACATCGGTGGGCCGGCGGGCCCTGGCCCGGCAGTTCGGTCTACGTGGCGACCAGGACCGTAGTCGATGCGCGCGAGACTCTCGGCGAGCAGGCCCATGCCCAGCCCCCCGGCCCGGCACCCGCCGCCGGCATCGCCTGCGTGGTCGTCGCCGGAATCGGCGTCACCCGCGCAGGGAGTGGTCGGACAGCGACCTCGGCCGGTACACCGCCTGAGGCACGGTCCTGCGTCCAGGAGGCGTCCTAGGCTTGCGGTTGAAGGCCTGGGCAGGATGGCCGCCCTCTGCTGTTCCGCGGAAAGGAATCCACCGTGTCCGACCACCTCGACACCCAGATCCCCTACTGGGATGCCGCCGCGGCCACGAAGACCTTCACGCACCCCCTCCATCTGCCCTGGCTCGAGGGGATCAGCGGACAGGCCGCGATTCTCGACTACGGATGCGGATACGGCCGCACGATGGACGAACTCCAACAGCGCGGTTTCCGCAATCTGACAGGGGCCGACATCTCACCGGCGATGATCGAGCGCGCCCAACACCTGCACCCTGCCATGCACTTCACCACCCTCGACACACCTCCGTCCCTGCCCTCCCCGGACGCGGACTTCGACATGGTTCTGCTCTTCGCCGTACTGACGTGCGTCCCGGGCGACGAAGCCCAACGCCGGCTGATCGCCGAACTGCACCGCGTCCTCAAGCCCGGCGGAGTCCTCTACGTCAGCGACCTCCTGATGCAGGACGACGAGCGCAACCGCAGCCGCTACGACCGCTACGCCACCCTCAACGGCGGTCAGGGCGACGTCAGTTACGGCGTGTTCCAGACGGGCGACGGCGCCGTGTGCCGCCACCACTCCCGTGAGTGGCTCGCCGCCCTGCTCGCGGACTTCGAAGGTATCGACACCCGGACCGTGACGGTGTCCACGATGAACGGCCATGAGTCGACGGGGATCCAGATCCTCGCCCGCAAGCCAGCTCTGACGTGACGTCAGTCGGGGTCAGGTCTCCCTTCCGGCTCGGGCCAGTGCCTCCTCGGCCTGGGTGGCAAGCGAGTTGACGAGGTCGGCGGCCGACGGCAGGTCGTTGATCAGGTCGACGGCTTCACCGGCCCACACGGGCAGGGGCGGTATCTCGCCCTGGGACAGGGCGACTTGGTAGGCGTGTCGGGCGTGGGGATCGTCGGCGAGCTCCGTCTCCCGGCCGCGCCACTGGTCGAGGAACGGGTGGCCGAGCGTGCGGGCGGTGTACTTCGACGGCCAGCTGGAGCCTCGGGCGATGTCGAGGATCCTGTTGCGCTCGGTGTCCGCGCCGTGGCCCTGGACGATGGCCTCGCTGGTCGAAGGGGCGACCAGGGCTTCGGTGGTCGCCTGGAAGCGGGTGCCGATGAGTGCGCCGGCGGCTCCCAGGGCGAGAGCGGCGGCCAGGCCACGGCCGTCGGCGATGCCACCGGCGGCGAGTACGGGTACGGGAGCGGCCAGATCGACGACGACCGGCACGAAGGGCAGCGTGGACCGACCGTGCAGGGCGCCGTGGCCACCGCTCTCGGAACCCTGGGCCACGATGACGTCGGCGCCCAGATCCACCGCCCGCCTGGCCTCCTCCAGATCGGTTACCTGGATGACAAGTGCCGTACCTGAGCGGCGAATTCGCTCGGCGAACGGGCTCGGATCCCCGAACGACAGCATCACCGCCTGGGGTTGGTGTTCCAGGGCGTGCTCCACCGCGGCCACATCTGTCTGCCAGGCGAGGAAGCCGATTCCCCACGGGTTCGTGGTGCTCTCGGTGACGATGGCCAACTCCCGCGCCAGCCAGTCGCGTTCACCGTTGGCGCTGCCCAGCAGACCGAGCCCACCCCCACGGGAGACGGCCGCGGTCAGCGCACCACCGGCCGATCCGCCCATCGGCGCCAGGGCGATGGGGTGTTGCACTCCGAAGAGCTTCGTGAACGCCGTCGTCAAAGCCATGGCGCCCATCATCACCCGGTGGCCCCTCGGGGAAATGGGCGGCTCGGCCACGTAGCCGCCCTCTAATCTCGGCCCATGAAACAGCGGCAGCAGAAGAAGCTCTCCCGGCGGCTCTTCGGGGCGATCGTGGTGGGCGACATCGGTGTGGCGAAGGCGGTTCTGCGTGCCGGTGCCGACTCCCGGCGAGCCGACAGCGAGGGCACCACGCCGCTCTACGCCGCCTCCGTGAACGGGGAAGCCGCGATCGTCCGCCTGCTCCTGTCGGCCGGCGCTCTCCCCGACGCCGAAAGCAGCGGCATCGGCGCGGAAGGCCTGCCGTTGTGCGCGGCGGCCTGCTGGGGACACACCGACACGGTTCGCGAACTGCTGGCGCACGGCGCCGACCCGAACGCACGGGAGGATCACGGCACCGGCCGGACCCCGCTGGAGTGGGCGAACCACGGCCCTCACCCCGAGACGATCGCCCTCCTCACCGAGGCGTGAGTGACGGCGGCAGGGTGGGTGATCGGCGGGCATGGCGGATACTCGGGTATGGCGGGGCACGTGGGTGCTGCGCGGGCTGGAGGTGCGCCGGCGTATGGAGAATCCTTGGCACGGCCTGCCCAGGCGGATTCCGGCGTGGTTGCGTGACCATGATCCGGGGCTCGCGGCCACGCGCAGGGCCGCACGCACCGCGCTGGTGATGCCCGCGTTGTTCGCCCTGTGCGGCCAACTGCTGAAGTCCTCGACGATGGCGACCTACGCGGCGTTCGGGTCGTTCTCGATGCTTCTGCTGGTCGAGTTCACCGGCCCGATGGTGCAGCGGCTGCGGGCCCACGTGGGTCTCGCGCTGGGCTGGGCGGCGCTCATCTCTCTCGGCACGCTGGTGGCGCGGACGGACTGGCTGGCGGTCGCCACCATGGTCGTAGTGGGCTTCCTGGTGCTCTTCTCGGGCGTGGTCAGCTCCGTTCTCGCGGGCGCCTCGACCGCGCTGCTGCTGGCCTTCATCCTCCCCGTGACCTCACCGGCCCCGCTGTCGCAACTGCCCGACCGGCTCGCGGGAGCGGGCCTCGCCGCGGCCGCCGCCATGCTCGCGATCTCCCTGCTGTGGCCTCGCTCCACCATGGATCCGCTCAGTGCGCCCGCCGCCCGGGTCTGCCGCGCGGCGGCTGCGCAGCTGCGCACCGACGCCTCCTGGCTGGACGGCGGGCCGCAGGCGCCGACCGCCCGGCAGTGCGAGGTCGCCGCCGACCGGGCCACCGCCGCGGCGGCGGACCTGCGCGCCGCCTTCGACGCCACTCCCTACCGGCCCACCGGCCTGTCCGTCGGCTCCCGCGCACTGGTCCGCCTGGTCGACGAACTCACCTGGCTCAGCGCCATCGTGGAGGACAGCGGCCCCGCGTCGGACGAACGCCGGGTCTGCGACATCGACGCACGTACCGTACGGCGGGCGGCGGCCACGGCCCTGGACGAGGCGGCCGTACTCCTCGACTCCCCGCGCGAAGCGCCCGACGCCCTGCGCGCCGCCCTGGTGAACCTGCGCGCGGCGATGGACGGCATGGAGGACGGCGCCACCCACCGGCTGCCCGTGGAACAGCCGAAGCCCCGCACGGAATCGGAGGTCCGCGCCTTCATCGAGACCCTCGATCTGTCGTTCCGCGCCCAGGAGTTGGGCTTCGCCACCCTGCAGATCGCCGGCAACGTGGACCTCGCCGCGGCCGCCGAGCGGCGCAGCTGGCCGGAGCGGCTGCTCGGCGGCGAACCCGGCGCACTGACCCAGCCCCTGGGATCGGCCGTCGAACGCGCCGCCGCCCACCTGGAGCCGCGCTCGGTCTGGCTGCACAACAGCCTCCGGGGCGCGCTCGGTCTCGGCATCGCGGTGGCGCTGGCGAACGCGACAGGAGTCCAGCACTCCTTCTGGGTACTGCTCGGCACCCTGTCGGTGCTGCGCTCCAACGCGCTCAACACCGGGCAGAACGCGCTGCGCGCCCTCGGCGGCACCCTGGCCGGTTCGCTCGTGGGGGTAGGACTGCTCCAGCTCATCGGCCACCACGGCACCCTGCTCTGGTTCCTGCTGCCCGTCGCCGTGCTCGTCGCCGGTATCGCCCCCGCCGCGATCTCTTTCGCGGCCGGACAGGCGGCCTTCACCGTCGCCCTGGTCATCCTGTTCAACATCGGCCAGGACCCCGACTGGCACATCGTGCTGCTGCGGATCCAGGACATCGCCCTGGGCTGCGCCGTGAGTGTGCTGGTGGGGCTGTTCTTCTGGCCGCGAGGTGCCGGGGCCGCCGTGGACCGGGCGCTGTCCGCCGCGTACGACGCCAGCGCCCGCTATCTCGCGGACGCGGTCGAGTACGCGGCCAGTCGCTGCAGCATCGGCTGCCTGCCGACCGACGCACCGCTGGAGGCGAGCCGGCAGGCGGCCGCCGCGGCCCGCCGGCTCGACGACGCCTTCCGCAGCTACCTCGCCGAACGCGGCGCCAAACCGGTACGGCTCTCCGACATGACCACCCTGGTCACCGGGATCGTAGGACTGCGCCTGGCCGCGGACGCGGTGCTGGAGCTGTGGCAGCGCAACGGCGGCGACGAACAGATCCAGCCCGACCGCTCCGAGGCCCGGCTGATCCTCCTCGACACCGTCGTCCGGCTCTCCGACTGGTACCGCGACCTGGCCGCCGGACTCGGTCAACACAGCGCCGTACCGGCCCCGTTGGCACGCGATCCGGAGGAGGAGGCGCGACTCGTCGACTCCCTGCGCCGCGACCTGCGCGACGACGACGGACGTGCCACGGCCACCGCCGTCCGCATCATCTGGACGGCGGACCACCTCAACGTGGCACGCCGCCTCCAGTACGTCCTGACGGCGGCGGCGAAGCCGAGCGCCTCGGTCTGATGCCCGATACCGGGAGCGCGGGGATCTAATACGTTGGCCCTGCCCCGAGTTGGTGCATACCTTTCTGTCCGTGACCCGACGTCGCCGCCCCGCACCCGTCGCTCCTGTTCCTCCGCCTCCACCTCCGTCCGGGCTGTTCTCCCGTACGCACCTGGCCGCGACCGCGAGTTTCGCGGCGGTGATGTTCCTGACGGGGTTCGCCGCGCTGGCGGTGATGCCGTTGCTGCCGGTGGCCGCCAGGGATCTCGACGGGGTGGTGCTGTATCCGTTGGTGGCCGGGGCGTTCGTCGCCGCGAGCCTGCTCGGCGGGGTGCTGGGCGGGACCTGGGCGGACCGTGCCGGGCCGCGTCGGCCGCTGATGGCCGGGGTGGCCCTGACCGTCGTCACCCTGCTCGTCTCCGCGACGAGTACGACCATCTGGCAACTGGCCCTGGGACGTTTCACGGACGGCATCGCGGCCGGACTGGTGGCGGTGTCCGTCAACGTGGCCATCGGGCAGGCCTACCCGGATCACCTGCGGGCCCGCGCCCTGGCCCTGATGAGCGCCTGCTGGATCGTGCCGTCCCTGGCCGGTCCGCCGCTCGCCGGACTCGTGGCCGCGTGGTGGTCCTGGCGCGCGGTGTTCTTCGGCCTCGCGGGATTCACCCTCCTCCCGGCGGTGACAGCGGTGCTGCTGCTGCGCGGGCGGGGAGCGGAGGCTTCGCACGGTGACTCAGGGAGTGAGGGTCCGGTACGGCGTCCCGCGCTGTCGGCCGCGCTGGCGGTGAGCGCGGCGGCGGCGCTCACTCAGTACGGTGTCTCCGCCTGGGACGTACGGCACGTGGTGTGCACGGTGTCCGGACTGGCGCTGCTCGTGGCGTTCGCGCCGAGACTGCTGCCGTCGGCCACTTGGCGGGCCGGGAGCGGGCTCCCCGCGACGGTGCTGCTGCGGGCGCTGACGTCCGGCGCCTATTTCACGCTGGAGGCGTTCGTACCGCTGATGTTGAGTACGGCGCGACGCGTGCCGGGCGTGGTGACGGGGCTCGCCTTCACCGGGGCCGCGCTCGCCTGGGCCGGGGCGTCCTGGCTGCAGGGGCGGCTGCAGGGCCGGGTGTCGCGGCACTGGCTTGTCGCGGTCGGGGCCGGGGTGATGGCGGCGGCGGTCGTGTCGGCCGTGGTGTGCGTCCTGCCCGCCGTGCCCGCGGCCATGGCGGTGTCGTCGATGGTGCTGGCCGCCGTCGGCATGGGGCTCGCGACGCCTTCGCTGACCCTGCTGTCCCTCAACCACGCCCCGGCCGGCGGACAGGGCTATGCGAGCAGCGCGATGCAGACCGCGCAGAACCTCGGGCAGACGATGGTCCTGGCTCTGGCCTCGGCCCTGCTCAGCGTGGTGACAGCGGTGACGAACAGTCAACTCGCCCCGTTCGCCTGGGCGTTCGCGCTGCTGGTGGTGCCGGTCACCGGAACTGTCCGCCTGGCGGTCCGCACGCGGACGACAGATCCGGAGCGAGGACGGGACTCGGAATCAGCCGTCACCTCCTGTCCTGTTGAACACGTCGAGGACCGATAGATTTCGCGGGATGCTGGGTGCGTGCCCCGACCTGAACGGAGGGCAACCACCTTGAAAGCCATCGTGCAGGATGTCTACGGCCCGGCGGACGTACTGGAGTTGCGGGACATCGACCGCCCGGCGCCCGGCCCCGACGAGGTGTTGATCCGTGTGCGGGCCGCCGGTGCAGGGCCCGACGTCTGGCATCTGATGACCGGGCTGCCCTACCCCGCGCGGCTCGTCTTCGGGCTGCGCAGGCCGAAGAACCCCGTCCCGGGCTGGGACGTCGCGGGGGTGATCGAAGCGGTCGGCCCCGGCGTGAGCGACCTCGGCCCCGGAGACGCCGTCTACGGCCAAAGCCGCGGCTCCTTCGCGGAGTTCGCCCTGGCCAAGGCGGGTGCGATCGCGCACAAACCCGACAGCCTCACCTTCGAACAGGCCGCCGCAGTGCCCTGTTCCGGTGTCACCGCCCTCCAGGCGCTGCACGCCAAGGCCGGTCTGCGACCGGGCCAACAGGTCCTGGTCATCGGCGCCTCGGGCGGAGTGGGCAGCTTCGCCGTCCAACTCGCCACCGCGCAAGGCGCCGAGGTGACTGCGGTCTGCGGTCCGGACGCGGCGGACTTCGTCCGGTCCCTGGGTGCCGTCGACGTCATCGACTACACCCGCGAGGAGATCACCGACCGGCCGCGCCGCTACGACGTCGTCCTCGACGCCGCCGGAAACCGCAGCGTCTCCCTCCTGCGCGGCGTGCTCACTCCGCACGGCACCCTTGTCCGCGTCGGCGGAGAAGGCGGGAGCCAATGGTTCGCCGACGCGGGCATCCGCATGGAGATGGGACTGCGTTCGCTGCTCGGGGGCCAGAAGCTCCAGGGCATGCTCGCGGTCGTACGCCGTGCGGACCTCCTGACTCTCAACGCGATCATCGACAAGGGCGAGGTCACTCCCGTGGTCGCCCGTACCTTTCCGCTATCCGAAGCCGCCGACGCCGTCCGCTACTTGGAGAACGGCCACCCGCAGGGCAAGGTCGTCGTCACTGTCGCGGGACCGGAGCACTGACCGTCGCCTGCCACAACTCCCGTGCCTCCGCCGCGACTCCGGGCGCGGCCAGCAGCAACGGTTCGTCGTAGGACGGAAGTTGAGGCCACGCGACCGCCCCCGCCTCCGTCGCGATGAGCAGCGCCGGGAGACCGTCCACCGGGTGGAACTCGCCGATCGCGGCGGCGGCTGCCCGGCCGGCCGCGACCTGCACCAGGGACAGTGCCGTCGAACCCATCACACGAACCGTGCAGTGCCGATCGGCCAGTCGGGCCATCAAGGCGTCCAGGCCGGGCCAGTGCGCGTGCGCCGCCCACTCCGTCATGAACACATGGCCGGTCAGTGTCGTGTGGTCGGCCGCGTGGATCGGGACGCCGTTCAGGTGCGCCCCCTTGCCCAGTACGGCCGTGAACACCTCGCGCCGCCACGGGTCCGCGACCAGGCCCAGCAGAGGGGAGCCGTCCGGCCGCGCGAGGCCCAGGGAGAAGGAGCACCAGCCAAGCCCGTGGGCGTAGTTGGTGGTTCCGTCCACGGGGTCGATCACCCAATGCGGGGCGTCCGACGTGCCCTCCTCGACGCCGTACTCCTCGCCGTCGATGCCCCAGCCGGGGAACTCGCGGCGCAGCACCGACCGGACGTGCCGTTCCACCGCCTCGTCCGTGTCCGTGACGATGTCGGCCGGGCTCGCCTTCTGCCGGACCGGGCCCGAGGCTCCGGCGTTGCCGTTGCGGATCGTCTCCGAGGCCCACTCGGCCAGCTCCACGGCCACGCGCAGCGCGGCGTCCAGGTCATGCTCGTTCGTCACTGCTCTTCCCCACTCCACTCCTGTGCGGGCGAACCTCTCCGGGTCGGCCTCGACACAGGAGATCACGTCGTCGTACGTCCTCGTCGACGTGGTTGGCGGTACATGACGTGCGGTACGGGGCGGTTACGGTTCGTATAGGCGGTATGCGACGACGAATATCAACCTGGGACGGGTTCTCCCGTCTGTGCGTGGCCGTGGTGGTGTCCGGCCTTCTCCTCACCGTGACCGGTATGGCCCCCGCGCCGACCACGGCCGAACCCATGCCCGTGCGGGGCAGCGCCTACATGGGCATCGGCGTCCTGGCCCATGACGGGACGGCCGGCAGGACCGGTGCGGTGTCCCCGGAGGAGCGGGCCGGGCAGACCGAGGGCGTCGATGTCTCCAGCTATCAGCGTGCCGTGGCGTGGCCCACCCTGTGGAGCGCCGGTACCAGGTGGGCCTATACGAAGGCCACCGAAGGCACCTCCTACCGAAACCCGTACTACGACGACCAGTACGAGGGCGCGTACGACGTCGGCATGGTCCGTGGGGCCTACCACTTCGCCACACCGGACGGGAGCAGTGGGGCCGCGCAGGCCGACTACTTCGTGAACCACGGAGGGGGCTGGTCGGGCGACGGCCGGACGCTGCCGGGGGCACTCGACATCGAGTGGAATCCCTACGGGGACGCCTGCTACGGCAAGTCCACGAGCGGTATGGTCACCTGGATCGGTGACTTCCTGAACCGCTACAAGGCCCGCACCGGTCGTGATGCCGTGATCTACACGGCCACCAGCTGGTGGAACGCCTGCACCGGGAGCTACCGGGGCTTCGGTGCCACGAACCCCTTGTGGGTGGCCCGGTACGCCTCGTCGGTGGGGGCGCTTCCGGCGGGCTGGTCGGCGCAGACGATGTGGCAGTACACGTCCACGGGGCAGACGGTCGGTGACCACGACCGGTTCAACGGTTCCGCGGACGCGTTGCGCCAGTTCGCCGCCGGCTGACAGGGCGTGATGAGCCGGGGGCCCCGGCCCCCGGCTCCGACTTCGGCCCGTTTCGTCGGCGGGTGGTCATCCGTTCCTGGGTTGCGCCGGTCCGGCCAGCAGGACGGGCTCGATGGCTTCGTAGCGGTTGCGTGCGCGGGCGTCGGACCTTCTGCGGGACAGGACGGTGGCGACGAGGCCGCTGAGGAACCCGGCCGGGACGGAGACGAGGGCGGTCGTGGTGAACGGGAACCAGTTGAAGTCGGCGTCGGGGAAAGCCGATTGGGGAGTGCCGGAGACCAGGCTGGTGCCCGGGAGGAGGACGAGGACGCTGACCGTGCCGCCGATGAGAGTGGCCAGCAGACCGGCGCGGGTGTAGCGGCGCCAGAAGAGGCTGTAGAGGAGCGCCGGGGCGATCGCCGAGGCGCCCAGACAGAAGGAGAGGATGGCGAGGGGCTGGAGACTCCGGTGCTGGGCGAGTACCGCCAGCGCGATCACGGGGATACCCACCGCCAGGGCGGCGAGGCGTGCCAGTGCCATTTCGCGCAGCGGCGGGGTGTCGGGACGGGCCGCGATGTCGTGGGCGAGCGAGTTGGCGCAGGCCAGGGTCATGCTGGCCACGGAGGCCAGCAGGGTCAGGAAGATGGCCGTGGTGACGGTGGTGAACAGCAGGCTCTCCGGGCGGGAGAGGTCGGTGCCGAACGCGGCGCGCGCCCCGAGGAGATAGGCGGTGGTGCCGCGCGGGTCCGCGGCGCTGATGGTCTTGGCGCCGATGAGCGCGGTGGCGCCCACGGCGACGACGGTCATGACGGCGATGAACAGCGCGACCGCCGACACGGCCCAGGACATCGCGCGACGTACCTGCCGGGTGCTGCCCGCGGTGTACATGCGCATGGTCACGTGGGGGAGGGACGCACCGCCGAGCACGATGGCGCACTGGGTGCTGACCATGTCGAGGGCGGGGTGCCGTCCGCCGGCGAACTGGAGCCCGTAGTGCAGGTAGTCGGGACCGGCCCCGCTGTTCTTTGCGGCGGTCCGGAACAGGGCCGGGGGGCTCCAGTGGAAGGTGTGCAGGATGAGCGCGGCGACGACCAGGCCCGAGCCGAGGAGGATCACGGTCTTCAGGATCTGGATCAGTGCCGTGCCGCGCATACCTCCGAGGGCCGCGTAGGTGATCATCAGCCCTCCGGCCCCGACGACACAGCCGGTGCGCATGGTGCTGTCGGAGAAGCCGAGGACGTACGCCAACAGCTGCCCCACGCCCGCGAGTTGGACGACCATCATGGGCACCAGTGCGGCCAGGGTGACGGCGCACGCGGTGATGCGGACCGCGCGGCCGGGCATCCGGCGGGCGAGCACGTCGCCCATGGTGAACCTGCCGGTGTGGTGCAGCGGTTCGGCCAGCAGGAACATCAGGAGCAGCAGGGACAGCAGGGTGCTCAGGGCCAGGACGACACCGTCGTAGCCGCAGAGCGCGATGATGCCGCCGACGGTCAGGACGGTGGCCGCGGAGATGTAGTCCCCGGCGATGGCCAGGCCGTTGCGCAGCGGGGAGAGGAACCGGTAGCCGGTGTAGAACTCGTCGAGGTCGTCGCGGTCGGGGCCGGTGACCACGCACAGCAGCAGGGTGAGGGTGACGACGCTGAAGAACGCCACGAGTGACCACGACTGAGCGGCGCCCTTGAAGTCGGTCACGGCCCGACCTGCTCGTGGCGGGGGTGCGGCGTCTGGTGGCGCACCCGGCGGGCGAGGGGGTCGACGTGGCGTCGCGCGGTGTACTCGTAGAAGAGCACGGCCAGCCAGGTGACGGGGAGTTGGACCAGAGCAAGGCAGAGGCCCACAGGCAGGCCGCCGGGGGCGGGAGCGGTCATGACGTAGGGGAAGGCGACGGTGAGGGTGAGGAAGACGACGAAGTAGCCGAGCGCGACGAGTGCGGCGACCCGGCGCTGCCGGCGGCAGGCCCGGCGCAGGAGTCGTAGATCGCGGTGTGGTCCGGTCCATGAACGGGCCCGTACCGCACGCCAGTTGCTGCTGTGCGGGGCGGGCGACGGAGCGGGCGGGGTGGGGGAGGCGTGACGTGCGGGCCGGTGTCGCAGCGGGTGTAACTCGGAGCTGTCGGTGGACATTCCAAG